>JAOTRX010000002.1:600000-1200000 GCA_030247675.1 Desulforhopalus sp. | reverse complement strand
TGTCGGAATCGCGTCCAGTTTCGCCCGGTCGGAAATTACTATGAAGTGCCAGGGCTGCTGATTGCCGGCCGAGGGGGCCAGCATCGCCGCCTCGATAATGGCAGTGACCTGGTCCTCGCCAACCGGCAGATTCTGAAACTGGCGAATGCTCCTGCGGGTTCGGATCGCCTCAATAAGGTCCATAGCTGCACCTCCCAGGGTTCTATTTACCTGACAAAATTCATCCAGACCTTTTTCTCCGGCTCAGGCGGGGTGATTGCCCCTTTGCCATGTTCGACCAGCTTCAGCAACCACGCCATATTTTTACCGAGAGTACGCATGATCTGGTTGCCCTCTTCATCCTTGACGACCTCGCCCGGCGCCGCGCCATGGATGACATTCCAATAATTGGAAGTCGGCAGCAACATCTCGGCATAACACAAGAAATTATTGAGCTGATTAAAGGTGGGCAGACCGCCGGAACGCCTGACGGCCACCACCGAGGCCCCCACTTTATGGCGGAGCATCGAGTTGTTGACGCCGGTAACATAGAAGGCCCGGTCGAGAAAGGATTTCATGGTGCCGGCAATGGCGGAAAAATGTACCGGCGAACCGAGGAGGATGCCATCGGCCCCCTTCATCAGCTGAATCCACTCGTTGACCGGATCCTCCGTCTGAATGCATTGCTCATTCTTCTTCTTGAAACACTGGCCACAGGCCAGGCAGCCGCGCACCGCCTGGTTGCCGACATGGATGATATCGGTGCTAATCCCTTCTTTTTCCAGTTCGTCGGTCACCATTTTCAGGGCGTGCCAGGTGTTGCCGTCTTTCTTGGGACTGCCATTGAATGCCACTACTTTCATAATTGCTTCCTTGTGGTTGAATGGATGTGCTCAGTGAATTTCCTGAGGGGGCGCAGGCTGCCAGTCGAGAATCCGCCCCTGGCCCATGGAAACCCTAATAATATATTCGGCGAAGGCGTAGTCAAGGTCGCCGTCGGGCGGGCCGCTATAGGTGGCCAGAAACATCTCGACCATGGTCATGATGATATCCCGGCAAGGGCCGGTGACAACCATATTGTCGATGACATGCTCACCAAGGGTATGGACGGTGAATCTCACCATGGGAATTCCTCTTACTCGCTGGACTTGTTTGTGAAAACCGAGCACCAGTTGCCTCGGCTCATAATTCTACACAAATTCAGTATAACAGTTCACACTCGGAAAGATTCAGGAGAAAGATACCTCTGGGGCAATAATAAAGTAATCTGATCGTATACGAGCCAATACCACGGGAAAATTATTGGTTGAACGGGTACATTCTACAGCTACAACAATGTGTCATTCCGGGATGTTATTCCAGTATTCCAAGGTATTTACAAGCCCTGCCCTTTTCGATCACGGGGAATACACGGCGCGACAGCGGACATCGTCATTAATCGACACCTTCTCGATCACCCTTCTCAACGCATACAATCACCCGTTCATCTGGAACATTTCTGTAGCGGCGCATGGGGCGACTCGTTGTTTTATCTCCCCGATATCACGTTGTCATAGATATGGACAATTCCTGGTTTCCCTGTCAGGGAAGGTTTACCCGGGACTATCTTTCTGGTATTATTGACGCATTGATAAGCAGATAAGGCCGGGCGGTTCCGCTGCCCGCAAGATCACCATATCAGACAAAGGGGGAAACAACCGTGAGGCAAACAAGCTTTTTTCGAGTTGGCCAGAGTTTGGTGGGGTTGGCGCTGCTGGTGTTGCTGCTGCCAATCGTCGGGCACGCCTTCGATTTCGGCTCGGTGGTCGACGATGTCGGCAAGGCCGTGAAAAGCGGGGCGGCGGCGGTTGAGGATGGGGTGCGCAAGGTCATTCCCGGCGACGAGGGCAAGAAGGCGGGTGACGGGGAGACTGCCAAGCCTACCGCGCCCGCTGGGGAGAAGGCGGTCAAGAAAAGCCCTGAACCGGCCCGCAAGGCCACCGCCAAGAGCTCTGTTTTCGAGGAGAACAAAGAATCCACGGCGGCTGGCGGCAAGGTATCTGATCAGGCCCAAAAAACAACTGGCACCACTGCCGCCAAGACCGGGGTCACTGCCGATTCGCCCGCTGAAACCGCCTCCTCAGCTCCAGTGGCCGCGTCGGCAGTACCGGCCGCGGCCACCAACGCCAAGACCAATAAGGGCGGCACCATCTTTGCCAAGGAGCCGATCAATCCGGCCTCACCGCCTCCGGGCGTCGCCGCCTTTGCCGCCGGGGACCGCATCTACGGCATGCTCAAGGCGGCCAAGCCGTGGAAAAGCCTGCTTGGCTCCAGTGACTATCTGATCGTTTACATCATGATCGATGGGCAACAGAAAACCTCTCGGACCATCGGCCTGAAACGGCCGGACCTGCTTGCCGTCGACTACTTCATCCTTGATATCGCCCCGGATCCGGCGGCGATGAGCAACTATTCCGATCGCGATATCATCTTTCCGGAAAAGGACGGCCTCAAATTCGGTCCGGAGCTGTTCACCAAATACCTCAGCGAGTTGTCCCCGGGAAAGCATACCTTTCGCGTCGAGGTCAAGGCCTATGGCGACATCTATGCCTCCGGCGAGTTCACTATCGCCGGTGACAACTTTGCCTCCTATGCCGCTCTGCTGGGCGAGATCAAAAACAGCAGCGGCAAGCAGCAGAAGATGCCGAAACCGGGGATGACCGACCTCGCCCTGGAGAAGGAGATGCTCGCTCTGCTTAAAAACGGCGGCTGGCCGGATGTCCGCCGTCTGGTCATCGTTGATAAGGATTGGTGGATCGATCGGGTCTCCGGTGGCGACAGTCCGGTGGCTTCGCGGCATATCGAGGCGGCTGCCGCCGCCAAGGACAGCGACGGCAGCTATTACTATCGTCATGTCACCTTTCACCAGCCAATGCTCATCACCGGCGCCTGGGGCAAGTTGCAGCTCACCGACACCGGCAAGAAAAAGCCTATTCCGGAAGAAAACATCAATTTGTAGTCGGAAGAGGCGATCGACAGGCCGTGGGCTGGGAGGGACAGCAAGGAGTTGCCCCTCCCAGCAAAACTGCCTTTCCCAGACAGCTTTGGTATGAGTTAGAGCCTTTTCTCAACCTGCGGGCCGGATGGCTTGGAGGTGACAAGACTGGCCACCACCGACACCAGGAGAATCAGGCCGACGACGCCCAAGGCGATGCCGATGGGAATCTTGTAGATATCGAGCAGCAGCATCTTTGTGCCGATGAACAGGAGGATTACCGCCAAGCCATACTTGAGCAGGTGAAAGCGCTCCGCCATATCAGACAGCAGAAAGTACATCGCCCGCAAGCCCAGAATAGCAAAGATGTTGGAGGTAAAGACGATGAACGGGTCGCTGGTTACGGCGAAGATGGCCGGGATGGAATCGACCGCGAAGATGAGGTCGGTGGCCTCGACCAGCACCAGCACCACGAACATCGGCGTGGCGTAACGCACCCCTCCTTTGTCGACGAAAAATTTTTCATCGTGGTACTCGCTGGTGATTTTCATGTGCCGGCGCATCCAGCGGAGCAGAGGGTTTTTCTCCAGATCGGGATCGTGCGAGGAGAACACCAGCATCTTGACGCCGGTTACCAAAAGAAAGAGGCCGAAAACATAGAGTATCCAATGGAACTTGGCCAGCAGCAGGGCGCCGACATAGATGAGTACGGCCCGCATGACGATGGCGCCGAGCACGCCATAGAGCAGGACGCGCTTCTGGAAGGCGGCAGGCACGGCAAAAAAGCCAAACAGGGTGATCCACACGAAGACGTTGTCAACCGCCAGCGATTTCTCGATTAGATAGCCGGAGAGATATTCCAGGGCCTTTTCGTTGGCGAACTCCCGCCCGAACAGCCCATCGAGGTACCACCAGAACCAGGCGCAGAAGACAAGGGAGATAGCGATCCACACCACCGACCACCAGGCCGCCTCCTTGGCGCTGACCCGGTGGTTGCCCTGGGTCTTCAGCACGGCAAAGTCAACCGCCAGGAGAACAATGACGAGCAGTGTAAACCCCAGGTAGATGGGCAGCGTGCCGATAGATTGAATCATGCGGTTTCCTTCGAAGATTGTGGATCGCCAGTGTTTCGGCAGGTGCACTTTAGGCGGCAACCTGCCGCGATTTCATTCATGACCATGATAATGCCGGACGGCATTCAGTCAACGGACCTCGTTCATTGTTCCGGCTTATGAAACACCGGCAGGTGTAAATTCCAGCGTATGGCTACCAGCCGCAACACGACGACCACGGCCATGCCGCTGTAAAATGCTATCGCCTGCGAGATACCGATGGCCTGCATGGCCAGATATGCCACGACGCCGGCGATGGCTGCCGTGGCGTAGACCTCCTGCCGCAGGATCAGCGGGATCTTGGCGGTGATGACGTCTCGGATAATGCCACCGGTCACGCCGGTCATTGTACCCATCAGCACCACGATAAGCGCTGGGCACTGGGCCGCTTCGGCATATTGGGCGCCGGATATGGCAAAAAGGCCCAAACCAAAGGCATCGGCGACGAGGAGTGAGGTCCCCGGCGGCGGCCATCGCCGCACATAGGCCACGGTCAAGAGGGCGGCGGTGATGATGACGATCAAATACCAGGAATCGGTAACCCAAAAAATCGGATGCCGATTGAGGAGGAGGTCGCGAAGAGTGCCACCGCCGATAGCGGTAATCGCCGCCACCACGATGACACCGAGGAAATCCAGGTCGCGATCGCGTGCCGCCAGCACACCGCTGACCGCAAACACCGCCACGCCAAGAAGATCTAAATAATACAACAACACAAGGCCACCATTAAAACTGGAGTAATCCGCACAGTAAGCAGGAATGTTGCAGACAAGACAACTACCGTCAAGTAGGTAATTATTGTAACAGAATCGACAAGAAACAACATCACCAAGTGTTGGTGAAGGCCGGCATGGGGGGAGATTTCCGCGGTGAAACCAGGCACCATTGAGGCAATGGGCCGTTTCCCGTGAAAATTTGCCGGATTGATCTCCGGTTACAATACGTTTTTTCGCTAATACATCCCCCCACGGCTGCAACCAATAGTTCCCGATAGGCAAGCGTATTATTATAAGCTACCCTGGAAACGTCCCGTCATGATGATATGGACAAACGGTATCAATCTTTTCCATCTTTCAAAGGAGGATTCAAATGACCCAGGCACTTCTTGTCTACTCAACTCGCAACGGTGAAACCATGAAGATTGCCGAGCTTATTGCCGAAGGATTGCGATTCTCAGGTGCGACCGTCACCCTGAAAGACGTTGGCGAGATCAAGCAGGCAACGGACCTTGCCGGTTTCGATATCTACGCCTTCGGCTCGTCGACCTACCACGGCGAGATGATGCAGAGGATGAAAACCTTCCTGTTTCTCGCTGAAAAAGCCGATCTCAGGGATAAGGTCGGCGGGGCCTTTGGCGCCTTTGGCTGGAGTGGCGAAGCGGCGGAACGGATCTTCGACACGATGAAAAACATCTACAGCATGAATATGGTCAGCACCCCGCTGATGCTAAAAGGCAGTGAAATCGATGGTGGTATCAAAGTCGCCCACGCCTACGGCAAAGAACTCGCTGCCAAGGTTGCATAACATAAAGCTGCGTTGAGCAGCTTGTCTGCTCAAACAAAACCGGCCCTTGTGGTATACGAAAAATATCCGGGAGCTTTGCGGGCATTGATCTACCCAGCAGACAGCTGTTTTTCGTAGAGGCCGACAAGCCCTGGAAAAGGTTCGAGGGCCCGTGGCAACAACCCATGCGCCCAGGCAAGGAAGAGGCCATAGTTGAGAACTGGAATCCTGTTTCTGCGAAAAACCTCCAGTCGCGCCTCCATGGCCCTCTGGGTGATCATGCAGCCCCCGCAATGAATGACCAGATCCCAGCTTGCCGGGTCTTCCGGCAATTGCCTGCTATGGTGGAATTCCACCCTCGACCCCACCATCTGCCGGAAGAGTCTAGGGATCTTCACCCTGCCGATATCCTCCGCCTGGCAATGATGCGAGCAGGATTCCATTACCAGGACCCGACCGTTCTCCGGAAATTTCCTGAGAATCGCAAGGCTCTTTATAAACCAGGCCGGATCGCCCTTTTTCCTGGCGAACAGCAGGGAAAAGGAGGTAAGGGGCTGGTCCTCCGGCAGATCGGCGGCAACCTTGTGGAAGGCCTGACTATCGGTAATCACCAGGGAGGGCCGGATTCCCAAGCGCTGGTAAAAAAAGGCTAATTCCCGCTCTTTTACAATGAGCGCGGCACAATCCCGGTCGAGAAGATCGCGGATGGTTTCCACCTGGGGGAGGATCAACCGGCCGGCCGGGGCCGACAAATCAATGGGGGTAACCAACAAGACCAGGTCCTGTTCCTGCACCAGACCTTCAACCGGGGTTATCTCCCTGGTTATTTTGTCTTGTAGCTGCTCCATGCCGGCAACCAATTTCAGGGCGCTTTCCGGCTGGAAATTATCCTGGGGAATACAGGTATGACCGGCAAAGAATTCCCTCTTATCGGGGTGGCCGGGCAGATCGGCAAAGGTCGTCACAGCCAGCCAGGGAATCCCCTGACCCCCGAGCCACTGCAAAAACTCCACCTCGCAGGGCTGCGGCGGCAGGTTGCCGGGGGATACAAAGAGGAGCAAATCGGCCGCCATCACCCTTTCCTTCGCCTTTGCAATGCGCTGTTCCCCGAGTCCTCCCCTATCATCCAGCCCGGCGGTATCGGTTACCGCGCACATGCCCAATTTCCCCAGTTCTATCTTCCTGGTCACCGGATCGGTGGTCGTTCCGGGGGTGTCCGAGACAATGGCCACATTCTTTCTAAAAAGATTGTTCATCAACGATGATTTGCCGGCGTTGCGGATCCCGGCGAGGACGATTGTCGTCAATTCGGCAAGAGGGGTGGTGGTACTCATCGGATTTTTCCCGTGTCGATATTGGTGAGATGGCGGGGATCTGCCCAGGCATCGAGAAATGCTTTCTTAAGTTCGGTATTTTTTTCCAGCCACAGGGCAAGCTCCCGGCGGTTCTGCGGTGCCGCCTCCTCAATGAGAGGCAGCAAGGACTTCAAGCGTGAATAGCCCAAGGCATCCTTCAGGGTGTTCAACAGGGCCGGGCTGACCGCCAGGCGCGCCTCCATAACAGCCCTGTCGGGTTGCAGCGCCTCTAGTAGCCGTCCGGCCGTGCAGTCCAGGGCCTTTTCCAGGCGGCTGGAGAGGCGGAGCATCTGTTCGGCGATAAAGGGCATATTGGCGTTCAGTTGCAGCTGTCCCCCCCGGCAAAACTGGCCCACCAGACCGGCGACGGCAGAACACTCCATGGCCAGACCGCGGATCCACTCCAGGAGGACCGGGTTGGATTTATCCGGCATGATACTGGAACCGAATTGCACCTCCGCATGGCGCATCTCCCGGCAAAGTGATGAGCTGTAGAGGAGGAGATCCGAGGACATTTTGTAGAGATTATCGGCGCACAGGCCCATGGCATTGGCGCATTCCGCCAGGCTGTCGGTGTGGGCAACCTGGTCGCAGAGGTTCTGGCTGCGACAAAGAGGCAGGCCGGTGATGCGCCGGAGGTGTTTTTCAACCGCAAACACATAGGCAAGCGGCGCCGAGAAGCCGGTCCCGAGAGCCGTCCCGCCGAGCGGAATGATCCTGAGGCGTTCTTTCACCTTATGCAGACGCCAGCGGTCTCTTTCCACAGGCCCGGCCCAGGCGCCGAAGACCTGACCGAGGGTAATGGGCAGGGCGTCCTGGAGTTCGGTGCGGCCGCACATCAGCCAGTTGCCGTATAATCCTTCTCGTTCGACCAGACCCTCCTGCAGACGGACGACCTGCTTTTCGATCCGTTCGAGAAAGCGGTAGGTCATGAGGATAACGGCGGTTGGCAAGGTATCGTTGGTCGATTGAAACCTGGCCAGATGGTCCAAGGGATGGGCGCGAAAATCTCCTGTATAGCGGCTATTGGCCAGGTTGGCCAGGACCTCGCAGATATTCATATGCAGGCTGGTTCCGGCCCCACCCTGGGAAAGAGGCAGGGGGAACTGGCCGTCCCATTGCCCGTCGATTATCTCACCCGCGGTATCTTTCAGCAGTGGAAAATAATCCTCAGGATACAGGGCGGCAGTTTCCTGCTGGGCGCATATCGCCGCCAGTTTCACCTGGCCATAGGCCTGGATGAGCTGCCGTGGCGTCTGGTCTTTCCCTAGCCAGGTCAAGGCCTTGGCCGTTTCTTCGCCATAGTAGATCATCAATTCTTCCTGGCAATGCGCAGGGCATCGCCCCGGGCAAAACTGAGTTTGCGATCGAGGGGCAATAGCTGCCCGGCGAGACCGGCCAGATCCTCGACACCCTTTTCCAGCAGACAGACCTTGTTGGGATACAGCAGATAGTTCTCTTTAAAAATCATCGGGGTCAGATTGGGCATCAACACATTGGCCCCGGCGGCCAGCATCTGTTCCCGGCCATCGGCGACCAGACTGCCGGCTGCGGTGGTTGCCGGAAGATGGGCCTCGGGCAGGGCCAGGCGCAGCAGGGCAAGGCCGCGGATGACCGCTTCAAGCGGCTGCTGCCCGGCGCCGCCCAAGGGGGTGTCCGGATGGGGGATGAAGGGGCCGACACCGATCATATCCAGCTGTAAGCTTTGGCAGAGCAGAATATTCTCCAATTGGATTTCCGGAGTTTCTCCTGGCAGACCGAGCATATAGCCACTGCCTACCTGCAAACCGGCATCCCGGATGCCATCCAAGGCCTCCAGCCGATCCGCCAGGGTGCGTCTGCGCAGGGAAAAGTGCAGCCGCGGGTCGGCCGTCTCAAAACGCAAAAGATAGCGGTCGACACCGGCCTGGGCCATCGCCTGGTATTCGTTCCGGCGGCGCATGCCGCAGCTCAGGGTGACCGCCGCATCTTCCCGGCCCTGGCCCTTAATCATCCCCACCAGTCGACAGATCCTCCCTGTCGTGTAGTCAGGATCCTCGCCGCCCTGGAGGACAAAGGAGCGAAAGCCCCGGTTATAGCCTTCCTCCACGACGGCAAGAATGGCTGATTCCTCCATGCGATAGCGCTTCACCCGGCGGTTGCCATGCCGGATTCCACAGTAAAGGCAATCGCAGCTGCAGACATTGCTGTACTCGATCAGGCCGCGCAGCAGGACATCCCGGCCATGCACCCGCCGGCAGGTGGCGTTAGCCATGGCAACCAGTTCTTCAGTCGCCGCATGGCAAAAGAGGCCGGTGATTTCCGCCGGACTGAGGGGGACTACCTGGTTGCCGGCCACCTGTTGCAAACCCTCAGCCGGGATGTGAACTGCCATTGCCATACCTAGAGATAGATGTCCCTTTCCCCGCCGGCAATCCGCACCAGCGATTCGCGGACCACCGTTTGAATTGCCAGATTGTCCTCCTCGTCCACCATCTTGTCGATCAAGTCAAAGCCTTGCCGCCGGGTGTCGTCCCCGGCAAAATCGGTGAGGTATTCGGCAAAGGAAACCAGACCGTTGGGATGGCAAAAGGACTTAATCAGTCCGGGTTTAGCCAGATCCATAAAGTCCTTGCCCACCCGGCCCTTCCGGTAGCACCCGGTACAAAAGGACGGGATGAAGCCCATGTCCACCAATTCGCGTATCACCTCCTCCATGGGACGCTGGTCGCCCAGGGAAAACTGCCCCTCCTCTGCCTGATCTTCGCTATAGCCGCCGATGGCAGTCCTTGATCCGGCGGAAATCTGGCTTACGCCGTAGCGAAACAGTTCGTGGCGCAGAGCGGCATTCTCCCGGGTGGAGAGGATGATGCCGGTGTACGGCAAGGACAGGCGCAGGACGGCAATAATGGTGCGGAAGGCATCGTCATCCACCGGGAAAGGCACCTCCGTCGACACCGGCGCCCCGTGGGCCGGTTCAATACGGGGAACGCTCACCGTATGCGGGCCGCAGCCGAAGATCCGTTCCAGTTCCTCGGCGTGCCTGAGAAGGGCGAGGGTCTCGAACCGGTGATCCGCCAGGCCGAAAAGGGCGCCGATTCCGACATCGTCGATCCCCGCCTCCATGGCCCGGTGCATGACGAACAAACGGTTTTTATAATCGGCCTTCGGGCCCGAGCGATGGTATCTGCTATACAACCCCTGATCGTAGGTCTCCTGGAAGCAGATATAGGTGCCGATATTGCAGGTCTTCAACTGGCGAAACTGGGCGGTCGACAGCGGGGCTATCTCGACGTTTATCCGCCGGATCCCCTGGCCGTTTTCCCGTACCTGGTAAATGGCCTGCAAGGTCTCCTTTAAACCGGCGAGACCTTTACCCCCTGTCTCGCCGGAGAGAAC
Source organism: Desulforhopalus sp. (assembly GCA_030247675.1). Taxonomy (NCBI): domain Bacteria; kingdom Pseudomonadati; phylum Thermodesulfobacteriota; class Desulfobulbia; order Desulfobulbales; family Desulfocapsaceae; genus Desulforhopalus; species Desulforhopalus sp. Next base: position 1,189,699 of record JAOTRX010000002.1, on the reverse strand, counting down.
AAGGAGCCGCTTGTGCCCCTCCTTCAAGAGGACCCTGGTTTCGGCACAGATCTCTTCGATACTGAGCCTGCGTCTGGTCAAGTCCTTGTTGTCCTTTCTGAAACCACAATACAGGCAGTTATTGACGCAATAATTGCTGGTATACAAGGGGGCGAACATGACCATCCGTCGGCCGTAAATTGCCAGCTTTACCTGTTCGGCCGCGGCCATAATCAACCGGATATGCTTCGGTTGGCGGACCGACAGCAAGGCCGCCGCATCGTATATATTCAAACCCTTGAGCTCGGCGGCGCGGGACAGGATCTCGAAAATCTCCCCCTCCCCTGCCTCCGGACGCAAGGCCAGCTTGCTCAAGGCGGAATGATCGATAAAGTCCGGGTAGTCATCTTCGGCCAACGATTCCCTATGACTAGAGCTCACCATCGGGTCCGATCCTTCTCTATCTATTTTTACCATTTGCGATTCCTTCTTTTCCCTTAACTCGCTTTTGCACTCAAGATGGCTTTGTTTTTCGTAGGATGCACTCTGTGCACCAACAAAACCAGAGATGGTGCACGGAGTGCACCCTCCTTCCGAGCCAACTTGCAAGCTCATTGAAATAAGATGCAGCATCCATTCCCAAATTTACGGCCGATCACGTCCCGATGGAACACCAGTCGCCCTCCCGCCACCGGCGACCATCGGGACGGATCATAGCGACGCTTCCTGATCAGCTCCGCTCTTCAATCTCCTGCCAAATCTCCATCATGGTATGCTTGATGTTCTGCTTCCTGTCGCGGTAGGTCGTGTGCAGCAGGTGATGGCTTTTTTCACCGAGGGGTTTTTCCAGAAAGTCCTCGTAGAGTCTGGCAATCATTGGATTATTATGGGATTGGCGGATCGGCCGGTTTGTATCGATGGCGTATAGGCCTTGTTTGCGTTCCCGGCTCGAGCCCTGATAGGAGTGCTTACTTCTCGGCTGTCCGCCACCTCCGGCGCATCCTCCTGGGCAGGCCATCACCTCGACAAAGTCATAGGAACGCTCCTTGCTTTTAATCGCCTCCATGATGGCGCGCGCCTCTTTCAGGGTGTGGACAACCGCCAGCCGGACCGGACCTATCTCCGCGCCGAGATCAACCGTGGCCTGCCGGGAGGTGCCGTCGCCGCGCAGGGGTGTATACTCGACCTGTTCCAGTTCCTTGCCGGTCACCACCTTATGAACGGTCCTGACCGCCGCCTCCATGACGCCACCGGTATTGCCGAAGATAACCGCGGCACCCGAGTAGTCGGTCATCCAGGGGTTGTCGAAGCCGCTATCCTCCAGGAGGGCCAGATCAATCCCTTCTCGTTTCAGAAGCCTGGCGAACTCGCGGGTTGTCAGGACGACATCGACATCGGCGGAGCCGTCTCCGGCAAACTCGGTCCGCTTCGCCTCGCCCTTCTTGGCCGTGCAGGGCATGAGGGAGATGACCCGGATACGGCTGGGATCAAGGTCCATTTTCCCGGCGAGATAGGTCTTGGCCATTGAGCCCAGACACTGCTGGGGCGAACGGACGGTTGACAGATGTCCGGTCATTTCCGGGTAATATTTCTCAACGAAATTCACCCAGCCGGGGCAACAGGAGGTGAACATGGGAAGGGTCCCCTTGTTCAGCACCCGATCCAGCAATTCGTTGCCTTCCTCCATGATAACCAGGTCGGCGGTAAAATTGGTATCGAGGACGACATTGGCACCAAGCCGTTTGAGGGCTGTGATGATCTTGCCCTCGACATTCTCACCCTTGGCCATATTGAACTCCTCGCCGATTGCCGTGCGCACCGCCGGAGCAAACTGCACCACCGTAAAGATATCGGGGTCGGAGAACAGGTTCTGGGCAGCCTCTATGTCATTCTTCTCGGCCAGGGCGCCAACCGGGCAGACGAGAATGCACTGGCCGCAGGACACACAGTTCGACTGATCAAGGGGCAGATGGTCGCGGACGCTGATCTCCGTTTCCAGTCCTTTCTCAGTGATAACCAGGGCATCGATACCCTGAATATCCCGGCAGACCTTGACGCAGCGGAAGCAGCGGATGCACTTGCTCATATCCCGGACAACCGCCGGCGATGATTTGTCCTTGCTGCGCCGCTGGTAAAACTGCGGGTAGGTATAGCGGGTCTGTTCAAGTCCGACAAATTGGGCGACATCCTGCAGTTCGCAGTTGCCATGGCGAATGCAGGAGGCGCAATCCTGGTTATGGTCTGCGATGAGCAGCTCCACCTGCAGCCGCTGCATCTGCCGCACCTTCGGGGTGCGGGTCAGAACAGTCATCCCCTCCTCCATCGGCGTAGTGCATGAGGTGACGATACGGTGTTCTGAATCATCCTTTTTCTGTATGTCAACCAGGCATACTCTGCAGGTGCCCGGTGTGTGCTCAAGGTCGGCCATCTCACAAAGAGTCGGAATGAAGTGATTGTTGGCCTTCGCAACACTCAGTATGGTCTGATTTTTGCTAAATTCGACCTGCTTGCCGTTAATTGTTCCTATCATTATCGGGTTCCCCCCTTATTGCTCAGTAATTACAGAATAGACACGGTAGCAGCGCATGCAGCGCTGCGCTTCCGAGTATGCTTCGTCGACGGAAATGGGCTTTTCAACCTCTTCGAAGATCTTCTTGCGCATCAAGGGATCAAGCTCTTTGATCTTTACCCGGTACTCGTGGCGTATCGGGATATTGATGCCCTTGGCGATCATCGGCTGCACATCGGCTACCAGCTGGGCCATCCTTTCTTTCGGCTGGAAGCGGATCCGGCCGAGAGTCAGGTAGTCATCGATGCTTCTCGCCGCCTTCTCACCATGGGCCATGGCCTGTACCAGGGTGGCCGGCCCGCTGACGCAGTCGCCGCCGGCAAATACGCCCTTGCGGGTGGTCATCAGCGAGGCGGGATTGACCTTGATGGTGCCCCAGGGATGGAGTTCGACACCATCCTTCGGGCTGACGAAGCCGAGTTCCACCTGCTGGCCGATGGCCGGGATGACATGGTTGGTGTCGATTACAAATTCACTCTCGGCAACAGGGACAACGCTGCACCTGCCACTTTCATCCGGCTCGCTCAAGGCCATTTTAATCACCTCGACGCCGCGGACCCGGCCGTTCTGCACCAGGATCTTGGTCGGATTGGTGAGGAAATGAAAAATGACCCCCTCTTTCTTTGCCGCCTCGATCTCTTCATGGTCGGCGGGCATCTCCTTTTCGCTGCGCCGGTACACCAGATGGACCTCCTTGACGTTCATTCTGAGGGCCGATCGGGCGCAATCCATGGCGACGTTGCCACCACCCACCACCACCATTTTCTCGCCGAGTTGCATGGGGACTCCCCGGTCGATATAATCGTGGTTGATGCGCAGAAGAAAATCGACACCAAAGTCGTAGCCAAGAATTTCCGGGTCTTCATAGGCCACCTGCATGGTTTTGCCTTTGTGGGTACCGATACCGAGGAATACCGCCGAGTATCCCCTTTCCATCAGATCACTGAGGGTGAAATCCCTGCCCATTTTCTGGTTGTAATGGATCTGTCCCCCTAAGGCCTCGATGATGGAAATCTCCTTGCCGAGCACCGCCTTTGGCAGCCGGTACTCGGGAATGCCGGTGGCCGCCATGCCGCCGGGAATCGATTTGCCCTCAAAGATATCGACCGGGTAGCCCTTGAGGAGCAGATGGTAGGCGGCGGCAATGCCGGCAGGGCCGGTACCAACAACCGCCACCTTCAGGCGTTTGTCTTTTGCTTCCGGGGGTGTGTAGGAAGAGAACCACTCGTTAATCACTGCCCGCTCGTGGTCGGCAACAAAGCGTTTTAGCACTTTAATGCCAACCGCCTCGTCCACCTGGGTGCGCCGGCAGGCCATCTCGCAGAAACGGACGCATACCCGGCCACAGGTGGCGGCCATGGGGTATTTCTGCAGAATGACGCCAAGGGAATGGGTGAACTTACCGTCCTTGACATAGTCGATGTATTTGGGAACGTCGACCTTTGAGGGGCAGGCCTCGATACAGGGTGCGGACACATAGGTTTCACAGGGTTGGGGCCGGGGTGCCGGACTGTCCAGTTCCGCAAGGAGTGCCTCGCGAAAATACCGGAACATCGCCAGAAGAGCGACGCTTGCCGTCTGCCCCAAGCCGCACAGGGAGGTGCTCCGCACCTGTTCGGCAATACCCTCAATTTCATCGAGATCCTTGGCCGTGCCCCGGCGGTTCACCAGGTCCTCGAGTTTGCGCTGCATAATCTGCGTGCCGACCCTGCACGGCGTGCATTTGCCGCAGGATTCCCTGGCAACCCGTTCCATATAGTGGAAAAGGGCATCCAGCAGATTCACATCCTTTTCAAAGATGAAAAAGCCGTGGCCTCCGAAAAAGGCCTTGATGGGATTGCCGGTGTTGAATTCATCAAAGTCGCTGAATTCAGGGTGTTCTTCGATTTCGAAAATCTGCCGGTTGCGATTATCGATAACCTTGCCATCCCATGCTCCAAAAATTATTTTCGCCATGAATACCTTTCCTTTTTTTCAAAGTGGTTCTATGAGGGTGAAGTGCTCCACCCAGAGACAATTTGCCGATTTCTTTGCAACCCTCAGGTGACGCTGCAGATCAAATTGGAATACAATATTGGTGCCACTCTCTGAAAACAATTTTTATCACCAATATTTTCAGTCTGTTACAAGCAAGAAAAGGGACAAATGTGGTAGTACCACAGGAGTACGTGTCCAATATGCTCTGTGTGGGATTGGTAACAATTTTTGCAGGAAGGCCACCATCTCGCTGGTTTGCTGTCGTTATCCCTCTGTGCCCGGAAGGTTACAAACCGCACGCCCCCTGCCCCTCTTTGTGTAGCGCCAGTGACACCCTTTACCGTTTTTTCTTTGCATATTGCCCGGGTCGTGATCAAATACAGCCGGTCAGCGGCGGAAATAGATCAGGGATCAGCAGCCGTCTATTCACTCAACCAAGCAGGAATCCCATATGAAATTCATGATTTGCGGTAAAGGCGGCTGCGGCAAGAGCACCCTCACCGTCCTCCTCGCCAGAGCACTGGCAAAAACCGGCAAGAAGGTGCTGGTGGTCGACGCGGATGAATCAAACCTCTGCCTGCACCGCCTCCTCGGCGCCCGTCAACCGGAGATCATGATGGACGCCATGGGCGGGCGTAAAGGCACCAAGGAGGTGCTGAAGCAGGCCGCAGACCATAATCATGAGGATGAATTCTTCAAGCAGATTTTGACCTTTGACAGCCTGCCGGTGGAATGCCTGGCCGAGACGGACGGCATCAAGCTGCTGGTCGCTGGGAAAATCAAGGAATTCGGCGAAGGCTGCGCCTGCATGATCGGCGGCATTTCCAGGGCGGTACTTTCGCGATTGCAGGAAAAAGACGATGAAATCGTGCTCGTCGACGCCGAGGCCGGACTGGAACACTTCGGCCGGCAGATAGACAAGAACTGCGATCTGGTGCTCTGCATTGTCGACCCAAGTTACGAATCGATCGAGATGGCCGATCGCGCCCGACAGATCGCCAGGGGCGCAGGCGTCGAGACCTATTTCATCCTCAACAAAGTCGATGACGAGGTGCGCCCAGTCATGACCCAAGGTCTCGACCGGCAACGAATTATCGCCGAAATCCCCCGTAACGGCGAGATATTTCACCAGAACCTGACAGGGCAGCCGCTTACTGCCGGTATACCGCAGATCGACACCGCCTGCGCCTTCATCAACCGCTTTCGCAAACCGCTGTCCCTGAATATGAAGCTGTGAGCTCTCCAGCCTGGCGGATATAGCTGAGTTGAGCAGCTGGTCTGCTCAAACGAAACTCATGCCCTTGCGGTATATAGCTGAGTTGAGCAGCGGGTCTGCTCATACGAAACTCATGCCCTTGTGGTATAAAAATCACCTGCCGTCCTTTCATTTTCCTGGGGTTCATTATACGATAGAGAATCCTTTCCATATTTCTCAACAGCAGAACAGAGAGTGCCCATCACCCGGCAAGAAAGCCAAGGATTCACCGACGATGAGTACGACGAAACATGCTCCCCATCCCAAAATCGCCGCACTTCTTGTCTTCTGCATCGTGGTCTGCCTGTTCATCGGCCTGGAGGTCCTTGAACGGCAACGCTTCCGGGAGACCCTGCAAACCAGGACCATAAACACCCTCAGCCAGATTCGCGCCGGTCTTGAGGCCCAGATAAACGCCAATTTCTATCTCACCCGGGGGCTCATCGCCTTTATTTCAATTCATCCGCAAATGGATGACTTGACCTTCCAGCAACTTGCCCGGCAGATCCTCGATAACCGTAACTATATTCGCAACATCGCCCTGGCTCCCGACAATGTCGTCCGCTTCGTTTACCCTCTCCAGGGCAATGAACGGGCGGTTGGTCTGAGGTATCAGGACAATGCCGAGCAATGGCCATCCGTCGCCAGGATAATTGCCTCGCGCAAGGCGGTGATCGCCGGCCCGGTAAACCTCGTTCAGGGAGGACTTGCCTTTGTCAGCAGGACCCCGATATATCTCGCCGATGACCCCGACGGGCAGAAGGAAGACAAATATTGGGGGCTGGCGAGCATCGTCATCGAAAAGGAAAACCTCTTCAAGGCATCCGGTCTTTATGACGATAATCTTGACATCCGCGTCGCCCTCAGGGGCAAGGACGGCCTGGGAGCGGAGGGCGATATGATTGAAGGCGATCCGGCGATATTTCAGGATAATCCGGTGCTGCTGCCGGTCAATCTCCCGGAGGGGAGCTGGCTGCTCGCCGGAACCCCCAAAAACGGCTGGCTGGCATCCTCTCCCTATCTCTATCCCCTGCGAATATCCGCCCTGGTCCTTGCCGCACTGCTCGGACTGGCCGCCTATACCTGGCTACAGCGCCAGGAAGAAAATCGCCGCAGCCTTGAACGCGCCTGGCAAGAGGCAAAAAAGGCCCAGGCAGATCTTCGTCTTAACGAGGAATTCCTCAACACGGTAATTGATAATATTCCAGCGATGGTCTTCGTCAAAGACCCGCAAGAGCTTCGCTTTATCCGTTTCAACAAAACCGGGGCCGAGATGCTTGGCTATGAGGTTACCGATTTCATAGGCAAAAATGACTTTGATTTCTTTCCGGAGAACGAGGCGAGATTTTTCATCAACAAAGACCGTGAGGTCCTCAACAAGGGCACCCTCATTGATATCCCCGAGGAATTGATCGAGACCAGAGAGCATACCAAGATGGTCCTCCATACCCGCAAAATCCCCATTTTCGATGCTGCCGGCAACCCACTATATCTGCTTGGGATTGCCGAAGACATCACCCAGCAACAGAAGGTCAAGGCGGAAAAGGAACATCTTGAGAAACTGCTGCACCGCTCCCAGAAGCTTGAGACCATAGGCAAGATGGCAGGAGGAGTGGCCCATGATCTCAACAATATACTCTCGGGAATAATCAATTACCCGGAAATCCTCCTCCTCCAGCTGCCGCCCGATAGCCCGCTGCGCAAGCCCCTCACCCGGATCCATGATTCCGGCAAACGGGCGGCGAAGGTGGTCGCCGACCTCCTGACCATCGCCCGGGGCGTTGCAGCGGTAAAGGAAAATATCTGCCTCAACACCCTGGTTTCCGAGTACCTGGATTCACCCGAGCACCAGAGGCTCGCCTCGGCATTTCCAGCGCTTTCCTTTGTCACCAGATTCGCGGAAGAACTGTGGATAAGTTCTTGTTCCCCGGTGCATCTACAAAAATGCCTGATGAATCTTATCAACAATAGTGCCGAGGCGATCCCGGCAGACACCCCGGGGGTGATTACCATTTCCAGCCGCAATGAGATATTGGCGCAGGCCCCGCCCGGATTCCCGGACCTTGCTCTTGGCAGATACGTGGTCCTGAGCGTCACCGACAGCGGCACGGGGATCAATCCAGCCGATCTCGAACACATTTTTGAACCGTTTTATACAAGAAAGGCCATGGGACGAAGCGGTACGGGGCTTGGCCTGACGGTGGTATGGAATACCATGGAGGATCATCATGGAGCGGTAACAGTGGAGAGTTCCACCGAGGCCGGAACGACCTTTTCGTTATATCTGCCGGCAACCGACGAAAACACCACCATCTCGCAAACGCCTGCCACGCTGGCTGACCTGTATGGCCAAGGCCAGCACGTCCTGGTAGTCGACGATGACCCCCAACAAAGAGATATTGCAGTACAAATACTCCAGGAGCTGCACTATTCGGCGGAGGCTGTCGCCTCCGGCGAGGAGGCGATACAGTATCTTCACAACCACCATGCCGACCTGGTGATCCTCGATATGCTCATGGAACCAGGCCTTAATGGCCGGCAAACCTATGAAAACATTATCCTTATTAAACCAGGACAGAAAGCGATAATCGTCAGCGGCTTTGCCGATAGCGACGATATCAGCCAGCTCAAGACCATCGGCGCCGGGATCTTTATTAAAAAACCATACAGTATCGAAGAATTAGGTGTCGCCTTGCGATCAGCCCTCCAATGATGTATCTGTATGCATAACCCCACATTGAAAACCTTATCATCTGTTGCCAATCATAAATAGCTCCTATAATATCAATAACATGACCACCCCCCCGGCTGCCAAGCCTGCCCTCCTGTGGATATTGGCCACCTCGCTTAGTCTTCTTGTCAGCTGCGCTCCGGCCCCCTACATCACCAACCATCAGGCCAGGAGCCAGGAAAGCCGCGTGCAGGCGGTGGTCCTGCACTTCACCAGGGAGGATTTTTCCTCCTCCCTGAAGACCCTCACCGAGGGCGAGGTCAGCAGCCATTATCTGGTGCGGGACGAACCAGTGGAGATCTATCAGCTGGTGGATGAATCGCAACGTGCCTATCACGCCGGCATCAGCAGCTGGAGAGGCAGGACCTTCCTCAACGCCTCGTCCATCGGTATTGAAATCGTCAACGCCGGGGACTATGTGGGAGTCGACGGGGTCGCCTATCACGACTATCCCGGGCCGCAGGTCGATGCCGTCATCGCCCTCCTCAAGGACATCGTCGCCCGGCATACGATCCGGCCGGAATTTATCCTCGGCCACAGCGACATCGCCCCGCACCGGAAAACCGACCCCGGCCCGAAATTCCCCTGGACGCGCCTCGCCGACGCAGGTCTGATCCCCTGGCCCGACCGGGCGGTGGTGGCCGCCCGCCAAGAGGTGTACCAGGACAGCCTCCCAGACCTCCTGTGGTTCCAGAACAAGCTCATCGAACATGGCTTTACCCTGACTCCAACGGGCGAGCTGGACAAAAAAACCCGGGAAGTCCTCGCTGCATTGCAGATGAAATACCGCCCCGAGCGCTATGATGGCCAAGCGGACGCGGAAACCGCGGCCCTGCTTGATGTGTTGACCAGCTCGCAGGCCAATAAAGAAATGTAAGCCTAGACAGTTACAGAAGATAAGCGCCGGCAAGATGGCAGCTGCCCAGAGGTGCCGGCAAAAAGAGACCAGCCGGGCAAGAGTTCCCAGCTACAAACCAAGACAAACGAAGACCTGCTTCGACCATGGAAGAGCATTGGTAAACCGTGGCAGGCAGGGTGGGTTCCGAGCAAGATTTTTTTCCATGGAAAGGGCAATAATGCCGGTAATAGAGGCACTTGCCAGAGAGGTGCCGTCAACAAAATTATAGCTGTTGCCGGGTGCTGTGACGAAAAGATGGGTTGCCGGAGCCACGGCATCGGCCTTCGCTGCCAGTTTTTTATTGGGCAGTGGATTGCCCAGTTCATCAAAACCGGCGACACTGACGACCTTGCTGTGGGAAGCAGGAAAGGCGATGTTCTCCGCCGCAGGATCATTGCCCACCGGGGCGGCAAACACGATCCCCTTGTCGTGCCCGCTGTCGATCATCATGCTTAAAAGGCTATCGTTGACGTAGGCCCCAAGGCTCAGATTGACCACATGCACTTTGGCGGAGATAGCGGCGTCGAGGGAGCGCATCAGGGAGGTCGAGAAGCATTCCCCGGCGGACGAGGTCTTACTGACCTGGCGGCAGGCCCGCAATGCCAGCAAAGATACGTCCGGGGCAATACCGACGATGCCGCAGTCATTTTTGCCGGCACCGATGATTCCGGCGACGGCGGTACCGTGAATCTCCCCCTGATAGCCACTGCCCGATATGAAGTTCTGATGGCCAACGACACGGGCACGCAGGTCCTCGTGCTCTACCTCGACACCGGTGTCGACCACCGCCACGGTGATATGCTTGCCGCTGACCGTGTTGTGCACCTCCGGCAAATCGAGCATCGAGACCAGATTCTGCATGGAACTCATCGGATCTTGCCCGGCCATCGTGGCAAAGACATAATTGGGCTGGGCATTATAGACGCCGGATTCACTTTTCAGTGCCTCGGCAACCGCCGCCGCGTCCTTGGCCGTGGAAGACACCACCATGATCCGGTTAAGCGATTTCAGGACGTTTTTCTCAGTGACGGTAAGTCCGTGCTTTTTCGCTGCCCGGTCGAGATTGGCAAGACCGGCCTTGTTGTTATCAATGAGAAAAACCACCTGGCCGGGTACGTAGTGAGCAGCCTTCCTGTCCTTAGCATCCATGACCATTTTTTTGCCGGCAGAGGCCGGCGTCCTGCCCTCTTCCTGTCCCATGCCACCAGTATCCGCATGCCAAACGTTTTGCGGCATAGTGGCAGCGGAGCCGCTTCCGGGTTGTCCCCCATCAACGACAATGGATGCTTGACTTGCTTCACTGCGGTAGCCGGCGGCAGCATTGACGGCGTTATCGCCGGTAGCGGTATTGGCAAGCGCACCACCCACCTGTCCGCCCCCGACGACGATTGCCGCCTGGGATGCCGAATTACCTTTACCGGCGGCCATATTGGCGCTTTTCTGCAGCGTCACAGTGTTGGTCACCGCACCACGAATCCGGCTGTTGTCGATGCGCACGGCGCCCTGATCGGCCTTGTTGTCGGTCCCTGCCGCCAGATTGGCCGTCGATTTGACCGCGACACTGTTGACGACGGAGCCCTCGACCGTCCCCTGGGAGACTGCAACAGAGCCCTGACTGGCGACGTTTCTCTTGCCGGTGGCGAGGTTAACGGCGGTTTTACTTTGCGTGCTGTTGACAAGGGTGCCGCTCATTCTGGAATTTTTCAGAGAAACGGACGACTGTGCGGCGCTGTTTTCACTGCCTTCGGCGATATTGCTGCTGTCTTCAAGTTTTGCCGGGGCATTAATGACCTTGCCCTGGACAATGGACTCAGCATGTGCCGGCAGGGGCGAGGTGAGGATGAGGAACAGGATAATCCATAGTTTTGCCGCGTTACTGACTAGTCTCGGTCGGAAGTGATTGGTCATGGGCATTACCAGGTTACATGCCCCCCACAAGGAGGAATGGTGCTTCACGAAATGTGTTTCTGCAAAACCGCAATTACCTGCCGAAGGCCCTAGCGGACCGCCTCCACAAATAATACTATATTCGACTGTTTGAGCACCTGTACAGTCTTATCGAGGTCGCCCGGGTCGCTGATGCCGACCACATAGCGCCCTTCCCTGCTCGGACCGCTGCGCACCGACCCGCGGATGCCGTGCAACAGGTTGCGGATATCCGATTCCAGGGCGTTCGGTTGAAACACCACATTAATACCAGCCTTACCAGCAGTTGCCGCCATGTCGGTGGCACTCAAGGTCCTGTAGGTGTTGTCCTGGGGAGAGGGCACCAGGAGTAAGACGATTGCCACCGCCTGCGCTGCGGCAAGCATCCACGGCACGGCGATGGATTGCCGGAGCCGCTGCCAAAAAGAGCCCAGCAACTCCATCACAGTACCAGCCTCGACAGGTGCCTTGCCGGCAAACTTGCGCTCGGTCCGAATATTGCCGGATATCTTCTTAAAAATTGCATCGGACGGTGACGGCTCGGCAGGGTCGATCTGCCGGTACAATTTCTGAAAACCGCGAAACTCATTATACTCATCGAGGAGCTCCGGATCTTCCATCAGACGACGTTCAAAGTCGGCTTTCCCCTGTGCGTCCAAGCGGTTATTGCAGTAGTCGGGGATCAACTCCGCCATATCTTTATCTTTATTGGTCATAGTTGTTTATATCCTGTTTTTCCAGCACGTCCTTGAGCGCCTGTTTTGCATGAAAGACTCTTGTTTTTACGGTGTTAACCGGTATTCCAACCAGCTCCGACACCTCCCCGTAACTGAGGTCCTGGTAAAAGACCAATTCAAGAATCTCTCGATGATTCACCTTTAAGCTCTGCAGGGCCGCTTTCAGGGCCGCGTTGGTCGATTCGATCTCCACCCTGAACTGACTTTTCGTTTCCGCGGCGCTGTACTCCTCTTCAAAAGGTACGTACTTTTTGCTCTTTCGAAACTCCCTGAACATAATGTTTCGGGCAATGCCGATCAACCAGGTGGTGATTCTGCCGTTGCCCCTGAAGGTGTCACTCTTTTGCCACGCCACCGTGTATGTCTGGGCGACGATATCATCGGCCAGACCGTAATCGCCCGCCACCTTTTGCACATACCGGGCAACCTTGCCATAGGACAGGTCGTAGAGCTGCCGGAAGGCGTCCGCATCACCTGCCGTCACCCGTTCTATCAGATGCGCTTCTTCAAAGAATTCACTGCCCTCGTTCATATGTCTCTCGACAGCCTGAAAAGGTTCAAAACAGAATTGATAAATATTACGAACATTCCGCCGGTATCTCCATGCATTGGCGGTGGTGATATCGACAGAGCCTTACCCAATTCTTCTTTTGTTTTTATGACAACTTTTCCATGCTAAGGCACTAATTAAATAGTTACAGCAAGTATTCAATTGCTTTCGCGCCGGAAAATCCAGAGAAATACCTCGGCCCAGGTTGCTATTTTCGAATTTTCAAAAAAAATTTGAACCTTTCCCAGGCTGCCTGGAACTAATGGACAAAGGCAAGCTCACTGAGCAAGAACGGTCCCGCTTCCGGGATGAAGACAAAAAAAATCATATGAGGAAACTGTTATGAAAAAGACATTGATAGTAAGCGCACTTGGATTAGCTGTAGCAATGGGTTTCTCAACCGTTTGGGCCGCTTCAACGATTGACGGCAAGGTAACCAATGACAGCCAGGTGGAACAAGCTGCTAATATCGCCATTGGTGAAAACAACAAGGCGGCAATGGGCTCGGTCAGTATCAAGGATTCCACCGTCGGCAAAACCGGTGTCATCACCAATAAGTCGGAGGTCAAACAGGCCGCAAATATCGCCATCGGCAAAGGCAATGAGGCCAATATGGGATCAGTCAGCGTTAAAAACGCCAAGGTTGACGGCAGGCTGACCAATGATTCAAAAGTGGAACAAGCCGCCAACATCGCCATCGGCGAGAATAACAAGGCCAATATGGGCTCGGTCAACATGGAAGGCGGCTCCATCGGTAAAACCGGCGTCGTCACCAACAAGTCGGAGGTCAAACAGGCCGCCAACATCGCCATCGGCAAAGGCAATGAGGCCAACATGGGCTCGATCAACATGAAAAACGCCAAGGTTGACGGCAAGTTGACCAATACCTCCGATGTCAAACAGGCCGCCAACATCGCCATCGGTGAGAACAACAAGGCCAATATGGGCTCGGTCAATATGGAAGGCGGCTCCATCGGTAAAACCGGTACCGTCACCAACAAATCGAAGGTTGAGCAGGCTGCCAACATCGCCATCGGCAAGGGCAACGAGGCCAACATGGGTTCCATCAACATGAAAAACGCCAAGGTTGACGGCAAGTTGACCAATGACTCGACAGTCAAACAGGCCGCCAACATCGCCATTGGCGAGAACAACAAGGCCAATATGGGCTCAGTGAACATGGAAGGCGGCTCCATCGGCAAGACCGGCACCGTCACTAACAAATCGACGGTCGAACAAGCTGCCAACATCGCCATCGGCAAGGGCAATACCGCCAATATGGGCTCCATCAACATGAAGGACTCCAAGGTTGACGGCCGGGTAACCAACACCTCGACGGTCAAGCAGGCTGCCAACATCGCCATCGGTGAGAACAACACCGCCAATATGGGTTCGGTGAACCTGAAGAACGCCACCGTCGGTAAAACCGGCGTCATCACCAACACCTCCGACGTCAAACAGGCTGCCAATATCGCCATCGGCAAGGGCAATGAGGCGAGCATGGGATCAGTGCAGGTTGAATAGTTGCACAGGTTGAAAAACCACGAATCTCCGCCACCCGGTACCAGACATGGGGTCGGGTGACCGGAGATTCCCAGTAGAAACAACCGAGGAAGGCACATCCAAACACATTCTTTTACAATCGGATAGTTGATATGAAACTCAACAATATTGCGACAGATCTTTGTGGAGTATCTTCTTTAAAAGCCAAGAACGCCGCGCGTTTTCTCTTGTTGAGCATGGCGCTTGGGTTCCTTTCATCCTGCGGCGACATGAACCCCAAGAATGTCGACATCCAGTTGGAAAAGAGCGCTCCTGTTGAGAAGACAACCTCCTACACTCAGGCACTCTCCGATCTCGGACTGATGTCGCAGATTTATGATACCGGCCTGATGAAGGTGCAGAGCCAGGATATCGCCGATGAAACCGGTACCTCGGTCACCAGCGGCGGTGAGATTCAAAGGAACATTACCGAAATAATGAAGAGCACCTTGAACTCCATCGGCGGCAATGTGCGCTTTATCGAGTACAATCCATCCTATATTCAGAATCAGATGGTATCCGGCTATAGCAGCTTCGACAATAAGGCGATCCCGGATGTCGTCATCACCGGCGGCATCACCGAATTTGATCGTGGCCTGGAGACCCGCGGCGATGGCACCAATGCCGACGCCGAGGTCGATTTCCGGGGCTTGCCGAACTGGCTGCCCTCAAAAACCGTCGGCGCCAGCTATGGCGACAACACCAAAACCGGTAAGGCCCGCATTACCCTCGATTTCAATCTCAAGGATTTCCAGAGCCTGGCCAGTATCCCCAGGATGTCGACCACCAACAGCATGGAAGTCTATAAGGGCATGCGTGAGGAAGAGGTCGGCATCACCCTGTTCGGGCCGACTTTTGGCCTGAAGGGCTCAATTAAAAAAGTCCAGGGCCGGCATGAGGCGGTGCGGGTTCTGGTACAGGTCAGCATGATCCAAATGATCGGCAAATACCTTGCCCTGCCCTATTGGCGACTCATGGGCGATGATGTCCAACCGGATAGGGTAGTTCTCGACTCCATCTCCGAGACCTTCCATAAGATGAGCCGGGAAGACCGCATCGGGGCGGCGCAACAGTGGCTGACCCTGCACGGCTACGATGTCGCCGTCAATAATCGACTCGACAGCAAAACCGTCGCGGCCCTGCAAAAATTCGATGCGGCCCTGGCGGCGGGAAGCCAGGGCAGTATAAGCGAGGCGCTGTTCAGCAAATTGTATCTGTCCATACCCATTAACCGGGAAGCATTTTCCAGGCGGCAACAGCTCAATCAATACTTTGCCAAGATGCAGAAAGGACAGGCCATAGAAGAGCGGAAGACAGCAGTGAAACAAGAGAAAAAACCGGCAACTGCCGGTGGGCATGGCCAGATTGACCAACCAGCGCAGCAGGTCGTCCAGGCCCAGCAACCCAAGGCACAGCAGGCCCAGGTTGCGGCAGTTGCCCAGAACCCCGCACCACAGAACGAAGTGGTGCAGGCGGCTGCCCCGCCAGTGGCGCAACCTGCCGCGACTGCTGCCAAGCCAAAGAAATTCGGCCGGCAGCTCACCGCCGAAGATTGGTAAAAGGCCCCGGCGATCAGGGATAGCGCAGTCAATAACCCAGAACTGAAAAAGGAAGGTCAACCATGTTATCGAAAAACACAATACTTGCCGGGCTGCTGATTGTCATTATGACCAGTGCCGGTGCTGTCTGGGCCGGCAACAAGAAAATTATGTCTACCAGGGCGGCACGGGTGCTTGCCGAGCGGGCGATCGTCGAATCGGTCTACGGCCTGAAGATCAGATCCACGGAAGAGGTCATCGACATGATTGCCGCCACCTTTGTCGGCAAGACCGAATCGAAAACCAGCGCTGAGATGCAGGGCATCAAGATAGACGAGGTCATCTACGACGAAGAGAAAGACATTGCCCAGGCCACCGCCTCGATTAGTCTCGACGAAATCACCAATATCGATGGCCAGGTTCTCAACCTCAATGGCAAGACCTTCAAGAGAGTTGCCTTCGCCACCTCAACTCCGGCCAATGCCGGACCGATCAAGGCGCTGCGGGCGGCCGAGCTGGATGGCTACAAGAACCTGGTGAAATCGGTGGTTGGATTTACCCTGGAGAGCCAGACCACGGTTGAGAATTACATGCTGACCTCCGATGTGGTGAAGGTCAAGGTCATGGCTACGACCTACCTCGCCGACTTGAAAGATTACGGCTGGGACCAGGAAGGCAATGCCTACGTCAAGTTCCGGGTAAATATCAAGGATATCGAAGAGCTGCTCGGTGCCAAGATCCCCGGAGCGGCGGAATATGTCGAGGTTGAGGGGCATGGCGCCGCCACCGATGATTTCTCCGAGGCGAAAAAGCAGGTGTCGAGCGATACGGCGACTCCCCCTCCGGCCAATAAAGCCATGTAAGAAGCCTGCAAACCCAGTGAATGCAGAGCTTGGGAGGCCCGGCCATCCAGAACCTACAGTGGCTCTGGATGGCCGGGCCTCCCTTTATTTTTTCCTGACAGCCACGGCGGTATGGCTAGCGGTTGTGCTGCCCCTGGCGAAGAGCGGCTATCCTGGCAAGGATGGGCGGGTGGCTGTAATGGAGAAAGACGGCGAACGGATGCGGGGTGAGATTGGCGAGGTTACTGACCGTGAGTTTTTTCAAACCGCTGATCAGGGACTCGGCGTCGGCGCAGGTCCCAACGGCATACTGGTCGGCCTGGTACTCATTGCGCCGGGAAAAGGCGTTGAAACCAATGGCCACCAAGGTGGAGATGGGGCTGTACAAAAATCCGAAGAAAATGAGACTGGCATAGATGGACAGGTTTTCCATGGCAAACGCGTCGAACAATTCCGGATTATTAAGAAAGAGCGAGAGGATGAAAAACATCAAGCCCATCTGCACAATGGAAATCGCCATCATGCTCAAGGTGTGCTTGAGCTTGTAGTGACCCATCTCATGTGCCAGAACAGCGACGATTTCCTCGGTTGACAATTTTTCCATCAGGGTATCGAAAAAAACAATGCGCCGGAAGCGGCCAAATCCAGTGAAGAAGGCGTTGGCCCGGGTGGATCGTTTCGATCCGTCCATGGTATAAATGCCCTGGATCGCAAACTTTTGCGCTGCGGCATACCTGGCAATGGCGTCCTTCAGGTCCCCCTCGGCCAAGGGGACAAATTTATTGAAAAGCGGCATGATCAGCACCGGGGCAAGGAACTGGACAACCAGAACAAAGACCACTGCAGCGACCCAGCAATACAGCCAGGCAAGCGGGCCGCTGGCCTCGAAAAACCACAGGACTCCCGCCAGCAGTGGCCCGCCCAGCGCCACCGCCAGCACTATGCCTTTGAGGATATCGGTGATAAATGTGGCGACGGTGGTGGTGTTGAAGCCGAAGCGCTGCTCGATGACAAAGGTCGAATAGACCGAAAACGGCAGGCTGACCAGCGACGACAGCAGTGCCAGCAGCCCGCAGAAGATAAGGCCGGTGGGGATGGAGGAAAATCCGAAGCCGCGCCCCACCGCATCGACCAGATTAAACCCGCCGGCCAGGACAAAGATCAGGGTCACCAGCAAATCCACCGTCGCCTGGATCTGCGAGAATATGGTGTTGGCCCTGATATACTCCCGGGAACGGCCGTACTCCTCAGCAGTATAAAAATCAGCGCACTCGGCGGGCAATTCCGGCCGGAGCGCCCGCAGATTGAGGGTGGCCACCACAAGTTCGAGCACATAGCTGAGCAGGAGAATGGCCAGAATAAAGATCAGATAGCTGTTCATAATTGTCTGGATTGCCTCACATAATCATTCAATTGACCGGGGGAGCGGGCAGCCGCCCGGGCCGCGGCGAAGCTGTCATCGCAGCTCCCCCTCCGGGAAAATCGCTACCATACAATACCCGGATACAGAGGGACAGCATTAAAGCTGCGCTGGAAAGCATGCCAACTGAAGTCAATGCCCCTACTGGTGATCTTCTACCTTGATTCGACTTGAGACGCAGCCATGGCATGAACCGGACCGGCCACGGGCCGCATCCGTGAGGGAAAGGACACCGACAAGGTCCTGGCTGTTGCCTTCGTGGACGAACAATCTATGGATATCCGAAACGATCATTTGCTTTATCGCCTCTTCCAGAAAGAGTGGGCGTCGCAGGTATGCACGGGCGTACTCATAACCTTCGCGGCACTTTCGCCGGTACTGATGCCCCTTTTATAGGCGAGAGCCAGATCGGTTTTGGAAATCACTCCGCAGGGCAAACCACTTTCATCGGTTATCAGCATGGCGCCAAACCGGTAGGCTGAAAGTGACTCCATGACCGTACTCAAAGTCTCCTGCGCGGCAAGGCTTTTTACCCCAGCGGTCATAAGCTCCTTCACCTTGAAGCGGCGCAGGGATTCCGATTCGCCGCTATGTTTTTTGCGATTGAGATGGCTGTATTCACACTGGCGACAGTATTGGTACAGCATCCCGACAATATCGGGGTAGGCCAGAGCCCCCACGAGCTCCTCCCCTTGATCACCAGCGACATACAGCCGATACACTCTATGGCTGCGCATCTGCTCAAGCGCGGTTTCCAGGGAATCGGCGGCTTTGCAAAAAAGCGGAGGCGACACCATGATATCTTCAAGGGGCGAATCGATCGGCAGACCGGCATAATAGGCCCCCATGATATCGGTCTTCGACACTACGCCGATGGGCTGCTGCTGGGAGTCAACAACGAGAAGGGCATTGACCTTGTGCTTGATGATGATATTGATTCCGTGGCCGATGGATTTGTCCTGCTCAAGGCAAATGACCTGCCGGCGCATGGCCCGGCTTACGCTCAGATTGCGGAGGGTGTTGGCGGTTGGTGTCATAATTTCTCCACTTTGCCCGTGCATGGAGCAAAAAGAGTACGCCGCCGGGCAACCATTGCCTGACGGGGGTTGCAGGGATGAAGCTGGCCTTGTTCAGTCGCCGATGCGCTCCAACAAATGATTGAACAGGTCGGAAATATAGACAATCCCGACGATGCACTGGTCCTCCACCACCGGCAGCCGGCGGACGTGTTTTTTGATCATGATATCGAGGACCATGAGCAGGTCGGTCTGCGGACCGACGGTTATGACCTCAGGGGTCATAATGTCCCCGACCAGGATCGATTTGAGCCGACTGCCTGCCGCCTCGATCAATCCGGCGACATCGATGTCCTCCATGGCACCCCAGACCTGGATGTGTTTTGGCCGCACATACAGGAGGATATCGTACATCGAAAGCATTCCGGCCAGACGTCGATTCTTATCGGTGACAATGATGCCAAATAGCCGCCGCCCATGTTCCCGCGACGACCCACGAAAAACCCGAATGGCATCGGTAAGCGGTGTTTCAGGAAAAAGTGTCGGAAACTCTGTCGTCATGATGCTGGCCGCAGTGGTTTTCATCGCCTCACTCCCAAGCCGTAAATGTGTAATTTTAGCACTTTCCACAACAGAACGATGTCGCCCGGAACCAAACCTTTAGTGTAAGTTATTCAATCCGCTGTATCAACACAATATTTTTACGCTATAGAAGGAGTAAGATGGCAACCAAGGCAAAAAACATCCTGGTGATTTACCACTCCCAGAGCGGCACAATGGAAGGCATGGCAAAGAGCTTTGCCAAGGGCGCGGCAAAGGAACAAGGGGTGGAGATCATATTAAAAAAGGCACAGGATGCCGACATTAACGACCTGTTACGCTGCGACGGACTGGCCATCGGCTCTCCCGAATATTTTGGCACAATGGCCGGCATGATCAAGGATTTTTTTGACCGCACGTTTAAGGATGCCCAGGAAAGAACCATCGGCAAGCCTTTCGTCGTTTTTGTCTGTGCCGGAAATGACGGCCGCGGTGCCCTGATGCAGATCGAACGCATTGCCGCCGGGTACAAATGGAAGAAGGTACAGGAACACATCAGGATTGTCGGAATCCCTACCCCAAAAGACCTGCTGGCGCTGGAGGAATTGGGACAGACCTTGGCCGCAGGCATCGATTTCGGGATTTTCTAAAGACAGTCGCCATATTATACCGCTTGGGCATAAGTTACGTTTGAGCAGACAAGCTGCTCAACGCAGCTTTATACCGTCATTTTCTCATTCTTCAAAAGACCTGACAAATTTGGGTGTTACATTTCAATCTCAGCAAAGCTATTTGAACAATTGCAGGTAGTCATGAAACACATACATCTTACCCCGCTTGCCGCCGGTGATTTCTTTCAGAATCCCGAATTGTTCCAAGTCGGCAATCAATTTGTAGGCCGAAGCCGGAGAAATGCCCGCCACCTCTCCGACCTTGGCGGCGTCAATCATCGGCCGTTGATACAAATAATGGACAACCTTCTGGGCGTTTGCTGCTCTGCTCCCAAGAGTCTGGATCTGGGCCTCCACATTTCTTTGCAGATTGAGGATATTGTCAAAAGTCGTGATCCCGCTTTTCGCGGTTTCGATAATACCTACAAGAAAAAACTTGAACCATTGCAGCAGGTCATTCTTCTCTCGCACCCGCATAAGATTATCGTAATAAAGGCTGCGATTGCGCTCGAAAAAATCCGACATATACAACACCGGCTGCTTCAATATTCCCTTGCTGAACAGGTACAAAGTAATCAATAATCGCCCTACCCGGCCATTACCATCCAGGAACGGATGGATGGTCTCAAACTGGTAATGCACCAAAGCGATCTTCAACAGCTCCGGGAAATAATGACTATCGTTATGTAAAAACTTCTCAATATCACTAATAAGGTCGCTGACTGAAGTATGAACCGGTGGCACAAAGACCGCATCGTTGATCGTTGCTCCGCCAATCCAGTTCTGGCTGTGTCGGAAATCCCCCGGTTGCTTGTGGGTGCCGCGCACGCCTTGCAACAAGGTCTTGTGGGCCTCCCTGATTAATCGCGCCGAAAAGGGCAAGGTCTGCAACTTGGCAATCGTTTCATGCATCGCCGCCACATAGTTTTGCACCTCTTCCCAGTCATCCCGTTTGTCCAAGGCCACGTCCTCCTTTTCGAGAAGGGCCTCTTCCATATTGGTCTGGGTGCCTTCAATCTTACTTGATTGGGTGGCCTCCTTCAGCACATGCATCTTGATGAACAGGTCGATATTGGGAATATAGTCCGAATACATATCCAGCCGCCCCAATTCCCGATCTGCTTGACCAAGCAACTGAATCAACTCCATATTGTCAAGATTCCAAGCGCGATTGATCGGAGATGGCTGGAAGCTTTTATAATGTCCTTGCTGAATATAACGACCGGATTGAAAGGTTTTCATCAGAGTGAACTCATCGTGAAAGTAAAATAAGCCTGGCCTTTATTTTAGATTTTACGCCAAATCTAAAATAACACAGAGCGTTATTTTAGTCAAACATAGAAACCCGTGGCTTAGTCCACGGGCTTCTATGTTTGAACAAATAGTGCCTGAACTTTGATTGGATGCATTCCGGTTTCGTAACAATCACCATGAACCTGAGCCTCGTTTATTCTTTGGCGAGGATTAAGCTGAGTTGAACAGCTTGTCTGCTCAACTGAAACCTATGCCCTTGCGGTATAAGAACTTATCCACTCGATCACGGAGTTCCGCCGCAATGCTGCCGATCACATTAGCAGCAACAGCTTCCATAGATGGCCTGGAGGTTGGAGTGCTTGACCCGGTAGTTCTTGCCGTCTGATCTGTTTGACCGTTTCCGGAAAGTTTTTGGGTTGGCGGATCATGGCCATCGGACATCTCCCGCTGATTGGACGAGGCGCAGCAAGCCGGGCGCGACGTTCCACTGATGGCCTTCGTCGGTGGTGACGCTGATGGTCTTCTTGTTGAGGCGCAGCACCATGCCTTCCAGCATCCGGCCGTCCGGGGCCTGGAAACCGACCCGGTCACCCCTGGTGAAACTGGTCATCAGCGTGGTGGCACGGGCCTGGGAAATGAGCTTGAGCCGTTCGACGATCAGCCGGTTGAGAAAGAGCAAATCCTCTTCGTTTAGTCGTTTGATCGCCTCGATGGCGGAGATGCGGTCGACGATCTTGACGCTGCCGGGTTTCATGGCTGCTCCACGTCTTTCAGTGCGTTGAACATCAGCAGCAGTTCGGGTACATCATCCCGGATGATGCTCCACAGGGTGTCGTAGTCGATGCCGAGGTAGCCATGAATGAGGCGGTTGCGGGTGGCGATGATCATCCGCCAGGGGATTTCCGGATGGGCGGCGCGGACTTGGTCTGGGATATGGGTGGCGGCCTCGCCGATCAGCTCCAGATTGCGCAAGGTAGCGTCGCAGGTCAGGCCGCTGGCTGCGAAACCGGTCTGGTAGAGGCCGTCGGTGTAAGCGAGCACCTTTCCGGCAAAGTTGATCATGTCGTCGAGATAGAAGCGCCATTGCGCCGGCTGGCATCAGACATTGACCCGCTCCTGTTCGATGTAAGGCAGCAATTCCGGCCGCAGGGCCTTTTCGGTGACCAGGTCGACCGGACAGCCGAACAGGTCCTCCAGGTAAAACTGCACGCCAAAATAACGCTTGGAGGTGGCCGGGCCATCAAAGGCCACCAGTACATCGACATCGCTGCCGCTGCTCGCTGTATCGCGAGCGGTGGATCCGAACAGGGCCAGCCGGGTCACGCCGAAACGGGCCTGCAACTCCGTCTTGCTACGGCTCAGCAGATCAAGGGCACGTTGTTTGTTCATCGCTCAGCCTCCAAAAGCAGATTCATTTCGTGGTTTTTCACGTACCCGTGACCTCCGGGCGCACGAAATCCAGTCAAAACTACTCGACAACATAACATCTGCTATGTGGCGTGCAACTCAAAATTCGAATGAGTTCCGGCAGATTTGAAACCGCTCTACTATGTGAGACGCATGGGAACAGACACAAAAAATCGGCCCCCCCGACACGTTGATTCGCCCCATCCCTGACGCTCACCTCCGGGCATCCTGACGGACGTCCAAATCCACTGTCCTGCGGATTTGTCTCCGTTATAGATTGTACTTAACCATGAAATGGGATATGCCCTTGACTCAAGAAGAGCTGCTGCGATTCTTCTGATTGGCGGGAATAAAGCCGGCGATAAAAATTGGCATCAAACGCGCATGCCAATAGCCGATAGATTATTTACAGAACATTTGGATGGATTAAAACAGAGGGAGGAATAAACAATGACTCAATCATTCAATATGTTAAAAGAAAGACTCCCAGCCGAAAGTAAAAACAAAATAGAAGAGCGGCTCAATGTCGCTCTACAAGAAATGCTTCTGGCCGAACTTCGCCAAGCTGGCAAATTCACTCAGCGGCAGTTAGCCAAATCGCTCAAAATCAAGCAAGCATCCGTCTCAAGGATGGAGAGCCAGACTGACATGTACCTTTCCACAATTCGGAAATACATTGAGGCAATGGGTGGAGAATTTGAAATTGTGGCCAAATTCCCGGAAGGCAGTATCAGAGTTGGCAAATTTAAAGAACTAAACACCTCGCCGACAATTCCGGACGAGCAATCAATACAACAGACATTGATATGAGCGGCAATGAACCGTAAAGACATAGCAATTGCCCTCCTGGTGGTGACAATCTGGGGAGCAAACTTCACAGTAATCCGGCTCGGCCTTGACGGGATCCCGCCGATGCTTCTGGTATCTCTTCGTTTTCTCCTGGCGGCATTTCCAGCTGTTTTTTTTGTGAAAATGCCGGCAGTAAATTTCCGTTACTTGCTGGCTTACGGCATGTCCGTGGGGGTTGGACAGTTTGGCTGTCTTTTTTACGCGATGCACATCGGCATGCCTGCGGGGATAGCCTCGGTTGTTTTGCAGGCACAGGCTTTTTTCACCCTTCTCTTTGCAGTGACGCTACTCAGAGAATCGGTTACCCTCAGGCAGCTCGCCGGACTTGCACTTGCAGCAGCCGGCCTGTATCTGGTGGGAGGTGTCTCCGGCAAGGCAAGCGTAATAACTCCGGGGGCACTCATCTTGACACTAGCTGCTGCCGCATGTTGGGGGATGTCAAATATCGTTGTACGGAAAGCATCGGCATTTTGTACCTCACAAGGGAAGAAACTCGATATGCTCAGTCTCGTGGTTTGGTCGGCGCTGGTTCCACCGGCCCCTCTCCTTGTCCTTTCCTACCTGATCGAGACCCCGGACAGAATTGTTCGCGCTTTTACCCAGCTGAATGGTGTTTCACTGTTTTCAGTGGCCTATCTTGCCTTCGGCGCCACCATCTTTGGCTACGGTGCATGGAGTTACCTGCTTTCCCGGCATCCCGCCAATCGCGTTGCACCCTGGTCGCTCCTGGTGCCCGTGGCTGGGTTGATCACCGCGCGCATAGTCCTTGATGAACGATTATCGGCCATACAATGGACCGGCTGTCTCCTGGTTGTGGCCGGTCTGCTGGTGGCCTTTTCCAGCTTTGTTCCATGGAAGTCTGCCGGCCGTTCGCTTTAGGCGAAATCTATATCTTCTTAAAATATTGAACAATATTTTTTTAGAAGTGGTGAAAACCGGACATCATCTGCTAGCCAGCCAATTGCGGCCCTTGTCGGTGAGTCGGTATCTCTGCAGACGGCTGTTTGGTTTGTCGGGAACAGTCATTTCAATCAAACCATCCGCCAGGGCCGGTTTGAGGTAGCGTTCACGGAAGGACTTGCGGTCTTGCAGGCCAAGGGCCGTTTGCAGCGTTTCGCGGCTCGCCTCTCCCTGGATCGCTAAAAGGAGTTCGCCGACTTGGGGGGTAACTTGGGGGGTAACTTGGGGGGCGACAGTGGTCACTGCCTGCAGGATCATCCGAAGCATGAAGGTGATAAACGGGGCGGAATCAGCCAGGTTGCTACTCTCCTGCAAGGCCTTGTAGTAGGCCGCCTGGTGTTCGAAAACCAGGCTTTCCACCGGGATCTCCGCGAACAGGGGATTCCAGGTGGCGAGAATCAGACTCTGCCACAATCGCCCCATACGGCCGTTACCGTCGGCAAAAGGATGGATGAACTCGAATTCGTAATGAAATACCGCACCGGCGATCAAGGGATGATCTTCGGTAGTAGACAACCAGTGAAACAGGTCGTCCATGAGTGCCGGAACCCGGTCCGCCGGAGGAGCTATATGGACGACCTGACTGCCTGCCATTACCCCAACACTGCCAGGCCGGTAAAGACCGGCCTCGGCAATCAGGCCGGACATCAATAGGCGATGAGCCTCAAGCAGATCCTTTTCGACCTCCGGCCGCCAAACACCAAAACGATCATACGCGGCCAATGCATTGTGGACTTCCTGCACCTCGCGGGGCGGAGCAAGCACCCGTTTGCCGTCAAGAATTGCCGTGATCTGTGCTTCACTCAGGGTATTGCCTTCGATGGCCAACGAGCCCTGAATGGTACGGATACGATTGATCCGCCGCAACCGCAACGATTTGGATAGGTCGGAAAATGCCGTCAGCTTTCCAATGGTCTCACAGACCTGGGCGACCAGATTGAGGATAACAGAAGTGATGGTATAGGGGGGCTGATATTGGGATAGATTGCTCAAACCGTTTCCCTGAAATTGTGCAATCGGGGCAGTCCCGAACAGATAAAGAAAAATAAACCCGTCAAAATCCTCAAAGGACTCTGGCGGGTTCGTTTTTTACTACATTGGTGGAGCGGCGTCCGTCACATATATCAATCAACATATTGTAATTTATATATTTATTTTGTTGGAATTATTCAATATACCGCCATAAATACCGTCGTTTTCTTTCTTAAAGAATACTCTGAATCAACCCTTGCTACTTTAATGTCAAAAGCGCTCCTTGTCTGCAGAAAGTTTTTTTCGTTTTTTGGTTCTTCGAAATTTTGGCATGAGTTTTTTCCAATGCAGAATCAATTTGTCTCATTCATACCCATGGACCTGGAGAGGTCCAGCGCACAGGCTTGGGATTCCCTTGAGAAATTGAGAAGGTTAGCGGAGCAAGAAATAATTCCACTGCCGATACGATATCGTGGAATGAGTTAGGAACATGATCTTGCTGGAGCCTTTTCCAAAAAGCTGACCACTGTATCTGCTTGGCCCTGATGAAAGCTTTATCGAACGCCTCTACCTCAGTTGGCAGTATCGTGCCGCGCCTCTCGAAAGTTAGCCGAATCGCCTCGGCGAGCCTTGTCCCATCAAAATCGAACTGACGGGAGAGTAGCCAGATGTCGTAAAAATCTTTCATACGGCTGTTCAATGCACCGAGTTTTACCATTGCTTCAAACTTCTCGGCAATTGCGCTTTCCCGACTGTAACACAGAAGCCTCGGCGCGGGAGAATCCAGCATAGTCGGCAGATCCGATTCTTCTGGACCCGGATAGACTATATCGCCAAATCCGACATCGATTTGCATACTGACTCGGGCTGAGTCCAACGATCCACGAAACCGAATTCTCATCCCTTGGTAATCCGCATCTTCGGTGATCCGTTCAACTTGAATCGAATCAGGATCAAATGTAAGTCCGTCCGGATCGACAACCACTGCCATAATATCCTTAACTTGCTCTACGATACTGGATTCCTCGTTGCTCGTTCTTCCCAGCATGTCGATATCCATGGTCGACCGAAATCCTGGAGAACGCCAAACTCTCAACATCAACGCTCCCTTGAGAATGAATCGGTCCGCATGAGCGGATCGGGACAGGCGGTACAGAAATCGCTCCATGGCGTAATACTGAAGCAGCTCATTAAACGGCCTCTTGTCACTCTTGGCCCGATTGAGGAGTCGTTGCCGGATTGATGCCCGTACATTGCTTTTGGATTTCATATGCTTGTTTCCAGGTAGGGGCTCATTACCTTTTCTACCCGGCAGATTTTTGCGTAGTTCAACAGAGCTCCAAGATTAAATCTTTTCCGTGCTCTATAGAATTTCAGCGCCTCCAGTACTACGTCCATGCCGATTTTGTTGCGAAACTTAAAACAGTCAACGATTGTTTTTTCGGGATTGTAGATCTTAACAGGTACGCCGTCGATTTGATGTTCCTCTATTCCAGCACGATATGCCTGATCGGAGAATCGGTGAACAATGAGAGGTGGATACTCAAGATATGGCATCCGTGACTCCCTGGAAACTGCAACTGAAACACTATGGGGGATCTGGGTTGTGATCTCGTGGAAGGCCAGGGCTGAGACAAGGCAGATAACGGCGTTTGGAAATCGCAGGCCGACCGTCACCAGATCAGGGCTACCGATAGGTGGCAGCTCCACCAGCCGGTATATTCCTCTGCTTATCTGCTCAATCGCTCCTCTGTCCCTGAGTGAATAAAGCATATAGCGCGTGATCCCGCGCTGAATGGCATCGCTCATTCGCAGCTTGCCACCGCATGAGCGGAAAATATCTTCTGGTTTCTCTTTCACCCCACACTCCAGACAAAACGACTCCACTTATTTACAAATGGTAACAATATGTCTGATTTATGTCTAGAAATCAAGGACGAAATCAATAAGACCTTTGTGGAAATGCAGTCCTAGCGGAACCAGAGGAATCCGTAATGTTATGTTCGCATACCCCATGGACCTGATCTTTCCACAAAATATTACTGTGCCTATTGTGGGTGTTTGAACCCGGAAATGACACAGTATATTGTCCGATCCCGGTGTGTTATTTCTAAGTGTCCGAGATAAGATGCTTTCCAGTTTGACAAACAATAGATTCCATTCTACTATCCTCAGCACCGGAGGTATGTGCATGAAAGGTGGAATCTATTCGGAACAGAAGTGCCCTCTTTGCGTGAGTCCGTTGAAAGATGACAATCGGAAAAAGGTCTGCTGCCCTTCTCATCCAGATCAAATTGCAACCAGTTTCCGTGTCCATTTTGACAAGGTAAAGCGTCGGTTCAGCAGCTACGAGGAAGCGCTCCGTTTCCTCACCGGATTACGATACAAAACAGACGAGCATACCTTTGATGAACGAGACTGCGCAAAGGACAAACCTTTGTCTTTCACCAATCTTGCCAGCAAGTGGCTAGAAGTAAAAAAAGAGACTGTAAAATCTAGTTCCTACCGAAATCTTCACAACTACATGATGAAGGCATGTGATGCCTGGGGAAATACAAGTATCAAATCAATCGGTTTTGGAGAGATTGAAGATTTTCTTCTTGTTCATGGCAAGCTTCTTTCGAGTAAGACAATCGCCAACATGAGATCAGGCTTACATGATTTCTTCGACTGGCTCTTGCGCCGCGACATAATCGAGAAAGCGCCAAGATTTCCTGAAGTCCGGGTCAAGCTCTCCTACAGACAGACTATAGGCAAAGAGATCCAAAAGGCAATATTGGCTGAAATTGCTCGTATCGCCCCCTATAAAGCATGGCTTGGAATAAAATGGCTGTGCACCTATATTTCGATTCGCCCGGGCGAACTGGTGCAGATCCGCGAGCAGGATATCGACACCGAGAATCGCTATATCTACATTCACCATTCAAAGACCGGCGACACAAAGCCTGTGCCGATGCTTGATGAAGATGTCGCTCTTTACAAGAAAATCAAGCCTGGTTTTCCAAGGTCGCACTTCTTTCTTCACGAATTCACCAAAAGTGGCGTAAAGAAAGGTCAAAAATATGGGGAAAAATATTTTTACAAATGGTGGAAAAGGGCTTGCGAGAATCTTGGAATAGCTGATGTGGATCTTTACGGGGGAACTCGGCACAGCTCAGCAGTTGCTTTGAGAGAACACTTCTCTCCTGAACAGATTAAGCAAGGAACCATGCATCAAACGAATAAAGCGTTTGAAAGATACTTCCGGATTGGTGCTGATGACATTCGGAAAATCTATAAAGAAGCCTCAAATAGCAACAATAACAACATTTTCACCATAAAATTAAGCAAATTGTAGAGAAACTAATAGATCTATCACCTTTTGACTTAAACCAATCATTGCTTAGTATTCTTCCTAGTGATAAGGTGAATTAGAAAAAAGACCTCACTTCAAGACAATCAAATCACAACAAATTATACACATGGTATTCTTTACCAGATAGCTTGTTCTTAAAGATCCCTACATATATTACACAACATGTCTAAACTTAATAAAGCCCCACTCATAGAAGTGATATTTGAAATGAAATGGGGACAAACCATGCAAAAAGAGAATGAGTTCTATATTCAGTTTTCTCAA
Source organism: Desulforhopalus sp. (assembly GCA_030247675.1). Lineage (NCBI taxonomy): Bacteria > Pseudomonadati > Thermodesulfobacteriota > Desulfobulbia > Desulfobulbales > Desulfocapsaceae > Desulforhopalus > Desulforhopalus sp. Next base: position 1,160,447 of record JAOTRX010000002.1, on the reverse strand, counting down.
GAAGAACAGGCACTAATGCCAGGTAAATTTCAATTACATGCTGAAGGTGTTGGGTTTGGCACTATTGAAGTCCTTAAAGACCAGCCACCTCTGCCACATTTAATCAAATATCGCTACAGGAAAAAACCAAACGGCTATCCGTTATTCCAGCTTGGCGATGGCATTTTCGCAATAAATCAAACCGATATAGATGGCTATGAATATGATTGGGATGTCTTCATAAACGATTTAAAAATTGGCATTGAGTTGTTTGCGAAATCCTACCCATTTCATATAACTAGTTTGCCACTCATCGACATTCAGCTCCGTTACAGAGATGCTATACTAGCCGACGAAAATGAGTCCATAATTTCATTTATCAATAACAAATTAAACATTGGAAATATTGCATTACCTCAAAAACTAATAAATGACGCCAATATTGACACTACATGTCCTTCCGGATCATTTGCATTTAAAGTAGGTTGTACCAAACCAAACGGGCAAATCGTTTGTCAAATAAACCAAGGGATTAGCGATGGGAAAAAGGCTTATATAATTGATTTTATAGTTATATCAAAAGTTAATGTATTTAACGAAATCTCTACTGAAAAGATAATTGAATGGTGTAAAGATGCTCACAATCACCATAGGATCATATTCGAAGCAGTAATTAGCGATTCTTTGATGAGGAGTTTCAAAGATGAAATCAATATTACTTGATAATAACACAGAACGATATTCAACAATTAGTAACTCTGAGCAGCCAAAGAAATTATTAGAAAATATCAATTGTTTTCGTTTAGATACTACTAATGCTTCAATATTTGAAGCATCAAACAGTGTATCCAGCGTAAAAATGGAAAGGCTTGAAAACAATGCGGCAAATAAAAAAATTTCTTACGACATTATTGCGCTAGAAAGATTAATCTATCGACTGATAAGTGAAGGCAATATTTCTGAAACAAGAAATACACTTGAAAAATATTGCGGTTATTCCTCTTCGCTTCTAGATAAATGGAGAAAAGCTTTCTCGAAACCTCCTGCAAGGGGAAAAGCTAAAGCTACTCTCGAAAAGAATGAAATTAGTAACGATGCAAAGGTTATAAATAACTTACGAAGTCAGTATGCAGCACAATGGATAGCAATCAAATCAGGAGAGATAATTGCTTCCAATCAAGATCTTAGGGAATTAAAAAAGGAATTAGAACATTATAATAAAAGCGATCAGCTTACCTTTCTTAAATTATGACATTTCTTTATAAGAGAAGTGCTGATGCATACCTTCAATGGAGTTCTGGCTCTACAAGTTTATTAACTGACATGAATGACAGAGGACACAAATTGATTGTAAGCATCAAGTGCTCCTTTGGCGATCGTCCTGAAAAGCATTACGCCTTATTTGATACTGGCGCTAGGTGGTCAGTTATTCCACAGTCAATCGCTGAGAGTTATCCTGATTGTTTTTTTTCACTAGACACAGAAATTTCGCAAGTGTCGAGACATGGTAAAAATACTGGTGTACTTCATTTATGCAATATAAGATTCCTGGCAGATGACGGAGAGGATATTATTTTTGAATCTAATGTACTGGTCATCCCTGACTGGAATGGCCCTATCGTGATAGGTTTCACAGCAATGCTTGATAAGATAAGATGGGCTTGCGATCCAACAATTGACCATCAAGGCAGATTATATTTTGGAATAGATTAAGCAATGGCTAGCAATAAACTGGGAAAGAAAATAGCCGAAACCAAAGAGATATAATCTCAATAATTTCGGCTATTTATCTGGTGGAGGCGGCGTCCATCAAACAGTTTTCATAACTTATTGTTATTTAAACGTTTTATTTATAGTAAATAGAAAAATACCGCCATAAATACCGTCAGTTTCCTATTCTTGCTCAAAATTTTAAGATCTGTGGATACAGAAACTTATAGTAGCAACACCTCCTGCTCCAGACCAACGCCATACCGATCTATCAGTTCCACAACCCGACGAACCTCTTGGTCTTCAGTTTTTCTGAGCCGGACCAGAATTTCAGCATTGCTACCTGATAGAAGATCTTTTTTACCGTATCGTGACATGAGATCCTCCAAGCTGGATGGCAGATAGAGTTTTGCGCGGTCAGCACAAGCGATTCTCAAACGCAGATATTCATCAAGTCCGACCGGATCATAATCCCCGCAATGAATAATCAGTGCATGAGCCATCGCCGGAGAGGAAAGCCAGTTCAGGATCCTACCGCTCAATCGCCCTTGCGCATAAACTGCCAGCTGAGCACCTGTTTCGAGCTTTTCGAAATTCCAGAAAACCTCCAGATTTTCAACTATAGCCATTACTCCGGTAAACTCCCATTGCCTGCCATCGAGGCACAAGGCGGCAACTCCGGCAAGTTCTGTCCAGTGTGCCACCGCCAACAAATCTTCACCGGCACGAAGTTCGCAATTGTTAAAGCCTCGGAGTAACACTGTGAGCGGACCAGTCTCTCGGGCCTTCTTTGAATCCCGTAGTTCAGAAACAGCTCGGCTCCTCGGCGGGAGGCTTTCACTGCTTCCTTGCAAACCGGAAGGATAGCTTCGCAGCACAAACGCATCAAGAACATCCTGGTTTTTCACTACCACCTTTTTTCCGGCACCCCCTCGCTCCATCGCCAAGACTCTGGTATCAAAAAGAGACTGCAGACGGGTGCGATCCCTGTCAGTCAAACGGCTTGCGGCGAGACTGCCTTCCGCAACCAGCAATAGAAGTTTATCTGCCAGAGCGTCAACCGCCATCGCCCACACTCCTTTCAATGCGCAATAGCGACGTTTTCGGATCGAGCATGATCCGGCCACCCTTTTCCCGCAGGAAATAGAGGGAATCGGCGGCCTCCATTGCCTCGGGGCTGGCTAGAACCGCGACGAAGCCCATTTTTCGGGCCTCCTGGACGATCGCCGCCAAGTTCTCTCGATCAAGGCTTGAAGCTTCATCGAGATAGAATGGGATGGAGACCTCCTTGTCGCCAAGCAATCCTTTCAGCAGGATGAGATTGATCAACACCTTTATAGTGATGGTAGTCCCGTTCGATTCGATGGAATCGAGATGCGGATAATGCCGGGTCTGACCATCGGCGCTGGTAACCTCGAAATGTAAATCGAAGAGATCGCTGAGTTCCACTCGCCGGTGTTGCTTAAGCAATTCACCAAGCTGGTTTTGCGCTTCGCTGACGACACTTCGGTCGAAGAACAAAGGCATGGCTTCCACCTCAACCACAGTTTTGATCCTTCGGGTCCATTCGGCATGCTCTCGAAGAATCAGTCGTAACCGTGACAGATTGGAGATAGAAACGCGGCTAAGGCGACGATTGAGTTCATCGATGCGCATATGCAGAGTTTGTAGATCCCGATTCAATCCCTTGAAAGCGCTCTGCAGGCCGGCGGCTAGACTCTTCCAGAGTTCCTGTACCGCCATTTCCCGTTCGTCCAGCGCCTCCATTTCCGCCTGCAGATTGGCGAGTGTCTCGGCCTCGCCCTCACCTAAATATTTACCATAGGTTCGCTGCTCTATCCGGCGCAATTCCTCATCGAATCGGCGGGCGAAATCGCCATGTTCTGCAAATTTTCGTTCATAGAGTTCGAGCAGGGCGTCAAGATTCCCATCCTCCGCAGCAAATGGCTCCATAGGCCAGGAGGCGTCGGGGCGGGTAAGTTTCTGCAATCTCCTCAGCAATCTTTCCCGACGTGAGTCCAGCTCCCGTCCTTGATCTGCAGCCCCTCGTTTCTCATCGGTTATCGCCAGACGCCTTTGATCGAGGCTCGCCAACTGCTTCTCCAGTTGTTCCTTTCGTTTATCGAGGATGCTCTTCTCTTTGGTGCGCAGAGCAATGGCGGGCAACCGCTCCTGGTACTCGAAATAACGACGCAGCCGGTCGGCGATTCGATTAAATTCCTGCTGCAACTGGGCTTTTTCGTGGCGGATCTTCTCGCTGTTTTCCGCTGCTGCCAGAATCCGCCGCTCCCTCTTAAGCAGCCCCTCCTGTTCGGCTATACGCCGATCGAGAGTCTCGGCATCACGATAGGCCCCCAAATCGGGTGCACTTAAGCCCGCAAGCAGAACCCGCGTCAGCTCGTCTTCATATACCCCTTCGACAATACGCCCGACGAAACGGGCAAGTGTCCCGGCAAATTTTTCCTCGTCCTTGATTGAAAAGCCATTCTCTTCCCGCGCGAGCCCGAGAATCTCCGGATTTATCAAGCGGAAGAGCTGATCTGCCTCGATTTGCGACAGCCGGGGAAGCAAATCGGCAGCAACATTGCGGGAAAACTGCTCGAGTCGGCGCCGCAGACCGGTCAGTTCCCGCTCCATCCGCCTCACCTGAGCCTGCGCCTGCTCCACGGAAACGTCAACAGCCTGGCCAAGGGATGCGCTCAACCGCTCTATCTTCATATCCAGATCATTTTCCCGGCTTTTTTCGAAATCGACCAGGAAGTCCTTAAACTCCTCCCTCTCCTTCTCATGAATTTCAATTTCTCTGGAAATTTTGCCAAGCTCCCGCAGCAGGCCGTCACATTCTTCCCGGCAGCTCTTTATACTCTCGGCAAGGCCGCCTTCCTCTTCGGCCAATCGGACAAGATGCTCGGCTATTTTCTGTCGGTGCTGCAGTATTTCCGACTCGATTTTCCCGTACTGGGTCCGCACCGCCTGCCAGAGCCCAGGAAGCAGCCGCCGTAAGCCGTCTCGTTCGGCCGCGAGCCCCAAAACACGACGGACATCTTCGACAATTGCCCTAAGCTCACGTAAACCTTCGGCCTCGCCGCGGACCTTTCGGTACTGGCTCGAATAGCCGGTCTCCAGGTCTATGGTGCGTTGCTGGAATTCTCCCTGGTTAATTTCGAGCAAGAACTGCTTTAGTTCGTCCTGACGCAGATGCGCCAGGCGAAGCAGATTGCCGAAGACCGCCCGGAAACGTTCGTAGTGATCCCGCTGCCGGATCGGTACGAGCCCCAGATTCACCCCGCGGTTGTCGCCGATGCCGGTCAGGGAGGCCCGGAGCTGGCGTGGTTCAAGCAGGTGAAAATCCTTGGCGGCCAAACGAAGGCGCACCTCCTCCGACGTTCGAATGCGTCGATCCTCATCAAGGTAATCGTCCTGATCATATTGCCCCTGATAGGCAAAACGCTGAAACTCATAACTGCGAATGGGACCAAGGCCCTGCACGCCGACGACGTAATAACCGCCCGGCGTCAGACACTCGAACAGGATGTAGCTGTTCTGATCGGGGAAGTAATATTTTCTGGTCTCCGCCATCTCCCGAGAGAAATGCATGTTGCGCTGGTCGTCGATGTAGAGAAACTGCAGCACGGCAATGAGCGAGGTCTTGCCGATATTATTGGGCCCCACCAGATGCAGCGGATTAATCAGCTCGACTTCGCCATAATCATATTTCCCTGCGCGCAGCAGAACCATGCGTGACGGACCGACGATATTCATGACGTCTGCTCCTCTGCAGGCGGGGCTTCATCCCGGTTGAGGATCTCGATACAGACGTCGAAGAAGCGATAGGCCGGGGTCCGAAAGGTGAAGCTGTCCTCGGTGTGGCGCTGGATAAAGCCGAATCGCTCGAGTTGCCGGACAATCCCGCGCAGTTCGTCTTCGTCGGAGGCACCCGCCTCCTTCAAATAGGCGCGATAGCGGGCGCCTTTCAGATGGGGCAAATCCGGAATGGAAAACGTCCTGGTCATGAGGGTGTCGACCACCGGTTCGCCCTGGTCGGCCAGTGACTCGATGAGGATGAATACGAAAACCGCCATGCGTGAAGCCTGGGGACTGAGGCTGTCTTTGCCGCGAAAATAGAAAAAATCCCGCTGATGCACCACCAAGCGGAAGCCGAGATGATGAAAGAGGTCCTGATAATTATCGATATTCTCCCGCAAAGCCCAATAGAGCTGGCCGTCCGCAGGACATAGGTGGCGACCGCGCCGGAGGACGTCGAAGATTTCACCGAGATGCGGCAGATGGAAGGGGCTGATGTCAGTCATGAAATTCTCTCTAGTCGCATGGGCCGGGCAACCAAGGTCGCCTCAGGCAGGGAATAACGACGTTCTTCCTCACCAAAATGCACCGAGCCCAGATCACGCATAAAAACTCGTCCATAGGCCCGTACCAGTTCGCCAAGCCCAATCTTAGGGTAGTGTTCCAGCAGCCAGGCGAGTAGGTCGTCAACCGGCAGGGCCGCTTCCAACCGGGTATACAATTCGGACGGAAGGATGAATTCAGGTCTGGTTATTTTCCCGGTCTCAGTAAGAGGAGCGGAGATCCCCGGTTGGTAGCCTTTGATCCCGTGGAGATACGCTTCAAGAGAGGTATCAGAAAAAGTACCTTCGATCCGCCAGACAGGTATCGCCATCATTTCCTGGAGATGCAGACCGGCAAGCCCTGATCGGTCCAACTGTTCCAGGGCAAGAGAGGCGCCACGGACCAACTCGCTCTCCTTCTTTAAGGAGATATAGAGCGGTTCCACCTCGCGCATCGACTCATAAAAATCCTCGGTCATCTCACGTCGCAGACGAAGCAGCCGGGCCTTGCAGCGTGAAAACTCGCGGGCCAGCGCTCCATCAAGGGCGAATGTCCTGCCATTTACGGTCAGGCTGCGGTCTAAATCATCGAGACTTGCATCCATCGCTTTTTTCACATCGATAAGATCGCGCAGCGGCTCCAGATAACGACTCCACAAGTGGTTAATTATGGCAAACCGTTCTCGGGTAGTACGCCGATCACGGTTGGACTTCAGCTTGATCACCTCACCGATAATCGCTTCACGGTTGCTATGCGAGTCTTGACGAATCCGCTCAATCAGCTGCGAGATGTCGTTCAGCGCCCGGGCAGCCTGATGCCCGAGATTCTGACGGGCGGCGCCATCGAGCTCCTCACGCAGTTCCCCCAGATCAGTCAGGTAGACTTGGAGTACCTTGGTGGACGTGAGGCGGTGCTCGCGCAGGAGAAAGGAGAGAAGATTCTGAACCGGCGCGGTAAGCTCAAAGGTGGCAGTAGCATCAGGAATGGGCTCGATGATGCTGAAAGAAAGCAGTTGATCGATCACCGTCATCGGGCCAGGATCACCCTCGGAGGCAATGCCTTCAATCAGGTTCCGTAAATCGGCCTCAGTAAAACCCTCGCGGCGGTAGAAGAGATCCAACAGGAGCGGGTAATATCGGGCAGCGAAACGAAAAAAACTCTGGGGATTGGCAGCCATGGGTACCTTACTCCTGCAAGCCTCTATTACGAACCAAGAAAACGAAAATAGCGGTCCTCAATGCTCTGTTTCCCGGTATGGCCGGAAGCCCCCAGTGGCAATCAATCCAAGCTTAAAATTTCTTTTACTTCAGGAAGTTCTCTGTGCGCGCGCAAATAAATGACTGAGGCACGAGAAAGTTTTTCGGTATCCCTGACCATTCTTCGCAATTCCATTTTTGCGTTCTGTACATCATCATTATTTCTGATTTTCTTGACCTGTTTTTCAACTTCAAGTCGAATCTTGTTTCTGGCTCGAACTATACGAGTTTCTTGCAGATGAAATATATCAATTGAATTCTCGACTTTTCGGGTTTGCTCTACATTAGCTTCGGGCTTAGGTATGGGCCTACCGTCATTATCAAACCACAAAAGCTTCTCGTCGTCTGGATTAAACGGATCGAGAAAGCTTGGGCGTTCAAGACGAAGCTTTTCTTCATCTGCTGGTGTAACGGCCCGTAATTCTGGATTTTCCAATGGGAACCGGCACGCCTTACCACCTTGAGTTTCCTCAAAATTTCTGCGGCTATTGCAGAAGGTACAAGCGCAGCGATAGTTTTCCCAATCGAAAGCAAGCCACCAATAGCCGTCGTGTTCAGGTGCTTCTTCTACCTTGTTCTTAGGGCGGAAGTGATCAACAGGCATGTCAGCACGAATATCTTCAGCTTCGCAATACCAGCATTTCTTTTTAAGTGCTTCCGGTAAAAGTTTATAAAAATCCCGCCAAACGTCAGATGATGCAATTCTCTTCAATATCGCTTTTCTGGCTTCTTGATCGGGTGCGGCAATGAGTTCAGCTTTGGCTTGGGCCGCCGTTTCACGCCAGGCCTGCGTTAAGCACTGTTCAATATCGTCTTTACAAATCCAGCGCATCAAATACCCTCCTTTTGCATTTGGTGGTATTTTTTGCGTAGGAAATCGAAATAATCCGGATCATCGGTAGCAAGATTAAAACCGAGTTTGTCCAACTCGCTATTCAGTCTTGTTAGATATTCCTCGTCATCCTCAGGCGGAAATCCTTCTTCACGGACAATCTTATCTTTTGATAGCACTTCTTTCGCGGCAAGTCCATTGCGTGCCGAGAGTTTTTGGTTGGTATCATCGTCAAGCGTTGTTTTGAGCCCGAACATGTCACTGCGCAGAATAAGATTAATGCCCATCCCTCGGGGGTTTTCTTCCGGTTCATGCGCATGAACATGGTGTTTCTCATCCGGCCACATAACCTGTACCTGTTGTTTTTGCAGTTCGGCTATGGCGAGTGGGTGGTGGGTGACCATCAGCAAATGGCTGGTTTCGTGGTTGGGAACAAAGTCACGCAGGAATTTAAGGTATTTTACCGCCCATGCCGGGTTGAGGTGGGTGTCAGGTTCATCCAGCAGAAACAGTGAATCTTTGCCGCCGGTGAATTTAAGCAAGCCGAGAACGGTCAGGAGTTGCTGTTCACCTTCGCTTAGTTCGCGGAAAGTAAGCGGGTCATTGCTACTAACCACTTTTACGCGGATGCTAACTTCCGAAATAATTTCTGAAAGCAGGGTACTTTCCAGCATTTTAAAGAGCTCATCAGCACTGAGACCCCTGGCGAAATCGCGCAGAGCTTCTAAATTGGGCAAAAACAGATGGAAGAATTCGTTCCGCACGTTGCTGCCGGTCAGCGAGGTATCTTCCTGGCGGGTGACCTTGACTGGTGACAAGGTGTGTTTGATTAACTCATCCAAAAAACGACGCACCACACCACGCGCACCCCAGAACAGCTCGCCTTTTTGTTTAGCCCAGCCCGGTTGGCGCATTACAAAATGAATGCTGTCTAAGCCTTCTATGCCTAAGTGCTCGCGCAAAAACGCTTTTTCCATGCTGTCTTGTTCAGACAAAAAGAACGCCAGGAGCACAAACTGGCTATGATGAGGCTTTGCATAAAATAGCGGGCGGATATCACCTTTAAGGTCCAGCTCGTCTTTCAATAATCGGCGGTAAAAATCAGCGCGGTGCTTTTTGAAGTAGTTCTCCAATCGGTCGCTTGGGCCGGAATAGTAGGCAAAAACATATTTGGGCAAATAAGGCGCATTACCTGCTTTATCACGTTTTATCTTGGAAAAGGGGACAGGATTTCCAATGGGCTTTTCACCCGACAAATTCGTAGGCTGTGGTTGTAATAAATCCAGTACGCTCACTTGGTACTGCTTCGCTAGATTGCCTCTCTCTGGATCGGCATCAATGGTGATTTCAAGCCAGGAACCACTTGACTGGTTGGGCTTGGGTTTTTGGCCAAGGCGATAAATCAGATGGTAGGAAAAGGGCGGCGCTTCGCCTAAGTCCAAATTGCGGAATATGGCCACCAAGGCTTCCAGCACATTAGATTTTCCCGAACCGTTGCAGCCTATTACTACCGTCATCAGGTGGTCTTCATCAAAATCGACGGACACGTTTGCCAGGTTTTTAAAACGCGAGCGAATATGGAGTTTGTCGACCTTCATTAGCCTTCCTTAGTTACTGTTATACGGCATCGGCCACGGCAAACCAATCCTGGCCATCGTCGCTGCGTTCCAGTTTCACAATATTTTTGTCCAGCATAAGAGCATCACGAATATCCAAAAAGAACTGTTCTAACTGGTCGGTGCTGCTGTCGCTGGGATAACCGGCTGCGGCTAATAATTGTTGGCCACTCAACGGTTCTCCCGCTTGTTTTAACGCTTCAATCACTTTAATTATTTGCTCACTCATGTTTCTACCTGTCTTTTTTATTGTGCCGGTGCGTTTGGGTTTAGGCCGCTTATTCAATGTCTCTCGCTTAGCTTTAATCTTTGCCAGTAACGCCTCGGCGCTGTTGTCGCCACTGATTAAACCCGGGTTGGCGGCACGCCAATCGGCGGTGAGTTCCCCGCGAAAGGCTTTGGCGGGGATGGATTGGGCAAGACTATTCACTCGCGCTAAGGCGGCCTTGGTTTTTTGTTCGATGCAGTCGGTAAATGAGAAGAGTTCTTTGATGCGGCGAACGATTTCTGCTTGCTCTTCTGTTGGTGGCAATGCGAACGGTATATCATTTAGAATTGTCAAACTTAAAAATGGTTGAGCTCCCCCTCGGGTTTGCTCATTAAAAATCCTTTGCTTTTGCGCATCAAAAAAATATTTCAGGTATTCAGCAGCTACAAAACTTGGCTTCTTAATTATTGCTATATTCTTAAAACTGAACTCAAAATCAACATCGATTAGCACATTGTTTCCTGTTCCAGCACCAATGTTAACCACAAGTAAGTCGCCCACTTCTGGTAAACATTTTAGAAACAATTCTCTATGCTCCTTTTCAGAAATATATCTTTTCGCCGAAAAATCTAAATGACCACCTGTTAAATCCATTGCCATTAGGTATGGGTAACCCTGTGGCAAAACGCTTGGTGTATTGTGTGCTCCATCTGTGATTTTTAAAGCTATGTGACCAAGTCGAGTCCATTGCCAACTGCTAGGAATAGCAAAAGGTTCGTTTTCAATTTGTTTTTGTTTGTTGTGTTTTGTTTCGCGAATACCTTTAAGCCTTCTTTCTTCTTTAGCTAGAACAGAATAGTTTACTGAAATTGGTCTATATATTTCCCTCCACTTTTTCGTCAAATTGCCACTCACAGCGGCGGCGAGGACGGATTGGCGGAAGCGTTTGAGTATCTCTGGGATGCGTTCGAGGTGGGATTTGGTGCTTTCCACCTGTGCCAGCAAGGTGTCGAGTTTATCGGCGATAACTTTTTGTTCGGCTAGGGAGGGGAGTATTACTTCCTGTTTGTATGCATCATCTCTGTTTAATCCTGGAATTGCAGTAGATCTGTTTAATTCTGTCAACGGTAAGCTTTTAACTTGATAGAACCAGTATTTAATGGGTTGGCCGTAAAGCTCATCAACAAAGTACGTTGTGTCAATTGGGAAAAAAGGTTTTTCCGAAAGCTGAACTTCCCCATAAGAACCTTTCCGCCCAATAATCAACCCTCCCTTTTCAACAAGAGGCTTGGAATGCGCACCGACTATGCCATTCGACCCGTATACTGGGTATCCGTCACCGTCTCTAGTTTTGGCCGGAAGAGATTTGCCATATTTGAGCTCAATTATTGATCCTAATTGCGTCTTTAGCCACCCCTCAGGAATCCCTTCACTCATTACTCCGCCCCCTCAAGCGTCGCCAACAATCCATCCAACTCCGCCAAGGCCGCTTCCAGTTCTTCCTTTGCGTCCCTTGCTAATACCTCCGGCTCCGGCAGACCGGCGGCATTGATGCTGTCTTTGTCTTGGAGCCAGCTGATATCGAGCGAATCCCCTTTGGTTTGAGCAATCCATTCACGACTGAAGCAACGCCAGCGGCTACGAGCGAGATTGTCATCGACACCTTGATTTTCTTCAGCAGCGTTTTTGTCCACCTCAATTTCTTCGGCATTAAAGCTGTATTCGCCTTCGGCTCTATAGCTGGTGCCGTCTGGCTTGTTACCGAATACTCTTTCAAACGGTTCCAGATGGCTTTCGGTAAAGGGGGTGCGTTTGCCGAAGCTGGGCATATTGGTGCGCAGGTCATAGAACCAGACTTTTTCAGTGCAGTTCTCTTCCTGATACTTATCGGTCACGCTGCCCTTTGTGAAAAAGAGCACATTGGTCTTTACCCCCTGAGCGTAAAAGATGCCGGTAGGCAGGCGCAATATGGTGTGCAGGTTGCACTTGTTCATCAGGTCGCAGCGCACGTCGGTGCCGACACCGGCTTCAAACAGCACGTTATCGGGCAGGACTACAGCGGCGCGGCCACCGGGTTTGAGATTACGATAGATATGCTGCAGAAAGGCTAGCTGTTTGTTGTTGGTTTTGTAGGTGAGGTCGTCACGGGTGTTGCTGGCCTCGCCCCCCTTACCGGTGCCGAAGGGTGGATTGGCGAGGATGATATCGGCGGGTTTCAAGGCTTTGCCCACTTTACCCAGAGCATTGCCCAGATACACTACACCTTCGTTGTCCCCTTCCATGCCGTGGAGTAGGCAGTTCATCAAGGCAAGGCGACGCGTGTTGGGCACCAATTCGATGCCGACAAAGGCCTTGTTTTTCTGAAAGGCGGCGTCTTTGGCAGATAAATCGAGATAGTCATCGCTCTGCCTGCGCATATACTGGTCGGCTGCGACCAGAAAGCCGGCGGTACCGGCAGCAGGGTCCTGAATCACTTCACCGATCTTAGGCTTGATGCAGCGCACCATGCTGTTGATCAATGCTCGTGGGGTAAAGTACTGCCCGGCGCCAGATTTGGTCTCAGAGGCATTTTTCTCCAGCAAGCCTTCGTACAGATCGCCGAGGCCATCTTTGGCGGCGCTGAACCAGTCCTTGATCTCGTCAAAACGATTTATGATCTGTTCCAGATGGCGGGGCTCGCGCAGGCGAGTTTGCGCATCGGCATAAATGGCGCTGATCAGCGGGTCGTTGTGGACCTGAACCTCTGTTGTTTGTCCTGGATTTTTAGGGTCAGCCACAAGCCGCTTACCGGTAGAAAGGGCCAGCAAGATGGCTTTGTAAGCGTTGAGCAGGTTGATGCCGGATTTACTGTTTAAATCGGTCCAGCGACAGCCTACGGGCAGCGGGTGTTTTTTCAAGGTGCCTGCTTCGGTGTTTTCATGCACCATCTTGATAAAAAGCAGCAGCACCAATTCAGTGACATAATCTGAATAGTTGATTCCGTCGTCACGCAGGACGTCGCAGAGGTTCCAGAGTTTTTGGACAATGCCGTTATTGGTCATGGTGTTCTCTATGCTATCCCAGTTAGCCATGTGCCACAAGAAGCACACACAATGGCTCGTTAATGTAATAATTTGCCCGGCCGATTTTCTGCTTTTGCAAAAAGCCGCGTTCGACCAGCTGTTCTAAATATTTCGTGGCGGTAATGCGTGTAACCCCCAGGTCTTCGACCAGAAATTCTATTTTGGTATAAGGATGGTTAAAGAGGTTATTGAGCAAGTCCTGACGATAGATTTTAGGTAATTGCTCGCGCATGCGGTGTTTGACATCGCTCATCAGGACCTTCATCTGCGTGATCAACGAGATGGTGTTTTGGGAGGTATCGATAATGCCGTCGAGCATATACAACAGCCAGGGTTCCCAGTCATTGCTATCCCTTACCTGCTGCAACTGCGCGTAATAATCGATCTTGTGTCGAATAATAAAGCGGCTTAGGTACAAAACCGGCAGGTTGAGCAAATCTTTGGCCACCAGATACAGAATATTGAGGATACGTCCAGTCCGGCCGTTACCGTCGTAAAAGGGGTGAATGCTTTCAAACTGGTGATGAATGAGTGCCATTTTGACTAAGGGGTCAGCATCGCATAGGCTGTCGTCATTGATGTACTGCACCAGATTTTCCATCAGAGTGATGATGTCATCCGGATGCTGGGGCGGCGTGTAGACCACTTCACCGGTACGGGTATTTTTTAGGTCGGTGCCCGGCAGGCGGCGCAAGCCTGCACTGTTATGTTCTAAATACTGTTGCACTGTGAGAATATCACTCAAACGGATCAACTTTGTATGTCGCACCGTGGCAAACGCCTGCTTTAAGGCAAAGGCATAGTCTTGCACTTCTTTGGTGGCAGGGTTGGTGACCGCCTCTTCAAACAGGTTGGCCTTATACAGCTCATCATGGGTTGTGACAATGTTCTCTACCTCTGAGCTATCTTTGGCTTCCTGGAGTGACAGGGTGTTAATCAATATCGCTTCATTGGGAATGCTGGCCGCAACTCCCTTTAGCTCTGCCAGGTAACGGTGCGCTTCGGCAGATTTTTTCAAGACCGCGCGCGTTTCCCATTGTTCAATGTTGGCCAGTGGCAGCATTGGAAGTGAACCAAGCATATAAATATTTGCCCTTTTCTATGTATGTGAGATGTTATATGTATAAAAAAATAAAAAAACTATACATAAGATATTTCCCATGTATAGGGAATGTATTTTTTTATGCATGCCATCAGGCACTTTTCCGCAACCAGATGGTCTCACTGAGTTCATCAAGAACCGTATCCAGCTGATTGCCCAACACTTTATCCAGCTGTTTGGCGCCGCCTTGTTCGGCGAAGCGGCTGTTGACAAACTTGCGGTCGATAATCACTTCATGAACCAGTTGTTTCGCCAGTCGCTCCAGCCATTTGCGCTGGGCCGGTTGCCAGTTGTGGTCTTGGTAAATGCGCTGCATGGCCTGGGCAACCCGCTGTGCAAAGGGAACCAAGGGTTCGCCCAGGGCGGCCCGGCGAATGTGGCCGATGATGCTGGCGGCAATGTCCTGATTGGTTTGATTGCGCACGGCGCTTTGCAGTTTGGCCTCGCTGTAGCCTGCGCCATCCAGTAGCATCCTGACTTCCTTGAGTTGTTCGCGGCTGAGATCGCGTGGTTTAGTGACCACCACAACCAGCGCCGCACTTTGGTTGAGTTGTTCTTTGATGAATCGGTTAAAACTGTCGAGATAATCCTCCGGCTTCTGATGCACGCCATAGCTTTGCGTTCGTTCACGAAGTTCGTCGTGATGCTGGGAGATCAGCGGCTGATATTCGCTACCAAGTAATTGATTCACTTCGCCCAGTTGATTGAGCAGCCCGCTATGCTGTGTTAAAAAAGTGGAGGCCTGTTTAGGACCAAGGGAGCGCAGGTGTGTATGCAGGTTTTTCGGCTCCACTCCCCAACTCTCATGCAGCTCATTCAACTTTTGCTTGAGCGCGGGTTTGTTTTCGGCCTTTTTCCCGGCTTTGCGCAGAATCCGCATCACCTTCTGGCTGAGCTGGCTCAGCACCACATCGGCATGGCTTTGGCCGGGGGTGTCACCGGGCGCATTCAAGGCACGTTCCAGGTGCCCGGGGGCAGTGAGTTCGGCCGCCAGTTGTTCGATGGTGATGTTGGGGTCTTTCACCAGCGGCTTCATGGTGTTGACATCGCTGAGCGCGGCATAGATATCCACCGGGTCGTAAATGCGGAACACGGTCTTGCCGATCTCGTCGCAGCGGCGGGTGGCGCGGCCGATCATCTGTTCGTACAAAATGCGCGATTTGACCCTGCGCATAAACACTAGGTTACAGATTTTCGGCACATCGATACCAGTGGTGAGCAGATCGACGGTGATGGCGATGCTGGGGTAGCGTTCGTTTTTATACTGGCGGATCAATTGTTCGACTTTGTCACTCTGGCCGGTGATCTTGGCTACGGCGGCCTGGTTGTATTCACCGTTGTAGAGATCTTGAAAGGCGTCGTCGAGCAGGCGCTTGACCATATCGGCGTGTAGGTCGGTTGCGCAGAAGATCATGGTCTTTTCGTCGCCATAAGGGTCAAGTTCCTGCACCAGTTGACGACAGATGACGCGGTTGAAGTTTTCGTTGATCACCCGGCGGTTAAAGGCATCTACCTCGAAATTGAGCTCATCGTCCAGTTCGGCGCTTACCACTTCACCGGTCTGGGTGTTGATGGCGCTGACTTTTTCACCCTTGGTGAAGTGAATGCCGTTCTGGCTGAGAAGAGTTTCATAGCGAATGGGTGGTTCGTGGTCGATGAGCCAGTCCTCGGCCACGGCCTCGCGGTAGGAGTAGATGTAGACCGGCTTGCCGAAAATCTCGCTGGTATGCTTTGCTGGAGTGGCAGTCATGCCGATTTTAACGGCATCAAAATAATCCAGTACCCGACGGTAACTGGAAAGGTACTGGCTGGCATCGCGGGTTGCGAGTTCCCCTTCGGTCATCTCCTGATCCAGCGTGTAACCGCGGTGGGCCTCATCGACAATAATGCAATCGAACTGATCCACCGGCGGTGGGGTGTCGCTCATAAAGATGCGCTTGACCATAGCCTGCACTGTAGACACCTGGACGCGGGTTTCAGCCTCGGCGGTCATGTCTCCCAGTGCCGCCACGTTGTAGATTTTGGACAGAGTATGGTTCTGCTCCAGCGGCGCTTCGTTAAAAGTATCGATCGCCTGCTGGCCCAGTGCGGTGCGATCCACCAGGAACAGAATACGCTTGAACCGTTCCACCTTGAGAAATCGGTACATCAGCCCAATGATGGTGTGGGTTTTACCCGTGCCCGTGGCCATGGCCAGTAACGCCGTGCGACTCTCTTTAGCCAAGATGTTTTCAACGGCAATAATTGCTTTCTGCTGATAATCGCGCAGTTTTAAATACCCGAACGGTTCGGATTTAAGTTTATCCAGCGCGGCTTGTTTACTCCGTTTTAACTGATCAAGTAAGCCTTCCGGAGTGTGAAAGCTAGGAAGTACCCGCTTGGTATTGGCGGGATGACGCACATCACGAAACCAGGTGCCTGATTGTTCGGCCAGTTGCGGTACATATGGACGGCCATTGCAGGAATAAACAAAAGGCACTTTGTAATACCCGTCTTTTTCATCGGGCCAGGCATTGGTCCGGCCTGCCAGATCCCATGTTCCTTGCAGTGGCGGGGTGACGGTTAGTCCGCGGCTGTATCGCTCTGCCTGCGGGATCTTACCGGCCACATTGGTGTTTTCTTTTTTTGCTTCGACAACCGCAATGGGGGTGAGTCCGGTAAAGAGGATATAGTCGGCGCGGCCCTTTTCACCACTGTACTCGGTCGGCCATTCGGCAATGGCAATATTTTTGCCCTTTTCCGGGCGGGTACCATTTTTAAAAGTGAGCGCTTCGCTATCGGCCTGCCAGCCCGCTTCGATCAGCTGCAGATCGATCAGAATACGGGTGAGAGCTTCGTCCAACACAATATGCTGTGTGGCTGCCTTCGTATTGTGGTTCAATTGCTGGCGGTGTGCTTTTTGGGCCTGGTCATCCTGTGTGGCAAGCTGAGCCTGCAGGGTTGTGATCCTGGTTTCGTAATCCTGCTGCTGTTTGCTCAGTGCCGTTTCGTGCGCGGCGGCTTGCTGGGACAGAGCTCGGGCTTCCGAGTCCATGGTCAGCGCCAGTACCTGGTACTCATCTTTCTCTTGAGCAATTAGCTCGTTGAGCTGCTGGCTGGAATCCAGATCAATATTGGCTTTTTGAAGATCGTTCCTGAGTTTGGCGATTTCTGCCTGCAAGTTGCGCAGTTGCTCACTGGGATCAGGCGGTGGCAAAAAAGGCCCGGTCTTAAAGCTGGTGCCCGCTTTGCCAAAAGATTGATGAAACCAGATGGCAAGCTTGCGAGCTACCAGCAGGCCGCTGACGGCTTCCTTGTGTCGGGTTTTAAATAGGTGAATGGCCTTGTTGCCTTCAATTCGAAGGGTATGGAACAGTTCGCGCACCACAGGCTCTAACTTGAGTTCGCGACTGATTTTGTACAACAGGTCGGCCTGCGAGGTCTGCTCGTCAAAATCCACCCCGGCCAACACCGCAATATGCTGCGCCAGTGCTTCGCCCAGTTGGCGCAACTTGATTAGCGTGGTATTGGGGTCGCCGGCAAAGGCTCGCTCAGCTGCTGTTGCCAACTCGACAAACAGCGAATCATGCTCTGCGAGAAAGCCAAAATTCGTAGATGGGGAATGTGATGTCATGGATTCGAGGCTCCATGTTCCGGCTCATTTGCGGCAATATCTACCAGTCGCTCCAGCAGGTCGCCCAACTCACAAAGAAACAGCGCGCTGAGCGCGTCTCTCGCTTCCAGATCCACCTTTTCTTTATGCATTAGAGTGACGGTATGCGACTCAGGCCGGGTTTCGCGAATCACGTCGCATATGCTCATTTTGTTCTTGCCTATAAGCAGGGCCAGGTGGCAGCAGATCATCTTGTCTCTCCGTTGTTGGGGACCACCCCAATTGCATACCCCTTTTTAAAGACAATACCCTACCACGACTTCTATTTATGGCAAATCATTTTAGTTAATGGATTCTGGAGGAGTTTTTCAAGACTTGAAAATAACGAATATGCTCATAATCACAGTTACAAAATCGTGCAGGAAGAATAAGGTGAGTCCAAAAATTGTTATCAGCCGAGACTGATTCAGTATCCACATTTGGCTTCGACTGAATCGCCCCGGAACCTCTAATCACCATTTTGATAACTTACCTATCATCATATGACAGTTCTCAATAAATCTTGGCACATCACAGAGCATCTCGACTCCGAAAGAGGTGAGGAGGCCGCGCGTCTAATCTGGGAAGACGAGCCGGCGGCTAAAACGATCATTGATCCGCGTACGCATGCTTTTGCGCGTGCCATGATCAATGCCTCTGTCGGGATACTGAAATCATCAAAGGGTCTTATTAAGAAGATGATGCGCAGAGCTGCGGCGGGCGCAGAGGATCTGGCGGTTGCGCAGTTTCAAGGGATCATCGAGATTATCCAGAATGCGGATGACGTACGTGCCACCGAAGTACGCTTCTCCTTAAGGAATATACCGGATGGGCGGCAGTTGCTCATCGTGCATAACGGAGAGCCGGTGACGTGCCACAATGTGCTTGGGATGGCGCTTCCCTATCTAACAACCAAGACTGAGCGCACAGATCAGCGCGGGCGCTTCGGCATCGGATTGAAGACTCTTAACCGCATTGCGGATTCAATTGCTATTCATTCTGCGCCTTATCATTTCTCTGGAGATTTGTTGAACTTTGACTGGATCCAGGCAGAAGCCGCCATGCCCGGATTCTATGATCCCGTGCAAGACACTATGCTAGTTGTACATTTGAACAAAGCGTTCGAGGAAGATGCCCTCCATGCATGGTTCGAAACATGGCACCATGACAACCTATTGTTCCTGGCATCCGTTAGCCGCTTTCGATGGTGCGAGCCGGACGGGAAAACGCGCAGTGAACGCGCTTTGTCTTTTTCGTCGTGGATAGATGCCGAATACACACGACATAATCCTGCAATTATCAATCTGAAATCCCGGCGTGTGGATGGACCTAGCGTCCGCTGGACGATTTGGCAGGCGACGTTCGAAGTGCCATCTCACCTGCATCCGGCACATAAGGCGCGGAGCGAGACAACGGACATCTCAGTCGCATTCGCCGATGGGCAGACGCCGCCAGGTCTCTTCATCGGCTTTCGTACACAGGTGTCAATATCGCTGCCTTTTTCGTTAGACGCACAATTCGATCCAAGCACTTCTCGCGAAGCTCTCATTGAGAATCCCTGGAATGATTGGCTGATCGACCGTTCCTCCGAGGTGGTTGCCAATATTGCCGCTGGCTTACTAGCCTTGGATCCGAAAACTGCGTGGTCGCTGGTGCCACTTAAGGACGATTGTGTTGGTGAGAAAAACGATCCTTGGTTAACCGGACATTTTTCAAATGCTTTTCAAAAAGTGCGTAATTGGTTAGGTGAGTCGGCTGTACTGGCTTTGCCTGGAGCGAAGCCAACACTAAAAGAAGTTGTGTACGAGGATGAGACGCTAAGTGGCCTTTTGAATGATGCGGACATCGAGGGAATGGTGAAGGATAGGTACGCGCTCCATGATGATGCGCGTGACAACAACGGGCGCTGGCGCAAAGTGATGGATGCGCTGGGTGTCTCAACAGTAGTAGGCACGGGAGAACTTCTAGAGTCGCTTGGAAACGGGATGTTCCTCGACAAGCCTGTTAAATGGTGGGGAGAGGCAGGATCGCGTTTAGTTGCCCACCATCCAGCTAATGAGTTGTTTAATAAAGCGTTCCTTCTATCTGATCGCAACATGGCGGTGGCTTGCGAGGCAGCGAACGCTACCGATAGGCCTCTTGTGTATGATGCTGCGCCGTCTGCGTTTGCGGCGCGTTGGAGTCTCTTGGAACGATTGCACTCCGCCTATGGAGAAAGCGATTCTGGCAAGAAAGTCATTGCATGGCTGACGTCCAACGCAGCCTTTAAAATCCATCTCGATGCAGTAACTGAGCTTGCGGCTTTCGCCGAGTATTTCAAAGGTAAAAAATTTGAAATCACCGACGAAGAGTTGCGTGAAATGCGGGATCGATTTGATGATGTACCAGATTCGGAAGCCGGTCGGTTAGGGCCGAAGGTAGGCGCAGTGCTGCTACTCGACGGTTATTTGTACCATTCTGGAAAGCCTTTACGACAGAAGGTGACGCTCTCGGAAAGCTACCTTTGCAAGACGATCGATGGTGAGAATGCAACCTGGTCGGATGCGGCTGGAGTGACTCCCAATATTCCGTGGATTGATGCGAAGTACAAGGCTGTTTTAAAGACAAACGTAGGGCGTTGGGCGAAACGCAAGCGTGTTGATGGTTCGGTGTCGCGCGGTCCCCATCGTTTTCTGACCCTCTTGGGGGCTGAGACAGCGCCTCGCATAATGCACTCGGAAGAACGTGTCCGTGGAGGCAGTCCTACGCGCATGACAGAGCTTCGGCAGCGAAATGCAGAGCAGGTTGAATATGATTTGCTCTCACCGGACTTAAGCCATGTCCTAAGAAGCCTTCAGAAAATTAGCAAACGCGATACGAAAAAACGTAGTCCAGCACTTCTACGGACTCTTTCACGGAACTGGGAGCGAATTTATGCTGGTCTAATGAGTGTCCCGGCGCAGCACGTCGCTATCAAATATATATACAAGCGTGGCGACGTAACTGCGGCTTGGCTCAATGATCTGCGAGATACGAAGTGGATTGCCGTCGGGCGCGGCGAGTTGGTGGAACCGCGCTTTGCAGTTCTGCGGACGCCAGAGACACAGACCATCTATCAAACCTTTGCCTGCGATGTTTTGCGCAAGGATGTTCATGACGGTCTCGTGGCCGCTTTGCATCTGATCACCGACGTGCGCATCGGCGATCTGTTGACGCGACTTGAAGAGCTGCGTGACTGCAACAAAGTTATGGATAGTGCGCAGATTTTTCAGATCTATAGGGCAATTGCTAAGCATTGCCCAAAGGGCGCCACTTTCAGTACGCGCATCGGCGAGATAACAGTTCAGGAACTACGGCTCAGGTTTCTGGATGGCGACGGCCTAATCTATATTGGTGATCGCAATTGGAGGAGACCGGATCAGGTTATGAGAGGCATGGATATATTCCATGGCCGGCGAAAGTTTGTGCCGAGTGGTACGCTCTGCGACAATCTTTGGGTTGTGCTTGATGTGGCCGAGCCAAACATTGACGATTGCATTCAGTTCTGTCGTGATTTGGCGCAAGAGCCATACGGGGCAAATGTCGAAGCGGCCCTGATGGATGTCTATCGCTATATGGAGGGTCTCGTTGATGCAGCGGAGCGCAAGCATCGGAAGAAACTTCGCAACCTGCCTCTTTATTGTAATGGGGAGTGGACTTCCGCACGCCCTGTATTCTGTGTCGAGAATACTGAGTTGCGTGACGAACTGGTGGGGAATGTGTCATCGTTAAGATGCTGGAAGCCACCTTGTGAGGTGCATGATTTTCCAAATCTGATAGGAATGTTGGCGATCGAGATACTCAACCCTGATCTTACGGTCAAGAAGGTCGGAGAAGAAGCGTTCGAGCGGGGCGAACAAATGCGTCTGCGTTTTTGTCATGCCGTTGACCATCTGTCCGCGGAACTTGCTCGTAGCGCGCCCGCCATGCGCGACATGATTTCTGTGGGTTGGGATCAACTCAAGGCCATACCGCTGTTTGTTTATGAAAATAAGATTCCAGTGCGGGCGAATTCGACGGTTTTGCCGCCGGGTGGGGTGTTGCTGTCAGTGAAGGCACTCGTGCGAAAAAGTCCACCCTCGTTCTATTTCCACGAAGATACTATCGGAAGCCGCGACTACGGTGGCAGGGTTCTCGCTTCGTTTTTCCCCCCAGGGGTTCGGCGTCGCATCGACTGTGAATGGGCGTTAGCGTGGCAAAAAAGCTGCGAAACGGCTGCTGAAGAGATACGGCTTGCGAGCGATGAGAAGCGCGCAGAAGCAATGCAGGAAACAGCGACTGCGATCAATGCTGGCCCAAAGAGCAAAATTAATATAACGCCGCCAAAGAGTCGAAATTCAGCGATTAAGATGCGGACGCTGAAAGAATCGGCAGGACCGGTCGTTGGCGCTACAGTGCAACAGGGCAAGACGCAACTAAAAATCCTGACGAAACCAAATGGCGGGAAAAGAGGTTTGAAATCCAGTCCACCGGAGATAGGCAATACAAATGAGTCGGCAAATCCAGTTTCAGCGACGGCTTACACGAATGCCGACCTGGAACAGCGTGGCTGGGAAATTCTCGTGCAAGCGCTGAACACTTCACCGGATCAGCAATTGCTAGATTTTCGGAACCGTCATGGCGTTGGAGCGGATGGTGTCTTTGATTGGGAGCGTTTTGTGGAAATGAAAGCGACTGCGCGTGGTCCGCAAACCCAGGTTGAGCTATCCAATAACGAATTTGAGCGGGCGAAGCAGCGCGGCAGTGATTTTATACTCGCGCTTGTCTCGGGCCTTGAAAACGGTTACATGTACGAGGTGCGCTTAATCTTCGACCCAGCCAACTGCGCCAATGTACGCCCTACTAACGGCGTGAAATTGGTTGCTCTGCAGGATGCACCCGCAGTAATCATTCATTTTGAGGAATCTGACGAGCACTAATGGCAGAAATCCTGCCGATGGTTACCCACTTTTTCAACGAAACGACAAAGAAGCCTTTGGGATTGAGTCCCCTTCATCGCTTCATTGCTAGCGACGGCGGTCACTCAATCTCCGTTTGAGTATGTTAACAGAAACGCCGAAAGGCTCAAATTCCCGTTGAACCAGCACAAAAGGTATAAAGGGCCTGACGGATTTCCTTCTGTTCTTTTGATCACATTTTGCGAAACAGACTATCGTTTGCTCTCAAGCCCCAAACTCTGAAGCATCAAAGCGAAAGCCGCCTGGCTCAGATTATGATGCTCGGAATGAAGCCGCCAATAGGTCTTCCAACGCATCCCCTTTGGCTTGTGGCCAGTGTGATTTAAGATGCCCGCTTGCCACTTCAATCGTTTCCGAATCTTTCCGGCCTTGCCAGCCTTTCGGTCAATCATATTCTCTCTTTGACTCTGATAGACCAAACGATGGCAACACCGGCAGGCAAAGATGGATCCACCATACAGGATAGCCACCCTGCGGCCACAGCCAGCAACCGGACATCGGAACCAGGCTCGCTTGCCGCCATAATTGCAATCCATCCAGTCAATCAACACAAAATATTCCTTGTCCTGTCTCTCCTGACCGGCACTCTGGTATCGGTAAGTCAGGATGATTCGGTCCAATTCAACTCGCACCCCGATTGAAGCTATTATTCCCCTGCGGTATGACCACTGACAGCAAAAGGATAGGCCTGGTGTCAACAACCCTTCCCGCTGAAAACACCGAACATCCAATTGCCGATATTCATCTGTTGTATCCCTGGCGCCAATGTAATGGTGCCGACCGCTACCCTGCCCACCCATTTTTTCTCTCCGATTTTACCGAAATTAATAAGCTATTTGGGGTGTCATATTAAACCTTCATGACCAATAATTCTTTCAGAGGCCTGGGGGATATTGGCTTTCAGGCAATTCCCCTCAACTTGTCTTGATAACATTTTTATCCCCGCTGATCCTTCGATAACAGCTTCACAGGCCACGCCGTTTGCTGCGCCAGTTCGCCATGACAATTTGGGAAGGTAAAAACGATTTCCCCATGGCGTCCAATGCCAGGAATTTTTTCCGGTTGATCAAAAGGCAAAACCCACGCAGCTCCCCAGTCACCAATGGGCCAACGATGACGCCCACGGCCGAATAACTCTCTTCTCGTCCAACCTGCTGCTAAAAGTTTGACGAGGTGTAGTGTTATCCACGGATACCCGGTTTTGAACCTTGTTATCGCTTCAATGGAGGGGGCGCTTGTCCATGAGGGTAGAGATGCCTTATCGCTGATTTTCTCAGGCGGTGGTTGGAAAACCAATGAAACCGATGTAACCGATTTTATCTGCGGGGCTCTACTCTGAGGAGTTAATGATTCCATCCCCCCCAAGGCTGCCAAAATGTCTGCTTTGTTTTTCCTGAGAACTGACAGCCAGGAGGCGACATCCTCTTTTCGTCCGGTAATGTCAATTGCCCCCTCGACTGAGATGGCGATGACTACTCCAGATTCAGCAGCTTTCTTGATGATCGCCTGGATCATAGCCTCACCGTCACGATCTCGGTGTCATCTCTTTCGACATCTTTTTCAGACGGATGGTCGAAAACCGAGGAAACCGATGTAACCGTTTTCACCATCCAGGCTTCGGCCGAACGGCTGGCGGTATCTTTTTCAAATCTGCGGCCATCAACAATCCGGCTGGCGTGCCGACTGATCCATTTGCCCAACCTTTTACGATTGATCTCTCCCCTTTCAGACGCAATATCCATGATGGCTTCACGGAGTTCGACATCGGTGGAAATCGCTGCCTCTCGAACCATAACCGGCCGATCACCGAAGGAAGCCTGCCATGCCTGCAGAAGCTGCCCCAATGCTTCACGATCCGGGTCATGAGCCATCGATTCGAAGATGCTGAAGGCAGGATCAGGGCAGCCGAGCCACAGTAACGGCTGACGACAGAGGGCGGCCCAATCGGTATAGGTGGCCAGGGATTTTACTTTGGTTGTGGGCCGGCCGGCTTCGACCCATGCCCGGACGATTGTCAAGGCAAGGCTGACGAAACGTCCACGATCAGCCCTTACCTGTGCCACAGGGTCGTTAATGAAAGTCCTTGTTGCCGGCGTCTCGCATACCGGATCAAGGGTGATAGTGACCGTCCGCCGCGCCATGTCGCGAATCGGACCGACATTATTCCCACTACTCAAGAATAACGCCCTGGTGCCAACCGTAGCCGTTTTCGACACCCCCAAAATGCGTCCCGTAATATATTCCTCCGATAGGGCGGTACATAAACTGGCGAAAGGAATCAGATCCGAGGTCAGATTATCGAAGCAGATCACGGACGGAGCCGGGAGCAAGGTAGCGAGCAGTAGTTTCCGGCATTCGTCATCGTCTCTGGGAAAGGTAATACCAGAGGTGGACACAGCGGTAACGAAGGCAGCAAAGAGCGCAGTCAGATAGCTCTTGCCCGAGGCAATTTGCGGCGCTGAGACATGAAACATTGGGGCTTGTGATAGGGATGGGCGAATGGCCGCCGTCATTATCGCAGCCAAGGCGGCAGAGCGATCATGTTCGGTCTTGAAACTAAATTCATCGAGCAAGCTATCAATATCCACTAAAGCCTTTTCTGCGTCTTTTTTGGTTGGAGATGGGGGGACATGGAACTCTCGTTCGTCAAACACTCCAAACATACCCGTGGCCTGGTCGTAGCCAGGAGTTGACATCAGGGAACCATCATTTCGCAGATACGGTTGCCGGCTCAATCCTCTCAGAACAGACAGGTGCGGATAGGTTGTCGTGTCGCAAAGAATCTTGCAGTGACGTTCTGGAGGATCACAATCGACCCACCTCTTGAACATTTTGTCAAATTTCTGGAAACACACAATACTTGACAAGGCACGAACAATAGCGGTCATTGCAAGGTTGGCAACCGTAGTCTCCCTGGTGCCGGGGTCAGTGACGATGTGAACGACCAGGCCACCACTCTGATAGTACCTGCCGATGTTGGCCATTTGACGTTCGCACAGATCAACAATCCGAGCCAATTCACCAGGTATCACACGAATGATATCCCTGTGCTTTGCTTCGGTCGTGCTGATGCCGAGGTACTCGCGCAGATCTCGCATATGGCGGTCGGAACAGTGACCATGCATGCATTTAAACCCACCGATTGGGAATGATTCATTCGGCTCAAAATAGGCGGTACCGCCACCTATGCCCCCGGTGTGCTCATGCTGCCACGGGCAATTAATCTCATGCTTGCCGCCACCCTGCGTCTTAATGTAAAGGCCATATTCTTTGAGTGAGGCAATTATAGGGTTTTCATCGGTACGAGAAACAAAGACCTCTTCATCCGAGGTTGATCTCCCAGCCTGTTTCGAAGTTACTGCCCTTTTCCCCTGTGCTTTTTCCGATGTTTGCCTGTAGTCCAACTGCAGTCCGTCGACAATTTGCTGAACAGTATAGCGGCGGTCAGGATGGAATCCGGTAAGGCGGCAGGAGAACCGAGGATCAAACTTGCCATTAACACCGACAGGGAGGCGGGCATATCGGGTTGTCGGACTATCGGAACCGGGATCACAGAGCCCGGCATTAATAATCGTGTTGACGAGACTCTCAGCGATGGCACCATCGGTTACCGGTTCGCTCATGATGTATCCGGCCTGATAGTTACCGGCACTGGTTTCAAGCAGCCATGATGGCGACAGTGTCAACCGGTCAAGTCCTTCGGCTTTGGTCCCAATGTCGTCCAGCATGACCGCATGGAGAGCGGCGAAGTTCCTTTTCTGACGGCGGTATTTTCCCTCTCCGTCAGGACTGAAGCGAGCAAGACTAAAGTAATTATTTGCCTCAGGAGAAAAGTATGTCTTCCCCGAGAACCAAGATTGGCCAAACCAGCGACCGGATGCACCTTTGCCTGGGTGTCCCTGAAAACAACAGGTGACAGGCCGCTGGTCACCAGGCAACAGCCCGAAGATGGCGACCAGAAAATCATTATTGGTAATGGACGAGTAGGTTACATCGCTTTCATCGGTTTCAAGAACCTCCTTTAATAAACATCTCAGTACTCCAGGGTTAGCTAAGCTATCGGTTACATCGTTTTTGTCAGTTTTAGTGGTTGCCGTTGGCAAATGTGGAAAATGTGTTGCGAGATTCATGGCGGCCTCCATCATTTTGCTTTTTTACGGGCTGCTTCGAGAGTAACAACCAAGGCACGAATCTCCTCATCGGTTTCCCCGGCAATACGAGCGACATTGAGAGCGGTCACTTCTATTGATGGCCAGCCAGAGGCTCGTGGCCCTATTTTTACTGGTTTCGAGAATGTCCCTTGTTGGACGCGTAGGTAGAGAGTCGACCTAGAGAGCCCGGTTAACTCTTCCACCTGTCTGCGCCGTAGAATGGTAACTGCTTCTTGATTTGTGTATCCCATAGTAGAACCTTTTTAGTTGAATTAGGTAGTTGCTGAACTATGGGATACAGATACACCAAGCTAAAATCGGCGGCATCGCTGGTTGCAACGATCAACGTTGCAATTGCAATGGTGAAGTGAATTGATCGGAGGGAAGTGAAAATAAAGAGATTGGAGGCAGGTAAGACAGGACCGTATCAGTCTAAATCGTCTTTAATTGCCCTTTTTGCCGCAGCGAATATATCAGCAGTGTTTCTGGGGCTAAGACCCCGAAGATCGTCAAATTTCTCCGCTATGAAGTCCCGCAGTTGGGTTTCGCTCTTAAAACTTTTTCCTTTGAAAGTTCCGGTGGTAATTTCAAGAAAAGCACCGATAATGTTGAGATAGGTTTTTTCTGAATGAGCAATAGGCTCTTTTTCTTTTTCAGCATAATTTTGAGAAAGATAATTTTCTAAATCAATCAATGCTTGCCTGCGAAATACATAATCAACATCTTCTGGCAAATAGTAGGCTGGAATATATCTAAAGCTATCTTCTGCTGATTTCTTATTATTGTAATACATATAAATTTGCCATACTTGACCGTCTATATCTTCAACATAGGTTCCACAGCTCCTTGCCGAATGCCTTAAACGATCTGGTATAGAACCCCCAATCAGCATTTGGTGCTGATATTCTATAAATACACGTTCAGCTCCAATCATAGGTAGATCCCAAATTCCCTGAAGAATTTTTGAGGGTGTCGCACTGATAATTGTTGCTAGCACTTCCTCAAAGAAAGCAGATGGTTCTTCTCCATACACTTGATCATATTCATTTTCTTTCCTTATCCACTCTGAAGCCATTCTTGATTTCAAATCCTCCGAAATCAATTCCCTACGCTCTGCAACAACCGGATTCACAAAATTAACAGATATTTTAAGAAATCCATCCAATACTAACCGTAGTAGTTCTACCTCAGAAATTTCTTCTCCAAGTACTATCGATAGATAATTAGCTGATTCAGGTAACGTCAACCAATCTCTTAACCTTAACAGTTTACTGGGGCGAGGATTACAATCCGTTTTCATCAATATAGCCTTTTTTTAATGCAACAAGAAAATCAGCCCACTCCTGCATCATGCGACGACGTTCAGGTAGATGCTGTGCATGGTTATAGGCAGCCTTCACTTTGCTTCTCTCTGCATGAGCCAGTTGTCTCTCGATCACTTCGTCCGGCCACCCCTGCTCATGCAAGATGGTAGATGCCATCGCCCGGAAACCGTGCCCGGTCATCTCCTCTTTCGGGTACCCCATTCGCCGCAACGCCGCCAACACAGTATTATCGCTCATCGGCCTGCTGCCGGAACGAAGAGAAGGAAAAACATATTGACCCTCGCTGGTCAACGGCTTGATCTCTTCGAGGATTTGAACTGCTTGCGCGGAGAGAGGGACGATGTGGGTGTTCCTCATTTTCATCTTGGCCGCAGGGATTTTCCACTCGGATTTTGCAAGGTCGATTTCCGCCCAATCTGCATGTCTTAATTCCCCTGGCCGGACAAAAACAAGTGGCGCCAACCTCAAGGCACATTTGGTGATGAGTTGCCCTTCATATCCATCAATGGCTCGAAGAAGCTGACCAACTTTATCAAGATCCGTGATAGTGGCCATACTCTGCGGCTTGGTCGGAGGTAGTGCCCCGCGCAGGTCAAAGGATGGATCCCTCTCCGCCCTCCCCGTGGCGATGGCATATCGGAAGACCTGACCGCATATCTGTTTCACCCGGTGGGCTGTTTCCAATGCTCCCCTGCTCTCCATCCGTCTCAGCACTGCCAACAGATCCGGTGACGATATCTCTGCAATCGGCTTCGATCCCAGCCAAGGGAACACGTTGTTCTCGAGTCTGCTGAAGATAGTTCGCGCATGTCCTTCTGTCCAGACATGCTTGTTTTTCACGAACCATTCGAGGGCAATCCCCTGGAAGTTGTTTTCAAGTAGTTCCCGTTGCTTCACCTTTGCGACTTTCTTGTACTGCCCAGGGTCGATTTCGTTCTGTAAAAGTCGATGAGCATCATCCCTCCTCTCCCTCGCCTCCTTGAGGGTCATCTTGGGGTAGACCCCATGGGCCAGGGTCTTTCGTTTTCCTCCGAATCGGTAGTCCTGCCGGAAATATTTTCCAGCCTTGTTTACAAGTAGATGGAGGCCCTTCTCGTCGGCCATCTTATATGGTCGATCTTGCGGCTTTGCGTTGCGTATTGCAGTATCTGTTAGGGGCATGACGGTATCTCCTTGGAGGTATATTTGAAATACCGCCATAAATACCGTCACCGACAACAGGATGTCAATAGATTTTACTGGACACTACAGGAAAAGAAAAACCCCGAATGCCTTGTCAGCACCGGGGTTTTTGGTCTTTACTGGACTTCTTTGTACTCTAATCTGGTGGAGGGAACGCCGACCTACCGCAAAACAGTCTCAAAGCTCGCGCTCCTCGTAACTCCTTGATAATAAACGCCGAAGTCATATCCCACAACCACTTCCCGACAACCCGACCAGAGAAACGAATTTCTCCCCTGATTTCCCGGCACCGGACGAGGGTAACGGGTTTGCAGTAAAACCGGATACCTGGCGCTGAACCGCAACAACTTCGAATCCGGTTTTCGGACGCCGGTTCGGTTCCCAAAACGGGAATCGAATGATGCCCGGATCGGCTTAATGGAGCCCATATTTTTTCTTGAAATCCCCAATCCAGTCTTGGTGTCCGCCCGATTCTTGTATCGCTTCAACAACCATTTGAATGGTCAATCGGCCAACTCGATGCCGTAGGTTCTGCGGGATCGCCTCATATAGAAACGGCCACAACCCGCCGTGCGCCATCCCATCATCCGTTGACCTCAAAAAAGCCGGGTTTCTTGCATCGTGCAGCAATATGAAGGACCCTTGCTTGGCAAAGGCAAACATCGCCTCACGGAAAAATTGGTAGTAGTTTGCAAACGGACATATGGCCCCATTAACAAGAGTCGCCTCCAAAAAGCCAAGCCCATCCAAACGCTGCCAATATTTCCTGCCGATATGGTGCAAGTAACATTCGCCAAGCCGGTCTGGATACGGATTCCGACCCTCGCAATCACCACCGGCAAAAACAGAGCAGCCACCAAATTCTCGTTCCACCAGCTTTGCTTCGATAAAGAGGCTGTTACATGTGCCTGACAGAATAATGTCGATAGACGTCGGTTGGCCGTTGTCCTCGTTAAAGACTGAACGGTCGTCGTGCTCAAAAACCGCCGCGACGTCCCCACCTGGCCAATCGATACCGAGTCTTTCAATCGCAATCTTCAATGGGCCGAGATCGTTGCGCACAATCAGGGGGCCAATAAGATTGAAGGCCATCGCCTGGCTGCTTAGCCCGTGATGCAGGTATTTGTGCAGAGGAAACGAATCCTCGCCGAGATGTCTCTCCTGTTCTTGGCGGATGTAATCCGCGACATCTTCACAGATGAGATTCATGGGCCACAGATCATGACGGGCGAGACAGTACCCCATCCTATGATGGGTTTCGCATCCTCGCTCGCTGAACCATTGTTCCGCAGCCTTACGCAGAGATGCCTCGAAACTCTTGTATCGTGTGTAAGGCCAAGTTCTGGCCAGTTGCCGACTGTTGATGTTTTTCATGGAAGCGCTCCTTGCCTGCCAATCAGCCCTTCAGCCAGTTCCAAAGCATCCACCGGCCAGAAGCACTCTGGTCGCGGGCGGTTGACGCCGGGATGTCCGGCCTTGGGGCGGCAGTTCAGGACCCGGTCGACCCATTGGGCGGGTATGGCGTCCAGGCCGTACACCGCGCCCAGTAGCGCCCCACAAATGGCTGCGTTGGTATCGGTGTCGCCACCCCGCATGACCGTATCGACGACGCCAGCTTCAAGGCTCGGGGCATTGAGCAGTTGCCATAGGGCATTGCGAAACGCGATCAACACCCACCCCTGTTGCTGGACGTAGTCCTCCGGTGGAGCTTCGGCAGCCCCATGGATGGCCTCCATGAGAGCCGGGTCGACTGCCAGGTCGGCAGCCCACTGTTTGATATTCTGGTAGAGCTTCTCGGCTTCGCAGCCAGATGCAATGGCGTGGGCAATCGCCATGGTGAAAAGCGCGTTGGCCTGCAGACACACCGGGTTTGGATGCGTCAGAGCGGCATCCTGCTTGGCCCAGTCGCACACCGTTTCCAATGGGTAGTTGGCTCCGAAGATGCCCAAGGGGCTGATCCGCATCATGGCCCCATTGGCCTGGCTGTCGGGGTTCGGACGGCCCCGCAATCCAGTGGCGATGGTCATACCGCAGTCAAAGGGATCGGAGTCGAGCCAGAATTGATAGGCCTGAAGCGCGGCGTCTGAATAGTAGGACACGCGTTCTGTCAGCATCCGGGCCAGCAGCAGCGCCATTTCCGAGTCATCCGTCGGCTGACCGGCAATGGTGTTCCATGTGCCGCCTTCGGCCAGTTCTCGCACGCCTTCCGGGTAGCTGCGGTGGATCTCCTCCGGCGACTGGAACTCGACCAGGCTGCCGAGGGCGTCTCCGGCAAGCTGGCCAAGTAGGCAGCCTTGGGCGCGAGATAGCCTAGGTCGATGATCTGGATTTCTACTGCAGGAGTTCATTCATCCTCTCCTGGAAATAGATTGGGTATTTCTCCATCACCGCCCTGGCTCCGTCCCGATCTTTTTTCAGCGCCTTCACGAGATCCTTCTTCTGGGTTGCTGCCAGGTTTAGGGATGCGGCAAGATCCTGAGCAATGACGCGGTCCGAAAAGCCAAGCTCGTAAAGGGCTATGGTGGTTTCGGTCGGAAGACCATATTTCAGTCGCTTTTGAAAAAGCTGCAGACGATTGATCAGGTCTCCAGTGCCATCTTGGTCCAGGGTTTCGATGAATTCACACACAGCCCCTACAACGAGCGCTCCGTCATAAGCGAGCGTCCCTTCGCAGACATCGACGACATGATCGATTTTGAACTCTCTCCGACGGGTGCCCCATATCATCTTGGCTTTTCGCTTACGGATGATTTTCAGGAGATCGCTGAAGGGCTTTCCACTGATCCACCCATGCGCGATTTCTTTTAGCACCTCCGGCTTATCGAACTTGGTGAATACGCCACTGTTGATATTCCGGGTAAGCAATGGCCAGGCAAGATCGAGCGCGTCCGTTTCATCAACAATCGAAAGCAGACTGTCGGCGTTGGTATGGACCCACCCCTCGATGGCTTGGGCATCTTGAATACCGTAAAGCGTCCGGCCATAGATTTTACGGCGAGCCGGATCAGTGATGTTTGCAGAGATGTTCCCTGCGAGAAGCTGAAACAACTCGCGGATATGCTCCTTTTTCTGATCATCAGCCAGGAAGAAAGCAAGCGTTTCTTCAGCCAGTCGAATCACATCTTCTTCCGAAAGACCATTTTCTACCTCATCCCAATGAGATAATAGGTAACTCTCAACTGCGCAGATAAGATTGATTCTCCAGGCGATTTG
Source organism: Desulforhopalus sp. (assembly GCA_030247675.1). Classification (NCBI taxonomy): domain Bacteria; kingdom Pseudomonadati; phylum Thermodesulfobacteriota; class Desulfobulbia; order Desulfobulbales; family Desulfocapsaceae; genus Desulforhopalus; species Desulforhopalus sp. Next base: position 1,127,857 of record JAOTRX010000002.1, on the reverse strand, counting down.
TCGTTCGACACCGTCCTTTGAGAATTTTTTGCTCCTGTGTCGAGCAGCTATGTCGGCTGCCAGTTTGCCAACTTCATCAGGGTCACTGATATAGGCCTTGGCAAAATCCAGGGCCTCCATTGTGATGGTGTACTTCTCGTCATCACTCTTGATTGGTTCGAAGATGGATAGGAGATTGCTTACGCAGGGCTCGGAATTGCGAGGTTCTAATAGTTCTTTAACTTGATTCCATCGCCACTTATCATCGCGGGATTTCCTTTTGTCGAATACCACAGGATCTGCAAATAATACACTGCCTTCGGTATGCATCCCCGCACGACCAGCGCGTCCTATAAGGTTGTGGAAGTCACGAACTTTAATTCGTTCTAGTCCTTGGTAAACGCTGGTTACTATAAGATACCTAATCGGAAGATTAACCCCTTGTGCCAGGGTTGACGTGCATATGACAAATCGAATGCTCTCAAGCCGCATCGCGTGTTCAACTGCCAATCGTATTCCATGAGGCGTATTCCCATGATGGGAGAAAATGCCTATCCGAGCACTAATTGCAGATGGACTTTCTGATCCAAGATTCGTGTTGATAAGGTAAATCAGTCTTGAAATTTCGTCCTGGTCAGAAAAGTCCGAAGGAGCAGCCAGAGGCAGCTTTCGCGAGAAGCGTTCTGCAGCCAGCTCACAAAGACCAGATGCAGTGTCCTTTCTTCCACAAAAGATCGCTACTGCCCCTTTTGAAACAAGTTTCAGCCCAAGAAATATTGCTATTTCTCTCCCCTCCGTGGGATTAGGGAAGTATTTTGGTTTGGTTAGCGACTCGCCTTTTTTCCTTTCGAGCTTAATCTTATCAATTACTTGTGGAACAAAATATTCAAGATCTTCAGGACTTTCAGGATTTACATATTTCATCCATCCGGTTCTAATTGCGGCCCCCTTCAGGTCAATGAAGCTGGCAAACGCAACACTGCGATGTGTTGGCAGTAAATTTTGTCCATCAACAGTTTTGGATTTCCCGTTGAGCCATTCTCCAACAGCCTCGGCGTTGCTGATGACCGCTGAGATCAGCACCTTCTGAGTTCCTGCGGGAATCATGGAGCGCAGCGACGTCAGGAGCAGCTCGTATGTGATGCCTCGGGTGCCGCTGTCGAACTGGTGGCCTTCATCAAAAACCAGCAGGCCAATGTGGGCAGCCAGTTCCGGAGCGTGCCGAAGGACGTAGAGCAGCTTTTCGGGGGTTACGACCAGGATTTGTTGGTGCCCCAGGAGTTCGGCAATCTCGAAGTCGGTCTGTAGGGCATCGGACAATTCATCCACCTTGGTGGGTTCGTTGTGGAATGCCTCGACAAGGCTGTTCTTGATCTCATGGCACAGCGCCCTGAACGGGGCGATAATGATGGCCAGTGACACGCGCTCGGCCAGAAACGCGCTTCGAAGGATCAGTTCAGTTGCCTTCGTTTTGCCAGCGCTGGTGGGCATTTGAACGATGGCAGACTCACCTTTGAGAACATCCGCCTTACCCAAAAGGTGTTGCGCAGGCCAGAGTTCCTTGATGAACGAATCCTTTTGCAGCGCATGGAGCCATTTGTCGCGGGGCAACCCGGAATATGACGGCAAAGCCTTCCAGGCAGAATTCTCCAGCTTTTTCCTCAGAACGGCCGCGATCACATCACCAAATAGAAGCTGCCTTGGTGTGCCGAACTCATAGACGGCGTCCCTCAGCTTCGTGGCCAAATCGAGAAGATTATCTTCACCATTCCCATTCTTGAAAAACTGGAGAATCCACTTTGAAATCCCGTCGATGAATTCGCCGAATGGTCCCTCGACTCCATCAAAATAGGTGCCCAGATCGGCCTGCAGCAACCAAAGCAACAGGTCTTCCAAAGCATCGCCATCCAGATCCGGACAGTCACCATCGATGCGCTTCGCCAATACCGAAGCGCTCCCAGGCAGATCGCACAGGTAATAGGAGGCGGAGCCCAGAAGCACGAGGTAGGGATCAAGTGTCTCGTTCAGCTTTGACTGGAGGTAGGAGTCGAAAAAGCGGGCGGAAAATAGCAGATTGGTTTTCAGCTCTGCGAGAGAATCGGGATCTGGCTCCTCCCGGTTGATGGCGGCGGCGAGGTCACCAAGCAGGCCTATCGAGAGGGTGAAGAGCTTTGCCGGATCTTGAGTGATTTTGATGTGGTGCTCTTCCGGAACACCGTACTCGAGCATCTTGGCTTTTGATCTGGTAACACCGAGCAGGAGTTGGGATTTCTTTTCAGGCCTCATCCGCAGCCCTCCTGTAGAGCTCGTGGACAAGGTCCATCATGCCGGGTCCCTTGATAACCAAGAGAACCAGACAGTCTCCGTTTGGGTGAGGAATATGCTCCTTTGATTTTGGAGCCTTCGGAATCTTCCCGCAGTTGGAAGATACTATGGCATTCGTATCGAAATGTTCATCTGAGATGATTGCTGCGGCACCAAAGGACTCCTTGTAAGGAACGTCTACTGGATTCTGAAATCGATCAATTAGCTCAGCTTGTTTTCTATTTCCTTTATCGAACAGCTTTTGCTTAATGAAGTGGAGTGATTCACCTATGCGGAGGTGATCTTTTGCTGAATCATTAATGGCATCTTGTAGCCGGTTTTTTCCAGAACCGGAGAACTTAGTTTTTGCCTCGAATACAATCAACACATCCTTTGGAGACGACGAACAGTCCTTTTTGTGGAAGCGAAATCCAATGACATCGCTTCCTTTTGGTGACTCGTCACGAATGACCTTGGCGCCCCAGCGTACCCTCGGAACCCAGAAGCCGAGGAGCCACTGGAGGTAGTCAGCAACGAGAATTTCACCAAAATCACCGGCTCGTATTCCCGGGCCAAGCTTCGTAGAACAGCAAGGGAATTTAAGTGTATTGAGATAGTCTTTACGAGTTTGCTTTCCCCGCAGGAAATCGATTTCAGCATCCAGGCAATAATGATTCCGGAAGTGTTTCGCCCATGCGGAGAGCACTGCCTCGTCTTTCTCATGACGGAACTCCCAGACTTCGACTTCCTTGCCGTCGGCAGTCTTCAGTCGTTCGCCGGTGTCGATGAGCCATTTAGTGTGTTCCGAAGTCCAAGGCATTCACGTCCCATCCCTGATTTAGTTGCCCTTCAATTTCAACAGCTCATCGTCCAGCCCATAGCGAACCACGTCGATCCGGTCGCTGCGCTGGGAAACAAAATCTCCTGTCATCACAGGGAGCTGGAATGGGAAGAATGCCGGGTTGTTCAGTAGCAGCCCCAATGCGCCCTTGGCCTCCGGGGTGGCCAGGAGTGCGGACTCGAACATCAGGATGGCCAGGTTTGGCTCGGCAATGCTCACAGGAGCGGCTTTCTCATAGCAGCCTTTAGCCTCGGAATCTTTCAGGGCTCCCCAGGCGACAAAGGAGCGGATGACAAATCTCGCATAGCGGCTCACGGTCTGCCGGTCGCCATACTGTTCCTTAAGGCGATTAATGATCTGCGTCTGGGTCACTTGGTCCTGCAAGGCCAGCAGACGGCCGGTCTGCCGGGCCACATTTAACCAGAAGGGATAGACCGCCGAGATCATCCCCCAGTGGACCGCCAGGGCCATGGACGGGTTTTCCCTCAGAAACGCCAGCGAGGCATCCCGGAATGGAATCAACTCGGGGTCAGGAGAGACCCAGATCTTCATCAGATTGTTGACGACAAAGGTCCGGGTCTGATCACTTCGTTCGCCTTCGGAGCCGTTGCCTTTTCGATCCGCGAGGAACTCATGCAGCTCCTGGCGGATGGTTTTGGCGTCGAGTCCCGCCAGCAGCAGATTGGCTGCTTTCTGCATCCACTCGAAACGAATCGCCTGCTTGATGCCAATGGCTTCGTGTCTTTTGCCCATCACCGTGTCCTTCTTTCAAACTTCACAAGGGGCACGATAACTTCTTCGATGGCTACACCGCCGTGACCTACGATGGCATCTCCCGGGTTCACGAATGCGTCGCGGCCACCGGCCACCAGGGGGAAATAATCTGCTGGCAATCCGACCGGCTGCCACTCGTGGGCAAACGGGAAGGCCCCAGCCACCTGAGCGCGGAGTTCCGGCGTTGGATAAACACGAACCCGCTCGCCGCGAGTTTCGGCAATCACACCTTCAGACGGGCGGCCTTTGCCGTCGCATTGGATGTTGCCGTGATCGGCCGTCAGCCAGACCTCATAGCCGTAATCCAGCAGTTGGCCGACCATCGCGGAAAGAAATCCTGCATGGCACCACTGCTTGATCTGGTTGTGCATCCCGGCCGAGCCGAGTTGCATGCCGTGCATGATCTTGTCCACCTTGTCCACGACCAACCCCACCACCTTGGTCTTTCCGGGGTGGATTGCGGAGTCGAGGACGCCCGCAGCATCGCCGTCGCCAAGACCTCGCTGGTAAGCGACATCCAGCCGGGACAGACCATGGCCTTCCCAGAATTGTTTCCAGAGTTTCTCTTCGCTGTTGGTCGAGTTGATGGATGACGGGAAATAGAGTGGCGGCTTGCCCGAGAAGATCGATTGCCGCGATACCGAGGTCAGCGTCGGAATCCAGGCGAAGGTCGCGGATTCGCGCATGACCAGATTGGCGTCCTGCTTTTGCAGAAGCTGGCGAATGGTTACCCACTGATCCAAGGCCAGGCCGTCAACCACAATCAACGCGGCACGGCTGCTACCGGAGTCCTCGATATCCCGAGCCAGGCGGCGCGGCACATGGTGGAGCATGGCAGGATTGGTCGGCGGCAAGTTGATCAGACTGGAGTAGTGGTCGGCCAGCCAAGCGGCAAAGGTCGCGTTCAGTGCATCGCCGATTTCCCTGAGCCGGGTCTGATACTCGGTGCTGTTGCCGCAATGAACCAGCGAAGAGAGTTCGGCCCATTTCAACGCAAAGGCGGTCCAGTCCGAGTAACGCGCTTCCGCAGTGGGCAGTTCCTTCTCGACAAGGCCAAACAAGCGAGAGATCCGCAGCTCGTCATCGTCCACGCCGGAGGTGGCGATGCCGCTTCGGACCCAGGACCCGGCATCCACTTCAATGCCTTTGGCCTCGACAGGGCTGAGTTTCCCCTCCAGGAACAGGTTGTCGATGTAGACCTTGATGTCCTGATGGTCGAACGGCAGGCGATCAGGGCCGGGATACTTGAGGCCGTATTCCGGCGAATCCTCCCGTACCTGATGAGCGCTGCCGAGCCTGGAAAGAAATAGCGGCCAGCGTTCCTGCAAAAAGGCGAAGAACGCCTCATCGTCCGGAACGATTTCAGAGAGCGGCCAAGCCTTGAATCCATCATGCCCTTTGAGAACCTGGATAAGCCGCTCGGCCAGCATCAGCGGGAGTTGGAGTTTGCCGTAGTGCAGGCGCAGCAAGGCGCGAAGCAGCTCCACCTCGCCCCCAATCAGTTCGGCCGCAATGCCGAACACATGACGGAGAATGAAATCCTTGGTGGCGTTGTCGCCCATGCGATCCGGCGGCGACTTGCGCTGGGCCTCAAAAAGCGAATCCAGCAAGCTCCTGTCGAGCTTTTCAATGACCGGATAGCTCAGGTTGGGAAAGAGATCCCCCAAGTTGAATGAAAGCTTGCGGCCCGCCTGGAGTAGGTCGTAAGGCAAGGATTCCAGCTCCGCATCCTGCAAGCGGAGGACTACCACCAGATCGGTGTGCTCACCCCGGTCCCATATCGAACGGTACTTTGACTCATAGGCGTATCTGAATTCGACCGGATCACTGAACTCGATCAGGTCGAACCCGCGCCCGCGAAGCTCCAATGCCAGCTTCTCCTCGGTCAGCAGACAATCCGGGTCCGCGACCAGGGTCAGCTTGCTGACGTTGGGCACAAAGTCGTTCAGGATGGCGTCTCGCCAACTACTCATTGAGCGCCTCCCTTGATGATCCGCAGCATCAGCAGAGACCGGATTTCCGGTACGATCTGCCGCGCTGATTGCAGTTCATGCCGCCACTCATTTTCCTCAGCAGCGCAGCGGGCCAGACGGTACTGGCGCACTTCGGGCAGCCCAACTCGTTCGATGGCCTTGCGCCGAGAGGTGAAGGCGACCATGCCGCGTTCCTCTTCCCTGTTCACCGAGGCGAGGTGCGCCTGCTGCAGGGCATCGAATAGCTCCTGTCCGGCCTGTTCGGCAGCAATCTGCAAACGCTCATGGGCGGTGATAGAGTCATCCTGCCCGAGGGTGGCTTGCACCTCGGCTTCCGCTGTCTGCAGCGCATCCCAGATATGCCGGGCCGTGGGCAGAAACAGTTTGCCTTCCTCGCTCAAAAACACGCTGACATAGCCACGCCGCACCATGGGGATGCGCAGGAGTTGTGTCTTCTGGTGCATTCCGGCCTGAAGACGGATCTCAAAGAGCCCCCAGAGTCCGGAGATGCTGGCTGGCAGCCCGCTTACGGTTACGCACGGCAATGGCTGACCTGCCGCGACCTGGGGCAGGTTCAGGGCAAGACCACGGACACGGCTGTTTTCGAGATTGAGCAGGGTTGCGTCGGTTAGACGATCCGCTTCCCGAGCGCTGAATACGGCTTTGCGGTGTTCCTGGCCATCCGGCCAATTCAGATCCCACCATGAGCGCTTGCGACTGGCTGCGCCGCCGTGTGAATTGAGGTAGCCCACCGTCATCCGTTCCACCCAGTGGGGCAGCGGATGCGAGCGCAGACGCTCAGCGGTTTGCACATCCGGCTCTTCGGATATGCCGTAGATGGCGGAGGCCTCGCGCACCTGCTGAATCTCATCCCGAATCCTGGCCACCGTGTGATCGACGGAGGTTTCGATGCCGTCAGGATTAAGGATGGCCGAGGCGAACACATCCTCGAACAACTCACCGGCCTGCGCCGAGTCGAGCACGTCGCCGGTCTTGTCGATGCCGAACTCGTCGAAGATCACCGAGAGCTTCTGCTCCAGAACTTCGCGGACCCGGAACTCGACTGAATCCTCAAATACGAAATTGATCGCCTGTACGGTTTTGGGCTGGCCGATACGGTCCACGCGGCCGATACGCTGCTCTAGCCGCATGGGGTTCCAGGGAATGTCGTAGTTGATGATGACATGGGCGAACTGCAGGTTCAGACCCTCACCGCCCGCATCGGTGGAGACCAATACGCGGTGCGATTTGCGGAAGGCATCCTGGGCTGCCCCACGTTCCTCCATGGCCATGGAGCCGTTCAGGGTGACCACCGAGATTCCCCGGGCTTCCAGAAACTCCTTCAGCATCTGCTGGGTCGGCACGAACTCGGTGAAGATCAGCACCTTCAGATCCGGTTCGTTTTCCTCGGCTTGCAGCTTGTAGATCCACTCGATCAGAGCCTCGGCCTTGGCATCCGGACCCGCCTGCTCACAACGGACCGCCGCTTCGAGCAGGGTCTCAACATGGCTTCCTTCGCTCTGCAGAGCCGACACGTGGGATTTCAGCAGCTCATCGAGCAGCTCCTGGCCGTCCATGTCATACAGCTCGGCCATTTCATCGTCTGGGCTTTCCGATCCCTCCGTACCGTTTTCCAGCTCCGCCAGGCGCAGGCTGGCCTGCTGTTCGCCTTCCTTGAGCGCCGCGAGCCGTCGTTCCAGCGTAATGCGGATCGCCCGGGTGCTGGAGACCACCAGACGCTGCATCAGGATCATCAGGAAGCCGATATGGCGCTTTTTCTCGCGCAGGGCCTGGTTGTAGCCCTCGCGCACATAGTCGGTCACCGCTTCGTAAAGGAGCTGCTGCAGGCGATGACGGCTCTCCCAGGCCACCGGGGCCATCTGCGTCCGCCGGGGTTTGAAGAGCGGCTTGCCGTCGGCATCGATGGCCTTGCGCTTCTCGGTACGGATGACATACGGAGCCACCCGGTCGCGGGAGACGCTGTCCATATCCGGAAAGGCATCGTCATCCAGCAGGTTCATCAGCCGATGGAAGGCATCGGTCTTCCCCTGGTGGGGAGTCGCCGAAAGGAGCAGCACATAGGGCGCGGCTTCCGCCAGCCCCTTGCCGAGTTTGTAGCGGGCGACCTGATCGGTGCTGCCACCAAGGCGGTGCGCTTCGTCCACGATCACCAGATCCCAACCGGCGGTAATCAGATCCTCGAACCGGCTGTGGTTGTATTCGGCGACGCGCTCGGCGGTCCAGCCGCGCCGCTTGTCCATGGGTTTGACCGAATCCAGGGAGACGATGACCTGATCAAACATCGACCAGGCTGAGCTCCGGTGATCCGCCCCTGGAGCCAGGCGTTGCAATGTGCCGATGTCGTCGCCCAGCACGAGCTGGAACTGCTCGTTGAAGTGGGTCTGCATTTCCGCCACCCACTGGGTAGCGATTCCCTTCGGCGAGACGACCAATGTCCGACGCACCAGTCCGCGCAGTTTGAGCTCGCGCATGACCAGCCCGGCCTCGATGGTCTTGCCGAGACCCACCTCGTCGGCCAGCAGGTAGCGCACGCGGTCACCGGAGATGGCCCGGGACAAGGCGTGTATCTGGTGCGGCAGCGGAATGACGTTGGACTCCATGGGAGCCAGCAATACATGGCCCTCGGTGGCGCTGGTGGAACCTTCGAGCACCTCGGCCACCTTGGCTGCGGCGGCCACATAGGCAATGCGCCCGGCCTCGATCTCCGGCTGCAGATCGGCACTCAGCGGCCGCAAGGCGGAGCGGGGCACGCGCACTACCGCGTCCTGGTTCGGCAACCAGACACGGCACACCGTCTGCCCCCACAAGGTCTGTTCTTCGATGACCTTGCAGGCGCTGTTATGAACGGTGCTGTATTGCCAAAGCGACTCCATCCGCTAATTACCCTCTACCTTGATCTGTTGCCTGCTGAATCTGAATCGCAGGTGCAATGCGAGTTCTGATTTCGTTGTAAACAGCGATGTCGACGCCCTCGGCTACCTCCAGCGACACGGTCAATCCATACGCGACAGGGTTATGAATTTTCCCTGCGTCTTCCCGGCAGTTCACTTTGATTTCGATAACTTCCCCGTCGATGAACGGCTCCGCTCTCTGGCCTTCAAACACTTCGTGTTGTACTGTTCCCCGCCTTACTGCACGCCAGCCGTCGGTCCCGCTGCAGCTTTCTTTTCTATCTTTAGCAGGCACAACTCCGCCGACCTCGAACCATAGACTTGCTGTTCTATACTTTTGTGTCCCTGCGGATATTGGCGAAAGCCATGCCATGGTAACGGTCAGCCGTCGCCATTCAGGCCGAGCGCCTAAAGAAGGCGGCAACGGCAATCTGAACACATGGGCCTCGCCATCAGAAAGCTGCCCAAAGCCCAATAAGGTGGCTCGCTGCTCAGTACAATCCAGTACGCGGTCTACTTGAGGAACGCCATAGCCCATCCACCTGCTCACAAGTCCGCTTAACTGTCGATTGTTCTCTGGCGTGCGCAGCAGGTCCCCGACTTGAGCGCCAACATCTCCCCATGCACAGCCATGAACGAGCATGGCTTTCAGTAAAGGGGCCTCGTGAATACGAGCATCAACTTCCGTAGCTTGTTCTTCAAAGATTTGTTGAAGTGAGTCGTAACAAATACCAGCGGCACGACTCATCAAAGCAGCGGCATTGCTGGTTCCACAAGAATAGGCAATACCTTCAAGGCTTCCAGATTGCCGAGCAGGGATAGCGGCTTTGTTGCCTGGCGGAGTATTCCGGATCGAGGGTTCGACCGGCTTTATGACGTAGTTATCTCGCCGTGAAGACCTGAGATCTTCCTGGTACAGGACCCTGCCTCCCGGGAAGACAATATCCGGCTTGATCGCTCTGCGATAACCACTGCCGAACGCTGAAACCGGGCTCGGCAAAAACTGCAAAAACGGGTTGAATCTGTTATTGACCGCCCCGAAGTGAGACGAATCGTATTGGACTGAACCAACCGTCAGCCCGTTGATACTCTCAGCTGGTGAGAGAAGCTTGCGATTCCGGGCATCTGAAAAAAGCGCTTTAACAACAGCAGTTTCTTGCTCCTGGGGATCTGAAGATTCGAATTCGGTCCGTGAAATCCCAAGTTGTATAGCGTCTGACTGATTCCCAGCACTTACAATAAAAAGCACACCATAGGTGAGACTGAGCCAATCCAGTAGCCTTGCTACAGGGCTCATGGACTGCAGGAACTGTCTATATGGATCACCAATCGATAAATTGATCACCCTTACAGAAGGGGCCACCGGGCCTTCTGAACCATCGCCTTCAAATAGCCTTTTCACGGATCGGTGAATGAGGTCCACAAGCAGGACGTCATCCGGAATATGTTCACGGCGAGGTGCCCGAAAATCATTTGGAATCGGCTGCATAATCGGACGAACATACACTGGTCGTCCTAATGGCCGCAGCCCATCGTTAAGGTCACCGTGGACGATCAGAGACGCCATCGATGTGCCATGCACGCGCTCATTGGCGTTATAGGTGCTTTCTACATTGTCAGGGTCATCGACGATTAGCCTTCCATTCAAGAGTCGATGATTTGCCAATGGAAGCCCATCAAAAACAGCAATTACCGGCTCTCCATCCGGCAGTGAATGTTCTTCAAGATCAGAATAGACTGCTTCGTCTTCGAGAAGTCCCTCCCCGGCAAGCATCTGTCCGACAGGCCGAAAGAACATGACGCTGTCACATTTCACCAGTTCTGTATTCGGATTATCGACAACGGCCTGGATGGCATTGGCTGGCAACTCGGCCAATATGCCATGATAGGCAATGCCCTCATGCAGTGACTCAGCTAAGACATGCCCGCCGAGTTGCTGGATCAGACTCGCGACAATTGCTGAGCTTTGGCTTCTCTTCTCTTCGCTGTTTCGAAACCAAAGTTCGACTTCAAACCGTATAAGCCTGCCGCCGTCATGCTCCAGATCTTCTCGCCAGGCATCAATCACCCCGGTCTCCAGAAGCCTGTCTTTGACGTCCCACCGGCGAATATCTTTCAAGCGCAGAAATACATCACGAAACTTCGTGAGCCCACCGTCGAATTTCTGTTTTGGGTCCTCCTGGTCCGTATATCGACGCCACATGGAGAGCATCTCATCCAGAGCTCTCTGATTGGTCATGACCATGTATAAGCGGCCACTCAGCTCCTTCTCCGGATGTTTTTCATCGAAGAAGTCCTGATCAGGGCCTATTTCGTCGATCTCAAATTCACCCATCCACTCAAAGCCATCGATACGCTTCACAGCATTGGCGAAATCCTCGACGCTCCCGATGGTTTCCATAACAAGGACCTGTTCAGGGTCTATGCCCGTCACAGCTTGCTGGATCTCAATGTTACGGGCGCGAACAGCTTCTTGTAGCTGAGTAAATTTTGGAGCCAGCCTTTCCCCTTGCCGAAAATGTGTCGGCAGATGCGAACGACCACCTCCGCCGCCAAGATTCGACTTGGAAGTAACCTCAGGCGTCGGAAAAAGGAGTAGTGGGCGTTCAGGCATCCTTCACCTCCGGTCCGTCCTGTTGAGCTACTGTGACTGATCTGGCGGACCAGTGCTGGAGGGTTTTGGACACGATTTCCTTCATGTCGGCGTTCGGTTGTTCGAGCACATACTGCCGGAACACGGTCGTGCCAAACTCTTCGACTTCCGCGAAATTCGATTCCTGGAGACGTTTGGCCAAAGTGCCAGGCGCGTATCCCAAAGGGATATTGATCCGGCGCTCGAATTTTTCGAACCACTCTGTCAGGCGAGCACGGGTCGGGCCGGGCAGTGTCATGCGGACCTGGAAGCGCCGCCATACTGCACGGTCCAGCAGTTCCGCATGATTGGTTGCCCCTATGACCATCACATGGCTCGGCAGGTTGTCGATCTGCATGAGCAGCGAACTCACCACGCGTTTGATCTCACCGGTTTCGTGCAGATCACCGCGTTCCTTGCCGAGGGTTTCAAACTCGTCGAAAAAGAGGACGCATTTCCGAGTGGATGCATACTCAAACAGTTTTTTCAGGCGGACAGCGGTCTCACCCAGGTATGTACCCACGACGCTCTCATAACGAACCACAAGCAGTGGAACCACCAGTGCTTCTGCAATGGCCTCGGCCAACGACGTCTTGCCATTGCCCGGCGGTCCGATGAGGAGCAGGCGGTTGCGGGGCTCCAGGTTGTATGACCTGAGCAGGTCGGTCCTGTGCTGTTCCTGGATCAGGCCCTGGCAAATCTGCTGCACCTCATCCGGCAGGATGAGATCCGAGAGTTTTCGTTGAGGCATGACCTCATGGAACAGGTTGCCCATGCGCTGATCCAACATAGGGCCACCGCCATTGGTAACGGGACGCTCAATCGGTGCGGTATTGAGCATCTCTTCGAGCTTCTCGGCCAGCACCTTGTGCTGCTTGGTTCGTTCTTCGGCGATGATCGCCTCGACGACCTTTCTAAATGTGGCCTTGTCGCCCCGTATGCCGGATTGGACAAGGCGAATTAGTAAATCCGCTCTTGCCATTATTCGCCTCCCATTCGTGTTACTGCCTGGTCGTACCACATGAGCAGTTTAGGATCTTCTTCAAGGACGTTGTTGGGGATCTTGTCGGCCACGGCGACGATGACGGCGTAGTCGCGTTCCTGCCAGGCTTTCTTGAATCCGGCGCGGACAGCTTCCAGGCGGAAGACCTTGAGTTTCTTCTTGACCTCTTTGTATTCCTCGAACTCCTTGAGCAGCGCTTTCTCGCGCAGCTTCTCCAGGTCGCCCGCCTTGTTGGGATCGGGCACATACCAACGGTCACGGGCTTTGGTCACCAGCGCCGGGTCATCCTTGGGCAGGTTGCGCAGCTCTTTCCAGTTGGTGGAGAGGTAGGCGTGGATCTGCTCGGGCACCGGGCCTTTGCCGTCGTAACAGAGAAAGTTCTGGTTCAGCAATTCGCGCAGGTCGAGCTGGGCCTCGTTTTTGCTCCAGCCACCCAGTTGCTGCATGAACTGCGGATTGATGTCGGAGAACGTCTGTGGTTTTTCCTTGATAAGCTGGCGGAGCCACTGGATAGCGGATGCCTCGTCAGAGACGAACATGGACATCTGCTTGAGTTCGCCCGAGGTCATTTTCTTGCGGTCGTATTCGGCCACCTGATCCGGCAGGAAAAACATGCCGTCACGCTCGATGAAACGCTGCGAAAGTCCGACCTGGAACTCCTGGCTGGAGATCGGCACGGGATAGCCCTTGCGGACATAGAATGCGATCATCTGGTCGAACAGGATGCGCGGGTCACGTTCTGGTATGAACAGTAGCAATGCCCCCTGTTGCTTCGTGACCGGCAGATACTTCAAGTGCGTGCGGACAAAATCCCACACGCCTTCTTCGGTTTGCGCCTCTTTCTGAAAGCGTTCTTCAAAACCGCCATTGGGTTTGTAGGCTGAGATTACGAGGTCCTGTTTTACCGAGGTCGTATTGGTGACGGCGTTAAAGCTGCCTTGCTTTTTATCCAGAGCGGATACGTTGGCGACGATGAACCCTGCTTCCACCAAAGCAGTCTGAATGGTGTTCCAAACTGATGCTTTTGTGTTAGAAAATTCAACTGTCACCCATCTTCCAGGCTTCAAGATTCGATTTGCTTCAGCGAAGCAGCCAGTCATTAAACTCCTGTATTCAGATAGGTCTTTTGCCTGATGCTTGCTAACAACCGCCTCATTCGCTTGTTTCGTAAATACACCAAACCATGCTTCCCAAGAAAAATTGAGTTCAGAATAGGCGAGATTGTCTCCGAATGGTGGATCAATGAAAAGGTAGTCAACTGAAGCAGTCTCTATTTGCTTAAGATCGGTTGAACTCTGTGAAGAGACAACTGGGCGTTGATTCTCTTTATGTGACAGGAATGGCAAAATTCTGCGTAAGCACTTGTTTTTGAATTGGTCTAGAAAGTTTGTCTCTTTTGCGAGAGATGCGATATACAAAGTTCCAAGTGTTACATTTGATGGGAATGAAACGTTAAATCGAAAAGTATTCATCAACGAATGGCGCATGCATGTCGCAGTGAAAGCAAATCGTAATGCGGCCAGCAGCTCTGGCTTTTTGATCTGATTTATCCATTTCCAGATATACCCTAGAACAATGCTATTTCTATCGGTGTAAAGCTCGTGAACAAATCTAAAATTTGAGGTTCCCGCTCTCCACTTATCCCCCCACTTCTGAATATCATCATCGGCATTCATCATCCGATTGGTAGGAAACCAGTAGTCATTGACCATGCCTGCCATTGAATCCAGAAATGAAATATCATCAGAGTCTGGTCTCTTAGTAAATTTCTGTCGGCCATTGCTGGCAGCAATAAGGACTGGCACCTGTTTATTGCCGGATCGGGTGATATTTAGCTTACTGTCAAACCGTGTAGTTATGGCATGATCAAGCTTCGCTTTTGAAAGATGGGCTCCACAATTTGGGCAATCAAACTCGGACTTGATTTTGGCTGCATCGTAATCTACTGCTTCATCCCAAAAAACAATTTCCCCAGCGCAGTTGTTGCAGACAAAGACATCTGACCATATTACATAATCGATTTTTGCCTTAGCCCCTGAAGGCAATCTAGTTTCATACAGGTATCCGATATCCTGTGATGCATCCTTTAAGAGCTTCTCGACGGTCTTTTTAAAAAGCTCTGGATCACATCCAGACAACACATTGTATCCATTCGCAATTGAAGTAGCTGCAGGAGAGAGTTCATTGATCACAGCTCGTCGGACGCCCATTTTTGAAAACGGCCGCCAAACCTTTTTGCCATCTTCATTCGTCTCTTCCTGCAAAATGGTGCCGTCCGGCTTCACCTGATACCCAAGAGACATGACCACTTCACAGTCGCCACACATCTGTGCAGCCACACCGGTCATGCCGGTTCCACAGAAGCCGTCGAATACGATATCCCCCGGCTGCGTATAGTGGAGGATGTAACGCATGATGGCCTTGTGCGGCACCTTGGTGTGATAAGAGTGCGCGTTGTAGATGGGGTCGTTTTTACCCTCGCTTACATCGGCCGCAAAGGGTTCCCGGTGATAGTGATAGCCTTCAGGCTGTTCCGGCTTTTGCGCCTCCCACTCGGCGATGAACTCGGCAATCCACGGATTCGGGCAGGCGGTGTAGTAAGGCGGATCGCTCAGGTTCAGGATGTCCTCATCGCTACCGATAGGGAAGCCTTCGATCTTGCGGAACTCCGGGTTGCGCAACCGGTCGCGTAGTAGCTCGGTGAAGTGTTGGCGTCGCGCTTCATCACTTGGGAATTCGATGCCGAGACAGGTGACCGGTTGCGGTTCTGTGTTCTGGGTTCTGTGTTCTGAGTTGAAAAGCTCGTCCTGTTTCATTTGTACTTGGCTCCCTTGAAGTCGCTGTTCTGTAAATACCGCAACAGTCCAGCGATCATCCGCGCCGTTGCTTCGGTTTCCGAATAGAGTTTTTGGAATTGATCTTGGTTTATGTAGCCAGCGTCGAGGGCGACGTAGAGTTGGGCTTGCACTTCGGATGCTGAGCCTTTGGCGGTGGATAAGAACTGGATGAACTCCTTGTTACCGCCTCTGCCGAAACCTTCAGCGATGTTGGACATGATTGAGACCGAAGCGCGGCGAATTTGGTCGCGCAGGCCGAAATCACGAGCAAACTGGCCGTCGTTTGACATGGCGTAAATTGCCTTTGTCAGTTCCCGGGCCTTTTGCCAGGCTTCTATGTCCTCGAATCGCTGAAAGCTGCTCATTGCATTACTCCAGTACGATGCGGACTTTGTTCTGGTCTTTGCCTTTAGTCAGGCTGTCCACGTAGTCACTGACTGCTTGCTTGATTTCATTTGGCGTAGATGGTCCAAGGTCGGTGACGATCTTCAGCAAATCGGCTTTCTTAACCGACACCTTCTGCAAACCAGCGAGGATGGTTTTTAATGTCTGCACAAAATTGCCATCAACCGGTTCGGGCAGTTCCTTTGAATCCATGAACGCCTTAACAATCTGCTTGTCGTCTTCATGCAGCAGCTCATTCACATTGGCCTGCGTCATCGGATCGTCCAGGTTGTTCAGCAGAGTTTTGGTCCACTGCTCGATAATCCGATCCAACTGTTCATCCATCTGATCGAGTTGCTGCGAACCAGAAACTCCGAACCCAGAACCCAGAACTCCAATTTCAGCCGCAGGCCGAAATTGGCAATGCGGGCAGATGGGCGAGGCGTCGAGGTTTTGCTCGGTCAGGGCAAAGCAGCTTTTCAGTCCGGCCAGGCGATTCTGGTAATCGGTGAGCTGCTGCCGGGGCATCAGGTCGATGCCAGCCAGTTTGAGCAGGGTTTGCAGGCGCTGGTCGTTGAGCAGGCCTGCCTTGCGCTTGTCGTCGTTCACCCCCAGCCGGGCTTTGGTGTGCAGGCCGATGTAGGCGACGGTGTAATCCTTCTTCAGCTTTTGCAGCTTGGCCCCGATGGACTGGGACTGGCTGGCCAGCTCGGTCAGGTCGGCCTGCTTGAGGGCATCCAGCACGTCCTGCCGGGTGGTCTTCATGCGATCCACCCAGTCGTGCTCGGCGGGCAGCACCGCCTCGGCGGTGGAGAGCCAGGACGCCGTCGGGCTGTGGTCCATGATGAACTCGCGCAGGGCGTCCAGCTCATCCAGGGCCTTCACGGCCTTTTCGTGGGCCAGCACTTCGGGAGCGCTGTAGCGGAAGTTTTTCAGCTTACCCGGCGAGGAGTAGGCCTGGAGCGATTCAAAGAAGCCCTTGGCCTCGTCCAGCCCGCTGGCCTGGCTGGATAGGTCGGTTCCCGCGAGCAGGTCCAGGCCCCAGAAGGAGAGCCCCTCGCGCAGGGTCTGCTGGGTCATGACGATGCGCTTGACGATCTTGCCCACCGCTTGTTGCAGGTTCTGCACCGGCTCGTCCTTGCCCTGGGTGACGAGCTGGGCCATGCCCGGCGTCATGCCGAGCAGTTCGAACAGCGCTTTGAGCGCGGGCAGGTTCCATTCCTTGGGCTGCTCCAGGTGCTTGAAGCGGACCAGCTCGTCCATGCCGGTCGCGGCAAGCTGCTGTAGTCCGGTGGCGTCAAACTTTTTGCCCGGGATGGCGAGCACGATGTCGCCGGAATAGACCAGCGAAGCCAGGATGACCGCCACCCATTCCGGCTCAAGCCGACCACCGCCCGGGTTCATGTATTCCAGCCCGTGGTCGTCCTGGATGATCTCGCTGCGGTTGACTACCTGGCCGTGCCCCTTGGCCTTGACGGTATCGAGAATGAACTTGGTGTACTTCGACTTGTAGGGGTCGATCTTCTCGCCGGCGAGCAGCTCCAGGGCGTCCAGCACGGCGGTGGCCTGCTTGGTGCGGTTCTGCCCGGCGATGGCTCGCAGGGCGTCCTGCGCGGCCTGGGCGCGGTTGTTGCCGGTGATCAGGACCGAGAAGAACGGGTAGTCCGGGGCCTGGTTCTCGAAGTTCGGTGCCAGGCAGACACCGGCGATGGTGTTCACCAAGTCGCGGAAGTTGATAGTCTCGTGAGGCGACAGGCCCGACAGGTCGCGGATGGATTTGCCCTTGGCCCATTCGGTCATGGACTTGGCACGGCCCTGATAGGTGACCTCGAAGGCATCGCTCATGTGCTTCTGCAGCCACTGGACCAGTTTCTTCAGGAAGCCGTTGGCCTTCGATTCATAGGTGGCCTTGGCATGGCCCGATGAGGTGGCTGCAAGATCCAGTGCGGCCGCATAGCTTTTCAGCGCAGTCTGGAATTCCTCGTCGGTGCCTTTCAGGCGGAAGAAGACCTCGTCGTTGACCTTGTCGTCCTTGAAGCGCGGCGGATCGTTGGGCTGGATGAAGTAGAGGTAAAAGTCCCGCTGCGGCACGGCGGTGGAACGCTCGTTCGGTGCCCCGAAAAAGAGGTAGCCGGAGCGGGCTGCCTTGTGCTCCTGCCAGACCAGTTCGTGCTGCCAGATTTTGTAGCCGGTCACATAGGTGGCGTCCTGGCATTCCATGACCCGCTTGAGCGCCTCGTAATAGAAGCGGTCGAGTTGAGCCTGGCCAAGACTTTCGGCCCGCTTGTCGATCAGGGCGTCGAAGTCGTCGGTCTTCTTCAGGTCGAGATAGAACTGGCGGTTGTCAGCATTAAAGGAGATGAACTGGCCGCTGACTGTCTTGTGGATCTCGCGCAGGACCGTTTCCACATGGGTCTGGAGATCCTTGTCGGGTTCGTCGCTACCCAGCTCGGCGATCAGCGGATCAAACAGGCAGAGACGGTCGCGCAGTTCCTCGGCGGATGCGCCCATGGGGGCATAGATGTCGCCGGTGGTAAGGCGGTGGACGGACAGAGCATGGATCAGGCGTAGCGCCATCGGCTTGTATTGTTTGCGGGTGATGGCGTTCTCGATGCGGGATTCCAGCACCTGGCTGCAATCAATGACTGCCCGGATTTCGGGAATGGCGCGGAACGAAGCGTTCTGCTTGAGGGTACCCCAATAGCTGTCGAAGGCGATCAGGCCGGGTTCGTCCTGCGGCACGTCCTTGCCGAGAATGCCTTTCATGCCCATGGACAGGGTCTTGAGCACCTCGCGCTTTTCCACCACGGTGACCCGCTCGAAGGTGTCGATGTAATCGGGATGCACCGGGAAGAGCCGGACAAACTCGTCCATCCGCTCGTTGAGGCCGCCATAGTATTTGGCAAAAGGCATCAGGTAGTCGCGGATCTTGGCCTGTTGTTCGGTGGTCTTCTTGAGCAGACGCTCGGCCACAACGAATTTGACGTCGCTGCGGGCAATGAGGATCTGCTCGAAGCGGTCCTTCACCCGGCGGATGCTGTCGGCGACAAAAGCGAAGCGCGGGCTGTCGAAAATGGCTTCCTGGACACCGGCCATGAAGCGGAAGCGCAGGTCCTTGCAGACCTCGCCGACCTCGCGGAGGAAGTTGAGGTCGAGGATCAGCTCCTGGTCCTTGCGGGTGCGCAGGTAGTCGAGCAGCTCATCGACCACCAGCAGCAGACCATGCTCGGGGAAGACCTCGCCGAACTTGGCCATCATGTCTTCGAAGGCCCGTTTGTGGCTGGAGATGGTGCCCGCCTCGGGGAAGACATATTCCACGCCGAGTTTTTCGAGATGCTCTTCCAGTTCGGCCACCAGGATGTCGCGCAGGGACATGG
Source organism: Desulforhopalus sp. (assembly GCA_030247675.1). Taxonomy (NCBI): domain Bacteria; kingdom Pseudomonadati; phylum Thermodesulfobacteriota; class Desulfobulbia; order Desulfobulbales; family Desulfocapsaceae; genus Desulforhopalus; species Desulforhopalus sp. The sequence goes on along the minus strand of JAOTRX010000002.1, from coordinate 1,108,841 downwards.
TGGTGGCTCCGATCTCGGTACGGATAACCTTGAAACGCCCGGCGATCTGAGAGGCTGCGTCGCGGACACCTTCGCTTTTCAGCCCTTCCAGCAGGGAGGCGTCTGCGGCAAGGCTGGAGACCACCGACATCAAGTGCGACTTACCGGTGCCGTAGTTACCGACGACCAGCAGGCCCTTGTTGTCGACCGGCTGGTCGAACTGCATCTGAGGAATGACAAGCTGGATGAGCCGTTCGGCCATTTCCTCGGAAATGACATAGGTGTTCACGAGGGTGTGTGCGGCGCTCGATTTGTCCGCGTCACGCAACTGAACGACCGACTCAATCGGGTCGAATTGGATAAGGTCTCCGTATTTCATGCTTGTCCTGCCTCTCTATTGTTTTTTGCCGAATCGACAGTGGCCGTGCCATCCATGCCCACAATCAGCGCATCGACCGAGTCATAGCTGCGGTACTCGGGATGGCCGGTTTCGGCGTACAAAAGCCTCCCGGAATTCATGATTCCGTTCCACGAAGCCACCACGGCCCGATTTCTCGAAATGGACTGCAGCAGGCGCAAGGGGTCCTGCTGGAGATCCTTGTCGAAGAGGATCTCGAGATTATCCAGCACCACCGGTGCTTGAGCCTGGTCCGCGATCTGATCGAGGATGCCCGGCAACCGAAGCGACCGCTGCTTTGCCGTCAGCTCAAGCAGTTCGCCTGAAAGCGCCAGATTGACGTTGACGACAGATGAGCCGAATTCCTCGGCAATATCCCGAAGAACGCCGGTCTTGCCGGAACCGGTCTCACCCACCAGCAACACCAGACGGTGATACAAGCCTTCGGCTGCTTGGAGGGATCGTTTTATCTTGTCGTGAATCGGCTCGGCCATGGTCGCTCCTTATTGCTCGGTGTCCGGCTTATCGGATTTGTCAGCCGCACCGCCGGAGCGGACCCATTCGTCCACTTCGTCTTGTTTGAACATCCAGCGACGGCCGACGCGATGACCGGGCATAGCCCGTTGTTCGATCCACTTGTAGACCGTCTCGTTGCTTACATTCAGGTATTTGCAAATGTCATCGACCGTCAGCCATCTCTCATCCATAGCCTTCGTCCTTCGTTCATCATGTTTTCGGTAAAAGCCCGAAGGTCTCCGGGAAACCCGAAATCCGGACACAGTGCCGCAAATTAACCTCCATAAACTACATTGATGGATTGCCAAAATCAAGCGTTTTGTGCCGAATAGAGACGACTTTTCCAAAAAACGGCCTGATTGTCGTTGGTGATACGTTCGCCGTTCTGAGGCGCATACATGGTGTAAGTCCATACAGCACAGGCGATTGAGCCCCTGGCTGCAGGCACCATCACCCGCTGGTACATGCTCTGGCCGCCGGGCCGGAAGCCTTCCAGCCGGTCGATAGGCGGCAGGTTGCGTTGCGGGTCGGTGAAGGTCACCAGTTCCCCATGGATCAGATCCCAATCGCCGGTCGGTCGGCCGAAGCGTGGTGTGCCGATATCCTCCTGCCTGCGGGCGTCGGCCAGTGGATCGGCGGTGCCCTGAGACAGGATCAGCCCTTCCGGCACCTCGAGGGCCGGGAACCCGGCGTGGAGATGGTAGAGCCTGCCCCAGACCACGGCTGGTTCGATGCTGCGGGCCTGGGCGCAGAAGCGTTGATGGTTCCAGTAGCCCCGTTTCAGGGTGCCGTAGACGAAGAGTCGGAGGATGGTCTCGGGACTGTCTTCCGGGTTTGTGTTCAGCTTCGCGGTGTCTCCAATGTTCATGCATTCACTCCTTCGGGCAGTGTCCCTTTGCGCTCCTGGGGTATGAAGCGGAATTCGCTGTTTTCGATAGCCCGCACATCCTCGTGGCGGATGGTGAGCATGGTCATGGGCGGAACCTCCAGCTCGCGCCAGCCCTTCTCGTTGACCACGGCAAAGTCAATAAAGGCGTCGTCCGAGGCGTAGAGCACCACCCGGTGCTGGCGGTGGATGCGCAGGCAGAGTGGCTTGTTGCCCTTGAGCACGGTGATGGTGCCGGGGTCGAGGCGTGAGGTCAGCACGGCGCTCATTTGGCCGCGACAGAGGGCAAGCGCCTTCTTCAGCCCCTCCTGGTCGATGGGGCCTTCTGGCGCGAAGCGGTCGGCCAGACGGAAGATCAGCTCGCTGTCCACCTCTGCGTAGCGCGGCAGCCTAAGGCGGCGGAACAGATAATCGGCGTTGTAGATGGTGCCGTTGTGAGTGCCGATGACGATCCCGGCCCGGATGGGATGGTTGTTGCGGTTGTTGAACTCGTTGCCCCGGGTGCGCCAGCGGGTATGTCCCATGAGGATGGTGGTATCGTTGTCGACCTGTCCGAGCAGCTCCTGGAACGGCTTCTCGTAGACCAGCTCGTGCGCCCGCATCGGCCGCTTGAAGATGCGGTGGCTGCCGTCTGTCTTGAGCCAGGCGAGACCGGAGGCGTGCGGGCCGCGCTCCTCGCTGTGCAGCAGCATGCGGATGAAGAGCTCGCACAGGTAATCCCGCTCGTCGGGCCTCCTGCGCTTGCGGCCGAAGATGATGCCTACTTGTCCGCACATGGAGCCGGGTCCTCCTTGCCGCCGAAGTTCTTGCCGAGCGGTCTCGTCCCCTCGAGGACGAAGGCCGCGTATTCGCGCCGGTGGTCAGCCAGCCACTCGGCCACCTCCGGGTAGCCCATCTCGGCGATCAGCCGGGTCACCTCCGGGTGATCGAGCATGTTGGTGCGCCCGGAGAGCCGCACCGTCTCCAGGGCTTCGAGGAAGCGTTCCGGCCAGGGATCGCTGGCCTTGTCGTCAGGCAGGAACTCGATCAGGCCGTGCCGCGCCAGACGGGTCAGAAACTCGGCGGCCGCAGCGGCGGCATCCTCCGGCAATGGCTGGGTCGGCCCGCCTTCGATGCCTGAGAGCACCTCGGTCATGTAGTCCCGGGGTGCTCGGCTGGCGGTAAATGGCGTCTGGCCGCGCATCAGCTCGACAACTTCGAGGCAGTCGTCGGCTTGCAGGGTTTCCCCGCTGCCTGGGATCGGTTCGCCGTCCAGCGTGGTGGAGCGGATCAGAATCTTCATGGGGCACCTCCTTAAACAGTGAGGCCGGGAACTTGCCCGGCCTCGTTGGTGAGAGTGGTTGTTTCGTCCGGAAGGACGTCCTGCGGTTTGGGGCGTCCGTTCTTGAAGGCTGCGTCGCCGGGCATGTTGGCCATCAGATGCTTGCGGGCGGTCTTGAACTCGTCGCCGATCAGGCCGAGGTGGAGCAGGAAGACCCGGAAGTCGTACTTGGCGCTTTGGGGATCGAAATCCCGCTTGCGGCTGGAGGCTGCCCGACCGTTGAGCGCCTTGGCGGCGACGGCGAGGCAGAATTGCAGGTAGGCTTTGATCCGTCCCGCATGGAGGGTCGCCTCGAACCAGCGGAACTCCACCGTGCCCCGGTACCAGACGTTGTGCAGGTTGACCCCGTGATAGCGGCTGTTGTCGTAGTGCTGGGGCTGGCGGTTGTGGTAGCCGTACCAGATTCGGTTGAGCTGGTCCTTGGTGCGCGGGCGATGCTGTTCGATACGCTGGATCAGTTCATCGCTGACCGGCCGGGTGTAGCGATTGAGCCGGTCGCGGCTGATGTCGAGGGCGTGGAGGATTAGCGGCTCCTGCTTGTAAATGATCTTGGCCAGGTTACCCAGGTGTCTGCCGTCGAAGGGCGCGGCGTCGATATGGATGTGAATGCCGCACTGGCTGTTGATCTTGCCTCCGGCGCGGCGGATGGCCCGGACCGCCTCCTGCAGTTGCGGGATGTCGTCGTAGCCGAGCACCGGGCTGACCACCTCGGCCCGCAGATGGGCCGGGACGCTGGTCAGGGAGGCGTCCCCCACCACCTTCCAGACGCGGCCGCGCAGGTCCTCGACCTCCCAGGGGTCATAGCTGCTGGGGATGCCGACATGGCGGACCGTGCCGCCTACCACCGAGTGGATGGCCCAGGCGATCTGCTCCCGGGTGCGTTTTACGGTCTCGATCTCGATCCCGTAGTGGATCTCTTTCAGGTTCATGCGTGCCTCCGTCGTTCGTGGCGCTTATAAGTCGTTGTCTGGCAAGGCTTTTCAGCCTCCGATTACACCATGAATGAATGCTTCTTTCCGGACACAAATCAAGTAGAAGAACAGCCGAAGACGACATTTAACACGTTTATTTTCAATAACTTGCGAGCTTGGACGGATTGGGCGGCGCACAGGCGGCAGAAACCCCGGAACGGGCTGGCCGTATCCGGGGTTTCTGGGTTGGCGGTGGCAGTGAGCCGGTCAGCCGGAGGCGGTATCGGAGGTGATCAGGCTGGCGTGCAGCTCGAGGTTGCGCGACTCATCGGCCCGCATCCGCGCCAGCAGCGCCGTGAAGGCCTCCGCTTCGTCGGTCGGGATCTTTGATGCCCGTTCCAGCCGCGCCAGGCGCTGGTGCAGATTCTCCAGCAGTCCCAGGGCGTGGTCGCGGATCAGGCCGTCGCGCTTCTCCTGCGGCGTGGGGATGAACTCGGTCAGGCCGCCTTTGCGTCGAACGATCATGGCCGTGCCTCCTTAGCTCAGGGTCGCGCCCAGCGAATGGATGCGCGGGTAGATCAGCGGCGTGCCGGTCATCTCGGCCTTGTAGCGGACCTTGTTGCCGGTGTTGTCCGTGAAGGTTCGCACCAGGGTGTACTCGGTCCAGTTCTCGTCGATGGGCCGGGTGTCCTGGATGGTCATCGCCTCCCAGGTCAGGCCGCCGTCGTTGCTGGCAAACCATTGCAGGGTGGTGCCGCTGGGGATTTGCATCTGCACATAGGCCTTGGTCGATTCCACCCCCTGGGTCAGCTCATTCTCGCGGGTCAGGTAGGCCCCGGTGGTCTTGTTGAGGTAGCCCACCAGGTTGACGTCGCGGAAGTTGATGGCCGGGGTGTCGTTGGAAAGCGAGCTGCTCAGGCGCACGCGGATCTGGACCCGGGTGGCGAGGTTGGGCAGCCGTTCCTCCTCGGCGGGAACCATGGCGTCCCAGGTCACGCCGCCGTCGGTGGAGTATTCCCAATCGAGGGCGGTGCTTTGGGGGATGGCCGAGTATTCGTCGAGGTTGATGTCGGAGAACTGCACGCCGGTGATCGGCTGGAAGCGGATCATCCCCTCGGATTGAAAATTGTAGCCGTAGATCTTCATCGCCAGGTCGGAGCCGTTGAGCGGCGTCCAGGTTTCGGCGTTGGAGCTCTCCAGTAGCACACCTTCCATGTAGGTCTGCCGGGTGATGATGCCCCAGCGGCCCATCTTGCCGAGGGTGGCGGTGCGGACCTTGTAATTGGTGCTGTTGGTCAGCAGCACCACGGAATAGCTGGTGTTGGCCTCGGCGTAGAACGGGTCGTCGAAGCGAATGCGGGTCTCGCCGCTCAGGCTGATCTCGTTCGGGGCCAGCACCTTCTCGGCGAACACCACGCCGTTGGGCAGACCGGTGGTGACGCCGCGAATCTGCACGGTGACCGGGATGCTCGGGTCCCTGGCGGTGAACTGCAGCCCGATGCTGGAGATCACCTGGTTTTGGGTGAAACTGAAGGTCTGGGCCAGCGGATCGCGGGGTACGAAGATGGTCTGAGTGCGCCAGACCACCTGCACCACGGGCACGCGGATGATGCGGTTCTCGATGATGCGCTCGATGCGGGTAATGACCAGCGGATCGTTAATCTGCAGGCTGGCCCGGGCCGAGTAGACGCCGTCGGCCATCTCCACGATGCGGTTGCCGTTGCGGGCGTTGGTCGGAATGGTGAAGGAGGCGCTGACCCGACCGGCCTCGTCGCTGATCAGGTTGCTGGCCATCACCTGGCCGTCGCAGCGCAGCACGATGCCGGACTTGCTCGGGGTGAAGTTGATGCCGGTGACGGCGATGCCGGTCTGGCCGCGCCGCCCGAGGTTGGGCGTGATCTGCAGCATGGCCGGGGGCTTGTCGAACACCGCGTAGGGGTTGATGTTGCGCTCCTCGGACCAGTCGTTCTGCTCCACCAGCACGGTCTCGTTGCCCGGCAGCAGCACCAGGCTGCCGAAGAAGCTGGCGTTGCTGCCCGCCTGATCGACCGAGAGCACGGTGGAGTGCGGAATGCGGTCCGGCGCGACGAAGCGGGCGATCTCGTTCACCCGGGCGTCCCATTCGGCGTGGTAGATGTCCGACTGGGCGGTGTTCGAGAAGTCGTCCGAGTAGATGCCTTTCTTGGTCTGGGCGTCCCGGTTCTGCAGCTCGTTGTTCATCTGGTACTGGGCATCGTTGTACTTCAGATCCTCGACGTCCTGAATGATGTCGTGGATCTGGTCCATGGTGATGCGGGTCAGGCCGAAGTTGCGGATCTCCATGTCGGTGGAGTTGGGCGGGCAGTCGATGCTGCCCAGCCCCAGGGCGTTTTCCGGCACGATGGGCAGCTTCGGGAAATCGGCCGGAGCCCCTTCCAGCCGCTTGATCTCGGTGGTGGTGGCGTAAACGATGTCGCGACGGCCGAGGTAATAGTCGTAGTCCAGGCTGCAGTTGGAACCGTTCACCGGCTGGTCGCCGAGGCTGCCGCGCCCGAAGTTGATCACATTGAGATTGCCCAGCTCGAGCTGCACCGGCGACATGGTGAGTCCGGCCGTGTTGGTGGCGGGAGGCGAAGCGGTGCCGATCTCTTCGACACCGTCGTCGACGTAGGAGATCGCCTCGCTGCCCAGTTCCATCAGTCGCTTGTAGTCGGTGCGTGCGCCGTTGGTGGCGGCCCGGTAGACGCGATAGCCGGTCGCGCCGCTGACCGGTAGCCAGGAGAGCTTGTTCATCTCCCCGGCGGTGGTGGCCCGGGCAATGACCGCAGCGGCGTTGAAGGCCGTCTCGCCGGTGGCGTTGTAGGCGGTCACCAGATAGAAGTAGTTTCCGGCCGCCGGGTGGTTGACCTGTCCGAACCAGCCGCTGTCCACATAGTCGGTGCCCTTGACCATCTGCTTGGTGTAGGTCCAGCGCACCGTGTAGGTGGTGCCGATGGCCGGTTCGTTACCGGAGCCGAGCCAGTCGACATGGTTGCCCGACTGCTGCCAGTCCACGCCCTCCTGGAAGATGGTCGCTCCCTGGCTGACCTCGAGGATGTCCACTACCGGATTGGGGTCGAGCAGGTCTTCGCCACCGCCCACCGAGCCGCGAGTGACGTTGCGGGTGATCTCGACGATGGCCTCCACCTGGGTCGTCTCCTTGAGCGGCGTGGAGTTGACTGGATAGCGGCGCTTGTTGATGTCGAAGGTCTTCTGCTCGCCGCGCACCGACTTGGTGGCGATGGATTTGGGCACCAGGGTCGAGGTGGGCAGATCGCGCTGATGCCGGAAGCCCTGGATGTAGGCGCGTCCGGCGTTGGTGATCGCCTCCACGCTGTCGTCGTCGACGCCGTCGATAAAGGTGTCAAAGCCACGCACCAGGTAGCTTCCGGCCTGGTCGAAGGTGCGCTCGGCCAGGTTCTGAATCAGTGAGTTGAGACCCTCGGCGGCGGCGAATGAGAGCTGGTCCTCGGTGATCGAGGAGACGGTAATCCGGCTGCCCGGCAGCGTGCCCAGCAGATCCCGCAGGTATAGGTTGGACTTCTCCTGCACCGTCGGCGTGACGTCTCCGCTCTCGCGGTCGAACTTGTAGATCGGGATCACCCGACGCTCGGTCACGTTGTTGGGCAGCGTCTGGCCGCTGGTATCCGTCGCCTTGAGAGAGAGAACCCATTTTTCCCGTTCGGCGGTGGGCTCGCCGGTGGCCGGATTGATCAGGGCCGGGTCCTGGGTGTAGCCGTAGTTGTACTTCAGCAGCTCCACGTAAACGTAATCGGCCCCGCTGGTGGTGGCCGGGTCATAGGTCAGGGTCGCGCCGCTCACCTGTTCCAGATGGCCGTCGATGTAGACCACGCCCGGGGCCAGGGTCAGGACGTTGGCGGTCGCGCTGACCTCGAGGCCCATGATGATGGAGCCTTCCTTGAACAGGATGTCGGCGATCTTGCGCCGCTCCAGGTTGATGATGTCCTGCTGCTCGTTGAGTTCGGAATCCAGCAGGTCGCGATCCTGATGGTAACGGATGCGCTTGTAATTCTTGGTCGGGTCGAATGTCTCGCGTGAGATGCTCATGTTTGAATCCTCCAGTTAGATCTTGATGATCCCGACCAGCTCCACGCGGGTGTCGGAAATCTTGTTGAAGTCGGGAATGTTCTTCACCTCGTACAGGTAGCCCGGGTGCAGCACCTCGCCGGTCGGGTTGGTGTCCTGATGGAACACGCCGCCCATGGCGAGATCCCCGGTGACGCTTTCCACGTACTGCACGTCGCCGCCGAAGAAGCCGTATTCGCGGATGGTGATGCCGTTGGCCTCGGCCTCGTCGAAGCGAAAGAAGATGCCGATGGTGTTGGTCTCCTCGCCGGTTTCCAGGTAGCGCACGCCGTTGACCAGGAGCGCCCCTTCGGCGTCCTCCTTGAGGAAGGTCCGCTTGTAGTAGCGCTTGCGGGCGCGTTCGTTTCTGAGTCCGGTCTGGCCGATGTCCGGCGCGGGCGGATTCTGCGGGTCGGTGAAGCTGGCATCCCCGTCGCCGATGGCGCAGTGGGTGATGCCGTCCACGGCCTGGCCGAGGAGGAGTTTGGCCGTCAGTATCCGGCCGGTTTTGACGATGAGTCCCAGTGCCATTGCTGTTCTCCTTTAGGTCTGAATTTCGTGGTCTTGATCGATGAGCACCGCGAACAGGATCTGGCGCGTGTCGGCCAGCAGCCCGGCCGGGATCGCGATGCGCTGAACGGTGTCGGATCGGCTGATGTGTGCGCCGGATGTCCGGACGCTGGTGTCGATGCTCCGCAGCCAGGGGCGCGTCACCCGCACCGCCGTGTCGGCATCGACGCCCAGACGTCCATGGATGATGAGCCACAGGTCGGTGTTCCGGTTCAGGTGGTTGTTCACGCGAAGCGCGAGGTCGGACCGACGTTCGAGCCGATGGGCGACCCGTACTGCGCTGTCGGCCCGGACCATCACCGTGCGCCTAGCCGGTGCCCCGGAAAACAGCTCGAAGAGCGCTCCGGGTTGCGCCGCGCCGATGGCGAGCAGTTCCGGCCGCCGGATGCCTCTGCGGGTGGTGATGGATGCCAGTTGTCCCTTATGCACGGCCACGGCGAATCCTCCCGCAGAGCTTGAGAGCCTGGCCACGGTTCATGGACAGGAGCGTTTCCGGGCGTCGCTGGCCGGTGATCGTGGTGACGAATTTGAGCTTTCCGCTATGCGTTGCCATGGCGTTACTCCTTCACCGCGCACCAGCCGCCGGTGGTCAGGTTGAACACGCGGTAGCTGTCTGTTCCGATCTGGATGGTGTCTTCAGAGGCGACGTTGCCGCCGCCCACGGCGAAGATCTCGATGAGTTCGCCGCGCAGTTCCTGGTAGGCGGCGGAGCCGGACATCGAGGCGAGCCAGGGAAAGAGGATGGTGGTGCCGTAGCGCATCTCCGGATCGGTTTCGCCCTGGAGCCCGCCATTTGCCGCACCGCAGCGACCCTGCTGACCGGACGCGGAAGTCCAGCCGTCGAACTTGTTCACGGCGTAGAAGGTGCCCGGCGCGTTGTAGTAACTGTTGATGACCGGCTGCGGGTCCTCGCCGATCTTGGCCCCCGAGGCGTAATCCCGAACGAGGGTTTCGACGGTGATGGTGTTTGGCGTGACGGCGGTGTCGATGGCGCTCACTCGTACGCGTTCGATGCCCGCGTCGTCCTTGATCACATAGTCTTGTCCGGGTGTGACTACGGTGGCGTCGTTGACCTGAAGCACCACACCGCTTCCTGCAGTGACCGCCGCCTGTGTGAGCGCGACAGCCCCCGACCAGAACCGTTTCAGCGATCCGCTGTAATGGCCGTAGTAGGTGGAGATGAGCTTGGTCACCACGAAGACGTGGTCGAGATCGGCGAACAGCCAGAAGATGAAGTCGGCGCTGTCCTCCACCCGCAGGTAGGTGTAACTGGTGTGCGACGCCTCGTTGACGCCGGTGTGGGTGGCCGCGTCCCAATACTGGAATGCCGCGACGTGAATCCGCCCGGAGGTGGTGCTGATACGGAACTGCAGATAGACGTCCTCGGCCCCGGATTCCCCGTGCGACTTGAAGACGAAATACGGCTGCGGGTCGGCCGACTGGTCGTCGTGCAGGGTCCAGCCGGTGGTGGTCACCAGGAAGGTCCGCAGTTGATTGAGCAGGTCGAGCCGACCGTGGGCGAGTCCTTGAATGCTGTGGTATGCCATGGCGGCCTCCTTAGAGAATTGGGTTTTCCGTGCCGGTCAGGCGCAGCTTGATGTCGAGTTTGTTTTGCACCGGCGTGCCCGGGAGCACGGTGCAACGCCGCCAGAAAGACAGCGTCTGCTGGAAGGCCTTGTCACCGAGATTGAGCGGTGCGCCCTGAGTGGCGGTGTCGAGTCCGGCCTGGGTCAGGGCCAGCCGGTACCAGACCGCTTCGTCGGTGCCGGTTTCGTCGATGGGATCGAGCACCAGCCCGGTGTAGTCGTAGCCGGAATAGACGGTCGTCCCAGCGTCGTGCGCGGTCGCAGCGGTGTTGGCCACGCCCCGCTGCACGGTGAGATTGGCGGTGCCGCCGCCGCTTTCGACGAGCATCTGCTCGCCGTCGATGATGATGAGTTCGCCGTCGGCAAAGCGCGGTTCGGCCAGGGCGATGGCGGTCTGCGCCGCATCGATGACCGAAGCGAGGCTCGTCTGCTCGTTGGCGACGTAGAGTTGCCGATCCTTGATGTCGCCGTCGGTGCCGTTGTAGCTCTCGGCCTCGGGGCGGCTGAAATCTCCCTCGGAAATCTGCTGGGTCAGCCCTTCGTCAAGATAGAGATGTATCGCCATGGGTTCTCCTTCAGGTGGGCCACTGGGTGGCGCGATAGTTGTTGGTGGCGGTCTCGAACCCGGCCTGCGTCGGCGCGTGCAGATCCTGCTGACGGAACAGCCAGCGGTAGGAAGGCCGCGACCAGCGGAATCCGGCCTGGTTGAGGCGCATGCGGCTGACGCGCATGGGGCGGGTCCGATCCACGGAAAGGCGCAGGCCGGTGGTATTGAGCGGGCTCGCGCCCAGCTTCATGGTCTCGACCCGATGGCGCTGGAGAGAGCCCGTGTCCACGTAGACTTCAAGCGAGGCCCGTTCGCCGGTCAGATTCGCATTGCTCAGATACCGGGTGTTCAGGGTGTTCGCGTTGAGCCGGAACACAGGCCCTCTCCGCCGCCATCGGTCGATCCGGTCGACGGCCAGGGTGACGTCCGCGTCGCAGCCAGCGGTGGAGGCGAGCAGCAGATTGCTGATGCCGCCCTGGTTGGCGGTGAGGTCGAGACCAGCGTTGAGCCTGGCGCGGCCGAGCTGGAAGCAGAGACGGTGTCGAGATTCCAAGGGCAGGCGCAGGTCGTACTTGGCCTCCGCCCGCTCGACCGGTTCCGCCTGCGTGTCGAAAAAGAAATCCTTCTGCCGGAAGCAGTAGCGCAGCGCGGTCTCGCCATGGGTCAGCGGCTTGCGGTTGAGATGGCTCTCGCCCAGCCCCAAGCCGCTTTCCAGCACATCCCCTTCGAAGTCGCGGCCGGTGTAGATGGGCGTGCAGAAGGAAACCCGGTCATCGCCGATGCGGGTGTACGGGAGCCGCCAGTCGTTGAGGGCCTTGTGGTTCAGGCGCATCCGGTTCTGGCGGCCGTGAAAACGGGAGACCTTCACGGCGGCCCGGTCGATCTCCGGAATCATCTCCGTGGTGCTGGTGAGCTGCAGCAGCTCCCAGGCCCTCTGCTTGTTGGTCAGGTGACGACAGGAACCGAGCGAGGAACGTCCGAGGACGAAGGTTTCGTCGAGAAACGCCAGCACGATCCGGCGCACGGCGTTGGCGTGCCCGAAGTCGAGCATCGCGCCGCCATCGATCCATTCCAGGAGGAACTGGAGCCAGAAACAGCGCGTGCCCGCCGGGTGGTGAAACACCAGGGCGTCGCGCAGCCCCTCGGTCTGGTTGAGGCACAGCACGCGAAACACGCCGAGGCTGAACACCAGCCCGGGCAGCTTGGCGCTGCTGAGTTTTGAGCGGGCATTGAGACGCAGAGCCGAGCGGAAGGTCTCCTGCAGTTCCCCCTGCCAACCGAGCGCGTCAAAGTCGCGTTCGATGGCCGGGATAGTGCCCTTGCGGCGATAGATTTCGACCGCCTCCCGCACGCGGCGGCGCTGGCAGTCTGGCGAACAGGTGCCGTCCACTTCGAGGCCGACCAGTCTCGCCAGCAGCGGCAAGAAGCGTTCGTCGCAATGATCGATGTCGAAGATGGTCGGGAAGTCGTCGATGGCCTGCTTGAGCTCGTCGAGCGTTCCGGCGGGAAGGCTCAGAAAGGTGCGCAGGTCACCGGCCTCGTCGTTGTGCTCGTAAAGCGGCGGCAGCAGGCCGAGCAGATTGTCCTTGAACCAATCCGACATCAACCGGCCCTCCGCAGATCGAGGTTGACACTGCCGAGAACCGGGATTTCGCCGTGGCGCAGCTCGATGTCCTGCTGGGGCGCGTAGAGATGCATGTGGCTGACGCCACGCACGCCATCGATCAGCGCCACCAGGTCGGAGAAGTGAATGGTCTGACCGAAGGAGACTAGGTCAAAGGAAAAGAAATCGGTGAGCGCGGTTTCGATGCGGCTGCGCACGTTTTCCAGCGGTTCACCGGGCCAGATGTAGACCTCGGCGTCGATGGAAACGGGCCGATAGATCGGGTCGAACAGGTTGATCTCGACCGTGATGACCTTGCGGCGTTCGAGAAACTCGGCGAGGTCCCGCTTGAGCAGCGCCGAGGGCATTCCGCCGCCGTTGGGGGCGATGGCCAGTTGAACGTTGTAATAGCGGATGTTCTGACAGGCATTGGTGTCGAGCACCTTGGCCTTGGCGACGCCTGGGTAACCTTCGGCGAGCGCCTGGTAATCCTCCAGGGTGACGGCCTTCCAGAGACTGCGCAGCTCCGCCGGTGCCTGTCGGCGGGCGTGTTCGAGGGCTTCCCGCGAAGCGCCGCCGGTGGCGGGTACCGGGTTGGTGGCGGTCAGGGAGACCTGGCCGCCGTTCAGGTAGACCGGGCTCAGCAGTTGGGTGATCCGGTTCGGACCGAGATTGCCCTGGTCCCCGATGGTCTGCAGATAGCTGACGGCGATGGCGCTTCCCTGAGCGGGTACAGCGCCGCTTTGTCCGTCGCCGAAAATCAGGGTGGAGATGTCGAGGGCGTCCAGGTCGGCCATGAAATGGCGGCTGTCGGCCAGGCTGTCCTGGAAGTGATCGACCTCGCTCCAGGCGTCGTCCCCCACCGTAACGGTGATGGTGCCCTGGGCGATGACGTCGCCGGTCAGGCGGATGCGCTGGAATGGCAGCCCCGTCGAAGTGAAGGTCTCGGTGCGGCGCACGCCTTGCCGGGCCGGGATGTCCACCGAGAGTAGGCCTCGCGGGAGCAGGCCGTCCTCGACCGTCTCGAAATCCGCCTCGCCGTCACTCAGCAAGGCGCGGCAGGCCGTTCCCGCCGGAATGGTCAGATCCTTGCCGAGCGGGGCGGAGAGCCGGAAACGCAGCGTGGTGGTGGAGGCCACCGGCGAATCCAGCCGGTAGCCGATGAGCTTGCAGAGGTTGATGACGTTCTGGCGCTGGCGGGCCGTGGGCAGAAAGGCCTCGGCCGCCTGGCCGTCCAGGTAGTAGGCCAGCATGTCGCCCACGCCGCAGAACAGATCGAGCAGGACGACGCCGAGATCGGAGTGGTTGAAATCGGTCCAGCGGTCGGTGAGCTGCGGGATCTTCGCCAGCAGCTCCTGACGGATCGATTCGTAATCCTTGTTGATGTATCCGATGCTTGCGCGGCCCATGGTCTCTCCGGTTTTCGGCGGTTATGCGAGAGCGCCTGATGCTCTCGCCACGCCGGTTACTTACCGGAAGGGGCCTGGATGTGTCGGAGGCGGGATGCCTCAGAGCGGGCCGCGCAGTTGCCAGACGGGATTGGGCTGCCCGGATGTGTTGTTGAGGTAGTGGGATTCCTTCTTGCCCTCGAAATAGAACAGACCGATGCGGCCCGGCTCCAACGTGGTGATCCGGTGAACGGTGCCAGCGGCGTTGTCTTCCGCCTGGCTCTGGGTGTCGAAGCCTAGACCGCTCGCGGCCAGATAGAGGGCGTGCTCGGCCTGGGGCGCTTCTGTTTCTGGCGCTCCCTCGAACGTCAGGTAATGGCCGTGGTTGTCACCCGGATCGCTGACGATCCACTTGCCGTTGCGGTCCTGAAAGGCTCCCTCGATGTAGGCGACTTCGTATTCCCCGGCTGGCCAGATCAAGGAGTCGTCCGGATCGGGGCTCATCTCGGCCGCGTCGAACCAGAGCAGATTGAACAGCGTGCGCACGTCCGGCGACAGGCGCACGCTGCGCACCGGCGGCGGTTCTGGCTCGGGCTCCGGCTGGGGATAGCTGGGCGCGGGATTGTTCGGGTCTTCTCTGTAGAAGGGATAGACCAGGTTGCCGTCCACCTGGCTCTGGATCACCCGGTAGGCGATATGCACCAGCAGCAGGTTGCCGTCGATGTTCAGCGGCCGGTCGTCGAAGTGTACCTCCGTGATGATCACCCGCTTTTCCCAGCGCTTGATGGCGTCGATCACGTAATGGCGCAGCAGGCCCTTGAGCACCTCGTCGTTCTGTTCGAACACCAGATCCTTCAGCCGGGAGCCGAACTCCGGATTCATGAACCGTTCGCCGATCCGGGTGCCGAGGATCTGCAGGATGCTTTCGCGGATATGCTCGTGCTCCCGCGAGGTGGCGGTCGAGACCTGGGTGCCGCCGGATACCGACTGAAACCGGAACGGGTAACGCAGCCCCTTGCCGAGAAAGTCGTAGCTCATCAGGTACGCTCCTCGCAGTCGAGGCCGCACTGTCCCGAGCAGCCATTTTCCGGTGCGCCGTCGTCGATGGCTTTTCCCTGGAACCGGACCACCAGATCTAGACCGCTCTTGAGTCCCAGATGGATGGTTCCGTCCGCCTCGATCAGCCCGCCGTGGTCGGACTGGCCGCACTGGAATCCTTTGGCTCCGCCGGAGAGCAGACGGACAGCGATGGTTTCGCCGATGCCCTCGATGCGGCCGATGCCGATGATGTCGATAGGTCCGGCTGGATTGATGAGGGTGATGAACCGCTCCCGGTGATCGACGTCGAGACGGATGCCCTCGGGTAGATCCACCGCGAAGCGTTCCGCGCCCATGGCGGTCGGCTCGATCCCGGCGGGCAGTCCGCTGATACCGGCTGCCTCCTGGGTCGCGCTCAGATAGGACTCGACCAGGGTGTAAAGGCGTCCCGGGGCCACCTCTATGGCCGTGCCGGGTCCGGGGGTGATGACCTGCTGTTCCCCGCCGTCGATAACGCAAATTCGCTGGTCGTCCGTGGTCCGCAGGATCATGCCGTCGGGCAAGGTGAAGAGCCGGTTGCCATCCGGCAGATCCCGGGGTTCGGTGCCCGCTGGCAGTTCGACAAAGGGATAGAAATCGGGCTCCGGCTCGATCTGTACCTGCTCCAGGTACTCCTGGGTCCTGGCCTGCTGGGCTTCCAGATAGACCTGGGCCTGGCCGCGCATCACCTCAGAGGCGGCGTGACCGGCCTCCAGCAGCGTGCGGATGCCGGAAAGCTCCTCACGAATGCCTGACAGGTGATCGCAGAGCGCCCGCAGCACATACTGCTGTTCTCCAGAATCGGTCTGTTCGATGGTGGCCTGCAAGTCGGCGGGTTCTTCGGAAATCATGGACAACCTCCATTACATGCCGACATTGGCGGGTTGGGATTGATAGCTCATGGCGTTGACCGGCGTCACTGTTCCGGTCGCGCCGTCGATTTCGAACACGGTCCAGACCGTGCCCGGGGCGTTGGGAACGGTGAAGGTCTGCTCACGGCCATCGCTCAGGAATACTTTCACCGAGGCTCCGGACTGCGCCAGGCCGGTGCTCGGATTGGCGTTGCGGTTGGTGTAGTCGTGGACCGCGTACCGGTAGACACCTGGGATGAGCCGATGGATGGTGATGGTCTCCGGCCCGTAGGAGCTGGTGTCGTCCACGTCCAATTCCGCCGCCTCGTTTTCGATGGTGTGGGAATAGAACACATGGAAGCGACCGCCCGATGGCGTCGGTCCGGTGAGATGGGAATCGAGATCCCTGGGGTTGAGGCCCCACTGCAACACGATGCGGGCGACCTGGCCGTCGAGCTCGGGCGAAAGAACGATCTGGATGTCGCCGGAGGTGTTGGGGTCGGCGTTCACCCAGCCATGCCAGGCGATGTATCCCGGCGCTGTGACCTCCACGTAATAGAATCCCTCGGGCACGGACAGCTCAAACCCGCCATAGGCGTTGGCGAAGGTCTGAAACGCCGCCGGGCCGGTTTCCGAGCGGCGGAATTCGATCAGCGCGTTGCCGACGCCGCTGGTGTTGAGGGCGTTGACCACCGTGCCACCGAGGAAAACCGATGCTCCGCTGGCAAAGTCCGGGTGGTCGGCGAACCAGGACGGATCGCGGACCTCCACCAGAACATGGCGGAGGCTGTCCCGGGCCGAAGACCGCCAAACCATGAGCACGGCGTTGCCGATGGTCCAGCCGCAGCGAATGACGCCATCCTGCCCGATCTCCGCGACCTCCGGATTGCTGGAGGCAAAGACCGGGGCGTCCACGTCGCCGCGCAGGGAGAGCGGAACCCTTTGCTCGAACTCGCCAGCGGAGAGCCGGATGGAGCGAGGCTGAACCTCCCAGTGGCTGAAGGCTGGTGGGGTATCCGTCATGAAGGGACCTCCACCGGTGCGGAGACGCCGCCGCCATAGACCTCGACCTGAACGTGCCGCAGGCTGAGCCGCTCGGGCGAATCCCAGACCAGGATCATGGCTGCCCCGGGAACGAAGCCGCACTCGACATTGCCGTCCTCATCGACACTGGCCACGTCGGGATTGGACGATTCGAACACAGGCGCTTCGGGCAGACCCCGGATCGAAAGCGGAATGCGCTGGACGAATGGGGATCGCGAGACCCGGATCAGTTTCGGGAAGACATCCCAGTATTGCGGTTCCTGCGGCTGTTCGAGATTGTTCATGTCGGCCCCCTCAGTTGTCGATGGTGTCGGGACTACCGGTGACGATGATGGCTCCGCAGGCGGTGATGTCGCCGATGCGGGCGTTGGGCAATCCTTCGGTGATGGTGTCGAAGCTGCCGGTCACAATGGGCGTCACGCCATGCCCAGGGATGGGACAGACGTGCAGATCACCCATGCGGGCCACCGGCATGCCGTTGTCCAGCGTCCGGCTCGCCCCGGTGATGATGACGCCGCCGTGACTGCTGATGTCGCCAAGTCGAGCCTGGGAGCTCATGGGTTCACCTTCAGCAGCAGATGGATCAGAAAGCCGATGAGTCCGCCGATGGTGCTGCCGATGGTCAGCACCAGGCCGACGATCTTCCACATGGTCTCGGTCCCCATCTTGGAGCCGACCCGGGCGTGCAGCCGGTCGATCTCCTCGGCGTGCCGGTGCAGATCGGAATAGATCGAGCGGACCAGCACCTCGACGTTTTCCTTGTCCGATTTCTTCTCGATTTCACGCTCGATCTTCTCGAGACGGTCCTGGATTTCCCGGCGATGGTTTTCGAGGATGCTGCGGAATTCCTCCCGCCAATGCTCGAAGGTCCGGGCCAGCAATTCCTCGCTGGCCGAGAGCCCGGAGGGCGTTGTTGTTCTTTCTCCCATGCGATGCTTCCTTCAGGTGTTGATCAAGACGGTGTTCGTCGAGCGAATGATGATGTTTCCGGCCACCCCATCCATGAACACGAGGCTGCCGGACTTGTCGGTGGCACTGATACTCTCCTGGCCAGGCGCGGCGTTCATGCGCACCACCTGACCGGCCTTGTCGGTGAGCCGGATCTGTTCGGCGGCGGCGGTGGAGTCGACGAGGATTTCCTGAGTGCCGTTGAGCCCCCAGATGTGAACCTTCTCCCGACCCTTGGTGGTATCGATGAGGATCTTCTGCCAGCGGGAGCGGCCCTTGTCGCACGAGAGGATGTGGACCTTCTCCTTGTCCTGCCAGGCTTCGAGGATTACCTGCTGGCGGCAGAGGTCGGTGAGCTGGATGCGGGCGCGGGAGCCGATGATCTGCGAAGCGATGTCGAGCTGGTCGCCTTTCTCGGCGTCCTTCGTGCCTCGGCGCAGGGCGTTGCCGCTCTGTATCTCGGGCTTCACTTTCCCTTCCATGGTGAGGATCTGTCCGGCGCGGTCGATGATCCGCAGCAGCTCGTCGCCGTCGCGGTCATCGGCCAGAATGGTGTGGCCGGTTTCGGTCTTGAGCAGGACCTTCAGGCGAGGACAGTAATACGGCGGATGGCCGTGGTACTTCTTGTGTTCGAGATCGTCGTGCTGGTTGGCCTGATGCTCGACCTTGTCCTCGCAGTCATGACAGAAGGCGTTCGCGCAGGTGCGCTTCGATTCCTCGGGCTGCTCACCGGGATTGCTCTTGGCCAGCCAGACCCCGGTCCAGATCGGATGCTGGACGACGCCGCCCTCGAACTCGGCCCAGACCGAGGCCCCTCCCTCGGGGACCAGGAACATGCCGGTGTCGTCGTTGCCGCCGTAGGGAAAACAGGGCGCGGCCCATTCGGACCAGTTCTCCCGCCCGCTGCCGAGCACGGCGGGGATTTCCAGACGGACCCGGCCGAGGCGTTCGGGGTCGTTGTTATCGCGCACGAAGGCCCGGTACTTGCCGTACCAGCGGTTGCGGTAGCGTTCCTCGGATTGACGGTCGCGGGTTTCAAGCATGCTCCGCCTCCCGCTTTCGACTGGCGTTCCAGGCCAGCCAGCCGCCCAGGCGAACCGCCCAATACATGAGCTGGCGTTTCCACAGAGGCACGCCCAGGGCCGCCATCAGTTCGAGAAAGAGCCGGTCGGCCGCAAGCCGCGAGACCTTGCCGGTGTGGTAGAGGTAGTCGTGAACGACGGCCGCTGGGGAATATCTCCCCCAGGGCGGCACCACACGCCAAAACAGGCGCGGCACCGAGGCGAAGTCGGTCTCGAACCCGGCGGGCACTTCGATGATGCGGCCAGCGCCGGTGCGGACACGGAACGGCTGGGTCAGCCTGGCGGTCACTCCATTGGGCAGGATCTCCACCCGAAGAGGCCCGGACAGTCCCAGCGCGGTGCCGGAAAACAGAGTCTTGGTTTCGGTGCTCATGACCGCCACCTCGCTTTGCCCGACTGGCGCACGTCGAGATGGACCCAGGATGCGTAGACGCCGATGCCGCCCTCGCGGAAGAGTGGAATCTCCTCGGCGATGACCGCCAGTTCCTCGGGCGAAACGCCTGTGGGACAGCTCACGTCGGCCGCCATGCCCAGCGTGTGGAAACTCTGCTCCGCGCCGCCCACCGCCTTGTTGTGGCGGTTGCAGCGAAAGCCGCTGGTGATGGATAGCGGTTTGCCGATGCGGTCGCGCAGCGTCTGCAGGGCGTCGACCAGGTCGGGATGGACCGCAGCCGAATGGCCGCAGCAGTTCGTGCCTTTGCAGGCGAATTCCGAACGGTTGAAATTCTTGCTGAGATCACCCATTGCCGCCTCCTTGTGTGACCGCGCCGGAATCCGCGTCGATGGTCACCATGGCTGGCGGCTCGTTTTGCGGCGTGGGCGGGGCCTCCTTATCGTTGGGTTTGCCCTGGGACTCGGCGGACTTGTCGCCCGCGCCTTTGCCGAGGGCGTTCTTCTTGAGTTTGAGTTCGCAGAGATAGCCTGCGCTGCTGATGCTGTGGCGCACCGAGTGGCAGTAGTAGATGCCGGAAAACTTCCGTCCCACGCCCTTGATCTCGACGTTCTTCTTGGCGCGTAGCTGGGGAATTCCGATGGTGGCCGCGTCCGCCTCGACCTGCCGCAGCTCGGCCTCACGGAATTTGCCTTCGGCGCTGTCCTGGGCGGGTTCCTGGCGCGGCTCTTCGTGAAAGCCCTCGGAACGGTCGAAGCTGGGCACGATCTGCCCCGTCTCCTGTTCCTTGAAGCTGCCTTCGCCGGTGTTGCCGTCGACCAGATAGGTCTGCTTGCCCAGGGCCGTCCGCTCGGGGGTGGTGGCGTTGTTTGCCTTGTGCTCGACCACGTCCTTCTTGCGCGGGTCGACGCCGACCGTCTTGGTCTCGACACCCGCGCCCTTGGCTCCCTGGGATTGGGTGCTGGGGCGGAACGAGCGCAACAGGCCCTTGGTGTCGGTGAAATATTCGAGGGTCAGAAGCGGCGTCTGGTCGAGCTCGCGGGGGTGGAAATGGAGTTCGTCGTCCTGGATGTAGAAGACATAGCCGCTCACACCGTCGCCATCGCGGTCGCGGGCCTTTCCCGCCAACTCCTTGAGGAACTGGGCGTCCGAGATGTTGCTCTGGGTGACGCGGAGATGGGTTCCCTTGGTGGCCGTGACCACCGGGGTGAGGCCATTGGCGGCGGCGACTTGTTCCGCGATTTCCGAATAGAGGATGCCTGGAGCGGGTTTCTGCCAGACTTTTTGGTTCTCCTTGCCCGCCAGTTTGAAGCCCTTGTCGTAGGCCTTGATGCGGATAGTTGGATCGCCGTTTTCCGGGAAGTCGTAATCGATGTCCTTGATGACCGCCTTCTTGCGCGGAGAGAGGTTCCCCACGTAGCCGAAGCGGGCCACGATCTCGTTGCCTTCCTGGAACAGCGGATCGTCGACGAACTGCAGGTTGCGGTCGGTCACCGACAGTTCGAGGACATCCAGCTCCTCCTCGTTGTCGGTGAAGACGAACGAAGTGATCTCCTGGGTGATGTCCTTCGAGAGGTCTTGCCCCTCGATCTGAATCAGAAATGTCGGCTTGAAGGTATCCAGATCCATGCGTTTCTCCGGCGGTTCGCAGTTCCCTGCTTACTTACCGGAAGGCATGGCGAGGTGTCGGACGCTTCAGTCGAGCAGGCGCATCTGGACGTGTTCGCGAGAGGGAATGCGCAGGGCCAGGCCGGGCTCGAGCGCCAACGGGAAAAAGAGGTCGTTGTAGTCGCAGATGATCCACCAGAGCCGGGCGTCACCCAGATAGCGGTGCGCGAGCAGATCCAGACGGTCGCCCTCGACCACGGTGTGCAGGCGGTCGTCGTGTCTGGGAGTAGCGTCGATGCGCTGGCGCATGCCGAGGGAGGTGCCGTCGCTGTCCCGGTAGAGAACGCAGCGGGCGTAGCGGGAATCGCGGCCAATCATGAGCGCACCTCCGACCAGTTGACGGAACGGTCCACATATTCCTCGAGGACGATGTCCACCTCGGCCCGTTGCGGCAGCAGGTTGTCCCGGTCGAACAGGCCGAAAAAACGCGCCTTCACCTGCCGGACGATGCAGGTCACGCCGGGGTAGAGATCGCCAAAGATGAGCAGTACGCGGTGCGGAGCGTTCTTGAGCATGGTTCCGGCGTGTTCCGGATATTGCAGCGAGCGGAGCCAGTCGACCTTCTGTTTCACCGGCCCCTTGAACAGCTCGACCTTGAAGGCGATCCGGCGCGGTTCCCCGGCGACGTACTGGTAGCGCGGATGGCTCATGCCAGGGATCTTAATCGTCGCGTAGTCGGTCGACTTCTCGTCGCTGATGGAGTTGGGGTTGTACTGGAATTCGAGCCGCTCCCCCGTGTCGGCGTCCACCAGATATCCCTTGATGGGCAGTTGATCCCAGGCCATGTTTTCCTCACAGGGTTTCGTAGTTTCTGATCTTCCGCTCCCGAAGATCCTTGTAGACGGCCTCGGCCACCTTCCGGCCATCGATGTTGGTGGTCACGCTCAGTTCCACCGGGCGGTCGGCCAGACCATCGAGGCGCGAGAGCAGCGATTCCAGCAGTTCGCGCAGCCCCGGACCGCTTTCCTCTGCCCGCAGGGGTGTCGCGGGAGCGGTGCGGGCCGGAGCGATCAACCGTTCGGAAGGCACCGTCTCGATGAGTCCGGATTGCAGGGGCTTCGCTATCGGAGTCGGCGCGGCGGTCATGCGCCGCTCGATCCCGGCTGGAGCCAGAGAGGCATCTCCGTTATCCAGTGGCGGTTCCACCGCGAACGGCTGGATATAGCTCTTACTTACCGGCTCGACGGCCGCCGCGACGGTCTGCACGGTGCCGTTCATCGGTTGCGGAGGCGGCGCGGCAGTGGCCATGACCGGCTGGAGCATCAGCATGGCGCTCAGGGCTTTGGGCACCAGGCGCTCGTCCAGACGCGGCACGAGACTCAGCACGTTTTCGATGATGCGTTGCCCAATCGATTCGGCGGGCTGCGCAGCTCCGAGTGTTTGCTTCTGCTCGGCCACCTGCGGAATCGGGGTCTGAACTCCCAGCATGGCGCGAGCGGAGGAGAGCAAACCGTTGGCGATCCCGGCGCTTCTATCCTTGATCGCCTGAATGCCCGCGCTCGCGCCGCTGGAAAGCCTCTGCCAGAGGGTTTGCCCCTCGGCACCGGCATTGGTAAAGATTCGACCGACAGCGCCGGGCACGGCCGACAGCGTGGCAACGATCCGGTCGCGGAGATTGACGGCTCCCGTGGCCAGCGAGTCCCAAGCATTGACCTGGGGCGGTTTGAGCGCCAATACGGGCGTGTCGCCAAATAGGGATTGCTTGAGACCGCCGAAGATGGCACCAGCCTTGGCCGCGACGGTTTGAGCCCCGGAGGTCAACCCATCCCAGAGTTTTCCAGCCATCTGGAAGGGAGCCGAGGCGGCGTCCATGAGGTTTCCGTCCGCCGTCTTGATCTGCTGCCAGGCTCCCGCAGCGGCTGAGAGAATCCCGCGAGCGGCGAAGCCGAACACTTTCGCGGGCAGCGTCTGGGTAAGGCTCATGCCATCGGCGAGGGTCTTGAGCAGCGCGGAGCCGGAGGCGGTCAGGCTGGCGAGCGGTCCCTCGCGGGCATCGGAGAACGGCAGCAGATTGCGCAGCTTGCCCAAAGCGTTCTTGAGCATGGTGAATGGATAGGTCACCGCCGACCAGATCCCTTCGCCCAGGGTGATGAGCAGCTTCTTGCCCGCCTCGAAGAAGGTGGTGTCCCCGGCGAAGAAGGAGCGCACGGTGGCAAACAGATCCCGCAGGGTGCTGATGATCGGCTGATTCAGAATCGCCTGGCCGATCTGTCCGGCGGCGTCAGCCACCAGGCGTCCGATGGAGGTGAAGATCCCGGAAATGAAATTCCAGACACCGACCACCACATCCCGCGCCCAGCGGAACGGGGTGGCAACAAAATCGTAGACCGCGCCGCCGATGGCCTTGAGACCGTCCAGCAGGGAAATGTCGCCGGTCAGCACCTGCCAGACCGCATAGACGATCTTTCCGGCGGCCATAAATGCTTCGCCGATCATGCGCACGGGCAACAGGAACTTGTAGATAAACTTGGCCGCTCCGACCAGGGACCCGACGATGACCTTGCCGACCCAGACCACGCTGCGCACCACCACCGCCAGGGCTCGGACGATGAGCGACAGGTTCCAGGCCACGATCTTCAGCGCGAATGCCAGCCCCTGCAGAAGCACACCGGCGACGGTGCCGATAACCGTGCCGAAGGTACGCCAGGACGAGCCGTCGGTGGCGCTGGCGGCTACGCCGAAGATCTCCACCACCGAAAAGACCGCGCTGGCCAACGCCGCGTAAGCGCTCATCAGGGTGCGGACGGTCGGTTCGAGGATGGCGCGGATGCGGCCAAAGGCATGAGAAAAAGCGCCCCACAATCCGGCCAGGGCTTCGCGAACGCGATAATAGGCCTTGAAGACGGTGACCACGAAGCCCAACAGCCCGGCGGATTCGAGCTTCTGGGCCAGTTCGGCCGACATCTGCCCGACGCCGCCGCTGAGAGAGCCCACCAGCTCCCTGATCCCCTGGAAGACCAGCGAGACCTTGTTCCAGGCCCCGGTGATGATCTCCTGAATGCCGCCGAAGTTGGTTTCCCAGGCGCGTTTGAGCAGATACACCGACAGGATCACGCCCGCGATGATCGCGGTGACGGGCAGAAAATAGGTCGCGACCGCCGAACCCACCCCGGCGAGCGCGGCGCTTATGGCCAAGAACCCGGCCTTGATGGCGGGCAGCATGAGTCCCACCATGCCCACGGCGGCTGTGACGGCTCCGGCCACGACCAAAATGGTGCCGAGGGCCATGGACAGCCCCAGGACCACCCGGGTCACGCCCGGCATCGATTTGGCCATGCGCTGCAGAAACAGAATGACGCGGGAGACGCCGTTGATCACCGGCGTGACCACCGGCAACAAGGTGCGACCCAGGATTTCGCTGAGGTTGGCCATCTGCTGGCGCAGGAGCAGGAACCGGGCTCCGATGTCCTGGTTCATGGCGTCGGCCATCTGTTCGGTGACCGCCGTGCCGGTCTTCATGGCCCGGCCCACCGACTGGATATTGCCTTCGAGGCTCTCCATGCCCGCCGACATCTGCAGCAGGAACTTGACCGCCTCGTCGGAGCCGAAGGCCTTCTTCAGCTTCACCTGGGCGGCGGCGTTGGAGAGATCGGGGAACTGGCGTTTGATCTCCTGCAGGATGGGAACCACGCCCTTGAGACGGCCGCTGGTGTCGGTGAAGGACAGGCCAAGCTCGTCCCCAGCCTCGGCCGCCTTCATGATGAACGCCTTGTACAGCGTGCCCGCCTCGGAGCCGGGCATGGTGGTCTGGAGCTGGCCGAGCACGGCGAGCTGCTCGTTCAGCGGAATGTTGCTCGCGGCCGCCACAGCGCCGATGTTCTTGATGGCGTCGGCCATCTGGGTGCCGTTGGTCTTGAACGAGGCCACGGTCTGCGCCATGGCTCCGGAAAAGGCGGTCGCCCATTCCATGTCGTTCATGTCGGCCATGATGGGCTTGAAGATCCCGTAGGCCGTGGTGAAGGTGCCGACCATCTCCTGGGTGGTGGCCTTGGTCGCCTTAGCGGTCATGGCGGCCATGGAGGTGAAGACGCCCACCGCCTCGTCGCTGAGGTTGGACAGGGCCGATTTCACGTCGTAGGTGGCGGTGATGAACGCGGCCTTGTCGGCACCGGACCACTGGTTGGTGAAGGATTCTGCGGCGTCCTCGATGGCCCGGAGGTCCTGCACGCCAAGGGACGCCAGCTCGCCCAGGGCCTTCTGGGTCGCGGCGGTGGAGGCGACCAGGGCGGCGGGCACCGCCATCAGGGCCAGTCCCGCCCCCAGCATCATGGTCCCTTGCTGGATGCGGTCCAGGTTGCGGGTCATCCGCTCGCTGGCATCCGCCACGGTGGAATCGAGGTCCATCATGGAACCACGGATGCGCTGCGCGTTCTGCGAGAACGCATCCTTCATCGATACCACTATGCCCAGTCCGAGATCGCCGTTCATCTATCGCCGTTCCGTTTGCTCACGTTCAAAATCAAGCTGCCGCTCGAGGGCCTCGACGAACTGACGCCGGACCCTGAGCGGCAGCGAGCGGGTTTCCGACCAGCCCCAGTGCAGTCCGCCGTAAGCGAGAAAGAATGCGTCGCTTACAAGCGAACTCCGGGGAACAAAAAAGCCGGTTCTGCCTCCAGACGGGTGCGGATCTTGGTGCCGCAGCCATCGCATTCGGTTTCGACCGAGGTGTCGATTCCCGCGTCGACCCGCGACATCTCCTGTCGCAGCGCGTTGCGGTCACGCATCGACATTTCCGCCAGGCTCTTCTTGGAGGGAGCCTTGCCGTCGATGTCGAGGATACGGATGAGCATGGCCGAGCTGATGTTGGGCTCGCGCAGGCTGGCCAAACGCTTTTCCTTGTGGCCGTCGAGATATCCGAAGCGCACGGTTCTTTTCGAGCCGGGCAGCATGAAAGCGAACTCGCGCTCCTCGCCGTAGGGGGTAACCTTGAGATCCTCGAGATTGACGGTCACGAAGTTGGTCATGCGGCAGGCGCTGTTCGGGCAGCTCAGCTCCAGTTCAACCTCGTCACCGAGGGAAATCTGGCGCAGGCGGACCAGGGCGAACAACCGGTCACCCGAGAGCAGGTTCATCACCTCGGAAAGATCGGGGTCGGTCTTCTCGCCCAGCCGGACGAAACAGTTGCGGAGCACCTGGTTGATCGCCTCTCCGGAACGGATCAGGCGCTGGTTGGTAAGCAGTTCTTCCTCGGCCCCGGTCATTTCCCGAAGCTCGAGTTCAGTGCCGCTTGGCAGTTCAAAGCTGTACATGGTCGATCCTCCGGTTTAGGTCCAGTATTGGAAGCAGATGGTGAGCTTCTCGATGGTGTTCTCGGTGTTGCCGCCCTCGAGCTCGTCGTATTCGAGCGCCTTCACCCAGGCCCCGTGCAGGGTCCAGCGGCGGGTCTCGTTGCCGGTGCGGTCGTAGCGGACAACGTCGATGTCGCGCATGTAGTCGGCCGGAAGACCGCCGGTGACGGCGTTCACGTCCACCTGTTTCTTGATCCATTCGCGTGCCGCCTCGTCGGAGCCGTCCTGCAGGTTGCCTTTCTCGAGGGTGATGTCCTCGAACTTGACCCGCCCCGCCACCTTTTGGTCGAACATCGAACCGGCCGGGGCAAAGGCCACTTCCTCGAATTCGGTTTTGGGCTCCTGTCCCTTGTGGAACAGGGCCACGTCGAAGCCGTTTACCTCGATGGCGAACTGCCAGTTCTGGTAAAGGCTCTTGGGCATATTTCCGCTTCTCATAGCCGTGTTCTCCCGTTAGATGATTTCTTTGAAGTCCGCGCCGGTGCTGGTCAGGATGAAGTTCAGCTCGATGAACTCCGCCGTCTTGGTCGGCTTGACGAACACGCGGGCCACCATTTCGTTGCGGTCGATGACCGCCGGGGTATTGGTCTCCTCGTCGCACTGGAAGGCGAAGTCGTAGAGGCCGCCCTTGTCCTTGATGTCCTGCAGGAAGGGGTTGATCAGGCGGCCGAGGGCACGCCAGGTCTGGGGATGGTTCGGCTCGAAC
This sequence comes from Desulforhopalus sp., assembly GCA_030247675.1. Lineage (NCBI taxonomy): Bacteria > Pseudomonadati > Thermodesulfobacteriota > Desulfobulbia > Desulfobulbales > Desulfocapsaceae > Desulforhopalus > Desulforhopalus sp. The sequence goes on along the minus strand of JAOTRX010000002.1, from coordinate 1,081,978 downwards.
ACCACGAAGCGGGAGGATTCCGAGATGGCTTCCTCCATGTACATCATCAGACGGCGCACGTTGATGCGGTCCACGGCCGAGGGCTGGCTCTGCAGCGTTTTCTGGCCCCAGATGTTGATGCCGGTGTCGGGGAACACGGCGATGACATTGACCCCTTCCGGATAGAGCACATCGCGCTCGCCACGGCTGGTCTTGTAGGCCAGGGAGAGCGTGTTGAAGATGCGGCCACGGTCGATACCGGCGGGCGCGTTCCAGACGTTGGTCTTCTGGTCGCTGCGGGCGATGCAGCCCGCCACCGCGCCGCAGGGCGGCACCAGCTTCTTGCGCGAGTTGACCGGATCGCTGATCTCCAGCCAGGGGTAGTAGAGCGCCGCATAGGAGGAGTTGAAGGCCGCGTGGCTGTACATCCCTTGTCCCTTGCGGAAGTCGACCGCTTCGAGCGGCTCCAGATACATGGGCGTGTCGGCGATGAACAGCAGATCCTTGCGCCCTTCGGCATAGGCGATTCCGGCGTTGATCACCGGCACCGTGGTGACGCCGGGAACCATCAGCAGGTTCAGGGCGTCGATCTCGTCAAAGCCATAGAGGCCGGTATGCTGCGAGGGATCGCCGATGAAATCGACATCGGCCAGGTCGGTCAGCCCGTTGTCACCGCCGGTGAGTGTGAACACGCCCAATGCCGGACGGTCGCCGGGCGTTCCCGACACGGCTGCCAGATCCTGGACCAGGATGAAATCCGAACGGTCGTTGATCGCCAGCTCCACATGGTTGGGCAGCGTCTCGTCCATGCTCAGATCCTTGAACACCTCGATCACATCGCCTTTGTGCCGGACCACCAGATTGAAATGGTTGGCCGGATCGAGAGAGCCGTCCTCGATGGAGATGGAGAGTCGGTCGCCCCAGACGCCTTCGTTCACGGCCTCGATCCGCAGGGTGTCGGCGGGCGTCGCTTCCCGGTTCTGCAGCACGACGGATGACTTCAGCGCCGTCAGGGTGTCCCGGTCGGTGGGGTCGGTGAGATGGGCGATGCGGGTGACATAGAGGACCGATCCGCCGTTGTCGAAAAACGCCCGGGCGGCGTAGGCCAAATAGCTCTCGTTGATGTAGGAGCCGAAACGGTTGATGAACTGCTCCCAGCTCGTCACCAGCACGGGCTTGTTGATCGCGCCTTTCTCGGCCACTCCGACCATGGCGGCCGACGAGGTCGAGATCTGCTTCACATAGAAACTGAAGTCCGTTTCTCGGGTGTAAATCCCGGGCGATAGATAGGTCGGCATGGTTATTTCCTCCGCTTGCTGGTGGTCTTGGCCTCATCGTTTCCGGCGTCCTCGGTCGCCGTGGGCTTTTCCGGCTCCGGTTCCGCGCCGCCGGTCAGGTCGGTGATGCGCACCAGGCCGCGTTTTCCGGCGGTCTTGATCTCGGCGGAGAGGTCTTTACGGGCGATGCTCTTGCGTTCTCGCGGTCCGAGATGGAGGGTTCCCTGGCCGGAGAGGTTGAACGTCAGGGGTTGGAACTGCAGGTTTCTGATCTCGATCACGGTTGTTCTCCTTTACGGTTGAATGGTTCGTTGCTCTGTCACGTCGCCGTGAAACTGGAAGGTCCGGTCCCGGATCAGCCGACCGTCGCGCAGGTCGCCGTCGTACACCGGGCAGGATTCGATGCGGATGCGTCCGGAGCTCTGCCGGAGATTGGAGAGGTTCACCCGGGCCAGACCGCCCAGAGGAACCAGTTCGGTGAGGTTCAGGCTGCCCTGGTCGGCGATGGCGATCTCCGGGTAAAGCTGAAGGAACCGCGATACCGACTCGTGAAACCCGAGCAGTTCGGCCTCCCGGTCCACGGTCACCACCAGGTCGAAATCGAGGTGATAGAGCCTGGGAAATCGGCACTCCTCGAAACTCAGCTCCGCGACATTCTTCTCGAACAGGCGGCTCTGGCTGCGGCGGAAGCGGTCTTCCGTCAGCTTCGGTCCCTGGAGGATGACGCTGGGGGTACGCTGGACCTCGAACAGGTCATCCGGGAACACCAGCACGGTGTCCGGGTGGATGGCCTGTTTGGCCAGGCGGATCAGGATTTCTGTGACGGTCTGTATCGTGCTCAAAGGACGCCTCCGTTTTCTGCCTGGTTACTTACCGGAAGCGCTGGCGATGTGTCGGAGGCTCAAAGCGCGGAGCGGATCGCCTCGCGATAGTTCTGGAGGATCTGCTCGCGGTACTTATCCATCACCGGATGCAGAAAGGGTCTGGCGGGGATGATGATGGTCGCGCCGTTCGGATGTTTGATGGTGGCCCCGTACTCCATGACGGCACCGATGTTCACCATGTCTTCCCCGTCCTTGTTGACGGTGCCACGCAGTAGGCCGACGAACGCCTTGTCGGCCATGATTTTTTGGGTGATGGCGTTGACGAGAAAGCCGGTGTCGATGAGCGCCTTGCTGGAACCTTTGCGCTCGATGGTGCTTTCGGCGAGTTTCACGAAAGCCTGTCCTCCCGGGGCCTGGGAGCGAATCCCCCGCTGGATCTCGCGCACCAGAAAAAGGGCGTTGCGGATCGTGGCCTGACGCAGGGCCGTGGCCAGGCGCGGCCCCATGCCGGTGGTCAGCTTGGCGCGGGCCTTGTCCCAGTCACCGGTCCGCCTAACGCCCATTGAGCTTCACCAGTTGCAGGTTCTTGTGAGTGACGGTGCCGAAGAAGTGTTCTTCTTCCACACTCTGTATGCGATAGGTTTCCCTGTCGGTGGCCAGGCGGTCTTCACCCCGGACATCGGCATCCGGAAGGACACAGGCGAGCGCGTCGATCTTGCCGCTCAGCTCCTCCGGCGGGGTTTCGTTCAGTTCGAGGGGGATGACGGAGATTTCCGTGTATTCGGCATCGTCGGTGCCGTAGAGCCGCTCGCCGGGAACCACGCGCAGGATGCGTGCGGTCTGGCCCGAGGAGAGGATCAGCCGGGCGACGTCGGTCACGGCTTCGGCGCGTTCCCGGTCATTCAACAACATCGAGATCGATCCCTTGTTCGTAGATGACCGGAGTGAGGCCGCTCGGGGTCAGGATGTAGGCTTCCTGGTCGAGCTGGGTGGCCGGACGCAACTCGGTGAGCCGCTGGCGGTAGTCGGCGAGCAGATCGGCCTCGAGCTTGGCCCAGTGGCCGGGCTGTCCGGTTTTGTCCACTCTCTTGTCGCCGCTGGAAAACGAGAAGGCGTTGGCGGTGGCCGAACGCATGACCTGGCAGGCGTGGATCTGCGCCATGATCACCAGGAGCTCGCGGACCTCGCCGGTGGGATCGGGGGTGATCTCTCCGACCGTGATCGTCAGCGATTGGTCGAGGTCACGGCCGACCCGGAAAACGGCTTTCCGGACGCATCTCTCCAGAGTCAGGTCCTCGAAGAGAGATGCGCCCGGATCGGACAGGTCGAGCCGCAGGTCGGCGATCAGGTCACTCAGCAGCACCTTGCAGGCCCTCCAGACGGCTCTTGAGCGCGTCGATCACCGTGCGGCGTTTTTCGGTTTCCATGTAGCCCTTGAGGGTCTCCGGATTGGCCTCCTCGTTGACCTTGGAAATCGCGTCGGTGGCGGAGAGCTTGCTCAGGTCCACCGGTTCCGCGTCCTGGTCTGGCTCTGGAGGGGCGAGCGGTTCCTGCTTCGGTTTGTCGGCCATGGCCAGGCGGCCGTTCTTGAGCGCCGCCTGGATCTGCTTGGTGAGGCGTTCCACCTCGACTACCTGGCCGGGCTTGAGTTTCAGCCCGGCGTCGGGGATCACCAGAACGCCGGGACGGATATTCTTGATTCGATTCATCTCACGTCACCTCCCGGATTACGGAACCAGTTTGACCTTGGCCATGATGTCAGGGCGGGTAATGCCCTGGCCGATTTCGGACCACACCAGCCAGCCGGTCTTGAAGCGGGTCTTCTGATCGATGGACTCCGTCTTCAGGTTTTCGCGCACCGGCATCTTTCCGACCTCTTCATCCGGGACGATGATGATCTCGTCCAGCGGCATGGAGGCGGTCAGCAGAATGCCGCCGGTGCCGTAGTTCTTGATGACACCCTTCTGGCGCAGCTCGAGCTTGGTCTGGGGATCGAGGTTCCAGCCGCGCATGTCGTTGAACCGGCGGCCGCGCATGACGATGTACTTCACCGACAGCTCCAGGTCCTCGATGATCGAGATGGCCTCGTTCAGCGCCTCTTCGGTGAGCAGGTCGCCGGTGACCTCGATGGTGTTGGTCGCCGGGATGGCCGAGGAGAGCACCGAGATGGTGCGGCGGTCCATCTCCTTGCGGATAGCGTCGGCGGCGCTGGTCTGGATGTCCATCAGCGTGCCGATGTTGCCGTTCTTGAGAACGGAAACGTCCACCATCGGGTTGGAGTGGATGCGGTTGGTGGGGAACTCGACCTCGTCCTTGCCCACCTCCTGCTCCTGGGCGTCGCCGTCCTTGCTGATCCAGTGGGCCTTGACGGTCGGTTTCTTCTGGTAGACCGGACGTTCGCCCTTGGGCAGCGTGTGCTTGGTGAGCAGCAGCGAGGAGATCTCCTTGCGCTTGATCTCCTGTTCGATGGGCGCGGCGATGGCGGCGGCAAGAGCTCGCATGCCTTCGGGCGACTCGAGAGCCTCGCTCATGAGCCGCGCCATGGTTTCCATGTACTCCTGGGAGTGGATCTTCAACTGATTGGTTTTCATGTGCGTTGGCTCCTTGGGTTAGACGAGCAGGCGGAATTTGAGGACGCCGCTCTGTACGGAAATGGCGTGGGCGACCACGTGCTCCCCGGCCGCGACGCCGTTGGTCAGGCGACCGCCCGCTGAAACTTTCAAGTCGTCTCCGGCGACGACGGTTCCTTCGAAGGCGTCGGTCTCGTAGACGCCGCCGTCACAGTAGATGCCGGGCATTTCACCACCGGCGTAGTCCTTGATCAGGATGCCGAAGGAGCGCTTGGTGGGATCGGTGTTGACGGCGAACAGGTCGTCGCCGACCACGCGGACCACCTGGCCGAGCTGGCCGTCGCCCTGGAGGTGGCCGTCGCCATAAGCGAGGCTGCGATGACAGGGATTGATGAATGACATGGTGTTTCCTCCTTATGCGTTGATTTGCGAGTGTTCGGGAGAGTCCTCGCCGACACGGTTGCGGTAAGCGGCCATGAACCCGTCGCGCAGGCGGTCCTCGAGCGACACCTTGCGGTCGTCCACATCGTGGGGCCGGACACCGGCGTCGCTGCGCAGCGGGGTTTCCGTCGATGCCTTGGCGGCGGGCTTGCCGCCCTGGTCGCTGTCGGCGGGTTTCTCTTCCTTGTCCGCTTTTGCCGATTTGGGCAGGCGTTCGTAAGCAGCCTCGGTGGCGGCGAAGGCTTCGTCGGACAGCTCGGCCAGGCGTTTCAGCTCGGCTTCCCGGTCCTCATCGGAAGCGAAGGAGAGTCCCTGCTTCTCCAGACGGGTGAGCAGTTTCTTGGCCCGGGAGCGGCAGGCGGCCGCCTTTTGTTCGGCTTCCAGTTCCTGGACGCGTTTCTGCAGCTCGGCGACCTGGGCCTTGAGCTGCCGGTTTTCCTTTTCCAGGTCGGTAACGCGGGCGGGATCGCCTTCCTGCTGGGCCGGTTTCTTCTTGGCCGCTTCGACGGCCTGGTCATCGGTGGGTTTGGTTTTGTCTTCCATCGTGGAATCTCCTTCGGGTTGGGATTGGTCGGGCTGGCTCTGAAGGGACGCCACCTGCAGAATCCTGGCGTTCTCGTCCGCGCCCTTGCGGTCGAGCAGCCCCAGTCCGGTGAAAGTGACGCCGTGCAGAATTTCGAAAACAGGTTGGCCGCCCACATCACGGCCCTTGAACTTGCGCAGGTGGGTGCAGTAGTCGGCCTTGTTCTGGAAGCGCTTATGGCAGACCGAACATTCGCCTTCCTGGTAGTCGCACTCCATGGAGACTTGGGAGATGATCCCGCGCTTCATCAGCTTGTAGGCCAGCCGGGCGGCCGGGGTGTCGTGGACGTACAGCTCGCCGACGCATTCCACGCGGCCACCGTTGTCGTCCTCCAGGTAGTCGGCGGCGACGATGCCACCGACGATGTCGTTGAACTCCTGCGAATGTTGCAGATCGACCTTCTTGTTCACGGCCGTCATATGCCGACCGGACAACTCCTCGGCGGTGAAGTGATCGCCGTTCTTGTTGGTGCCGGTGCGACAGAGCACGAAGCTGAACTGGGGGTCGCCCGCCGAGCCGACATCCATGGCCTCGGTCGTGAGGCGTTCGCCTTCGCCCAGCCGGATATCCACGGGGATGCTGGTGTGGAAGTTCGCGGCGGCGGCCATCGGAACGGGCTTCTCCTCCCGTTCGGCGCTGGCCTTGGCCCCGGGAGCGCAGACGAACAGACGCTCCTTGGCGTTGGAAGCCTCGCCGTGCTTGGAGGTGATGGCGTAGTGGTGATCCTTGGACTTCATCCGGCTCTGCTTGCCGAAGGAGCCGATGATCCGCTTCATCTCCTGCTCGTTGGGATAGGCGTGATCGCGGTAGGAAATCAGCCAGTGCGGGATGTGCTTTGCATTACCGAGAAAAGTCTGGAAGAACTCGTTGGCGTTGGCCTTGGTGACGGTCTTGTGGTCGGTCTCGTAATACTTGACCTTGGTGTCGGCCTTGATTTCGAGCCCTTCCCAATAGGTCATGAGCCCCTCCACGAAGTGGTAGGCCCGCTCGTAATTGGTGGTCGAAAACTCGGTGGCGTAGGGCGGATCGAAGTAGGCCAGATCCGCCTTGGCTTTCGGCAGCAGGTCGTTGATGTCCTGCCGGTATGCCTTGTTCTCCTTGTCGTTGTCGAAAACCAGGGCGTTGATACGCTGCAGGTTCTTGCGCAAGCGATCCTTGAACTCGTCGGGGGTGTCCTGGCGGCGGCCATAATCGGTGGACGACGAGAAGTGGCCAAAGCCACCCTTGCCGCTCATGCAGGTCTTGCCGAGGCCGAACAGGGCGATGTCTTTCTTGAAGCCGGAGAGCTTGTCGCAGTTGGCGCGGATGGTGTCGATCAGCGCATGGACGCCCTTGGCGAAGAAAATGCCCTTGAAGTTGTCCTGAACGAAGCTGCCCGCCTTGGCGTTGTCGGCCAGGAGTGCCTCGATCTCGTCCTCGCTCAGACGAACCGAGTTGTTCTCTATGATCGCCTTGGCGGCATGGTGGCAGTAGCGGAGCCGGTCGTTGGCGATGACCTGGAGGCCCTTGGTCTTGTACATGTAGGCCACGACCGCAGACCCCGAAAAGGCGTCGAGCACGGTGCCAACGCCTTCCGGGGTATGCTTCCAGATCCAGTCGACGAGCTTCTGCTTACTGCCGATGTAGTTGGTGATGTACTTGGGGCGTTTCTCGGGAGGGAGCTCTTCAGGAGCGGACTGTTCGGCGGCCTCGGTCCCAAGCGCATCGGGATCGAGAGTCAGCGCCGCATCGGCCTCCAGTAGAAACGCCAGCCTTTCCAGGTCTGTGGCGAACAGTTCCATCAACGTCTCCGGTCAGTTTGCTGTGCTCTCCGCGACCTGCGGGGAGCGTTCAGCGGTTACTTACCGGAAGCGTCGGCGATGTGTCGGAGGGTGACGGAGAAATTCAGCGGGTGGGGTTCAGCCGGGCCAGAACGGCCTTGCCGCAGGCGTCGAGGGAGGGGTATTCGTCGCTCTCGGTGATCTCGGAAAAGACCCCGTCATAGGGGGAGCGGGACAGCCGGTGATATTCGAGAAAATTCGCCGGAAGCGAGGTGGCCTCGGCCTCGACCAGACGGTTGACCACCCAGGCTGCCTCGTCCTTGCGGTCGGCAAGCCCGTTCGGCCCCCGGTCGAGGTAGTACATCTCCACATCCAGACCGGGACCCGGCCCCTGAACCCAGACGCCCACGGGCACGTATTCCGGGGCGGTGGCTTGCCGGTCGGCCATTATCGAGTCGATCATATAGCGCAGTTTCATGACCAGTCCTCCGCGATCCGGAGATGCTCGACCAGAAGCTGGGCGTCGATCCGGTGGAATCTTTCGGCGTTTTTCTGACGGTAGGCGATCCAGCGTTGCCAGTCCGCCGCGAGTTCGGGCTCCGAGACCGGCTCGATCATTTCGACATAGTGAGTGCGGCCCAGATCGTCGGTCAGCTCGACAATCAGCCAGCCTTCGGCCTCCTTGCCGTCATGTTCGGCCATCAGGGTGTCTTCGACCCGGACATCGACCACTTTGATGGTGTGGGCGTGCTGAAAACCCTCGTCGTAACCGAGTGCCTTCCACAACAGCCAGAAATCGGTGCGCAGATGGTTGCCAGCAGCGTCGAAATGGGGTGCGATCCGGGTAACGGTGAAGCTGTCCACCAGGGTGTCCAGAAAGAGATCCCCGGATTCTCTGACCGTCATGCGGCTGCCCCGGCTGTTGAACCAGTGCAGCGATTCCTGCAGCCGCCGTTTCTCCTGTTCGATAAAGTCCTTCATGGTCATTGTTTGCGTTTGCTCCAGCTTTGCGAGGTATGGACGATATCCTCCACCTTGCGCCCGTCGGGCAGTTTCTTGATGCCACGCCGGGTGAAACTCTGGATGATCTCCCGCCGTTCGTTGTCGCTTCTGGCCACGATGAACTCGATGTTGTCCAGCAGCGTCACCGAGTATTTGAAGATGGTTTCGTTGCCATGGCGCTGCGAGAACCGCTTCCAGTCGTCGATGCTGGCTCCCCGGTTGCGCTGCACGTAGTCGTCGATCACCTTGCCGTAGGCGTCATGGTCGTAGCTGATGGCGTCCATGCGCCGCAGCATCTGTTTCTTGAAGTAGAGGGCCGGTGAGGCGTCGCTGGCCGGTTGCTTCTTGATCCGGGTGAAGAAATAGCTCGCGCCGCCGGTCTGCATATCGGCCACCGGAGACATTCCGCCCGGAGCCACGCCCATGCGCATCTTCTCGACCGTGCTGACCATGGCTCCGTTGTTCTCCATGATCAAGTCGATGAAGCCGGACATGCTCTCGCCGTTGGTCAGATCGTGGACCAGCGAATAGCCCTTCATCTGTTTTTCCAGGTCCTCCTCGGTGATATCGAACCGGAACTGGTGCCGGTATCCGCCCTTGGCGTCGCGGTCTAGGAAACCCGCCTGATATTCGCCCAGCGGGTTGTATCCGGAAAGCTGGGTGATGTCCTGGACGCCCAGCTCCTTTTGCCAATAGCCGCGCAGGGCCTGGACCCGCTCTGTGGTGGTGGCGTTGCGGTCATCGAGCGATTTCTGCAGCCGTTTGTAATCGGCGCTCTTATCGGTCTTGCGGATGTAGGCAAGCTTTTCGAGGTACATCTGCTCCGCATTTTCCGCCGTGGCCACCCGGGTATCGATCCCAAGCTGTTCGAGCTTTTCCAGCATCGCCTCGACCCGTCCGGGGGTGGCATCACCATCCAGGATCATTTCCAGCTCGCCGCGCTGGGCATAGAGGTTGGTGTCCGACCAGGGGCGATAGCGGACCCGGGTTCCGTCCTCGAAGGTAACGGTGTACTGGTGTCCGTCCTGCATGCGGGAGTTGTGATTGAACAGCGTCCGGTTGTCGATGTCGTCGGCCTCGACGGTGATGGTGCCGGAACCGATCCTGCGCTTGGTGTGGGTCACCTTGCCGCGTTCCACCTTGAACGGCGGTTTCTCCTTGGGTTTCTGCGCGTCGAGCTTGGGTAGATACTGCTCGAAAACGCCGTTGGTAGCCCGATCCCAATCGACGGATTCTTCGATCTCCTTGACCCATTTCAGATAGTGGTCCGCCATCTCCTTGACCTTGGGGTCGGCGCTCTTTTGCAGGGTCTCCAGTTTCTTGCGCAGGCGCAGGGCCTTGTCGATCTTGGTCCGGTTGTACTTGCCGTCGCCCACGTGAAAGTTGACGTTTTTGACGGCGTCAAGAATCGTCGGAAAGAAGCTGTCTTCGACCAGCGGTTGTCCCTTTTCCCCGGCCGCCGTCTGCACATACCTGCGTAGCACCTCGTCGATGCGGCGGTCGGTGTCCGGCCGGATCTTCATCTTGACCACGGTGCGCTTCTTCCCCTTGAAGCTCTCAGTGAAGATCAGCGCATTCTGGTCCTCCACGTCGCCGCTGTCGAAGGGCAGCGTCTTGCCCTGCCAGCCGAGTTTGCGGGCCTCCTCGACCAGGGTCTCTTCGGCGGAGGAGAGCAACTTTTTCTTCCCGGTGGCGGCGCTCAGCTTGTCGAACCGGAAGCCACGATCCCCCAGCACATCGGCGTAATAGCCTTCGAAGTCCAGCCGGAGATTGTGTTTCCGCTCCAAGGCCAGATCGTAGAAATGCCGCAGCCCGGCCGGGTCCTTGGAAAACCGTCCCTCGGCGTAGGGCCGCAGCAGATCGAGGTAATCCTCGTCGGCGATCTTTTCGACTTCCTGGATGTAGCGCAGGGTCGCGTTCGGATCGACCCGTACCTTCCCTTCCTTGGCCGCCCGGAAGACTTTGTTGTAAAACGGCTCTTCCTCGCCGCAGACGCCGTTGGGGTGATAGTCGAGCGAGAGCTTGTCCTGGCCCAGAAACTTGAAGGCCTGGCCTTTGTCGATGCCGTAGACGCGACCGTCCCGGGCACGGATGAACTGCTTGGAATGTCCATCGTGGTTAGCGATCAGCCAATCGACCACATGCTCGCGCTGGATCTGCTCCAGTTCGATGGTGGTCAGATCCTGGGGCAGGATGTTGCGAAAATCGAAGTCGTCCCGCAGATCGGTACGCCATTTCTGGATGGAGCCGGTGCGGCCGTTCAACTGGATGGTGCGCACCTCGATGGAATGGGGGTCGATCAGGCGGCCGATCTTGTAGGCTGCTTCCTCTCCGAAGGCGATGAACTCATCGTCCTTGCGGCCAATGGGCTTGAACAGCCATTTGTCGCCGTTCTCATCGGTCCAGAACTCCTTTTCGTGTGCGCCGCCGACAGCGGCCTTGCCGGATTTTTTGAACTTCGAAGGCGTACTCTTCTGCTGCCACGCGGTATCGATGGTGGCGAACTCCGCGCCTTTCTTGCCGATCTTGGCCTCGGGCGGCTTGACCGGGCTCGGCTGTGGAGCCGGTTTCGGCGGATCTTTCTTCGGCGTGGCGGGCTTGGCAGGAGCGGTTTTCTTCTTGCCGCCATGCTTTTCGGCCCAGGCGGCATGCTTGGTGTCGATGCTGGCCTGAATCGCCTTGATTTTCGCCGGGTCGGTCTCGGTGAAGAGCGTGGTCAGCTCGTCTTTGTTGGCCCATTGCCAATACTGTACCTTGGTCTCCTTGGCGAGCGTCTTGAGCTCCGCCGATTTCAGTTTGCCGACCTGATCCTGGAAGAGCTGTTTTTTAAGGGCGATTTCCTTGCTGTGGGCCGCAAGCAGATCCTGGGGCAGATCGGTGCCGCCGGAAACCGCCTGTTCCGCCTTGGCAATCGAGTCGAGGAAGTCCTTGTAGCCGGTCGGCGTGTCGGGAACGACCACGGCCTTGGCGGCGTCTTCGAGTGCCGTTTTCTGTTTCTGGACCAGCTTCTGCTTGGCCTCGTCGACGGCCTTTTTCTTGACCGACTCGGCCATGTCGGCACCGGCCTTCTTCTGCAGCGCCTCGACGAGCTGCTGCTTGTTTTTGAGGATGCCGATGCCGTGCTTCTGTTTGGCCGCCGCGAGTTCCTTGCCCATCAGGCCGCTGTGATCCACGCCGGGCTCCAGCTTGTCGAGCAGCTCGATGGTCTCCTGTTTGGTCATATTGAGGGAGATGCCGTTCTCCTTCGCCATCTCCTTGAGCTGCTGGGCGGTCATGCCCTCCAGGCCCTCGGCTGGAGGGATCTTTGCCATTTGGGCGGCGAGCAGCTTGGCCTGTTTGAGCTCCGCCTGCTTCAGTCCGAGCAATTCGACCAGTTCTTCCTTGGTCCGCAGCAGGCCGATCTTGTGGTCCTTGAGCTTGGCGCTGAGCGCAGCTCCGGCCAGGTCACCGTGATCGATCCCGGGTTCGGCCAGATCGAGCAGCTTGATGAAATCGGCCTTGGTCCGGGCGATGGCCACGCCGTTCTGTTTCGCCAGGGTCTGGAGCTGTTTGACCGTCAGCGAGCCGAGGTCGGCGATGTCGCCGTTTTCAAAGGCGCTCTTGAGCTTGGCGTTCTCCTTGGCCTGGGCGTCGGCCATGCCTTCCAGTACGTGGGGCGGGAGAATGCAGGCGTCCCCCTGCGATGCCTGGGTGGCTGCCTTGGCGACCATCTCGCTGCCACAGACGGTCATCGGCCAGGCCACGATATTTGTGCAGCGGCAGTGCGGGTGCGCGGGTTGCTGGGGGAACTTGTCGATGGGAAAGGTCTTGCCGTCCAGGCCGCCGCAGACCGGGCACATGCGCTCGTCCTCCATGGCCAGCCATTCCAGTTTCTGGATGCCGACCCGCTCGTGGAACTTGAGCCTGCCCATGTTGTGGGCGCGGAGGACCTCGGTGCGGGCGATCATCTCCATGCGGTACTGGGCCTTGCTGAACACCCGGCTTCCGGCCTGGCGAAAGGAATCCTTGTCGATGATCACCTTGCCCATGTCCCGGACGATGTCGTCGGCTCCCTTGCCCGTGGCGATGCCGTTCAGGATGGTGCGCTTGATGCCGCCTGCGAGTTCGCGGTGAACGTCACCGGCGAGTGTGAGGTTGTACTGCGCCATGAAGTCGAGGGCATTGGTGTCGACGATGGTGAACACCTTGGTGGCCAGCTTATCGATGCCTTCGGGCTTGAGGTCGGCGTAGAACGGCAGCGCCGCGTCGGCGAGCTCTCCGATTCCCTGCTGGATGCCGAGCTTGAAGGAGTCCTTGGTCGTCTTGCGAAAGACCAGGGTCTGCTCCCGCTTGAGCCGCTTCATGCTGTCGTCGAGTTCGAGCTGGAGCTTTTCCAGCCCCTTGAGCGCGGCGAGCTTGTTGTCCGGCAGGGAGCCGAGGGAGCGGTACTGGAGGATGGCGCGGCCGACCTCGTCTTCGGCCTGTTTCAGCGCCTGGGTAAGCTGGGCCGTAACCTGGTCGTTGTAGCGGTTGCGGGCCGTCAGGCTCTTCAGGGTGGCCGCCTGGATGCGCTGCTTCAGGTCCGATGGCATCAGCGGGGCTCCCGGCGGTCGATGAAGCGACAGGCCGGGGCGTCGAAGGTGCGCTCGCTGTTGTGGACCCGGCAGTGGTTGGTGTCAGCAATGAAATGGCTGCATTCGTCGCACACAGCTGCGTCGCCGGTGGACTCCAGGTCGCCCGACCAGACCAAAGCCGCCTCCGCCGTGGGTTCATCGTCCTCGGCCGGAATCCCAAGCATCTTCCGAGCGCGAGGCACGCTGAGAATGCCGGAGACGACCATATCCACCACTGGCTTCACCTGCTTCTCGTCCATCAGGTCGATCTGCTTACGTTCTGTCTCGCGGTTGGCAGCCTCTATGTCCGGGTCCAGATCCATCTTGAGCTGAAGGCTGGAGCGGCTGATGAGCTTGCGGTCGTAGAGTTCGATGAGGAGTTTCTTGAAATCGACCGCGTCGCTGGGGTCGAGGTCGTTGAAGATGAACTGGATGCTCTTGTCGCCGTGGCCGTTCAGATCCATCCAGTCGTCGAACACCCAGTCGAGGAGCTTGCGTGCGGCCTGTTTGATTTCGCGGATCATGACCATCATCTTCTGCATGCTCACCGAGGCGGTGGCGAAATTCGGGCCGTCGCCGGTCACCAGCGAGCGTGAAAGCCCCAGGGCCACCACGATGTCTTCCTTCACCTCCTTGACCTTGTCCTCGACGTTGAGGACCTGGCCGTCGGTGCCGTGGGTTTCGACGTTGACGTAGAACGGGACCACCAGGCCGCTTTTCATGTCCATCTTGTTGACCATGTCACGAACCTGTTCGAGCATCCGCTGGTCCGGCATCACCATCTTCTGGCCGAACGCGCCGCCCACCTTGAGCAGGCGAAATGGCGTGGCCCAGCGCTTGGCGATGGCCTGTTCGGCCCGGCGGTAGTCGCGCAGCAGTTCGATGGCTTGAAAGGCGGGAAGCACGAGGGAGTTGCCCCGGGGCGAAAAGGCCGGTGCGTCCCATTTGAGGTGGACCACCTGCTCGACGGGCAGCGGGATGGATTCCCCGCCGCCGGGGGTGTCCTCGGGAAATTGCCGGGCCTCGATCAGCTCGCCCTGGGCGTATTTGACTTTGACCGAAACCGGGTTGACGCAGACCAGTTCCTCGATGTCCTGGCCGGACTTGGTGAAGCGCTTGAAGCCGATGGCGTCACCTTTCACCAGGAGCTGAAGAACCATGTCCTTGATGAATTGCGTGATGTTCAACCGCCAGGCGGCCTCCAGTGCCTGCTCCTTGAGGGTCTCGTCATCGCTGGTGATTTTGATCTCGTCGCCCACGGCGAAGGTGCGCCAGGAGTTGACGCAATTCTTCACCAGCGGCTCCTCGACGTAGTATTCCCAGGCCTTGCGGGCGCGTTCTTCCCAGGTGGCCGGAATTGCTTCTGCGGCGTTGACCTTGCTGAAGGCGGCCGAGTCGAGCGCGGCCGCTGCGGCCAGCGGCGCGATGACAAAGCCGGTGGTGTCCAGGCTTTCGGGTTGTTCGTCCTGATGGGCAGTGCTTTCCACGTGATCCTCTCGGTAGTTTCGGCCATGACAGCCGCACATCCGGCCCGTGTGGGCCGAACCCGGCTGGATGCTGGTTACTTACCGGAGCGGGGTGGAAAGCGTCGGAGGATGCGATCAGATGAAGACCGGATTGGTGAGGACCGGCTTGAGCGAAACCACCTCTTCGCCGACCGGGTCGAGGTTGCCTTCCTCCCGGATCAGCATGGCGCAGCGCACCGCGTCGATGATGTGGTCGTTGCCCTTGGAATAGATGATTTTGCCGTCCCGCAGGGTGTAGGTGTGGGTGGTGAACTGGTCTTCCACCTCCAGGTCGTCCGAGGGGAAAATGAGCTGCTTGCGTTGCAGAGCTCCGTTGATGAGGCTGGTCATCAGCTCCTTGGTCCGCTTCTTGATTTCCTTGCCGTCCCGCACCGCCAGCCGGGTCATGCCGCCGAAGTCGTATCCCTTGAGCCTGCCTTCCAGCTCCAGCCCTTTGTACTTGTCCAGGGTGAGCAATTCCTGAACCACGGCCAGACCGTTTCCGCCGTTGTCCACGCCGATGCCCGCCGGGGTGTAGTAACGCTCCAGCAGCGCGATGATCTGGGCGATGTGCGGATAGGAAACGTGTTCGAGATGGACGCGCAGGATCATTTTCAGCAGCGTCCGCTCGCCGATCTCCAACTCCTGGAATACGACAATCTCGGTGGGATCGTTGGTGTAGCCCAGGTCGCCGCCGACCCAGAACTGACCGCTGCGGGGCGTGAGGTTAAGCAGCATCTCCAGCCGGTCATGGGCCGCTTCCTCGGTGTCGCAGTCGCGCATCTCGGAATCGGTGATGACGATCTTCTGGTACTCCAGCAGATCCTGCCGACAGAGGTTGAACTGCTCGACATTGAAGGCCCCATAGGAGGGCTTGCCGTGTTCACCGGCCACCTCGTGCTGCCAACCGGAGCTGTCGCGGCCACCGTAGAACTCCAGCAGTTCGGCTTCGCGATCTTCGGTCCACAGGGGGTTGAGCCAGGACGGCCAGCGGAACACATGGAACTGCTCCGATGAGGTGAGCCGGTAATAGGTGGTGTCGCGCAGGCCGTTGGGCGTTGAGTAGATGCGTAGCGTCCCCCCGGCCTTGAGGCACTGGCGCAGCGCCTTCCAGGCCCGTTCGGTCAGCCAGGCTCCTTCATCGACCCAGACGCGGCCCACGTGCAGGGACCGGAAGGCGTCGCCATAAGCCCCGGCCGGGCGGAAATAGAGCACCGAACCGTTGGTGAACTCCAGGCGGAAATAGGGTTTGCGGTGGATCTTGGGCTTGCCGTACTTGGTCAGGGCAATGCTGTTCATCAGATCCGGGTTGGTGTCGAGCTGGAACTCGATCTCCTCGATGATGGTATCGAGGTGCCCCTGGTGCGGAGCCGCGATGAGGCCCTGGCCGCCCCGGGTGGTGAAGGCGTAATGGAGCGCGTCGGTCGAGAGCACAATGGACTTTCCCACGTCCCGGCCGTCGAGGTGGATGATGTTCTTGGCCGGGCAGCGCAGGTCCTCCACCTGGTGCGGCCAGTAGTCGCGGCCTGAGCCATCCCGGTTGTAGAGGTAGGCTTGCCCCCACAACACGGGATCGCTCAGGGTCGCCGCGAGTTTGCGCTCCTTGTCGGTTACCGCCATCAGTGCATTCCCGTCCTCAAGGCGTTGCCGAGGATGGTGCTCACCAGTTCCGTCAGGATCTGCTGCACGGCCAGGGTGTTCTTCCGGTCGTGGACAGCTTCCTGAATGTCGATGATGGCCTGGTCCAACTCCGCCCAGGCCAGGTACTGCTGCTGGGCCGCTTCCAGACGGCCGAGGGCGTTCTCTATCCGTCCAGCCGCCAGCTCGGTGCCGATTTCGACCAGGGCCTCACCGGCCTGGCGGACGGCATCGCTGTTTTCCTGAAGGATCTCTTTCATTGGCCTGCCTCCTGGTTCGAGCCGTTGGCCCACTGGTCAAGGGCGTCCACGGCGGTCTGCAAGCGCAGGCCGACACCGGTCAAGCGTTCGGCGTCCGGGTGGCCGACCTCGCGCAGCGCCTTGTTGGCCTCGGTCACATACTCGGGTGTGTGGCGGTTGACGGTGGCCACCGCCGACTGGATCTGGGCCGGAGGCCGGTAGGTGGCGCAGCCGGTCATGATCCCGGCCAGGACCAGCGGGATGGTCCATTCGAGTGTCTTCTTCAACATGTTGATCTCCTTTGGTTTATGGGTTTGGGGCACATGCAGAAAGATCTCTGCAAACACTTGATTTCCAACGAAATAGAAGCGTCATTGGATGTGACGCGGGATGGTCCCGCATCCAAGAAAACCGGAACCGGAGGCAGGCCATGACCTACGACAGAAACCGCCAGCAGGCACTCAAGGCGTACAGAGAAAAGCAGGAGAACATCACCCGGCTGATAGAGGGCATTCGCGGCAAGCTCGAAGCGGACGCGAAGCAGCCGGACATCACCTGGGCGAGCGTCGGCTCCCTCGGCCACGTCGAGGAACTGCTGCGGGAGCTGGACGAGTTTCTGTCCTGAACACACCGGGCCACCAACAAAGGAGACATCGACATGACCGAATGCACCGTGCATCAAGCCGCAGAGGCTTTCATCGGCTACCTGCGGGAATCCGGAAAGAAAGAGCGGACCCTTTACACCTACCGGAAGGACCTCGACGTGGTGGAGGCCTTCTTCGGCGCGGATCGCCAGCTCGCCGAGATCCGGCTTCCCCAGGTCGGAAAGTTCTACAAGTCCGACCTGCTGCTCAAACTCCCTGACGGCAAGGAGCGGGCCGAGCGCACCATTGCCAAGACCGTCCGGGTTTTCCGCATGATGATGGTCTGGGCCAGGGAGTCGGGGCGCATCGAGGAGCTGCCGCTGCCCAAGAGCACGCCCATGGGCCACAGCCGGGTGAAGGAGTCCAGCGATGACCAACCGAACGGCTGACCTCGATCTGACGGGCGCGACAGAGGCGTTCTGTGCCCGCCTGTCGGCCGAAGGACGCTCCCCGGCGACCATAGCCGCATACCGCCGGGACCTCGCCCTGGTGGCCCGCGTGGCCGGGAAGCTGGTCCCTGGGATCGTCTGCCGGGAGGTCACGGTCGGGTTCCTCGACCAGGTGTTTTCCGCCGGGGCGGTCACTGAGAGTGAGCGAGGCCCACGCTCGGCGGCCTCGCTCCATCGGATGAAGGCGGCGGTGCGGGCCTTTTTCGCCTGGGCCGCCGAGACGGGCGTGGTCGGTAGCAACCCGGCCCGGTCTATCCGCATGCATCGGCTGCCGAGAAAGCTGCCGGTCTTCCTGACTACCGCCGAAAAGAAACGTCTGCTCAAGGAACTCAAGGGGCGGACCGATTTCTCCACGCTGCGCGACCGCGCCATGATCGAGGTGTTGCTGGGCACGGGGATCAGGCTTGGCGAGCTGGCCGCGCTCGACATGGATGACATCGACCTCGACGCCAAGCATCTGCGGGTGCGGGCCAAGGGGAATGTGCCGCAGGTCAAGTTCATCAAGACCGACCTCCGCACATTGCTGCGCCGTTACCTGGCCGAGCGTCGTCGACACGGCCGCCCAGAAATGGAAGCCCTGTTCCTGTCGAACCGGGACGGCAGACTCTGCCAGCGGCAGATAGCCAACCGGCTCGCCCACTGGCTGCGGAAGGCCGGGATCGAAAAGGAACTGACGCCGCACGGGCTGCGGCATACCTTCGCCACCCACCTCTACGGCGCGACCAATGACCTGCTCGTGGTGCAGCGGGCCTTGGGGCACCGGGACGTGTCCACCACCCAGATCTACACCCACCTCGTGGACAGTCAGCTCGAGGAAGCCCTCGAACGCCTTTGATCCTTCCGGACCCGACGATGGGAGCGGCCTCGGCTGCTCCTGTTTTCGTTGGGCGAGACAGTGTCGAAGACAGTGAATGACAGTGCCCGCAGAAGAACACATCCGCCGATGATGAATGATCATGACGGAGGGTCTCTACATCCCGGGTGGGGCGGGAAATATCGATTGACCGGAATTTCTCCTTCGCTGTCTGTCGGCCGCACATCGCTATAACTGCTTGGCTTGTGCGCTCCGGGCGCGGAACACACATGGCAATATCTGCTTGGCATATGCGAGGGCCGTTGCCGAAGGAATGGCTGTTTGCGGGGCTTGTCCGGTTCGGCCTGGGTCTCGACATGCCAATATCTACTTGGGTTATGTGAGAGAGCCCCGGCGTGAACATGCCTATATCTGCTTGGCTTATGCGGTTCGGCTTATGCGCACACATGCCAAGCGGATATCGGGAGCTGCAGGAGGAAGTCGAGGAGTGGAAATGATGATCGACGGCCGGTGAATGCCGATTCCGAAAGTGCAAGGAACACGTCTTATCCGCAATTCCTGGTGAAGCTGTCTGCTGCAAGTCGCCGTGTGCCGGGGTCATCGGAAAAGCCCTCCATGGTGTTATCCGCAATTCTTTCCGCGTTTCTTGCGGCCGGAGGTTTTCGTGGCTGAGGCGTTGGCGGCCTCGGCCACCTTCTCAAGCAGCGCCGCCGCCCATTCCGCCGGAGAGGTCTGCGGACCTTTCGGCTCCTCACCCTCACGGGCGATCTTGGTGGTCTTGAGATCCTTCATGTGGCAGCGGATCATCCGGTCGAGCTTCTCGGCGGCGTCGGTGTTCCCCTCGATCTGGGCGCGGACCAGCTTCACCGAGTAGACGCCCACCAGCTCCACCTGCAGGAAGTCGCTGGACTTGTTGAACTCGAAGTCCTGGTTGAGGCGGTCGATGATCGCGTCGAACATGACCTTCTCTTCCGGCGTCAGGCAACGGTCGGCGAAGATGCCGTGACGCAGCCGGTTCTGGTTGCCCTCGGGCGCACCAGGCCCGCGCCGGGGCGGTTCGGTCTTGCCCTCGTTGCGGTGCCAGCGGTCCAGCGTCTCTTTGTCCGGTTTGTTTAGTGCCACGTGGAAATCCTGCCGAATATTGTTTTCCCAAGCCGGGATACGGGGCGGGAGGCCGATTTAGCCTCCAAACACGCTCCCGCCGGTTCAGGGATTACTTACCGGAAGCGGCGCTCAACTGTCGGTCTCGATCCTGTTTTCGTTCAGCGGCGATGATCTGGTTGACCCGGCGGGTGGTCACACCGGCGAGGTTGGATATCTCCTGGCTGCTGATCCCCTGCAGATGAAGGGCAAGCACCAGGTCGCGGCGTTCCTGGTAAAACCGGCTCGGTGCAGGGACCCAGAGAATTCCGGTGTAATGCTTCTGGATCTGATCGAAGAGTTCCTCGGGCAGGACATCCTTGGCGTTGGCGTAGCGTTTCTTTTTTTTCACGTCTCAATCCTCCATTTTCTTCATCCACGGCTGCGGCACCTCCGGGTTGTAGAATCGCAGCGTGCTGGGACGCCCGGACTTCGGCCCGTGGATAATTTCAATAAAACGCTCGGTGACCTCGCCAATCTCCTGATCGCCATCGACGAAACAGACCAGGCCGTAGTCCTCGCCGCAGGGAAACCGAAACCGGCCCTGGTTCTGATAGAGGCGTGCCTCGGACCAGCCCTTGGCCAGGGCCTCCTCACGGATGGCATCGACCTTGGCGACTGCCTGGGAAGTCACCGGCTGCTTACATTTCCAAGCTTGGTTCCCGGGATAAATCCAGTCCTTTGTGGCAACTACGACAGGTTTCTCCTGGGCCTCGGGACGAAGCGCGGGTGGCCGATAGTTCTTCGTGGAAAAGGAATGCAGTACCCCCTGCAGGTTTTCCTTGCCGAACTCCCGGATGGCCAGCTCCTGCAGGGCGTTGAATCGCTGCCGCAGCGTATTCCAGGCATCCTCGGGGAGCTTTCCGGCCTTGTGCGCGGCTTGGGCGGTGACCATGCGGGAACGTAGCCAGGCAAAGTATTCAGGCGACAGACGGCGACACAGCGTGCCGTTGATCTCCCTGTCTTCAGGCCAGTCGCGGGCGTCCTCGATCTTGTGAACGTCGAGCCCGGTGGAGACATAGATGGCGGGCTGCGGTGGTTGCGGTGGTAATGATGGGGTTTCACATCCAGCCGAGGCGTCCTGCCCTCCGGCGGTGTGCTTGATCATGGTTTTCAGAAGGCTCATGGCTTCAGGCTCCAGAAATACGGGTTAATCGCTTTTCCCGTTACTTACCGGAGCAGCCCTGAAACCGTCGGTGACCATCTGCTGCGGTGGATACGTGCGGTGGCTGCGGTGGTCGTGCGGTGGAAGGTTTTCTCGTCCCACCGCAGGGGATGGTTCTTTGTTTGTTATTTGTTTTTAGATAGTTATGAAGAAAGAGAAGATAGAGTGCGGTGGTTGCGGTGGTATTTGGGGAATGTCTCTCTCGCTGGGTCGGAATTTCTCTAGCGGGGGACGCCGGGTTGGTAGGAAGAAAAAAAATTTCAGCCCATAGGGGGTGAGACCTCTGGATTGACCACCGCAACCACCGCAAAGGCCATGAAAGCTTTGTCTGGTAAGGGTTTGGCGTGCGGTGGTCATCCACCGCAAGAGACAGCGGTGTTCACCGCACCACCGCAAAACCGGAGCTGCGAATACTCAATCCGTTGTCTTTCGATTATCTATAGAAATCATAACGTTCGTTTCATGTTGACCCAGGTGCCACCGTTTACTAGTGACCTGTTGGAGGAAATGCAAATCATGGCTGATCAGCAACAGGCCACAGGGGCAATCTCTCAGGGCATTCTCTAAGCACTCGATTGCTGGAAGATCGAGATGATTTGTCGGTTCATCCATAACAATTAAATGCGGCTGACGAATAATTCCAAGCGCCAATAGCACCTTGCGCAATTCACCTGGGCTGATATCAAGGTTATGTAACAGTCGTTCAGGGCGTGACCCAAGAGCACTCACCACTGTCATGATTTTACCAAGTTGTTCATGGGAAAGGTGATTTACATCTGCCATGATTTTTCGGGTTTTCATCATGTCAATCTCTTGCGGTAAATATACCAAATGCTCATTAGGAATATCTATGTGGTTAAGAATATGTCGAATAAAAGTTGTCTTTCCCATTCCATTTGCTCCAGTAATAGCAATACGATCGTCACGTAGCATTGAAATCTCTGGTATATGCAATTTTCTTGATTCATCGAGAGCGATTATGTCAGCAGGAATAGTAAAGAGGATTCGACGTGGAGAGACGGAACCATCGATCCAGAAATGAGTTGCATAGCGTTTCTTGATTTTTATCTCAGAAATTTGTTCCTGCCCATGCTTTATACGACCTTTTAATTGCTTAGCAAGACGCCCGGCATGACCATCCTGTCCTGAAACACGAGCCAGGTCGATTTTGGCACGCCCATCGCTGTCACCACGTGCCAAATGACGTTTCGATTTCTTTTTGTTGGCGCGTGAGGCTTTAGCGCAGCGACGTTTCGACTCGTCCTTTAATCGTTCCAGGTTTTGTTGCAAACTATGACGTCTATCCTGCAAACTTGATTCTTCCCGTTTAACATCTGCGGCAGCTTTCGTATAATTGCCAGGTTGTATTATGGCTTGAGGGGGGTCGAGAAAAATACATTGCTGGCAAAGAAGGTCAAGCAAATCTCGGTCATGGCTAACCAGCAGACCAATACCACGAAATGATGTAAGCGCTTCTATAAGCAGCTCACGGGCCGTAATATCAATATGATTGGTCGGTTCATCAAGAAGAAGGACATCCGGTTGTTGCCAGAGAGCGACAGCAATTTGAGCACGCTTACGCTCGCCATGACTTAGTGTCTGCCAGCGACTTACCCAATCATCGCCAATCCTTAGCTTTCCACGCAGTACGCATGCCTCTGCTTCAACCGTAGAAATCAAAAGTGATAGCTGTGCCGGAACATCGTCAGTGCGCTGCGGGCAGAAAACTATATGTCCGGACCGTTTGATAGTCCCTTGCTGTACCTGTAGATGTCCTGCCGCAAGTTGCAGAAAAGTCGTTTTCCCTGCACCGTTTGGCCCTACGATTCCTGTCCATCCTTCCGCAAGATGAACTGTGATATCCTCAAGCAATGAGGATATTGCACTATCATAAGAAAAGGTAACGTTTTGAAAAGATATTGACATTGTTGACCTCCAAGCATGCTGTAACAAAACATACTGGACGTCCCATTCCCATGGAATCAGCTAAAATAAAAAATGCCACGTCTTAAACGTGGCATTCAAATCATAAACGCTGAAGCCACCCAAGATCTACGGAAACAGAACGCCATTTTTTGGATAATTTAACGATCCAAAATGGGAACACGAAAATTTCGTGAAGGCTCGTTTCCGTTAGATTCTCAAGGGTATACCTCCATATAAATTTACTTTTAACTTAGCATCACAGGATGATGGCGTCAAGTTTTGCCTTTGATTTTGATAAAGTTCAGTGTCGTCATATCATCCAGTTTGGGCAAAAAAATTCCATTTACCTGCTCTTGTGGCAGATCCGGTACTCGAAGTTCTTGGTGTGGGCGTTGCGCTGCCGGTCGATGTCGAACCCGGCGTCCCGGATGACGTCCAGGTCGTTGCTGATGCGCCGACCGAGCTGAGCGGGCTTCTTGTATTCGAACTCGAGGTTGAATTCCCGGCCGACCCTGCGCAGCGCAGCGAGCAGTCTTCCCGCCGACACCGGTTCCATGGTGTTCTCGTTCTCGAACCTCACCTGGTAGCGTTCGATGAACCCCACCACATGGTTTGCCCGGTCGTCCTCGCCGTAGCGGGCCTTCTCATCCAGCTCCACCGCGTTCTGATAAGCGTGGAAGAGCGACGCCAGCGCCGTTGCGATGGGGTTCGACTCCCGCGCCATCTCCTGGCTGGTGTCGTTGATGGAATGGATCTGCTCGATGAACAGCGGGCTCAGATCCTCGAGTCCGGTGGTCACCTCGTGTTCCTCGGACCCGGCCAGCATCATCAGGTACATCAGGCTCAGATAATCGTTGCACCGGCGTTTGCCATGGGTCGGCATGGTTCGGTGCAGCAGGCGCATGACCTGTTTCTGGGCTCCGTCCCGGATCATTGCCAGCACATGGCTGGTTCGCTTCATGATGGCCGAAATGATCAGATCCCGGTTCTGCTGGATGGCGGAGATGACCTCCGACTCCAGAAAGCAGTCGCTGGCCTGGTTGGCGAGGTCGAAGTTGATGACGAAGGACCTTGACAGTATCTCCGAAAGCTCCCCGCACAGCGGCTCGATGCCGGTGGTGTTCAGCAGGCATTTGGTCCGCTCGGTGATGGTCTCGCTGTCGGTGCCGCTCTTGCGCTTCTCCTTGGCGATGCCGGTGATGCTGGTCAGCATGAAGGTGGTCAGATCCTCGGTCATCTGCTTGACCTCGATGTTGTCGAGGACGATGAGCGGGTTCTGCGAGCCATCGGTGTAGTTCGCCGCGTCGGTGGCCTTCTTGTGCTGGGGCTCGCCGTAAAGCAGCGTCGACGTGATCTTGCTGGCGGTGGTCTTGCCCGATCCGGCCGAACCCTCGAAGCGGGTCATGGGCCGCGTCCCGGCAAAATCGATCAGCAGGAAGCAGGAGAGCCAGGAAAGGATGAGAAAGCGATCCCCCTGCGGGCAGGTCATGTTGCCCACGAGCAGATCGACCAGGAGCCGGTCCGCCTCTTCGAGGTCGGCGTCGGGCAGGAATTTCAGCGGCTTCATCTTGCGCGAGCCGTCCAGGATGATGCCGTCCTCGTTGCCGCCGTTCTTCATGATCTGAATCTTGTCCGGGGTGATCTTGGCGATCTCGTGCTCCGGATTGTTCAGGTTGAAATAGACGGTGTAGGAGGCCACATCGGTGTGCAGCCAGGAAAATTGGTCGCGCACCTGGCCACGGATCATCGCCAGGCTGGGCAACACCTCGAAAAAAGTCCGTCCGCCGTTGGAGGTCGGCACCATGCCCGTATGCTTGTAGAGCATGGCCGCGTAATGGCGCTTGCGACCCCGATCCGGCGAATCCATCCAGTAGATGGCGTTATCGAAATACATGAACGGCTCGCCCTGCAGGGTGTGAAAGAACTGGGCACCGTTGGCGGTGAACCAGTCGTAGGCCGCCTCGGCGGCCAGGGTGTAGTCGGGAGCGCCGTTCTCCAGTTCCGTGTCGATCAGCACCTCGTCGACCCGGGCGCGGCATGATCCGGGCATCGCGCCGGACATCCGCTTGGCCTTTTTCTTTTCGTTCCGGAACTCGACCTTGCGGTCCTTCTGGATGGCGCGGATCTGTTCCTTCAGGGTGGCCATCGAAACGCCACCGCCGATGCGCTCCTGCACCAGCTTCAGCAGGCGGGCCTGTTCCAGCGGCGACTGCTCGGAAATCTCCCCCAGGATCGGTTCGAGCAGGCGGTTGCGTTCCTCCTCTTCAGCGCCCTCGGGCAGCGAGCGCACGCCGAACTCGATGGGCGTGCTGGCCTCGGCGAGCAGGCGTTCGAAATCCTCCCGGGTATGCCCGGCGGCAATGTAATCGTTGACGTCGATCTTTGCGGTGGCGAGAAGCGCCTCGGCCGCTTGGATTTCCTCGGCGGGCCGTCCCGCCAGCAGCTTGGCCAGCTCCTTCGGCCCCACGCTTGCCGTCAGGCCGAAGCGTTCGGTCAGCTCCTGCCGGGCCGAGAGCTGTGTCTCCGACAAGGGCAGCGTCACCAGGCGGGTGTCGATTTTGTGTTCGGCCAGGGTGCGAGCGGTTTGCAGCGCCCCTTTGAGACCGGCCTGGGAGAGTTCGTTGTCCTGGCAGATGTAGACAGTTTCGACGCCGCGCAGCTTGGGGATCAGGCGCTCCCAATCGGCGGCCCGGATGCGGACGGTGACCGGAGATACGGTGGGCAGGCCCAGTTGCATCAGCGCCAAGCAATCGGTCACCCCCTCGGTGATGATCACCTTGCCGGGCCTCGCCAGCAGGCAGTCCTCGTTGAACAGCAGCGCGTTGTTGATGAAGTCGGCGACGTAAGGCCGTTGGTGTTCGTCGTGAACCGGCAGTTTCTTGTATTTCCCTTGCTCCCAGCCAACGTCCGGGGTCCACGGCGTCTTGCGGCCGATCATGAACACCACCCGGCCACGGCTCCAGTAGGGAAAGACGATCCGGCGCTCGAAAAATGGCGTCAGGCCGTCCTGGCTGGTGGGACGGAAAGCGCCGGTGGCGGCGAGCTCCCGCTTGGAGAAACCGTCCTCACCCCCGGTCAGTTGGGCGACCGCGCCGGACGCGTTGTCCGCGTAGCCGATCAGGAGATCGTCGATGGTCTCCTCGCTCAGGGCGTATTTGGATTTCAGCCAGTCGAGGACCTCCGGCGACTCTTTGAGTCTGGCGTGGTAAAGCCTGGCCAGCGAGGTCAGCGCGTCCTTGACCCGCAGTTCGAAGGCGCGGTCGGCCTCCGTCTGGGCGAGACGCTCCTGGCTGAGGCCATAGCGCGACAGCGGCGGCAAGCCCGCCTTCTTGGCGAGATAGTCCCGGGCCTGACGGTGGCTGTCCGGCATCGGACCGGATTGCCCGGCGGTGACCGAGCCCGTCTGAATGAACTCAACGAGCTGCAGCACATCACCGCCGACTCCGCAGCCGAAGCAGTACCAGCCCTGCTTGTCGAGCATCACGTGCAGCGACAGACGCGACTGGCTCTGATGGTTGGGGCAGTCGCACATCAAGCGCTGGCCGGTCTCCTGGGTGATCCGTCCCGGCAGGAGTTCCCGGGCCACGTCACCGATGTCCATCTCGGTGACGTGCCGGTAATACTCCCTGACGTTATCCGTTCCGCCCATACTCATTCGGCCTCCGCGACACGGGCGAAATCGGCCTCCGCGTGCTGGGCGGCGTCCAGAAACAGGGGCAGAAAGGTCCGACGGTCATCCACCTGGCAACGCTTGGCGCAATTCTGGATGCCCCAATGGTCGCCCAGGACAATGGCGGTGCGCCGGGCGCGGGTCACCCCGGTGTAGAGCAGATTGCGGTGGTGCATGAAGGAATGCGCCTTGTGGACCACCACCACGGCGCAGGGGAATTCGGACCCCTGGGTTTTGTGGATGGTGAGCGCATAGGCGAGCTGCAGGTCCTGAAGGTCGGGCGAACCCTTTTCCATCTCCACGGGCATGCCGTCGAAGTCGATGACCAGGGTGCCGTTCGCGAGGACATCGACCACATAGCCGATGGCACCGTTCATCACGTTCAGGTCGTAGTTGTTCCGGGTCTGGATGACCTTGTCGTGCTTGAGAAACGGGGCGCGGCGGCCCATGGCGACCAGCGGTACTTCGGTGTTCCAGAGTTTTCGCTGGATGAGCCGCTGCAGTTCCTCGTTCAATTCCTTGGTGCCGAGCGGCCCCTTGTGGGTCGGCGTCAGCACCTGCACGTCCTTGATGATGTCGAAACCCAGGGCGTCGAGCCGCTCCTGAAACAGCTCCAGCAGGAACGAGCGTGCAGCCATCGGATCGGTGAACTGATCCACCAGGTACCAATCCCGGCATCCGGCCACCGACGCCTCGCTGGTCTTGCGCACCTCGCCCTTGAGAACGGCGGTGCAGTTCTCCTTGAGGACGCCAGCCTGGCGCACGACCTTGTCGAGGATGACCGTGGGGATGGCGCGTGTCTGGATCAGATCGCGCAGTATGTTTCCGGGTCCCACCGGCGGAAGCTGGTTGTGGTCCCCGACCAGCAGCACCGTGGTCCGCGACAAATCGACCGCCTCGAACAGGTGCCAGGCCAGCGGCACGTCGACCATCGAAAACTCGTCGACCACCAGGACGTCGGCATCGATGGGGTTCTCCTTGCTGCGCGAGAAACCCTTGCCGTCATAGCCGAGCAGGCGGTGGATGGTGGTGCCGCTACGGCCGCTGACTTCCTCCAGGCGTTTGGCGGCCTTGCCGGTCGGCGCGGCGAGCACGACCTCCAGATCGCTCTCCTCGCAGATGGTGTTGATGACTGAAATGGTGTAGCTCTTCCCCGAACCGGCTCCACCCGAAATCAGGCTGATGCTGTATTGGAGGGCCGAGCGCACCGCTTCAAGCTGCTTCTCGTTCAGCGTCGCCGCGCAGCGCCGAATCAGGGCATCGAGTTTCTTGACGGACTGGAAATGCAGGTTGGGTGTTTCGGCCTGGCCGAACAGCGAGGCCAACTCCCGCTCCATGCGGACGATCTCCGGCAGAGCGACCACGAAACGACCGCCGTGGGAATCGCAGGCAAGCGCCTGTTCTTCGATGAGCGCGTCGAGGGCGCTCTCGATACGAACCCGGCTGTCCAGGGCATCCATGACCAACAGCAGATTGGCCTGGTCGACCAGATCCTCGTATTCGATCCAGCAGTGGCCATTGTCCAGAGCTTCACGGACGCAGAAATTCAACCCGGCCCGGATACGGGGAACGTGGTCCTTGGGTGTGCCCAGCTTGCGGGCAATCTTGTCGACCTTCTTGAAGCCGAATCCCCGGATCTCCCTAATGAGGATGTACGGGTCTTCCTTCAGGATATCGAGGCAGTTGCCGCCAAGCCTTTCGACCAGGGTGGTGACCTGATGATGGGTCAGGCCGAATGCCGACAGCCAGGCCATGACGGTGTTGACGCTACGGTTCTTCAACCATTCGTCACGCAGCCGCCGGGCCGCGTCCATGGGTAGCCGGGCTTTGAGCGCAATGCGCTCGGGGTCATTCAGAAGGGTTTCTTCAAAAGCGTCGCCGAAACTCTCGACGATCAATCTGGCCTTGGCCGGACCAATGCCCTTGATCTCCGGATGGTTGGCCAGATAGTGGATCAGCCCCTCCGGATCGAGTTCGAGGTCGTGCTCCATCCCGTCGACCTTGAACTGACGGCCGTATTTGGGATGGGTGGCCCACGACCCGAGCAGGACCACAGGCTGATTTTCCCGGGCGAACAAATTGCCCGCGAACTGGACTTCCTCACCGGTCGGGGTGAGCAGTCGGCCTGCGGAGAACTTGGGTCCGGCATAGTAAACGCGCTCTATTCTTCCCCGGAGTCGCGCCGGGTTACTCTCATTTCTTTTTGGCATCTCGCGATCCTCCGGTGAAAACGTGTCAGGTACTCCTCGACAAAACGGCAGGCGGCCTGCCGGTCCGAGCAGAAGTAGACGGGGACACCGAAGTCGACGACGATGGAGGCGACCGTTCCGATCAGCGCATGCGGGTGGGCATCGCTGCGGTAGCGGCCATCGACCAGATCGCGAAAGTTGCACTCGACAACCACGCAGGCGGATTCGTAGGCGGAGAGCTTTTCTAGCTCGCGGTGAAACCGCTTTCGCCCCCGGATGACGGTGGAGACGAAATCCGTCAGGGATTTGCGCTCCACCGCCACCCGTTCCTCAAGGCCGACCAGTGAGTAATCACCGGCGGGCAGCGCCTTGCGAACCGCCGAAACCTTGTCACTATCGAAGCTGTAGGGCTCCTGTTCGCGGGTGTCGACGACAACGGTGATCCGGTCCATCATCAGAACGGGATCATGTCGTCCATCGCCGCGCCGGGAGCCCCGGCATCGTCGGCCATGACAATGCGACGGTTGAAGTAGATGTTCTCGTTTTCACCGCGAGTGCGCTTGGTCACCTCCAGCTTGATGTTGAGAAGCTGCTCGAGGTGGCCCGGCAGGTCGGAGAGCTTCTGGAGCTGCAGCCCGCAGGTGTAGAGGTCCTGCTTGAGCCACTTGATGTTCTCGTTGCTGGCCATGACGTTGTTGCGCCAGAGCAGACGACCCTTGTGGGTCGGCGCGAGAATGCGCAGGGTCCACTTGAGCATGGGGTTGCCCGAGGTCTGGGCGCGGGTCAGTTCGACCCGGTCGACGTTGACCTGGTACTTGCCGTCGGGGACGGCCTCGAACTCGCGTTCCTCGACTTCGGCGGTTTCAAAGGCGTCGTCGAACTGCGCCAGGTCGAGGTTGCTGCTGGATTGGTTTTCGTAGTGTTCCATGGTCGGATCTCCTTACTGTTGGGGTTTCGCCGCCGCACTCGCGGTCGGCTCCGGCTTCGGCCGGGCGGCACTCGCCGCAGCTCCGGCTGCCGTGTTGTTGAACGCTTTCATGAAGCTCGAAAAATCGAGGGGGATGACTTCGGGGAGTCGGCCGGTGCGGTCACCGGCGTCGTAGTTGGGACTGGGCTTGGTGCGCATCACGCGCTGCCAGACCGGCTTGCCGTCTTCGCCGGTTTTCATGTCCAGGTCGCAGAACAGAATCAGGTCCACCAGCCCGGTAACCAGCTTCCGCGCCTTTTCCGGCAGCGTCGGCACGATGCGGGTGTGTTTGCCGGTCCGGGTCTCGATGTCCCGTTCCTGGGAGTGGGAGATCAGGATCAACCCATAGGGCAGGAAGGCGAGCTTGTTGATGACGCGCTGGAACTCGTTGTTGATCAGCGCGTAGCCCTTGCCGTAGCCCAGGTCGGATTCGTGCTCGATCTTGAATTTCTTGCAGACGTAGTCCGAGCACATCTTGTAGGCGTTATCCACCGTGTCGACGACGATGGTCTTGAACTCGTGCTTGCCCTCGGCGATTTCGGCGCAGGCCTGCAGAAGGTCGTCCCAGCAGGTGATCGGGGTCTGGAACACCTCCAGGGCGTTCAGACCCGGCTCGGTCGCCAGGAACAGTGCGTCATTGGCCTTGGAGCACCAGGTGCTCTTGCCGATCTTGCTCGGGCCGTACACCAGGGCGGTGAGGTCCGAGAGCGTGTGTTTGGGTTTGCTTTTGGTCTTGGGAAGCATGGCTTCGTCTCCTTATGGTTGGGATTTCAAAACACCGGAGCGGCGTCTTCACCGGCTCCGTCCCGCAGCTCTTCGTGCGGGGCGATCCGTTGGAAATGGTTTTCGATGACGTTGGGGTTGCCGCCCGAGCGGCAGAGCTGGAAGTAGGCGCAGGGTCTTCCGTACTGGAAGCAGTAGCTGGTGTTGCGGTAGAAGGTGTCGCGCCGACGGGCGTCGAGCATGGCCTTGGAGAGTTCCCACAGCTCCGCCCGCAGTTCCTCGAACTGGTCTCGGGAGATGTAGAGCACCTCGCGATGAAACATGCCCGGCTCGAGGTACTTCTCCTGGAGTCGTTGCTGGAAGGTTTCGTCGTCCTCCGGCAGCTTGCGCTTGGCGCTGCTCTTGCCAGTTTTCGACTTGGCGATCAGTTCGTCTCGGCGGGCTTCGTATTCAGCTTCGGTTTCACCCTTGCCCTGGCGCAGCCGGGCTTTGACCAGGACGTTATAGATGATGCCGCTGACCGTGATGCCGAGGGTCTGCTCCAGGTACCAGGCGTAGAGGATGATCTGGAAATCAGTCCACAGCCGCTCCAGATAGCTGGCGTCGATCTGCGCGGCGGTTTTGTGTTCCAGCAGAAAATACTGGCCATCCTGACGGACGATGCCGTCCACCTTCCCGGCGAGAATGAAACTGCGCGAGGTCGCCCCGGTCGCCGGGTTGACGATGGGACCTTCGAAGGTCTTCTCGAGCGCGACGACCTCGAACTCTTCGGCCGGGTAGTGTTTCGCATAGGCGCTCATCATGGCCCGGGCGAGATGCCAGTCGGCCTGTTGATGGTCGTCCTGCGCCCTGTTCGGATAGGTCCGGTCGATGTGGTCGAGGACCTTGGCCAGATCCCGCTCGCCGTGCCAGCACTCCAGGCAGTCGTGAATGACCGAGCCGAAGGCCAGATTGGGGTCGCGCTCGAGTGGCACCAGCTCGTCGATATAGCGCCACTTGCAGGCCATGCGGCAGTTGCGGAACAGCCGCCACATGGAATAGGTGGTGGTCATCAGCTCGCTCATACCGCCACCCCCGCTGTCGCGGCGGCGGGCGCTGCCCGATGCTTGGAGGCACAGGCGCAACCCGACGGCTGGGATCGTTCGATCAGGACCGAGCGTTCGCCGTATTCCTTGGTGGCGAAGCCGGTGAAGATGCGGGCGAGGTCGCTGCCGACATCGGTGGAGGCGTCGATCACGCAGGTGCGTCGGGCCTTGTCCAGATTGAACCGGCTCTCCATCCGCACACGGGAACGGCCATGCAGGCTTTCGACGGCCAGCATCGCCAGCATGAAAGTGTCTTCCAGTTCCTGGGCCGGGACCGACTCGTCAAAACGGTACTTGTAGGTGTCGTGAGTCATGGTTGAACTCCTCTTTTGTTCAGGTTCTGATTTCCGAGGCCCCGGATAGCCGCACCATGCGGCACGGTGCTTACTTACCGGAGCCAGAGCTGATGCGTCGGAGATCACAGGTAGTCCTCGAGCCCGGCCTCGCGGAACGCGTCCCGGAGCTTGCTCAGCCGGTCGTAGAGGGTGGTTCTGGGAATGCCCATCTCCCGGGCGACTTCGGCCATGGTGCTGTCGTACAGGCGCACGCACAGATCCCGGAGCTCTTCCGGCAGCGAGGCGATGGCCTGGCCGAGATCCATGCGGATCTCATGGGCGAGGCGCTCCCTTGTCTCGCGGGTGCCGCCTCCCAGAGAACCTTCGCTGTCCAGGAACTCGATCCGCTCGGTGGTGTCGCCTTCGCCGTTGTCGAGGGGTTCGTTGAGTGAGGTTTGGCAGAGCCGCCAGTCCCGGCATTGGGCGAACCGGGCCTCCAGGATGGTGGAGATGTGACGTTCGACGATCCGGGCCATGAAGGTGGTCTTCTTGGCCTTGGCGGGATTGAAATGCCGCATCCGCTGCAGCAGATCGATCATCAGTTCCTGTTCGAGGTCGGGTCTGTCGTCCTCGGTGAATCCGGCCTTGCCTACGAGTTGACGTGCATTGTGCCGAATGAGGTCGGCGGCATACTTGTCGATGCCGTCGTAAGAATTTTGTGAAACCATCGGGGCCTCCTCGGAGCGAGGAGGAGGTCCGCGTGGGTGTCGGCACGGGCCAGATCACAGGACAAAGCTGTCGCGTGGGCGAAGGGGTCGCAGGTACGCCGCCAATTGCCGTATTCGGCTCGGCGACACCCACAACAGCCTCCGCCATGCGTCCAGCTTGTTGTCCAGTGTCTAAGGGTTCAGGTCGTTACGTGTTCAGGCTGCCCGTTCCTCGATGCGCATCAGGAACGGGAGACCGTGTTTGATCTCGAGCAGGCAGACTTTTCCGCTGCCCATCTGCGCGAGGTGCTCCAGTAGCGCCACGACCTCTTGCTTGAGGATGAAGTCATCTTGGTCGCGCTCGGGCCGGGGACCGCTTTGTCCGCCCAGCTTGATCTCGCGCTCGATGACCGTGTCAGGGGTGAGTTCCGGCTCGCCGTCGCGGACCGGAATGTTGGTGATGCGGCCGAAGTTGATGTCCTGCATCAACTCGATGAGTCGCCGCTTCGGTGGGGTGAGGTGTGCTTTGTTGACTTGTGCCACTGCCAGTCTCCTTGTTCGGAAGTTCTGGCACGCCCGGTGGCCAACCCTGTGCTGACCAATAAAAAACGCCGGATCGCGCCTTCATTGGGGAAGGCGCTACATCCGGCGTCGCAATGGCTACATTTGGCGTAGCGGAAATATTTTTTAGTTTTTTCTTCCTGGGTGGTCCCGGGTCACTCGTTGACTATCGGGCGGACCTCCCAAACGATCTCCTCTTCGGTCCGGTAGACCGGTTCGTTGCCGCACTTGATGGACTCCTTCAGGTGGGCGGCCAGCGGCTTGTCATACTTGTCCAGATACATGATGGCCCGGTTCACGGCACTCCGGAAGGCGTCGCGGATGTTCTTCCGCTTGTCGTTGGATTTCCGGAGTTTGCCACCCAGACCAACCGCCTCGTTGATTGCGGCGGTGATCTGGGTCATTTCGTTCTCAAGCCGCTGGATTTCGGCATCGTTGTTTTCTGCCCGGGCTTCTTCAATTTCCCGAAGAAGCTCGTGAGCCGTCTCCCGGTATTGCTCGACGGCCTTGCGGTCGGCAACGAAGCCGGTATCACCCAACGGAACCCCCTGGGTGACCTGAAAACCTTCATCGGTCTCATTGGAGTTCAGGACCGCGTTGCAGCTATCGATGGCGAACCCGCAGACGATCTCGTAGACCGAGGTTTCATTGTTCGGCCTTGCCAGGAGGAAATTGATGTACTCGGCCCCTTTATCAACACCCGTCACAAGCACTTCGGCGTTGCCGTTAAAGCGTGCCGCCCAGACACCCCCGCGCTTCCTGAAGTAGTTGTCCGGCTGCTTCTGCTCAACCGGAATGGCGGGGACGGAGATTACCGATCCCGATTCATAGACCGTCCTGAGTAGGCAGTCTCCCGGCAAGGTGCGTTGGCGGATGGCGGTGATGTTGCGGCCAACCATTGTGTCCATTGCATCGCAGACCTCCTTGGCGTGGCGCTTGTAAAGGTCATAGACCTTCTGGGCCACTTTTCCGGAGTTCCCATTAAGGTAGCGGAAGACCCGACTGACCTCGCTGAATCGGGCGATAAACTGGGTGATGTCGTCCTGCTCGCGTACCTGATTGGCACGCTCCAGGTACGCGGCTGTCATGATCTTGTCCTCGTCCTTGCTTCGGCTTTGGGTGAAGATGTCGGCTTTATAGGCTTCCACTGGGTCATATTGATCGGCTTTTGCCGCAATCATGGCAAAACGCCTGTCGATACACTGGGAACAAGTTCCGCAATGCGTATGGTGATTGGTCATCTCCCAGGTATGGGTGCAGGTGGTCGATGCCGCGATCATGTCCTGGCATCCGGCCTTGGTGATCACCTCGATGACACCGGCCTTGGTTTTCCAGATGTAGGGATTCTCAATCGTGAACGGTTCGCCAGCCACCAGGCTGATGATTTCCTGAAAACCTCGGATCACCCTGGGGTGGGTGGTGCGTGTTGCCCGGCCGCCGACTACCTGAGCGCAGACCGGCAGATTCAAACTGATGACCCCGTTTTCGTAAAAACGGACGCTTTTCAGATTGAGCATTTTTGCGATGGTCGCCCCGATAGACACATAGAGGAAGGATCGGCTGCGCTGGGTGTACTCGTAGTTCAGCCCCTTGTTCTTGTTGACCCGGACGCCGATGTGTAGCGGGGCGTTTTCCCCAGCCTTGTCGGCAATCATCTTTTCCAGTCGCCGGTGGCGCGTGTTGAGCTTCGGTGTCGATTTGTGGGTAACAAGGACGACCTTGTGTTTTTCATTCAGAACTTCATCGATGGCTCCCGCCAGCGAGTCCAGCCCACCTGAAAACATCACTACCTGTTCCGGATAGCCGAAGAGCCGTCCGTCATCATCAAATTTCAGATATCCCTGGAATGCCTGAGCCTCTTTCAGTTTGACGAACTCGAAGTGATAGTTGTCGTCAGACAAGAAACCAAGCGTGGAGCGCAGCGCCTGGTGGATATCGTCTCCGTTCCAAAAATCTGGCTTCCGCACCGGGATGATGAAGTGCAGATCCCTGCGCCAGCCATGGCCAAAAGAATCGACGTCGTCGGCCCCTCGTGGGATGGCCTGATCGGCACTGTAAACGTAGGTGGCGATTTCGAGCAGGTCCTGGAAAGAATCAGGCACGTCCTTGCTCATCTTTTTGTGGATGTCTTCAATGCGTAGGGTGATCTTGTCCGGCCCATCCTTGCCCCAAAGGCGCAGGCGCAGATCACGGTCAGGATTTTCTTCAATCCCATCGGTCGGTGCGTTCCCACAGATGATATATCGTTTATCTTGCATCGGCTCGCGCTCCTTCTTTTAGCTCGTCCTTCATCTTTTTCAGCGCGTAAGAGGCGAAGCCATTGGAAGACTCCCTGGAGATGTCACCACCTTCTTCGTACCTGTGCTTCGAAAACCAATCTGCTGAAAACTGCTCGACGATCAGGGACGCCTCTTTACAGTGCGTGTTCAGAGCCTTCTCGAATTGTCCCATTTCATTCATGGTGGCAAAGCGCTGGCCCTCGCCCAGATGGGTAGCCAGCGTTTTTGAGAGGAAGTAGTTCATGCTCTCGTTGGTCAGCTTGGCGAAGAAAGTCCGCGACAGCTCTCCGAACTCCCGCTTTTTCCCGAGCGCTGCCAGTGCGGCCCGAACATCATCTGGCCCGGGGGCGAAGAGAGACGGCAGTTTTGGTGAGATGTGCTCTACCAGGGCTCCGACCAATGCACGCTGAGACATTTCACCGAGGTCGGATCGGCCACCGTTGGACTCCAATTTGTTATCCAGGGCCTCGGAGACTGCGGCTGCAAGATCGGGAAGAGATGTATCCTGCGGCAGGTTGACGCCGAGGGATTGGAGATGCTCGCCGAGGTTCTCCTTTTTTGCGGCAATGGCGAGTTGCGTCATCAACCAGACCGCCTCGGTGAACCCCTTATCGTTGAGCACGAAGGTGAATGCTTTATCGGCTGCCCGGATTGTTGCGTTTGCGATTTGGGACACGTCGGCACCGGCCGTGATCAGGCCGACCACCTCTTTCCATGCCCTCGACCTCGGAAGGCTTCCAAGTCTGACGTGCCCCATGTCGATCTCCTTATTTTTCGCGACCCAGCATCGTTATTCGGGCCTCCTGATGACGACGATGCTTCGGGCCTTACGAGCTTCTTTCTTCAGATAGCCTTTCCGTACCAGTTGAGCGATCTGCTCGTGGGCGCTCGCGTGGCTGATACCAAGGACTTCCGACAATTCTTTCACCGTTGGCGGCAACCCCTTTTCATCGATGATTTGGCAAATGACCCTCAGCGTGTTTGCTTGTGGGTCGGTTATTTCCGATACCTTTTTCTTTCCCATGGCGATTGCTCCGTGTCGTAGCCACTGAGCGGATTAAGCCCAATTTATGACCACAAAATATACGACCTGATGAACATCAGGTCAATCAAAAAAACAGGACTTCTCGTCTGATTCCGTCATCTTGCACGTCCCTCCGGTAGGTAACGAACGCAAGTCCGGTTCAAGCCGGATGTAACCAGATAACCGACCAGAGGCGGAGCTGAGGCGGTTGTGGGTGCCATAGAACGCGCATCCCGACCGCCGCCGTTTTCTGGTATCCACGCCATCCAGCCCCCCGGTCCAACCGGAGGTGTTCGATGTTGGATGTACAGGAAATGAATGATGGGCCAGGGACGGATGACCTTGACAAAAACGGCAAACCCGGCCGCCTGTCGGGTGAGGCGAGGCTCCAGTCAGCCGCCTCCATTCTGGCCACGGCGATCCTGCGCCGAATGGCAAAAAACGCATGTGTGGGCAATGAGTTAGAGGTTTTCGAAGATTCTTCCCCTGTGCTCGGAGAAGGACTTGATTCATTGCCGGAACAGAGCATTCATTCATGACAACTCGTCCGGAAACCAAAATAAGGAGTTGAAAATGAATGAGTTACAGAACGCCGCCACCGGCGGCAAGATCCAGGACCGAACCCGAAACTCAGTCCTTCGGCAGATGGCCCTGCTGCAATCCATGTCCCTGGAGCAGCTCCGGGAAAAATGGCTCGACCTCTACGGCGAAGAGCCGCCCCAGTACAAAAAGCAATTCCTCATCAAGCGGCTGGCCTATCGCATCCAGGAGCTTTTCTACGGCGGGCTGTCCGAGCAGGCCAAGGTCCATCTCCAGCAGGCCGCCAAGGAGGACCCGGTAGCCACTGTCAATCGACGCATCCCAGAAGAGCGGAAATCGAACGAGGCCATCCTGCCCGGGACCAGACTGGTGCGGGTCTGGAACGACCGGCGATATGAGGTGACCGTCCTTGCCGATGGCTACGAGTTCGAAGGCCGCACCTTCCGGTCGCTCAGCGCGGTGGCCAGGGAGATCACCGGGACGCGCTGGAACGGCAAGGTCTTTTTCGGGCTGAAGAAGGTTTACGGCAGAAAAGCCGAGGGAGGTTCAGATGCTTGATAACAGCAATGTCGCGCCGGGAAAGAACAAGACGCTGCGCTGTGCCATCTACACCCGCAAGAGCCACGAGGAAGGTCTCGAACAGGAGTTCAACTCGTTGGATGCGCAACGGGAATCGGCGGAACACTATATCGAAGCCCAGAGAATGCGTGGCTGGACGGCTCTGCCGGATCGCTACGACGATGGTGGTTTCTCGGGTGGGAACATGGAGCGTCCGGGGCTACGCCGCCTGCTGGCGGACATCGATGCCGGGAAGATTGACGTGATCGTGGTCTACAAGGTTGACCGCCTGTCCCGCTCGCTGCTGGACTTCATGAAGATGATCGACCTCTTCAACGAAAAGGGCGTCAGCTTCGTCTCGGTCACCCAGCACTTCAGCACCACCGACCCCACCGGCCGGATGTTTCTCGGCATCCTGATCACCTTCGCCCAGTACGAGCGGGAGGTCATCGCCGAGCGCATCCGGGACAAGGTGGCGGCCGCCAAGCGCCGGGGAAAATACTGCGGCGGCGTACCCATTCTCGGATACGACGTCGACCGGGATAACAAGAAGCTGCTGGTCAACCCGGATGAAGCCAGGACGGTGCAGTACATCTTCCGCCGCTTCATCCAGATCGGCTCGGCCAAGAAACTGGGCCAGGAATTGAACGAACAGGGATACCGCACCAAGGCCTGGACCACCAAGAAAGGTAAGGTGCGCGAGGGCTCAGAATGGAATACAGGCCACATCTACCGGCTGCTGAACAACCGGATCTATATCGGCGAGATTGCCCACAAGGATCGCAGCTACCCCGGTGAGCACGAAGGGATCATCGACCGGGCGTCCTGGGACAAGGTGCAGGCCATCCTGGAGGACAACAAACCGGTCAAGGTTTCCATGGCAAGAACCAAAATGGTCGCCCCGCTGAAAGGCGTCATCCGCTGCGGCCACTGCGGATGCGCGATGGGTCCGACCTACGCCCGCAAGAACGGCCGCCACTACACCTATTACATCTGCCAGAAGGACAGCAAGCGGACCGTGAGCCGGTGCCCCCTCAAACGGATTCCCGCCGGGGACATCGAGCAGGCCGTGGTCGAGCAGTTGAGCGCGGTGTTCCGCACGCCGACGCTGGTGGCCAAAACCTTCTTCGCGGCCCGGGACATCGAGCAGGCGGAGCGGGAGCGGCTGTTCAAGCAGAAAGCCCAACTCGAGATGGAGCTGTCGCAGGCGAGGGAGCAGGCACTCGAACTGATGAAACCCGGCAGCGATCAGCCGGGCAAGGCTGAGATGCTCACGACCGTCAACCGCCAGGCGGTCGAGCTCTCGAAACAACTGACGCACGTGAGCGAGCGATGCAGAGCCTACCGGGGGAACAGCATCACGGAGCAGGATGTCTCGGAGGCCTTCCAGAATGTCGAGGGCTTCTGGGAAGACCTTTTCCCTGTGGAGCGAAACCGGCTCATCCGCCTCCTGGTGGATAAGGTGGAGATCCGGGAGACCGGAATCGACATGGAGCTGCGCACCAACGGGCTGACAACACTCATCGCCGAGCTGGCTGGTCTGGCATGCGAAGTCACCGAACGGAGGGTAAGCCGATGAAAATGAAGCCGACCATTACCGTAGCCGACAACGGCAACCTGCAGATCCACATCCCGATGCTGATCCGGCGCATGCGCGGCCGCAAGACGGTCATCGCGCCCAAGGCCCTGGATGGAGATATCCCCGGGGCGCAGGAGCCGGTACAGTCCGCCGTCCTCCAGGCTCTGGCAAGGGCCTTTTCCTGGGCCGACATCCTCGAATCCGGCCAGATCAAGTCCATCAGCGAGCTTGCCCGTACCCTCGACGTTGATGGCTCGTATGTGGCCCGCATCCTCAAGCTGACGACTCTGGCCCCCGACATCGTGGAAGCCCTGATCAACGGCGAGGAACCCAACGGGCTCTCGCTGGCCAAGCTGACCCAGACCTTCCCCGAAGACTGGGCCGAGCAGCGCCGCCAGTTCGGCTTCGCCACCGACTGACGACCGGACCGGAGACCACCCCAGAGAGCCGACCATCAGCGTCGGCTTTTCTTCTTTTGGGGGGCAGGAAACCGGAGTTGACCACACTTCTTTTCATGGGCGAAGCGGGTGATTTCGAAAAAAACGTCCGGTTGCGGCATCGAGCGATGACCTAAGACAACCGCCAAAAACGGCAACCAGCCGCAAACCCATATCAATCAAGGATGTAGCTTTCCGGACGAGCTTCGGACTTGGTCCGGAGAAAACAGAGAATCAGGGGCCAAACAGAGAAAGAAAGGCTGGAGGATGGGGAGAATCGATGGTGCGGAGAGGTGCTTTGGAAAGATGTGAAATGGGCGCAAACCCTTTAGAAACAAGGGGAAAAAGAAAACCCGTCACCCCGGAGAATGACCCCAGAGAGACGGGTTTGTCTTTTCTAAATGGTGGAGGCGGCGGGAGTCGAACCCGCGTCCGAAAATGCTCCCCTCCCGTATCTACATGCTTAGTTCCGTGCTTTGGTTCTCACTTTGGGAACTCCGTCGGAACATGGATTTCCCGCAGCCAGCCTGTTAAATCTCGTCCCTTGAAAGACAGACGGCCTTCAAGCGACCAGCCCATTGAGTCGACGCCCCGAATCCAGTTCTATGGGCGAGAACCGGTGGAACGGCAGTATGACAGGTTAAGCTGCTACTGCGTAGTTATAATCGTCTGCGATTATATTTAGGTTCTACCGTTTTACGAGCAGATAGAAGCTCGGCATGCAACAGTAAGCTTACACATCCCCGTCGAATCCGTTTCGCCCCCTTATCTTGAAACGACTGTTTTTGTTGATTTTTTAACGTTTGTTATGGTGCATCTCTCTTTGGATCTCGCGGTTACCCTGCTGCTCCTTGAGGGATGCCCTCTTGTCGTACTCTCTCTTGCCACGGGCAAGGCCCAACTCGACTTTCGCCCGACCGTTCTCCTTAAAGTATATCTTCAAGGGGATAAGGGCAAGGCCCTTTTCGTTCATCTTGCCAATAAGTTTGCGGATTTCCCGCTGGTGGAGGAGGAGTTTACGCACCCGTAGCGGATCATTGGGGTTGTGAGTGGCAAAGGTATACATCGAGATATGGACGTTGTACATCATCACTTCGCCTCGGCCGTCGATCTTCACGTAGCCGTCGCGCAGATTGGCCTTGCCAGCCCTGAGCGATTTCACCTCCGGGCCGGAAAGGACCATTCCCGCCTCATAGGTGGCGTCGATATGGTAATCGTGGTATGCCTTTTTATTCTTGGCTACTATCTTGATGCCCAAGTTTTTCTTATCGGTGGCCATTTCGCTTTATTTGCCTCTGCCTTTTGATCACACCGAAGTTGCCCGAAGAGCTTCCTCGTAGGTGGTTATCCCGCGTTTCACCTTACTCCACGCGTCCTCGCGTAAAGTAGTCATTCCTTCGCGGATTGCAACCTGGCGCATTTCCTGGGTCAAGGATTCGCTGGCCACCATCTTCTTTATCTGGGCAGTCATCGGGAAGATCTCAAATATTCCGCATCGTCCCTTATACCCCGTACCCCGGCACTCCCTACAGCCCTTGCCCCGGCGAAGGGTGACAGTGCCCGAATCACCGGCCGGGAAACCGAGCTTCAACAGCTCTTCGCTCTTCATCTCAAAGGTCTCGGCGCAATCGTTGCAGACCATTTTCACCAGCCTCTGCGCCATGCAGCCGAGCAGAGTCGAGGCAACCATGAAAGGTTGCAGACCAAGGTCACGGAGCCTGGCAATGGACGACACCGCATCGTTGGTGTGCAGGGTCGAAAACACCAGATGGCCGGTCATCGCCGCCTGCACCGCATGGGCTGCGGTTTCGTGGTCGCGAATCTCGCCGATCATGATGATGTCCGGGTCCTGGCGGAGGATGTTTCTGAGGATCGTCGAAAAGGTGATGTCGATGAGCGGCTGCACGGCGATTTGATTGAACTCGTCATAAACCATCTCTACCGGATCCTCGACGGTGACCACATTTTTTTCCGGGGTGGCGATCTCCTTCAGCGTCGAGTAAAGGGTTGTCGATTTACCACTGCCAGTCGGCCCTGTCACCAGGATAATGCCGTGCGGTGCGGCAATAAAGGATTTATACACCTCGAGATCGCGCATGGAAAAGCCAAGGCTTTCCACCTGCTGAAAGATCATGTCGGAATCGAGGATACGCATGACCACCTTTTCGCCAAAAGCCACCGGCACCGTCGACACCCGGATCTCCACGTCCTTGCCGCTCTTGGCGCCGATCTTGATCCGGCCGTCCTGAGGCCGCCTTTTCTCGGCAATATCCATCCGCGCCAGAAACTTGATCCGCGAGGTTATGGCCGAGTGCACCGCCTTCGGCAGGTTGTAGATGGTATGCAGGCTGCCGTCTATGCGGAAGCGCACCATGGAGACATTGCGTTTCGGCTCGATGTGGATA
Organism: Desulforhopalus sp.; assembly: GCA_030247675.1. Taxonomy (NCBI): domain Bacteria; kingdom Pseudomonadati; phylum Thermodesulfobacteriota; class Desulfobulbia; order Desulfobulbales; family Desulfocapsaceae; genus Desulforhopalus; species Desulforhopalus sp. The sequence continues at coordinate 1,040,431 of JAOTRX010000002.1, read as the reverse complement.
TCACTGGCCCTTTGCTCGAGGGCGTAGTGAAAGATATGATTGACCGCCGTCTTGATATGCTGGTCAGAGGAGGTGATCTCTTTTGAGGCGGAGATCTTCACATAGCGCTCGAGATTGCCGATATCAATAGAACTGCTGGCCCCGGGCGCTATGCCGAACTGGTCCTCGGCGGCGCTGATCGACCGCTGAAAACCGAAAAACTCGGTGATGATCCGCTTGATATCGGACTTGGTGGCGAGATGCGGACGGATCCTCACCTGATTGGTCTGTTCGATATCGGCCAGTGCCGCCTGGCAATCCGGATGATAGATGGCCGTTTCGAGAATGCCGTCCTCCATCTTAAACGGCAGAATCATCTGCCTGATGGCGAAGTTTCGAGGAATGGTCTTAGTGGCGACATCCATGTCGAGATCGAGGGGATCGAGCTTTTTGAACGGCAGGTCTTTGGCCTTGGCCACCGCCTGCATGATAAGCTCTTCATCGATCAGCCGCCCGTCGCCGCCCAGCAACTTGAGGTTGAAGGCGGTGATAATTTCCACCATGTCCGGATAATCTTTATCGACCTCTCCCTCCTTGCCGGCCAGGCGCAAAAGCTTTTGCCGCTGTTTGCCTTTTTCCAGGACAATAAACTGTCGCTGTTTGGGGCTCAGCACCCGCAGATCGACAAGGACATCAAGGAGTTCGTCGCTGTTTAAAAATTTCATTCAACCACCTTCACCTGGCAAGAGATTACAATCATCGCCCTATTCTCCCCGCAAATAACGATTTTTGCAATACAAATGAATACGTTACTTCTCCTGCGAGAAGAAAATGGCCAACATGCCGGGGCAATGGGCTGCGCCTGGAACCACCCGCCGCAATGCCTCTCCAGCCGCAGACATCAAGGTCTCGCCTGCTGCTTCGCTTCTAGTTCTTTTAGCGATTCCTCGTAGGTCTGCTTCAGGAACCTGGCGATTTGGGCCTGATAGAATCTTCTTTGTGCCGGATCGATGGCGGCTGCCTGTCGTTCGGCGTGCACCGCTTCTTCAACCAATCCGTTGGCCCAGTAGGCGGTGGCCAGGGTATCGTAGATGTGCCCTCTCGCCTGCAAGGAGGCCGCGGCCCTGGCAAGGCTCAGCGCCCGCAGGGGATCGCGCAGCCGGAGGTCCTCACTGGTCAGGAGCAGCCATGCGAGATTGTTCATGATTTCCGGATTGACCGGCTCTAGGCTATAGGCCTTTTCATAGGCGGTGCGAGCCTTTTCTTCCATCTTTTTGGTCATCATCAGGTCGCCGATAAGCCGTTGCCAAAGGGCACGGTCAGGCTCCTTGGTCGCCTTCTGCAGGAGGATCGTCTCGGCGAAATTTTCCTGATAACGCGACGCCAATTGTTCCTTTGGGATCTGGCCGACTAAAACACCGGCGAGAACCACCACCGCCACATAGGAGATAAGGCCGAAACGTACCTTACGGTCATGGCGTTTGATCAACTCGGGCTGCCTCTCCGCCTGGACCAGGCATTCAATGCGCTCACCAATGCCGAAATGATGCCAGTTATGTTCGTCGCGGACGGTGCCGCTGAGCAGAGCAATCTTTTCAAAGGCCGATATCAGATCCCGTCCATGGCCAATTGCCGCAAGGCTGTACAGATCGGCCTGCCGCTCGAAATTACGGACAAAATAGCCAAAAACAAAACGAAAATAAAAAAGCAGAAAGACGACAAGAGGCACCGAACCGACCACGGTCAGAACACTCTCGGCATCGATACCGCTGGCAAGAATCATGGCATTAACCATATCCTGCGCCAGCAGCAGGTAGATAAAGGGCTCAACAAGCATCCCGGCTAAAACGCTGAAACCGGCCAGGAGAAAGACATACAGCAGGAGATGGTACTTTTTTACATGGCCTACCTCGTGGGCAACAACCGCCTCAAGTTCCTTCAGCGACATGGTCTCGATAAGGGCGGGGGTAATGAGAATGTACCGCAAACCGGGGACAATGCCCATGACCCCGGCGGTCAGCACCCGTCCTTCAAAAAGCGGCCACAGATAAAAATCCGCGGAAAAATTCTGGATGGCACAAAAGGCCCGGAGATGGTCTTTCAGGGGGCCTTCCGGCAATGGCCTGCAGCCCCACAACCGGCGAACGAGGGGTGGGAAAAAGAGCGTTACCACAATCAAAAAGACACCAAAGAGCAGCAGATCGCCCCATTTCGAGGCGGCAAATTCCTCAAGACCGGGCACCGGAATAAGGGCGACGACATCATAGAGCAGGGAGATGATGATCCACGGCAGGACAATCGGCAGATTGACCTGTATATTCAGTCGAATAAAGGCAAGGGGCCGGTATTTTTCGCCAAAAACATACTCGTAGTTCCGTTGCCCGGCCCGCCACATCAGGCTCAAATAGCCAATAAAGAGCAGCAGCCCGGCAAGGTTGACCAAGGCCGGCATGGTCTTGCCAAGCGGCAATATCGACAGATAATATTTCGGATCACAGGTGTAGAGGGTCACACCGAAGAAAACCAGGGCGAGGATCGATAACTGCTTCTCCGTCCGGAAATATCCGGCACTCCTGAAGGCTGCCTGCCGGGCGAAAAGCCGCCGGGCCACCTGCCGGTACCCGACAATCAGGGCGACAAAGAGGACCAGGGCCTGCCAGCCGCCCAACCACGGGGTCTGCGGTACGCTCTCCAGCGTGAACAAAAAGATGGCGACCAAAAACAGGAGGAGGTTTGTGTACATCAAGGCTATTCACCAACGTATCTAAATTAATAGGAGAAAACCGGAAAACGATATTGCTTGCAAAATATCCCGAACCACACGGCCGGGCGGACACCCAGAAAACGTCAGTATCGCTGGCTAACCTGCCAATATTTCAAAAGAATACCCAAGCATTCTTGTAGAGTAATTACGCTTTCCCTTTTGACAACCGGACAACCTGATTTTCCATGATTCGGATTGGTGCCTTGCAGTCGGCCTGTCCCCTTGTCGAAAAAATATTTTTATTGACTTTATCAGCCATGTCGATTTATATGAGCTGTTTTATTGTCAGAGAAGCGGGCGTATAGCTCAGTTGGTAGAGCCATCGGCTCATAACCGATCGGTCGTAGGTTCGAATCCTACTGCGCCCACCATTCATACTGCAGCTTCTGACCAGAAACAACGAGTTCCTTGATAACAACAACCGTATCCATACAACAAGGGGAAGGCAGAACACCCCTGGCACATAGGCCGCTCCGGGCAGAACATGCCCGAACCGGCGAGGTGAATCAAAAGGTACATTCCGGGTGGAGTGTACCTTTTTTGTTTTCCAGCTCGAAAAACCAATACAATCAGGTATGACGGTAAGAGTACAAGACATTCTCAAGAGCCTGAACATCCTGGCACCATTCAATCTGGCTGAACCCTGGGACAATGTCGGACTTCTGGTCGGCAACCCGAATCAAGAAGTTACCGCGATCCTCGCCGGACTTGATCCAACCAGCGCCCTCATCGATGAGGCAATAGCCCAGGGCGCCAACACCGTCATCACCCACCACCCGGTCATCTTCAAACCGCTCCAGGCAATCAACACAACAACCCTGGAAGGCCGATTGCTCGAAAAGGCCCTCTCCAACCGTATCGCTATAATCGGCTGTCACACCAATTACGACAGCGCTCCGGCCGGAGTCAGCGCCATTCTCGCCGAGCAGCTCGGTCTCGTCAGCCTTCGGCCTCTCCTGCCGACATCTCCGGAAAAACTGCCGGACATTGGCCTTGGGCGCATCGGCGACTACCCTGCCGCTATATCCTCCAATGATTTTATGCAGCGCGTTCTTCGCGTCCTGCAGTTGGAAAGCGTGCAAATGGCCGGCCCACTGCCGGAGAAGATCCGCACCGTAGCGATCTGTGGCGGCAGCGGTTCAGATCTGGCCCCCCAGGCCCTGGCGCTCGGGGCGCAGGTATATCTTTCAGCGGAAATCAAACACAATATTGCTGTCTGGGCGAATGAGTGCCGCTTCTGTATTATCGACGGCAGCCATTATGCCACGGAAAAACCGGCGGTCCGCATCCTTGTCAAACAGCTGGAGCAGATCTGCCAAAAAGAAAATTGGAATATCAGGATCATGGAAACCACGACGGAGTGTCACCCCTTCGTCACAAAAAATAGAAGTCATCAATAGTCATTGTAACACCCATAGAGGAGAATCATCTTGAAAGAACTGTTAAACCAACTCGTTGCGCTGCAGGCCATTGACATGGAAATTGACCAGATCGACCAGGCCATCAAGGCTGAGCAGAATGCCCTTGATGAACGTATTTCCGCCCTGGCCAAGAGAGAGGCGCTTATCAACGAACTGCAGGAAAAGATCAGCGCCCAGCAGAAGGAAAGCCGGACCCTGGAAGGCGAAATGGCTGATAAGATGACCCACGTCCGCGAGCGTCAGTCGAAAATGATGCAGGTCCAAACCGGCCGGGAACAGACGGCACTTCTCAAGGAAATCGAGGACGCCAAGAAGAGCGCCAAGGAAAACGAGGAAAGCATCGTCGCCATCATGCTGTCCATCGAACAGCTCACCGCCCAGATGAATGAGGAGAAAAACCTGCTGAAAGGCGAAAAAGAGCTGGTTGCCGAGGAGACTGAGAAGGTCAGGGCAAACATCGAGGCCATCAACAAAGGCAAAAGGGAAAAAGACAGCCAAAGAGGCGACCAGGCCACCAAGATCAAGGCCCCGACCCTTAAAAAGTACGACACCCTCCGCCTGCGCCGCAACGGCGTAGCGGTGGTTAACGTGGTCGATGGTGTCTGCCAGGGCTGTTATATGGCCATTCCACCGCAGCTTTTCAATCGATTGCTGCGTGGCGACGAGCTCTTTGACTGCCCAACCTGCCAGCGGATGATTCATTACGCACCGGCCGCGGAAGAGAAAAACTAAGGGTCACTTTTCCCTTTCTTCTTTCGCACTTTCCAACTACATTGCTGATCGGAGCGGGCGCATGATCGCTCCGGCTCAGGCCGGGGAGGAAAGTCCGAACTCTACAGGGCAGGGTGGTTCGTAACGCGAACGCCGGGCGACCGGGGGAAAGTGCCACAGAAAACAAACCGCCTGATCCGTCAGGTAAGGGTGAAACGGCGAGGTAAGAGCTCACCGCTTCCGTGGTGACATGGAAGGCACGGCAAACCCCACCCAGAGCAAGACCAAATAGGGAGATGTTTGAGGGCGGCCCGTCCGAGATCTCCGGGTAGGTTGCACGAGATGTTGAGCAATCAACATCCTAGTCAAATGATCATGGCCTCTTTGCCGAGGTACAGAATTCGGCTTATAGCCCGCTCCGTTTTTCTTTCGTTTCCGAGACTTTAGCGCAGCCATCTCCCATGACCCAACGAGCCGCTGTTATTATTCCGGCCGCCGGTTTCGGCACCCGGATGAAGCTTGATCAGCCGAAACAGTACCACCTGCTTTCCGGCATCCCGATTCTTGTCCGCACCGTCTCCGCCTTCTGCGATAAAGACTTCCTCACCACCATCGTCGTTGTCGCCCCTGCCGCCATGGCCGAACAAACCCGGCAGCTTCTCGCAGACCATGGCCTGACCGGGGACAACTTACTGATAGTGGCCGGCGGACGGCGGCGCCAGGACTCGGTGAAGGCCGGTCTAGACGCCCTGGATGACGGCATCGAAATCGTCCTGGTGCATGACGGGGCCCGGCCGCTGGTCAGTGGCGACCTCATAAACAGGTGTTACCAGGCAGCCCTGACCAGCGGTGCCGCCATCGCCGCAATCCCGGTAAAGGACACCTTGAAAAGGTCCGATGCCACCGGCCGAGTTCAGGACACCATCGACCGAAGCGCCCTGTGGCAGGCCCAGACCCCCCAGGCTGCCCGAAGGGAATTCCTGCACAGGGCGTATCAGCTGAATGGCGACGCCGACGTCACCGATGAATCGTCGCTTCTGGAAAGGGCCGCCATCCCGGTAACCATCGTCGAAGGCGCCGAGACCAACATCAAAATAACCCGTCCGGAGGACCTTCTCTTGGCCGAACACATTCTTGCAGGGTCTCGGCCGGCACCGGCCTTGCGCATCGGCCACGGCTACGATGCCCATCGACTCGTCGAAAACCGCAAACTGGTGCTGGGTGGCGTCACCATCCCCCATAGCCACGGCCTGCTTGGCCATTCCGATGCCGATGTTCTCACCCACGCCCTGTGCGATGCCCTCCTCGGGGCCCTCGGTTGCGGCGATATCGGCAAACACTTTCCCGATTCGGACGACAAGTTTGCAGGCATCTATTCGATTCACCTTCTCGAACAGGTCATAGCCCTGGCCAGGGAGAAAGGTTATGCAATGGTCAATGCCGACATCACCCTGGTCTGCCAGGCCCCCCGGCTTTCCCCGTTCCTGCCACAAATGCGGAAAATTCTCGGCCGGGCCTGTCAAGTCGGCCCGGATGTCATTAATATTAAGGCGACCACCACCGAAGGATTGGGATTCTCCGGCAGGAAGGAGGGGATCGGCTGCCATGCCGTCGTTCTTCTGCAAAAATAATATTGGGTTATACAGGTTGTCTGCTCAAACGAAACCTGCCCTTGCGGCACAAAAGAAAAAGGATCACCTATGAACATTGCAATTAACCGGGAACGGCTAGCCGCCACCTTTACCGAATTATGTGAGATAAGTAGCCCGTCTCGCCAGGAAGGGGCGATATCCGCCCATCTCAAAAGGGTTTTTGCCGAACTCGGCGCCGACACAATTTATGAAGATGATTCCGCTGGCCAAACCGGCTCGGAATCGGGAAACCTCATCATCCGCTTTAACGGCAACATGGCGGACCGGGACGGCTTGTTTCTGTCCTGCCACATGGACACCGTGGGACCAGCCGACGGTGTCAAGGTGATCAGAAACGGCGATATCTTTACCAGCAGAGGTGATACCATCCTCGGCGGCGACGACAAAGCGGGTATTGCCGCAGTCCTTGAACTGCTCACCCTTCTGAGAGAAAATAATGCCCCCCATCCAACCATCGAGGTGATTATCACCACCTGCGAGGAGATCGGCTTATTGGGTGCCAAGAGCCTCGATTACCAAAAGCTGCAAACCGCTTATGGCTACGCCCTTGACTCCACCGGTAACAACGATGTCATCATCGGCGCCCCGGCCGCCAACAAGTTCACCATTGAAATTAAAGGTTTGGCCGCCCATGCCGGGCTCTGCCCGGAGGCCGGCATCAATGCCCTGACGATTGCCGCCCAGGCCCTGGCAGCCCTTCGCATAGGCCGGCTTGACGAGGAATCGACCTGCAATTTCGGCAAGATCCAGGGTGGGGTGGCAACCAATATCGTACCGGAACGGGTCATCTTGCAGGGAGAGGTCCGCAGTCACTCAGATAAAAAATTGGCGAGTTATACCGAAGAGATATTCAAGGCCTTCGAAAGGGCAGTAGCCGATTGGCAGGGCAACCCGGCAACCGGTGACAATAAACCAACGGTATCCATCGAAATCGTTGACGACTATCCCCTGCTGGCCATCGCCCCTGATGCCCCGGTGCTGCAACGCATTGAAAAGGCGGCGCGCGCCTGCGGCAAAGACCTTCGGCATCTTGTTGCCGGCGGCGGCAGCGATGCCAACATTTTCAATGGCTACGGCCTGCCCACTGCCATAGTGGCAACCGGCATGGACAAGGTGCATACAGTAAACGAGCAGATGAATCTCAACGATCTGGTGAACCTCACCGAGCTCCTGTACGCCCTGGTAACCGAATAGGAGAAGCCAGCTCAGACTATCTTTTTCCAAAGCCTTCAGATCTTTCTTGTTGAATTTGGGGAATACTTGTTATAGATTTCCGGTTTTGGGATTCCCAAGAAAAGGCACAAAGAGAAGCTCTTTGTGCCTTTCCCTATTTTTGGCAATTACTGAAAATCACTAAGACTAGGACAGTACCTGGACAATGCACCAACCAACCGATTTTCAAGACAATTAAGGACTTTCTCTCGATGCCGCAAAACACCCGCAGGAACCTTTCAGACGGCCGCCCCACCCATGAGTGTGGAATTTGCGGTATTTATAATCACCCGGACTCCGCTAAACTCGCCTACTTCGGGTTGTATGCGCTGCAGCATCGTGGCCAGGAAAGCGCCGGAATTGTCACCTCCGATGGCAGCAAGGTGTCCATGCACAAAAACATGGGGCTGGTGCCCGAGGTTTTTTCCGAGGCCATAATCCAGAAACTGCAGGGCCATCTGTCTATCGGTCACGTGCGCTACTCGACAACCGGGGCGTCAAATCTCACCAACGCCCAACCGCTCCTTGTCACCCACAAGGGAACGACCATGGCGGTTGCCCATAACGGCAATCTTGTCAACTCCATTGCCCTCCGCGCCGGCTTGGAAGAGCGCGGATCAATTTTCCAAACCACCATGGACAGCGAGGTGGTCCTGCATCTCATGGCCCGCGCCGCCCACCTCGGCCTGGAACAGGCCCTCAGCCAGACCTTCACCGCCCTCAAGGGGGCGTATTCCCTCCTGCTCATGACCCAGGACACCATGATCGCCGTCCGCGATCCCGATGGCTTTCGCCCCCTTTGCCTCGGCAAACTCAAGAACGGTGGCGGCAACGGCTGGATCGTCGCCTCGGAAACCTGTGCTCTTGACTTGGTTGAGGCGGAATACATCCGGGACATCGCGCCCGGCGAGATACTGCTGTTCAGAGACGGGACAATGACCTCGATCTTCCCCTGGCCAAAACAAAACAGCCATTTCTGTATCTTCGAGCAGGTCTACTTCGCCCGCCCCGATTCGGAGATCTTCGGGATCAATGTCTACCAGGCACGTAAGCGGATGGGCGAGATCCTCGCCGAGGAAGCAAAAATCGACGCCGATTTCGTCATGCCCTTTCCCGATTCCGGCAACTACGCCGCCCTCGGATATTCGCAGGCCTCCGGTATTCCACTGGAAATGGGCGTGATCCGCAATCACTATGTCGGGAGGACCTTCATCCAGCCGACCCAGTCAATGCGCGACTTCAACGTCAAAGTCAAACTCAATCCGGTTCGCTCCTTTCTCAAGGGAAAACGGTTGATTATCGTCGAAGACTCGATCATTAGGGGGACAACCGGCAAAAGCCGGGTGCGGGCCCTGCGGGAGGCAGGCGCCAAGGAAGTCCACATGGTGGTGAGTTGCCCCCCCACCAGGCACGCCTGCTACTACGGCATCGACTTCCCGTCGGCCAGCCAGCTTATCGCCAACAAGAAAACCATCGCCGAGATCGCCGAATATCTCGGCCTCGATTCCCTGCATTATTTAAGTCTTGAAGGTTTGGTGAAGGCTACGGGGATGACCAGCGAGGACTTCTGTCTCGCCTGTTTCAACGGGAAATATCCGGTTGCACCGGACACGAGCTTCCACAAGGATGCCCTTGGTTGATGCCATCCGGCACAAACCCCGCCGACAGTCCACCGGCGGCGGGAAGAAGGCAGACCGTCAAATCCTGGTGATCACGCAGTTCTTGCCGCTCTTTTTGGCATCATACATGGCCTGGTCGGCGCGCTCCTTCATGGCCCGTTCGTCTTCTTCCTTGGGTATTCGTTTATTGCGCCTGCAGGAAACTAGGCCTATGGAAAGAGTGGTGCCGGAAAAGTCCTTTTCGATGAAGGTCAGAAGAATCCTCTGGACAATTTCCGTCCCCTGGCTGGCGGTGGCCTGGGGGAGCAAAACGGCAAATTCGTCGCCACCCAGGCGAAAGCACAAATCAACGCTCTCCCTGGTGCACAATTTCATTATTTCAGCGAGGCCTACCAAGGCCTTATCACCTTCCTGGTGGCCGAACTGATCATTGTACTCCTTGAAATTGTCGATATCGATACTGGCCAGCATCAGCGGATAGTTCTGCCGGCTGGCCCTTTCCACCTCGTAGGAAAAGCGCTCGTCAAAGGCCCTCCTGTTGAGAATCCCCGTCAAGCTGTCCTGCTTCGACAAAAGTTGCAACTTGCGGATAAGGCTGCGTTCGCGGACGGCCCTGGCCAGTTTGGCCTCAAGCTCAGCCTGGTCGATAGGCTTTTTAATGAAATCGATGGCTCCCGCCTTTATTACCGCGGCATAACTGGCTTTTTCATGAAAACCGGTGGAGATGATAACATCGGTTTCTTTGTGTTCCTTATGGATATGGGCTAAAAGCTCTAAGCCGTCCATCCCCGGCATGACGATATCGGTCAGGACAAGATCGACGGGAGTTGATCGCAGAACGGCAAGCGCCTCGATGCCGTCCCCGGCAACCAGGCAGTGATAGCCGAGGGAGCCGACCAGGACACTCAAGGCCATACGCACCAGCTCGTCGTCATCAACGATCAACACAACAACGGAATCTACCTTTTCTGCCATCTCACTCATCTACGGTTTTTGCGATGATTACAAAGATCTGAGGCCCAACCTGCTTTGCCGATTTCCAATGTTTTACCTAAAAAAGATTACTTGCAAAAGAAGATAAAGTCCAGACAACACGTTATTATTTCCATTATCGTACGATTCTGATGCGACAAATCGACGGGCATCGACCGCATGAACGACCCAGGCAAAGAGACTTTCCGTGAAAAAAATGTTTCTAAAAAGGAGAGTTTGCCATATCCTACCGGGAAATGATAGAATGTGTGGAAAACGTGGCGACATTACACCTGAACTTTCCAGAGCGGACATGGACAATAAATATATTTCATATCTTTTCGAGGGCAAACTGACCGGTACTCCCCTCGATGAAATTCTCTCGCTCGCTAAAAATGTCAGCCATGGTGCCGATCTTCAACTCATCCGCGAGGTGCATAACGACCTGGCGGCATTCTTTGGCGGTGCTCATCCCGATTTCCAGAAAAATACCCTGCCCTACCACAACCTCCGCCACAGCCAGATGGTTGTTCTGGCGACTATCCGTCTCTTCGACGGACTGCACTGCAATTCCGTGCCGATTACCGCCGACATGCTTTTGCGAGGCCTCCTCGCCGCCTATTTTCACGACACCGGGATGCTTCTTGTAGAGGGAGACACCGCCCATTCCGGCACCGAATATCTGGCCAACCATGAAGAGCGATCGATCCTCTTTCTCAAGCGTTACGCCGCACGCAAGGGCTTGAGCGATGATATCGCCGAAGACTGCACGACGATCATCAAATATACCGACCTGAACAGCGACCCCTCAACCTTTGAATTTCATAGCCGGGACATTCAGCTCATCGGCCAGATAGTCGGGTCGGCGGATATCCTGGCGCAAATGGCCGACCGCTATTACCTGGAATGCCTCCCCCTGCTGTATAACGAGCTGCACGCCGGTGGCGTCAGCGAACACGGTTCGGCCCTTGAACTGATGGAGCATACCGCGAATTTTTACCACAACGTCGTTCTCAAGCGACTCCTTACCACCTTCTCGCATACCTCCGAGGCGATGCAAACCCACTTTCGCGAGAGGCACGGTATCGATCGCAACCTCTATATTGAGAATATTGACAAGAATGTCGCCTATTTGAAAAAAATCATCAAGAAGTGTCGAGATATAAACTGCCTGCACAAATACCTCAAACGCATCCCTCCGACTATTTGATCCGCGGATCCTTCCCCGTTTCAAACATTTCAAACAGATCATAGAAGAGCTTGGTAACCGTACTGAAGTGGGTCGCCGAGCCGGAACTGGCATAGGCCTTGGTCAGCTCCATTGCCTTGGCAATACTCTCCTGACTATCGGTGCTGTTGGGATCCTTCAGAGCTTGCACAAGTTTTTTGCCGATATCTTCTTCCACGAGGATCTTCCTTTTCTGGGAACTTGGAGGGAGGGGCACTCCGCCGTCTTGAACGGGATACGTTCCCGGCAGACGACAAAGAGGTTCAGACGTACAGTGTTTCACCGCAGGTCATGTGTTCTTGCGGTTGCAGACATTGACCACCTTGCGATTCAGATTTTCCAGGAACTTCGAAAATTTTTTCTCAGCATTTTTGATAAGGCTGGCAATCTTCACCTCATCAAGGGCCCCGACAACCGTGCCGCAGGCCACGCATTGGATGAGACAAAATTTTTGCCCGGTCTTGGTAGTGACGGGAACGGCTTCAAATTCGTGATATTCGCAGGATGGGCACTTCGACCTCGCCATATTTTCACCTTCTAAATAGGTTATTAACAACTCACCGGATAAAGATAACGCTAAACCCCCACCTGTTCAAGGAGCTCTTCTTCTTTTTCCGTTTCCGGACTCGGATGCCGGCATGGGCTGGAGGCGGATCGCCAGCCCATGCCGACGGCTTGCGCGCTGCGAAAGCGCAATAGCAATTTACATTTATGTCATATTTTAATAATTAGCTCTACAAAAACGTACTGCATTTTCATTGCAAAACACCCGAAAATCTTCAATCCAAACCACAACATAGCCATAAATAAACCGTAATACAGCGAGTTACAAGTTCGTTCCAGAGATGGCATATCCCTTGCTTTTACATGGTCATGAACGTCACAAAGGGTGACATATTTTCAACCAAGGAAGAAAGGAGAAGCCACATGAAGATGAAGGCATTGGCGAGTTACCTGGCTGGCGGGCTGCTGGCTGGCGCCCTGCTGGCCGGTCCGGCCGCAGCCGAAGACACCATCAAGGTCGGGATTCTGCATTCCCTGTCCGGAACCATGGCGATCAGCGAGACGACGCTGAAGGACACCATGCTCATGCTCATCGACGAGCAGAACAAGAAAGGCGGCCTGCTCGGCAAGAAGCTGACCCCGGTGGTCGTCGATCCGGCCTCCAACTGGCCGCTCTTTGCCGAAAAGGCCCGCGAGTTGATCCAGAAGGAAAAGGTGGCGGCCACCTTCGGCTGCTGGACCTCAGTATCCCGCAAATCGGTTTTGCCAGTCTTCGAGGAGTTGAACAGCCTGCTCTTCTACCCGGTACAGTATGAGGGCGAGGAATCGTCGGTGAACGTCTTCTACACCGGCGCCGCGCCAAACCAGCAGGCCATCCCCGCCGTCGATTATCTGATGAACGATATCGGCGCCAAACGCTGGGTCCTTGCCGGTACCGACTACGTCTACCCGCGCACCACCAACAAGATTCTCGAGGCCTACCTGAAGGCAAAAGGTGTTGCCGCCGAGGATATCATGATCAACTACACCCCTTTCGGGCATAGCGACTGGCAGTCGATCGTCGCCGATATTAAAAAGTTCGGCTCCGCCGGCAAGAAGACCGCGGTGGTATCGACGATCAACGGCGACGCCAACGTCCCCTTCTACAAGGAACTGGGCAATCAGGGTATCAAGGCCGACGCCATCCCGGTCGTCGCCTTCTCGGTGGGTGAGGAAGAGCTTTCCGGTATAGACACCAAACCCCTGGTCGGCCATCTCGCCGCCTGGAACTACTTCCAGAGCGTGCAGAGCCCGGTGAACAGCGCTTTTATCAAGGCCTGGAAATCCTTTATCAAGAACGACAAGCGGGTCACCAACGACCCGATGGAGGCCCATTATATCGGCTTCAATATGTGGGTGAAGGCGGTGGAGAAGGCCGGCACCACCGACCCGAAGGCAGTGCAGGAGGCGATTATCGGCGTCACCGTGCCGAACCTGTCCGGCGGCTACTCGGCGATGATGCCCAACCACCATATCACCAAGCCGGTCCTGATCGGCGAAATCCAGGCGAACGGCCAGTTCGAGACGGTCTGGCAGACCTCGGGCCTGGTGGTCGGCGACGAGTGGTCGGACTTTCTTGAGGGATCAAAGGATCTCATCTCAGACTGGCGTAAACCGCTATCCTGCGGTGCCTATAATGTCGTGACCCATAAGTGTTCGGGCACCAAGTAAGTGTCATGAAAAGGTCCCGGGGCTGTTGCCAGCCCCGGAATTGGCAAACAAGGTGGACAAAGTGCACCCTACGGAAAACCCCAACTTGGGTGCTCAGTCGTAGGGTGCGCTCCGCGCACCTTTGAAAAGCAAAGCGGTGCACAATATGCACGGAAAGCCCTCAAACCTCAGCCGCTAGCGACGATGAAAAAGACACCAAGATCAATATCCCGGCTGTTGCCGACCCTTCTCCTCCTCCTGCTCGCCCTCTTTCCCGAGACCTGCCTGGCGACGGCCGAAGAGGGCTTCTCTGAGGGAGTGGTGCTGCTTGCCACCAAGGGCTTTGCCCAGAAGTCGGAAGGTGCGGAGAAGATTGCCGCAAGCGGCGACCAGCGGGCGGGCAAGATCCTCCGCGCCTGCCTCGACGGCCAGCTCTACCTGACCCGCGAGGGGCAGAACCTCGTCTACGGTACAGCGGAAGGTGACAACCTACAGGTCAGCGACGCCCTGACCGGGGCTCCTCTTAGCGTGATGAATGCTGGGCAACTCACCAAGGTCACCATCAACAACCAGCTGCGCGGCCAACTAAAAACCCTGCTTGCCCGCCTCAGCCTGAAAAACCCCGACCCGGCGATTCGACTTGCCGGAGTCCGCGAGATGTTTGCCGATATCACCCCGGAGACCGCCAAAGTCCTTGACGATCTGCGACAAAGCGAGCAGGACCAGCGGGTGCGTGAGGCCCTGCAGACCGCCCTGGCCCTGGCCGGGGTGCGCGGCAATGACCCGACCGAACGAAAGAAGGGCCTTGCCGACCTGGCGGGCAGCCTCGACCCCGAGGTGCGCAACGAACTGACCCGGCTGATCGCCGAAGAAAAGGACCCGGCCGCGCTTCGCGAGGCAAAACGGTCGCTCGCCAAGATCGAGGACAGCCTGTCCTGGTACGCAAAACTCGAAACGCTGTTCTTCGGGCTCAGCCTCGGCTCCGTCCTGGTGCTTGCCGCCATTGGCCTGGCCATCACCTTCGGGGTGATCGGCGTCATCAATATGGCCCACGGTGAGCTGATCATGATCGGCGCCTATACCGCCTACGTCATGCAGCAGCTGCTACCGCAGAGCATCGGCCTGGCCCTGGCGCTTTCCATACCTGCGGCCTTTATCGTCGCCGCCCTGGTCGGCATCGCCATCGAGCGCTCGGTCATCCGCTTCCTCTACGGGCGACCGCTGGAGACCCTGCTTGCCACCTTCGGCATCAGCCTTATTCTCCAGCAGGCGGTGCGCTCCATCTTCTCGCCTCTCAACCGCAGCGTCGTCACACCGGCGTGGATGAGCGGCTCGATCGCCATCAATCCGGTATTGTCCTTTACCAGCAACCGCCTCGTCATCTTCGTCTTCGCCATGCTGGTCTTTGCCGGACTGTTCCTGCTGCTGAAAAAGAGCAGCCTCGGCCTGCAGGTCCGGGCGGTGTCGCAGAACCGGGCGATGGCCCGGGCCATGGGAGTCAGGGCCTCGCGGGTCGACGCCCTGACCTTCGGCCTCGGCTCTGGCGTTGCCGGCATCGCTGGCGTGGCCCTCAGCCAGCTGACCAACGTCGGCCCGAACCTCGGCCAATCGTATATCGTCGATTCCTTCATGGTTGTGGTCTTCGGCGGCGTCGGCAACCTGTGGGGCACCCTGGTCGGCGGCCTGGCTCTGGGCGTTGCCAACAAGTTTCTTGAGCCGTGGAGCGGTGCGGTGCTTGCCAAGATCGTCATCCTCGTGCTCATCATCCTCTTCATCCAGAAGCGTCCCCAGGGCCTGTTCCCGCAACGGGGCCGGGCGGCGGAGTAAATTACCATGAACCGTTTTCTCACAGTTTTACAAGACGACAAGCCCGGCTCGGCTCTCCTCCTGGTGCTTCTGGCGGCAAGTGTCATCGTTCCGGCCAGCAACCTGCTGCTAGCCGAAACCAACCCCTTGCATCTGCCGACCTACAGCATGACCCTGTGGGGCAAGTACCTCTGCTACGCCCTCCTTGCGGTGGCGGTCGATCTGGTGTGGGGCTATCTCGGCATCCTCAGCCTCGGCCACGGTGCCTTCTTTGCGCTTGGCGGCTACGCCATGGGCATGTACCTGATGCGGCAGATCGGCGACCGCGGCGTCTACGGCAACCCGGTGCTGCCTGACTTCATGGTCTTTCTCAACTGGCAGGAACTGCCCTGGTTTTGGCACGGTTTTCAGAGCTTTTGGTTCGCGGCCCTCATGGTGGTAGCGGTACCCGCCGCCCTCGCCCTGGTCTTCGGCAGTCTTGCCTTTCGGTCGCGGGTGACCGGCGTCTACCTGTCGATCATCACCCAGGCCCTTACCTTCGCCCTGCTGCTTGCCTTCTTCCGCAACGAGATGGGGTTCGGCGGCAACAACGGCCTCACCGATTTCAAGGATATCCTCGGGTTTAACCTCCAGGAGGACACCACTCGGGCGGCGCTCTTTGCTCTATCGGCCCTAGCTCTGGCCGGCGGCTACCTTGCCTGCCGGCTGATCACCACCTCGCGGCTCGGCATGGCCTGCACCGCCATCCGCGACCAGGAGTCGCGCCTGCGCTTTGTCGGCTACCGGGTGGAAAATATCAAATTGTGGGTCTTCACCTTCTCGGCGGCGCTCGCCGGGGTCGCCGGCGCCCTCTACGTGCCGCAGGTCGGTATCATCAACCCTACCGAGTTCTCGCCGCTCAACTCCATCGAGATCGTCATTTGGGTGGCGGTGGGCGGCAGGGCCAGCCTCTACGGCGCCGTCGCCGGGGCGATACTCGTCAATGCCGCAAAGAGCTGGCTGACCGTGGCCTTCCCCGACGCCTGGCTGTTCGGCCTGGGTGCCCTGTTCGTCCTCGTCACCCTCTTTCTGCCGTACGGCGTAGTCGGCCTTATCCAGCGCAGGGGGGGAAGAGCATGAACACCAGAGATCGCATGCGCGCCATCTTCGGCATCGAAGACCCGATCGTCTTTCCCTTGCCGGAAAGCTCGGAGGATCTCGATCTCCGCCACGGAGTCATCCTCTACCTTGAAGGAATCAACGTCAGTTTCGACGGCTTCAGGGCAATCAACAACCTCAACCTGTATATCGACGACGGCGAGCTGCGCTGCATCATCGGCCCGAACGGCGCCGGCAAGACGACAATGATGGACATCATCACCGGCAAGACCAGACCGGACAGCGGCTCCGCCTGGTTCGGCGGTACCATCGACCTGCTGCAACTCGACGAACCGGGCATCGCCCAGGCGGGGATCGGCCGTAAGTTCCAGAAGCCGACGGTCTTTACGGAGCTCCTGGTCGACAATAACCTCGAACTGGCCATGGCCGGCGACAAGGCGCCGTGGCCGACCTTTCGCGCCAAGCTGACGAGTGAGGAGCGTGACCGGATCAACGACATCCTGAAACTCATCGGCCTCCACCAGCTAGCCGGCACCAAGGC
Organism: Desulforhopalus sp.; assembly: GCA_030247675.1. NCBI lineage: Bacteria > Pseudomonadati > Thermodesulfobacteriota > Desulfobulbia > Desulfobulbales > Desulfocapsaceae > Desulforhopalus > Desulforhopalus sp. Next base: position 1,023,235 of record JAOTRX010000002.1, on the reverse strand, counting down.
AGGGTCCCTGTCGCACGGCCAGAAACAGTGGCTGGAAATAGGCATGCTGCTGATGCAGAACCCCAAGCTGCTGCTCATCGACGAGCCGGTGGCCGGCATGACCCAGCAGGAGATGGAACGCACCGCCGAGCTTTTAACCAGCCTTGCCGGCAGCCATTCGGTAGTGGTGGTCGAGCACGACATGGACTTCATCCGTTCCATCGCCCGCAAGGTCTCGGTGCTCCACCAGGGCTCGATCCTCGCCGAGGGCACCATGGACGAGGTCCAGAACAACCAACAGGTCATCGAGGTCTATCTGGGGGAATAATTATGCTCAACGTTACCACACTCAACCAGTTCTACGGCGAGAGCCACACCCTCTGGGATATTGACCTGCAAGTGGCCGCCGGCAGATGCACCTGCCTCATGGGCCGCAACGGCGTCGGCAAGACGACGCTGCTCGCCTGTATCATGGGCCTCATCGCCCCGCGCTCCGGCCAGATCCTCTTCCAGGAGAAGGATATCACCCGGGTGGCCGTTGAGGGGCGGGCCGACATGGGGATCGGCTATGTGCCCCAGGGCCGGCAGATCTTTCCCCTGCTCACCGTCCGGGAAAACCTGGAGATCGGTCTTGCCTGCCAAAAAGGCAAAAAGAAGGCAATCCCCGAGGTGATCTTCGAGCTTTTCCCGGTACTGAGGGAGATGCTCGGCCGGCGCGGCGGCGACCTGTCCGGCGGCCAGCAGCAGCAACTGGCCATCGGCCGCGCCCTGGTGCTTGAGCCGACACTGTTGATTCTCGACGAGCCGACGGAGGGCATCCAGCCAAACATCGTTCAGGAGATCGGCGAGATCATCCACCGGCTGCAGCGGGAACTCGGTATGACCATCCTCCTGGTCGAGCAGAAACTGAAGTTCGTCCGGGCGGTGGCCGACTGTTTCGTCATCCTCGACCGCGGCCGGGCGGTGGCCGAGGGAAACATCGACAGCCTGCATGAGGGACTGATCAAGGAGTATTTAACGGTATGAGAACGGCAACTGCGGAACTGGCAACACCTGAAGAAGAAAGTGGCTGGCGGGCGGAACTGGCCCTCACCTACGCCGCCCAGAAAGACACGACTATCCTCGCCGACAGCCGCCATCAGGGGCCGCTGCGGGTCCAGCGCCCCCTGTACCCGGAGGGCGGGGTCTGTCACACCTGCATCCTCCATCCACCGGGCGGAGTGGTCGGCGGCGACAGCCTGCACCTTGACGTGACCGTGCGGGATACTGCCCACGCCCTGATCACCACCCCGGGCGCTACCAAATTCTACCGCTCCGCGGGCAGGGCGGCGGTGCAGCGCCAGATGCTTGCGGTACACGGCGGGACCCTTGAATGGCTGCCCCAGGAGGCCATTGCCTTCCCGGGGGCCGAGGCGGAGCTGCTCACCGAGGTGCGGCTTTACGGCAAGGCGCGGTTCATCGGCTGGGAGGTCCTCTGCCTGGGTCTGCCCGCCCGCGGCGAGACCTTCTCCCCCGGCCGCTTTGACGGCTGCCTGGCCCTGTACCGCGACGGCCGGCCGCTGTTCTTCGACCGCCTGCGGGTGCGCAGCGAGCGGGATCTGGCAAGCGTCGTCGGCCTGCGCCGCCACCCGGTAAGCGGCTGCTTCCTTGCCACCGGAGTCAGCCGGGAGACCGCCGCCGGGCTCGGCGACCTGGCATCGCGGACGGACGGCGAGCTGACCGGCCTCACCCTCCTCGGAGAGGTGCTGGTGGCCCGCTATCTTGGCTATTCGGTGGTCGCCGCCCGGGAATTTTTTAGCGAGCTGTGGGCACGGCTGCGGCCCTCGCTTATCGGTCGCCCGGCCTGCCCACCGAGGATCTGGGCAACATAACGCCGGGTTGCGCGCTTGCCTGCTGCGAACGAAACCTGCCCTTGCAGTCTCTTTCCATATCTAAGTCAAGATGAAAAGGAAGCTGCAAGCGAGCAGCGACGAGACAGTACAGTGTAGTACGGCGAGGAGCCGCGCAGCGCGGGAGCTGAAGTTAACGCTTGATTTAGAATTGGAAAAAACAAAAGGGACAACGACAATGGAACTCACCCCACGAGAAAAAGACAAGCTCATCCTGTTTACCGCCGCCCTGCTCGCCGAACGGCGCATGGCCCGCGGCCTGAAGCTCAACTACCCCGAGGCGGTGGCCTTTATCAGCGGGGCGCTGCTGGAGGGTGCCCGCGACGGCAGGACGGTCGCCGAACTGATGGCCGACGGCCGCAACCTCCTCAACCGCGACCAAGTCATGGATGGCGTGGCGGAGATGGTCGAGGAGGTGCAGGTCGAGGCGACCTTTCCCGACGGCACCAAGCTGGTGACGGTGCACAATCCGATTCGATAGACAAGGAGAACCCTATGATTCCCGGTGAAATAATCACAATGGAAGGCGACATCGAACTGAACGTCGGCCGCGAAACGGTGCTGGTCGAGGTGGCCAATACCGGCGACCGGCCTATCCAGGTCGGCTCGCACTACCACTTTTTTGAGACCAACGAGGCCCTGGCCTTCAACCGCCCGGCGGCGCGGGGCTTTCGCCTGAACATCGCCGCCGGCACGGCAGTGCGCTTCGAACCGGGCCAGACCCGGCGGGTGGAACTGGTGGCCTTTGCGGGACAACGGGAGGTCTACGGATTTACCGGCAAGATCATGGGACCTCTGGAGGAACGGCAATGACAACGATAAGCAGAAGGGCATACGCCGAGATGTTCGGACCGACGGTGGGCGACAAGGTGCGGCTCGCCGACAGCGACCTGTGGCTGATGGTCGAAGAAGACCGGACGATTTACGGCGACGAGGTGAAGTTCGGTGGCGGCAAGGTCATCCGCGACGGCATGGGACAAAGCCAGCGGACTTCGGCTGAGACCTGCGACCTGGTCATCACCAACGCCCTGATCCTCGACCACTGGGGGATCGTCAAGGCCGATATCGGTATCAAGGACGGCCGGATCAGCGGCATCGGCAAGGCCGGCAACCCCGATATTCAACCGGGGGTGACCATCGTCATCGGCCCCGGCACCGAGGCCCTGGCAGGAGAAGGAATGATCGTCACCGCTGGAGGCATCGACTCGCACATCCACTTCATCTGCCCGCAGCAGGTGGAGGAGGCCCTGGCCATCGGCATCACAACCATGATCGGCGGCGGCACCGGACCGGCCACCGGCACCAACGCCACCACCTGTACGCCGGGGCCGTGGAACATCGCCCGGATGCTCCAGGCGGCGGAAGGGTTGCCAATGAATCTCGGTTTTTTAGGCAAGGGCAATGCCAGCCTGCCGGAAGGCCTGATCGAGCAGGTGCGGGCCGGGGCGATGGGTCTGAAACTCCATGAAGACTGGGGGACGACGCCCTCGGCCATCGACAACTGCCTGGCGGTGGCCGACGACATGGACGTCCAGGTCGCCATCCACACCGATACCCTCAATGAGTCGGGCTTTGTCGAGGCGACCATCGCCGCCTTCAAGGACCGGGCCATCCACACCTACCACACCGAGGGCGCCGGCGGCGGCCATGCCCCGGATATTATCCGCGCCTGCGGCCGGTCAAATGTCCTGCCGTCATCCACCAACCCGACCCGGCCGTACACGGTGAACACCATCGACGAGCACCTCGACATGCTCATGGTCTGTCACCACCTCGACCCGAAGATTGCAGAAGACGTCGCCTTCGCCGAGTCGCGGATCCGCCGCGAGACCATCGCCGCCGAGGATATCCTCCACGATCTCGGGGCCTTTTCGATGATCTCCTCCGATTCCCAGGCGATGGGCCGGGTCGGTGAGGTGATCCTGCGCACCTGGCAGACAGCCAGCAAGATGAAGAGCCAGCGGGGCAGCCTGGGGAGCGACCCGGCCGGCCATGACAATTTCCGCATCAAACGCTATGTCGCCAAATACACCATCAACCCGGCAATCACCCACGGCATCGCCCACGAGGTTGGTTCGATAGAGGTCGGCAAACTCGCCGACCTGGTGCTGTGGAAACCGGCGCTTTTTGGGGTAAAACCGAGCCTGATTGTCAAGGGCGGCCTGATCGCCATGGCCGCCATGGGCGACGCCAACGCCTCCATCCCCTCGCCCCAACCGGTCCACTACCGGCCGATGTTCGGCGCCCTTGGCCTCGCCCTGCCGGCAACGACCATGACCTTTATTTCCCGGGCCGCTGCCGCTGACGGGGTGGCGGCGCGGCTCGGTCTGCGGTCACTGATCGGGGTCGCCGGGAATTGCCGGCAGATCGGCAAAAAAGACATGGTCCACAACGACTACCTGCCGCACATCGAGGTCGATCCGCAGACCTATCAGGTGCGGGCCGACGGCATGCTACTGACCTGCGAACCGGCCAGGGTCCTGCCCATGGCCCAAAGATACTTCCTGTTTTAATGGCAGCACCTCACTCACCACCACCTATGGGAGGAAATAAGCCGACATGATGACATTTATCACAAAGAGTAAGGCTGCGGCCGATGTCCGGCTGAGCCTGTGCCTGCCCTGGGAAAAGCGGATCAAGAGCCGACTGCGGGTGCACCTTGACAACGGCGACGAGGCCATGGTTCTCCTGCCGCGCGGCACGGTGCTGCGCGACGGCGACGTCCTGGCCACCGAGGACGGGGTAACGGCGGCGGTCAAGGCGGCGGCGGAATCGGTGTCGACGGTGCGCACCGCCGGGCCCATTCGCTTTGCAAGGCTGTGCTATCACCTCGGCAACCGCCACGTCGACGTGGAGATCGGCGGCGGCTATCTCCGCTACCTCCACGACCATGTCCTCGACAAGATGGTCACCGGGCTGGGCGGCGAGGTGGTGGTCGAGGAGGTCCCCTTTGAGCCGGAACGCGGTGCCTACGGGGGACATGGAGCCGGGACCGGACATGGCGGACACCAACATGCGCACCCCTGACACGGGGCTGATCCGCCTCTTCCAGCTGATCAGCCCTGGCCTGCCCACCGGCGCCTTCAGCTACTCCCAGGGCCTGGAATGGGCGGTGGAGGAAGGCTGGGTGCACGACAGGGAGAGTCTTTCGGAATGGCTTGGCGAGGTGCTGCGCCAGGGTCTTGCCCGGGTGGATGTCCCAATCCTCGGCCTGATGCACCAGGCCTGCCGGGAGGGCGACCTCGGGGCCCTCGACAAACGCTGCGACCTGCTCCTGGCCTGCCGGGAAAGCCGGGAATTTTTGGAAGAGGAAGGCCAGCGCGGCCGGGCAATGGCGGTGCTCCTCGCCGGCTTGGAGATGATTACCGACAGCCGCTGGAAACAGGTACTTGCCCGCAGTCAGCTGGCCGGGTTCGCCTATGCCGCCGAGGCCTGGGGTATCAGTCCACGGCTGGCGGCGACCGGCTATCTATTTTCCTGGCTGGAAAACCAGGTGCTCACCGGGGTAAAGATCATCCCCCTTGGCCAGACCACCGGCCAGCTGCTCCTGGTCGAGCTGGGCGGCATCATCGAGGAGGTCGCCCGGCGCGGCCTGTCCCTTGGCGAGGACGAGATCGGCGGCACAACCCCTGCCCTGGCAATGGCCTCGATGCGCCACGAGCAGCAGTACACCAGGCTATATCGTTCGTAGTCAGAGTAGTCGTAGGGTGCACTCCGTACACCAATGACTGGTGCGTAAAACGCACCCTACGGTGGCCCGGGACCGCTAATTAAGTAGAAAATCCAACAGAGACTGTGGAGGATGCAAATGAATAAAAACAGTGTACCCACACCCTTGCGGGTAGGCGTCGGCGGGCCGGTAGGCTCGGGCAAGACCGCCCTCGTCGAGGCCCTGTGCCGAAGGCTTTCCGACCGCTATCGTCTGGCGGTGGTAACCAACGATATTTACACCCGGGAAGACCAGGAATTCCTCATCCGCAGCAAGGTCCTGCCGGCCGAGCGCATCGTCGGCGTCGAGACCGGCGGCTGTCCGCACACGGCAATCCGCGAGGACGCCTCCATGAACCTGGCGGCCATCGACGGCCTGATCGAGCGCTTCCCCGACCTCGAACTGATCTTTGTCGAGAGCGGCGGCGACAACCTCAGCGCCACCTTCAGCCCGGAGCTGGCCGACCTGGCGATCTATGTCATCGACGTCTCCGCCGGCGACAAGATCCCCCGCAAAGGCGGCCCGGGCATCACCCGCTCCGACCTCCTAGTCATCAACAAGGTTGACCTCGCCCCCCTGGTCGGCGCCTCGCTCACGGTCATGGAGACCGACAGCAAGCGGATGCGCGGTGACCGCCCCTTCATCTTTGCCAATATGAAGACCGGCCTCGGTCTGGACGAGATTATCGCCTTTATCGAGCGGGAGGGAATGCTCGGCCTGTAGTAGAGAGACACTCTACACACCTACAGCCCAGCAGGATCTTGAGCAGGGCGATCTGCCCCGCGCCCAGATACCCATTGGCAACCGGTCTTTTCAGTTCGCTTGACCTGATGATAGCAGCACAGAACTTCACCCATCATTTCCATACGCTTCCGGCTAGGATTTAGCCGGAACCCCGGTATGTTTCCGTTTTACTTTCCATGAGATAGGTATTAGTATCAAGGCCTGTGGATGGATAGGAATTCCGATCTTATAATTGGGTGGCCTGATCAAATTTTCTTGTCTTTCAGGCTTCCAAATCACAATACGTGGAAAGTTTGATCATCTATAAGAGGCGATATGCCAGATACTCCTAACTTATTAAACTATTGGTAACCAAATGAAAAATTTTATTTATCGGCTGCTGTTTATTCTTGTATCTGTAAGCGTTTTTATTGATGTCTCTACTTGGCTTATGCTCAAAGCAGGGCTTAGAGCAGGCTACCTTTTGATGACAAATATAAGTTTTGCCCTTTTCTCAGAACCAATCCCGATCTTTGTTGTTCAAATTCTAGGCTATCGGTATGGCTTGACTGTTGAGTTATTTTCTAAGGCATTAATGCTATTTCTGGTGACAAGAAGGTTATTTTTTATTTTTAAAAATCGGACATTTGAAGCAAGCTCTAATAATTTTTCCCAGGCCACTTATGTAATGGCGTTAATTGGTTTAGGAGCTCTATTGCTGTCAATCACACCCCTTGCAATTCCAGGTTCGAGTGAAGGCAAACTTGTAATGCTCAGCTTATGGTTTGTTCTAGCATTTGCGGTGGCAAAATTTTTGATACCTTTCACGTTTCTCGTTAACGAACTCTGGTTGTTACGTAAAAATCATGGTAACAAAGCACTAACACCTTGAATCATCAGAATATTATATATTAGGACTAGGCATATCTTCCAACAACCATTCCAACCGATATCGGGAAGGCTGCGGTGTTCAATTTTCAAGTAGATGGCCCAGCACGGTTGACCACCACGCTGAACAAACACTTGATGAAGAATAAACTGAGATATGCAATCGCTTTTGGTTCCCTTTTGATCTTGGGGCTAGTTGTCTATAGCTTTCTATTTGGCAAGCTATTCCCTTATTCCCCGCTTATAATCGGTTTCTCTATAAATGAACTACCAAACACAATAGTTTATGTTCAAGAAGGCGCCGAACACCCTGATCTCAATAAGATTGATTCATTAATTCCCAACGTTGAAAAGTTTCATGAATGGAAGTTTTTTAAAAAACCAAGAATATTCATTTTTAAGGACAAAAACAGTTATCATAAACGTTCAATATCAAATACACGATTTTGCGCTTTCTATAATGGTGACTTAATTATTTCCCCATGGGCATTACAAGAAGCTGAAAAGGGTGAAATCTCATTAGAGATTTATCTTACACATGAATTGTCTCATTGTTTACTGCATCAGCATTCAGGTATTTCAAGAGCTTATAATTACCCGGAATGGTTGCTTGAGGGGATCGCTGTTTAAAGTGCCAATCAAATGGGAACATCTTGGTATCCTTCAAAAAAAGAAACCTACAATTATATACAAAAAGGCAATTTCATGCCTCCCGAATATTTCAAGACGAAGAAAGAAGACCGGATTAATCTTGATGTTCAATACAGAATTACATTCATGTATTCCGAATTTGCCTGCATAGTTGATTATCTCATAGAAAAATTTGGAAAGGAAAAATTTTTATCATATATGAAAGAACTCACAACTATCAGTGACCATGATAAAATTTTTAAGAAAATTTATGGCATTGAGTTTGGTAAATGCATCACGAATTTTAGAGAGTCAATAACGGGCAAATCATAAAATATGGATCACGGAAGTGGTCAATCTTGACATATGGATATATGTTCATAGGAAAACGGAACCAGAATTCATTTAATTACCGTGATGCATGAATTTTTAATTTGATTCTGGCCCCAATTACTTACTTGGGTTTTAACACCATGGGTATATCTAGACGTTTATAAAAATATCTGATTTCCGGTAACTATTGGTACACCTGTAAAATGCAATGAAAGTATTTCTTGAAAAGGACTACCAGTTTTTAGCTTTTTCTTTGAGCGTGGTATTGGGTGGAGGGTGCTTTCTCTTCCTGGGGCAAGCTAATCATTTCTTGTTGTCGGGTGGTGTACTCCTCATTATCGTCGGATGTGTGGTCTACGTTCTTAATTCTTTATCTTCATATCGGTACGAACATCCTGTCTTGATATTAGATGATGAAGGTATATCATTTGAAGGTTTGGGTTTTAAAAAACTTCCATATTCTGAAATAGAAAAAGTTGAGTTTAACAGGCCAGGATTAATAGCTCTTAGAGTATCAAACCGTGCTGACTACCTAAGTGTTTCAACTTCGGATAAATTCTTTGGTTCAGAAAATTGGCTGTATATCCGTCCTGGACGCTATGTTTCATATACAGTAGACCTGAAATACCTGTCTGAAATTATTTCAGAAAAGCGAAATTCGTTAAGCACTCCCCTCGGGGAAATTATAAGTAAAAAATTAATTGAAACCTCTGCCAAATACGCACTTTCAAAAGCCAAGCGCATCTTTTTCATTTGTCTTTCATTCGCATTTGTATTTTTCGGACTTTTTTCAAAAAAGATTTTTGTTCTAACAGGTCTTCTTGACGAACATACTGGAACATATGGTTTGAATGCAATTTTGATCCTCGGCGGAGCATTCTCGTGGGCGGCGTACTTTGCCTTAAATTTATTTGATCAGTATAACCGGAATGATGGTAAGAATAGATATAGACAAATTCAGAGATATTGCGCTCATGTAGGAACTTTTGCAGCGTACATTTTCTTTGTTCTTCTCTTGGTACAAGATGCAAAATACACGATTTGCCAAAACAACATCTTGCAAATGGCTTCCTCTGAAGCGGGATCTAAAGCCTTTGTATTTGAGCGTTATTGTGCAATTGGCGATGCAATGAAAGACACAAAACCAGAGGTAGGCGTTTCAGCGTATCTCGATGAAACAGTTCAGCTCCCCAATGAGCCTCCCAATACAGCATATCTTTGGCACAGTAAGGGGGGCTATCCAAAAAATGAGGATTGGGAGGACTTTGTTACAATTGACAACATTCATTGGGAGGGAAAAGATTTGTTTATTGAATACTCTGTGGTCAATGGGAAATACTCTCGTTACCGCTTACAGGTGCAAGCAAGACCTCCTGTAAAAACAGTTATTAAAAGAAATAACTTACCATCCCAAAAAAGAAAGATCGCTGAGTTTTAAATCCGAGCCAAGGTGTCTATGATGGCCGATTTACACCTTACCTTGGCACACTGCATGATCCCGGATAGGCCAGAAAGAAGCGAGCCAAGATGTTTGAAACGTACACCCAAACCTTGCCAATTGATGACGAGGCCAAGACACGGAATGAAGGAGATTCAACATCGGAACAGATACCGGACAGAATCACCTTAAATTAGCGCCATTCGATTCTGACTCCAACTACTCTCAATTACTGCATTGACTTCTTCCTCGCATAAATGATCATCACCATGGACATACCACGAATATTCAACATCACCGAAAGTGCGCACCGCATCCACAACCCGATCACCGCCGATCAGCTGGCAACGCTTGGCGCAGCTCTCCGTCTAAAAACCGGGGACCGGTTGCTCGACCTCGGCAGCGGCTCCGGGGAAATGCTGTGCACCTGGGCACGCGATCACGGCATCGTCGGCACCGGTATCGACATGAGCCGGTTGTTTACCGAGCAAGCGAGGCTCCGTGCCGTGGAACTCGGCGTCGCCGATCAGGTCCGGTTCATCCATGGCGACGCCGCTGGCTATGTCTCCGACGAGAAGGCCGACGTGGCAGCCTGTGTCGGCGCCACCTGGATCGCCGGTGGTGTCGCCGGCACTATCGAGCTTCTGGCCCGCAGCCTGCGCAGCGGAGGAATCATCCTCATTGGCGAGCCCTACTGGCGGCAGGCCCCGCCGACGGAAGAAATTGCCAGGGGGTGTCTTGCCACCTCGATTGCCGACTTTCTTCCGCTTCCGCAACTGCTGGCGTCGTTTAGCCAGCATGGCTGCGACCTTGTCGAAATGGTGCTGGCCGATCAAGACGGCTGGGACAGATACGAGGCGGCCAAGTGGCTGACCATGCGTCGATGGCTTGAGGCCAATCCCAGCGACGAGCTGGCGGAAGATGTCCGTGCCAGACTGACCTCGGAACCCGTGCGCTACGCCACCTACACCCGTGAATACCTGGGCTGGGGGGTGATCGCGCTGATGCCGCAGTGATTCTTTGGCGCTTGTGTCAATGGAAATACCGCAGCTGATCAGGCTGTAATCGCCTAAACACAAATATCACCGTGGCGACGGGCCTGCCCATGAGGGCAGGACTGCACCCAATCTTCAGGTGGACGGATGAGACAGAAAGGAAAAATCATCAAATGGCAAAGGGGCAAGGGCTTCGGATTCATTCAGCCGGTCAATGGGAAGCCTGATATTTTCTTTCACGAGAATTGCTTCGTCAATCAGTCCAGAGACCCGGTTGTCGGAGACGAAGTCTCGTTTACAATAGCGACAAGTCCGGAGGGCAAACCCAGAGCGGAGAGGATTTTGTTTCGAGGAGAACGGGATCCAAGGAGATGGGACCATTTTTTCGATATTTTTTATTCGAGCCTGTCCGTCTTATTTTTCTTTTGCATTGGTTATTTCGTCATTTCTAAACAATTGGCCCCTGTTATATTGATAGCCTATCTGTTGTTAAGCATCTTTACATTTGTTCTTTATTGGTGGGATAAGCGAAAAGCACAAAATGACCAACGGCGAACGCCGGAGAAGATACTTCATTTTTTCAGTATGATCGGCGGGTGGCCGGGCGCCCTGATTGCCCAAAGATGGCTTCACCACAAATCGAGAAAAGTATCGTTTCAAGTCGTATTTTATCTCACCGTCCTCCTCAATGTTTCCGCCATTTCACTGTATTTGTATTCGGCATCGCATGTTCCGGGCTACCAGGCGGTCCAGCAGAAATTCAATGTGCTTACCAGCGAATTCACCAAAAGTTCTCAAAACACGCGCACCCAGAAACAACAAGGGCCGGTCTACAGCTGGACAAATAAAGATGGCAAAAGAGTCTATTCAAACGTCGGCTTTCCGACCAACGAACCATACCGTGATGGGAAAATTGAGTGGCAGTGACCACAGACAGCCACAACTAATAGTCTGATCACGTTTTCTAATAGTATCTCGCAGATATTGCATCTTGGTGTAATTTCCATATACTGAGAAAAGCGATTGCCGTATGCCGAACTGCCGGGCTGATAAACCGGGCAGTTCGGCTGTCAGAAGAAAGTTCCCCCATGTCTCACATACAGGAGATGCCGATGCCTCGCAGGATTGACAAACCGCTTACCCTAAAGATGCCCGTCGAGGAGAGATTCATCCCCCTTGCCGCCGGCTTTGTCGGCCAGGCGGCAAGGGGCCTTGGCCTCGACGAGGAGGCTGCGGATGAAATGGCGCTGGCCGCCGAGGAGGTGGTTGCCTACCTCAGCGGCCTTGGCGTCGCTGGCCAGGAGCTGGCCGTACAGTGCCTGGCCGGCAGCCACTTTATCGAGACGACGTTTACCCTGCCAGTGCCGCACCTGCAGTTGCGCGCCTTCAACATGACGACCACGGTGAACGTCGACGACGAGGCCGGCCTTGACCAGATGGGCCTGCTCATCGCTTCGCGGATGACCGACCGCTTCCGCGTCCTGCGGCCGACCAGCGGTAACCTGCAGCTGGTCCTCGATAAGGAGCTGCGCTACCCGGAGATAGCGGCGGAGTCGCCGACACATCCGGCCAAAGCCCTGTCGCGGTTCACCATCCAGTCGCCCGACGCGGCGCAGATCAAGTGGTTTATCCGTCTGGTAAACGGCTGCTGCCCGTCCCGCTTCTTCCCACTCGATTTCCACTACCCCGGCAAGATCGTCGATATGGCGGCGGCCGGCGACATGCGCATCCTCCTCGCCGTCGGTCCGGCCGGCGAGATCGGCGGCGGCCTGGCCTGGCAGTGGCAAGGCACGAAGACCGTCGAGCTCTATGGCCCCTATGTCTTCCACCCGGACAGCCACCCGGATATGGCCCGCCAGCTGCTGGAAACCTGTATCGGCGACGTGGCACGGACTCCGGCCCTGGCCCTGATCTGCCGTATGCCGACGCCGCAGCTGCCGGAGGGCTACCTGGAGGTGCTGGACAGCGTTGACGGCGGAAGCCAGGATGGCGACGCCACGACCGCCGAGGCGCAGTTCCGCCTGATGCACGAGGACACCGGCAGCGTCGTCTGGAGCCACCCGGAACTTGTATCCTTCCTTGAGGGCGAGTACCGGCGGCTGTTCTTTCCCCGCGACATCCAGCCGGTGACAGCCGACGGCGAGGAGCAGGAGGCGTTTTCGGTACTGAGCGTCGACACCGACCGCCGCCTGCATCAGGCCACCCTCCGGCCGATCTGGCCGGGGGCGGACAGCACCGCCAATCTCGCCGCCCATGTCGAGCTTCTCCGCCAGGAGGAAATCGGCTCGATTTTCTTTGAGATGGACCTCGGCGTCTCCTGGCAGTCGGGTTTTACCCCGGGCCTGTTCAGCCTTGGTTTCGTTCCCCGGCTGATCCTCCCCTACGCCGGCGTCGCCGACATCGTTGTCTTTGCCCTGGCAGGTACCCCATGACCGGTGCGGCAATGATCAACAAACCAAATATCGAGCTGCTGGTACCGGAATACATCAAGCACTTCTCACCCTACATCCCGAGCAAGCCCGACGACGTGCTGATGAAGATGGCCGGCTGCTCCCGTTTGTACCGTCTCAACAACAACGAGAATCCGCTGGGGCCGCCGCCGGAGGCCAGGAAGATCATCGAGAGCTACCCGGCGCCCCGCGCCTCGGTGTATCCGAGCGGCGACGCCTATCACCTACGCTGCCGGCTGGCCGACATCTTCGGCCTGCACCCCGATCAGTTCCTGGTCGGCAACGGCGCCAACGAGGTCATCAGCTTCGTCATCAAGGCCTTCTGCCAGGAGGGCGACAACATCATCACCGCCGACAAGACCTTCGCGGTCTACGAGTGGGTGGCCACCTTCTCGGGCTTTGAGGCGCGCCTGGTGCCGCTGCGCGACTACGGCTTTGACGACGAGGCGATGCTTTCCCGGATCGACGAACGGACGAAAATCCTCTTCGTCTGCAACCCCAACAACCCGACAGGCAGCTACTGGAACGAGGCGCAGCTGCGGCGCTTTCTCGACCGGGTCGCCGGCCGGCAGATCGTCGTCATCGACGAGGCCTACTGCGAGTTCGTCGAAAAAGACGACTTCCCGGACGGCATGCAGCTGCTCCGCGAATACCCCAACCTGGTGATCTTCAGGACTTTCTCAAAGATGTACGCCCTTGCCGGGCTGCGCATCGGCTACCTGGCCGGCGATATGGAGGTGGTGGACATCATCCGTCGCACCTGCGTCGTCTATTCGGTCAACGGCCTGGCCCAGGAGGCGGCCCTGAAGGCCATCGACGACAAGGAGCATGTCCTTGCCACCAGGAAATTAGTCGCCGAGACAAAAACCCGACTGCAGGGCGAACTGGCGGCCCTCGGCCTCACCACCGTCTGCGGCGAGGGCAATTTCCTCATGGTCCGCCTGCCGATGAACGACAGCCTCGCCTACCGCAAGCTAATGATGCACGGGGTAATGGTGCGCGCCATGGCGGGTTTTCGCTTCCCCAACTGGATCCGCATAACCGTGGCCCTGCCCGAGGCCATGAACGCCCTCGTTGAGGCGCTGTATCAGGTGATGAAAAATGGCCGATAACAAACGGGTATTTCAGATCGGCGAGGCGATGATCCGCCCGGACGCCCTCACCAAGGTCACCGGGGCGGAAAAATTTGCCGTCGATGACTACGAACCGGATTTCCTCTGGGCCGGGGCAAAACGGGCGGGCGTCCCCCATGCCCGGATTGTCGACATCGCTACCGAGGCCGCCCTGCAGGTACCGGGCGTGGTGGCGGTGCTGACGGCAAAAGACGTCGGCGGCAGCAACCGCCAGGGAGTGATCCGCCGCGATCAGCCGGTGCTGGCGGACGACAAGGTGCGCCATTGCGGCGACGCCGTCGCCCTGGTGATAGCCGAGAACATGACTGCTCTCCAGGCGGGCCTTGCCCGGATTGTCCTTGATCTTGAACCCCTGGCGGCGGTCTTCGACCCCGAGGAGGCGCTTAAGGAAGGCGCTCCGCTTCTCCACGCCGACCATCCGGGCGGCAACGCCCTCTTTGCAGCGGAAATTCGTCAGGGCGATGTTGACGAGGCCTTTGTCGGCTGCGATGCAATCGTTGAGGCTTGTTTTGATCTACCCTGGCAGGCCCACGCCTTTCTTGAAACGGAAAACGGCTGGGCGATTGCAAGAGAAGACGGTAGCCTGGAGATGACCATCTCCACCCAGACCCCCTTTCGCGACCGCTTTGAGGTGGCCGAGGCCCTGGGCCTTGCGGTCGATAGGATCCGCATCAAGGCTCCCTACTGCGGCGGCGGCTTTGGCGGCAAGGATGGCATCACCGTCCAGGGTCTCTTGGGTCTTGCGGCGCTCCGCATCCCCGGGCGGCCGGTGAAGATGTGGTGGCAGCGGGAAGAGAGCTTTGTCGCCGGCGCCAAACGCCATCCGGCCCGCCTCTATTACCGCCTGGGGGCTGAGAAAAACGGCAGGCTGAAGGCCTTGTCCGCCCGGATCTACTTCGATACCGGCCCCTACGATCACCTGGGCGGGGCGGTGGCGGCACTCGGCATCGAGCATGCCGGCGGGCCGTACCGCATCCCCCACAGCCACCTCAGGGTTTGGGCGGTCTATACCAATAATCCGCTATCCGGTGCCTTCCGCGGCTTTGGCGTTACCCAAGTGGCCACCGCCATGGAGTCGATGATCGATATGCTGGCGGCACGACTCGGCATCTCGCCCCTTACCATCCGCCTGCAGAACGCCCTGGTCCGTGGCGACCGTTGTCCGACCGGCATCACCCGCCAGGGCTCCATCGGCCTTACGGCCTGTTTGGAGACAGTGCAGAACCATCCCTTGTGGCAGGAAAGATCGACCTGGCAGGCAGCCGCCCCGCCGCTCCACAAAAGGGGTACGGGCCTTGCCTGCGTCTTCCACGGTATGGGCTACGGCCCGGTGGTGCCGGATTCGGCGACTGCGGGGATCGAGCTTACCGAGGAGGGCCGGTTTCGCATCCTGGAAGGCGTCGTTGATATGGGCCAGGGCAATGCCGCGACCTACCTGCAGATGGCCGGAGACATCCTCTCCCAGCCGCCGGACAATATGGTCCTGGTGCTTCCCGATACCGAGCGAACCTTCCCCTGCGGCTCGGCCTCGGCCAGCCGGACCACCTACACCTTCGGCAACGCCCTCATTGCCGCCGCCGAATCGCTGAAAAAGCGCCTCCTGGCCAGGGCCGCCGACATGTTGATGATCGCAGACCCTGAGGAATTGCTGCTGGCTCCGGGCATCATTTGCCATCTGCCTTCAGGCAAAGAGGTGCCGCTTGCCCGGCTGGGACAGCTTTTGAACCCTGCCGAGCGCCTGGCAACCAGCCATTTCCGGGCGCCGGTCTCAAAGGAAGCAGCAAATCCCGACACCAACCTGCGCATGCACGGTTTCCCCCACACCATCTTTTCCCATGCGCTGCACCTGGCGCGGGTGGAGGTGGACGAACTGACCGGCAGGATCGCGGTGATCGATTACCTGACGGTCAGCGACTGCGGCCGGATCATCAATCCGCAGATCTTTGCCGGCCAACAGGAAGGCGGCGTGGTCCAGGGACTCGGTTATGCCTTGACCGAGGACCTCATCGTCCATCATGGCAAAATGCAAACCAGGGATCTCACCACCTATATTATCCCAACGGCAGCCGATGTACCGAGGATCGAGACCATTGCCCTGCCTATCGCTGAGCATTCCGGCCCCTATGGCCTGAAGGGCGCCGGAGAAATCGGCATCGACGCCCCGGCCGCAGCGGTCGCCAACGCCCTGTACGATGCCTGCGGCCTGCGGCTGTGCCACTTTCCCCTGACTGCCGAGCGGGTACTGACAGCCCTATCAAAAGGTGGTGTTGTATGAAGATTTCCTTTGAACTGAATGGGGCAACCAAAACGCTAGAGGCCCCCGCCGACCGCCGAGTAATCGATCTGTTGCGAGAGGATCTGGGGCTGACCGGCAGCAAGGAAGGCTGCGGCACCGGCGAATGCGGCGCCTGCACCATTTTGGTTGATGGCCGCAGCCGCTTGTCCTGCCTGATGCTGGCCGGCCAGTTGCCGGGAAAAAAGCTGACCACCATTGAGGGCTTAGCCCAGGGCGACAACCTGCATCCGCTGCAGGCTTCTTTCGCCGCCAAGGGAGCGGTGCAGTGCGGCTTCTGTACGCCCGGCATGGTCCTGACAGCAGCAGACCTGCTGGAACGCAAGCCAAGGCCTGCGCGACAGGAGGTGGTCGAGGCGATCAGCGGCAACCTCTGCCGCTGTACCGGTTACCAGAAGATTATCGAGGCCATTGAGGACGTTGGCGAAGTTGCACCGATATCGCTGCCCAGACAGGAAGAAGCTGCCCTGACCCATCCGTCTCCTGCCGTGCAGGGCAAAGCGGGGTCGTCGCGGCCGGTCTTCCTGCCCGAAACCCTTGAGGAACTGTGGCGGCTGCGCACAGATCACCCTGGGGCCCAGCTGTTTGCAGGCGGTACCGATCTGCTGGTGTGGCTGCGCAGCGGACGGATCAATCCGCCGGCCCTGATTGGTTTGGAGAAGATTGGCGAGCTGCAGGGCATTGTCGAAGGTGACGAAGGTCTGCACATCGGCGCAGGTGTCACCCATGAGTCGCTGCTGGATAGCGAGAAAATCAAAGGTATGTTCCCCGTCCTCAGCCAGGCCCTGAAAAAACTGGGCTCGCCCCATATCCGCCGCACCGGAACCCTCGGCGGCAATATCATGACCGCCTCACCGGCCGGAGACAGCCTGCCGCCACTCTCCGTCCTCGGGGCAAGGGTTTTGCTGCAATCGCCCCAGGGCAAGCGGCAGCTGCCGCTGGAAGCCTTTATCCTCGGGCCGGGACGAACCGCCCTTTTGCCGGGGGAGATCCTTACCGCCATCTTCATACCAAGGCCTGCCGGCATCACCTTCCAATACTTTGAAAAGGTCGGCCTCCGTGAGGCGATGGCCTGCGCGGTTGCCAGCCTCGCCGCCGTACTCGGCGTTGCCAGGTCCGGGCGGATTGACACGGCCCGTCTCGCCTGGGGCAGCGTCGGCCCAACGGTGGTGCGTCTGCCGGACATTGAAGCGGCCCTTATCGGCCGGAATTTCACCACCGAGACCATCGCAGCGATAGTTCCCCTTGTGCAACAACAACTTGCTCCGATCAGCGATGTCCGGACCAGTGCCGAGTATCGCCGGCTGGTTGCCGGCAATCTGCTGTTGCGCCTGCCGACCGTTTACTCCGCCACCCAGGCTCCCGACACCACCGGCCAACACGCGGAGGACGAAAAGTGATGGAGTCCAAAGCACCTTCTCCGGCAACTGAAAACCCCGAGACTTCCGTCCTCGGACAGCTCCTTTCCCGGAAATTCCTGTGCCTGATGGCTGCTGCCTTCCTGGCCTACGCCAATATCTCGGTCTTTTTCGGCTTTGTCGATTATCTGCATACCTTGCCGATCCTGCCCGCCGATTACGGTCTGCTCATCGGTGTCCTTGCCGCGGTATCGCTTATCGTCCGGCCGATCATCAGTCCTTTTTTTCATTCCGGCAACGCCCGGCCCTTGCTGTTTCTCGGCACCGGCCTGGCCGTCTGTTCTCTTGCCGCCTACAGCCTGGCAACCGGCTTTTGGAGCATGATCCTGGTGCGCTGTCTGCACGGTATTTCCTTCGCAGTCCTCGGCACCGCCCTTATGACCCTCGTAGTCGATGTCATCCCCAGGGAAAAAAGTGCGCAGTTTTTCGGCTATCTGGCGGTGGCAACCCTTTTGCCCAACACCCTCGTCCCCCCTTTCCTGCCGTTTTTAGAGACGCATCTGGGTGGATTCACTCGGATACTCCTGCTCTTTGCCGCCCTCACCCTGCTGATCATCCCCTTGATCTTCGCGGTCTCCGGCAAGGGCCAGAACCGAAAGGCAGAAGGCAGCGCATCGGCCCTTACCGGCAGCGAAATCCTTCAAAACCTTATGGATTTCAATATCCTCCGCATTCTTTCCGCCATGCTGCTGCTGTATTGCGGCCACGCCCTGGTCTTCTTTTTCCTCGACGGCTACGGACAATTTCTCGGCTTGGCCTTTACCGGGATCTTTCTGACCCTGTCGACGGTGGGTGAGATCGGTATCCGGGTCGTCGCCGGTTCGGTTTTCGACCGGATGCATAAAGGCCATCTGGCCGCCTGGAGTCTTCTCGCCCTGGGGCTCGCCTATTTCGTCCTCGCCTATGTGCCAGGCAAGTGGCTCTTCTTTGCCTTGGGGCTGATCTTCGGTCTGGGCTGGGGGATCGCCATGCCGGTCTTTAACGGCTTGATGTTCGATGTCTCGAAGCCCCGGGTTCGCGCCTTCAATATCAACCTTGGCCTGCAGATGTTCCAGGCCGGTTTTTTTCTCGGCCCATTGATCGGCGCGCCAATGCTCGCCGGTCTTGGTTACCAGGCACTCTATATATTCTGTGGCGGCATGAGTTTGTTGGCCGCGATCCTTATGATCATAAAAGGAAAAACCAAAAATGACGACTCCAGCACAACCGGACCGTGATATCCCGGCAGGCCAGGAATGGCAGGTCCAACGGTTTCAACCGGAGGATGCTGAGGGCTTGGTTCGGCTCTTCATCTCGGTTTATGGCCGCAACTATCCGGTCAGAACCTATATGGAACCACAGCTGCTGATTGCCGAAAACGCCGCCAACCGGACCATTTCCAGCGTCGCCAAAACCGCCACGGGAGATATCGTCGGCCATAACGCCCTCTTCAATAGCGCGCCCCATCCGGGAATCTATGAATCCGGTGCCGGCGCGGTCCATGCGGCCTACCGAGGCGGCAAAGGCATTTTCACTCAAATAATTGCACACAGCTTTGACCTTGCCTATACGGTGCCGGGCGTTGACATTGTTTTCGGCGAGACGGTCTGCAACCATCTCTACACCCAGAAACTCACCGCCCGCTTTTTCTTTACCTCCAGGGCACTGGAGGTGGATCTGATGCCGGCCGCAGCCTATGAAAAAGAGGCCAGTTCCACTGGGCGGGTTGCGGCCTTTCTCGATTTTCGGACCTACCGAAAAAAGCCCCACAGGGTCTATCTGCCGAAGATCTACGAGGAGGAACTGCGATTTTTCTATGAGGACTTGAGCGATGAGCGGGAAATGCTTTTCGTTGAAGACGGGGTAATAACCGGGAGTGCCACCGACCTGCGCACCCAGGTCTTTGACTTTGCCCGGGTCGCCAGGGTCGCCATCCACGTCGCCGGCCCTGATTTTCCGGCAAGGCTTGCAATGCTTGAGAAAGAACTTGAGGAAAAGGGTATACTGGTCATTCAGATGTGGTTAAATGTCGCCGGGCCGTGGGTTGGCGGAGCGGTAGAAATTTTGCGGCAGAACGGCTATTTTCTTGGCGGAGCCCTGCCGCGCTGGTTTGACACTGATGGCCTGCTGATGCAGAAAATCCGCAAACGCCCCGACTGGGAGGGGATTTGCACCGCCAATGATCGTTATAAGACAATTCTCGACATGGTTCGAGCCGACTGGGATAGATCAAGCAAGGAGAAACACAATGGAAATTGAAGTACAGGTGGAAGGAAAGGCCCTGGTTGCCCGTATTTGCGGCCGGGTGGACACGGTCTCGGCCCCGGCCTTTGAAAAGGGGCTGGCCGAGGCCCTCGGCCGAGAGGAAAAACTGCTGGTGTTCGATCTTGCCGGCTTGGAATATATCAGCAGCGCCGGCCTGCGGGTCTTTCTCACCGCCGCCAAAAAGCAGAAGGCCAAGGGTGGTGACATCCGCCTGGCGGCGACTCAAGGCTCGGTGAAAAAGGTCTTTCAGATCTCCGGCTTCTTCACCCTTTTCAAACATTTCGATACCCGGGATGACGCCCTTGCCAGCCAATAATCCGCCTGGAGAAGCCGTATTCACCGAGCTTCCGGCGAAACTGGAAAACCTGCCGCTTCTCATCGGTCCGGTGCTTGCCGCGGCGCGGGCGCTGGGGGTAACCGAAGACCGCTGCAACGACCTGGAGCTGGCGCTGGAGGAGA
Organism: Desulforhopalus sp.; assembly: GCA_030247675.1. NCBI lineage: Bacteria > Pseudomonadati > Thermodesulfobacteriota > Desulfobulbia > Desulfobulbales > Desulfocapsaceae > Desulforhopalus > Desulforhopalus sp. The sequence continues at coordinate 1,002,654 of JAOTRX010000002.1, read as the reverse complement.
CCCTGGTCAATATCTGCAGCTACGCCTACCCTGACCGAGAAGGCAGGGTACGGATCTCCTACAAAGCGGAAAAGGACTTCCTCTTGGTGTGCATTGAGGATGACGGGATCGCCTTCTCCCTGGTTGATGCCGCCGGCCCGGACCTGTCGGTGGAGCTTGCTGCCAGGACCATTGGCGGCTTAGGTGTCCACCTGGTGCGTAGCCTGATGGATGATGTTCGGTATAGGCGGGAAAATGGCCGCAACCTCCTGGAACTGGTGCTCTTTATTGAAGACCCGGCGGTGCGCGAATGACCAGGCCCGGGCCATCCATCCTCAAATATCTCTACCTTACCTGGCTGCTCCTCTGCTCTTCCCTGGCCCTGGCCGCAGAGCCGCCCGAACTGAAAAAAGTCACCTTCCTGCCGCAATGGCTGCCCCAGGCGCAGTTTGCCGGATACTACATGGCCGAGCATAAGGGTTTTTATCGCCGGCACGGCATCGAGTTGACCATGATCCAGGGCGGTCCGGCACACTCACCCATCGACTATCTGCGGGAGAAGAAGGCCGATATCGTTACCCTCTGGCTTTCTTCGGCGCTTCAGCTGGCCGACCGGGGATTGGAGGTGGTCAATATCGGCCAGATCATCCCGCGATCGACCCTGATGCTGGTGACCAAAACCAGCTCGGGCATCAAGCAGCCGGCCGACATGCACGGCAAAAAAATTGCCCTGTGGCCGGCCGACTTTCAGATCCAGCCCCAGGCCTTTTTCGATAAGTTCAATCTCAAGGTGCAGATTGTGACGACCGACAGCCCGGTCAACCTCTTCCTCCGTGACGGGGTCCAGGTCGCCTCACTGATGTGGTACAACGAATATCACACCTTGCTCAATTCCGGCCTCGACCCAAAGGAGATGCAGCTCTTTGCCTTCGACGACTACGGCCTCAATTTTCCGGAAGACGGCATCTATCTGCTGAAGGAATCCTTCGACCGCGACCCTAAAACCGCCTGTGCCTTTGCCGCTGCCTCCATGGAGGGCTGGCGCTACGCCTTCGCCCATCCCGACGAGGCGGTTGACCTGATGGTGCGGGTCATGGATGCCGCCCATGTCCCGGCCAACCGGGTGCATCAACGCTGGATGCTCGACCGGATTCGTGAAGTGGCTACCTCGGGGCCGCCAGGCGCTCAGCTTGGTAATTTGCCTGCCGAGGACTACCAGCGGGTAGGTGATATCCTCGTTGCCAATGGGCTGATAACGGCAGTTGCCCCCTTCACCTCCTTCTCCCAGAGGTGTGCTGATCATGATTAAACGGGGCGGTATTGCCTTTCGCATGGGGGCGTCGGTTCTGACCGGATCGGCCCTGGTATTCCTGGTGATCTTCACCGTCGGCTATCTCAATTCCCGGGAAACCATCCTCCACAATGTCGAGGAAAATGCCCATAACCTCGCCAGGCGGATCGCCCACCGCATCGAATTGGAACTCGCCCCTGTCGAAAAGGTGCCGGACAACCTCGATGTGGTGCTGGAAACCTTTGCCATGGACGAGTCGAAGATCATCGGTGTGCTGCGCGGCACCCTCCATATCAACCAAAACGTCTTCGGTTCGGCCATCGCCTTCGAGCCCTATGCCTTCGACCCCGCCCGCCTCTACTACTCCCCCTATTTATCCCGCAAAGGCACGGGCTTTCAGATAACCCATCTGGGCGGCAAGGGCTATCACTACTTCTACCAGGACTGGTATCAAATCCCCCGGGAAACCGGCAAATCAAGCTGGAGCGAGCCCTATTACGACGAGGGCGGTGGCGACATCCTCATGGCCACCTACTCCCTGCCCTTTTACCGCGAGAAGGAGGGCAAGCCCTATTTTACCGGCGTTATCACCGCCGATATATCTCTTGAATGGTTGGAAAAGATTGTCTCGGAGATACGCGTCCTGCAAAGCGGCTACGGCTTTCTGATCTCCCGGAACGGTTCCTTTATCACCCATCCCGAGAAAGGCTGGGTCCTCAACGAAACGATCTTCAGTATCGCCGAGGCCAGAAACGACGCGGAACTTCGGGCCATCGGCAGACGGATGCTGGCCGGGGAATCGGGCTTTTTCCCCTTTACCGGCGACATCCAGAAACGGTCGGGCCTGGTCTATATCACCCCGATCGGCTTCAGTAAATGGTCGCTGGGGATCTTCTTCCCGGAAAAAGAGCTGATGGCCGACCTCGATGCCTTCAGAAAAACTGCGATATCTCTTGGCATCTCCGGACTGCTGGTACTGATCCTCATGGTCTGGCTGGTGTCAAGAACCATCACCCGCCCGCTGCGAAGCCTTTCCGCCGTCGCCCGCGACATGGCCACCGGCAATCTGGAGGTCACCGTGCCGGCCCTAAAGAGCGGTGACGAGGTGGCCGTCCTTGCTGAATCCTTTACCTTCATGAAGAATTCCTTGAAGGAGCATATCCGCGACCTCCTGGCCAGCACCATCGCCAAGGAGCATATCGAGAGTGAATTGAGCATCGCCACCGATATTCAGATGAGTCTGCTGCCGAAGATCTTTCCGCCCTTTCTCGACATTCCGGACTTCGACCTACACGCCCTGCTCAAGCCGGCCCGAGAGGTGGGCGGCGATCTCTATGATTTTTGCCGTATCGATGACGAGCGTGTCTGCTTTTTCCTGGGCGATGTCTCCGGCAAGGGCGTTCCCGCCGCCCTCTTCATGGCGGTAACCATGACCATGCTCAAGGCAACAGCGGCAAAAGGACTCAATCCGGACCAGATTCTCCGCGAGGTCAATGACCAATTGAGTCGCGACAACACCACCGGCATGTTTGTCACCCTCTTTTGCGGTATCGTCAATATCCGCACCAGGGAACTGCTCTACGCCAATGGCGGCCATAACCCGCCAGTGTTGCTGGGCAGAGGCGGTGAGGCAGTCTTCCTTGAGGGAACCGACGGGGTATTGCTCGGGGCAATGGAGGATATGGACTACGCGATGAAGCGGGTGACTCTGGCTGAAGGCGAAGGACTCTTCCTGTATTCGGACGGGGTCACCGAGGCCATGGATGAAGAGGACAGATTGTATTCCGATGAGCGGTTGTTGGGTGTCCTCAAAGACATGGGCGAACTGTCGTCGGCCAAGGTGGTGGCAGGTGTTGTCGAAAGCGTCCTCGCCTTTGCCGGCAAGGCCCCCCAGGCCGATGATATCACCGTGATGATGGTTAGGTTTTAGGGGGCCCGCTCTTTAAAACCTTGAATACGCTAGACCGATGCCCCTGACACTGCCCACCGCTGCGATTTTTATATCGCCGCCATCCCTGTTGTAATCCCCCCCCAAGTGATACCCTCAGTTGTTTTTCAATACCAGGGCGTCTCGAAGAAGGAACAGCAGCTCCTAGCGAATAAACGGTCTCGATTTACGACACTGCTGAACTGTAGAAATTGAGACCTGATCTGACAATTTTCACTAACAAGCCTTAACCACATCTTACAGATACCCACCTATGAAAATTCTTGGCGTGATGTGAAATGTCGAAGATCACCTTCACGCCTGGCAATATAATGGCCAATCAGAGCGAACAATCTTAACCTGAAATCTAGTTGAGCTAAGGTTTAGGTGAACAACAGTAGTCTCATGTTTGTGTGATTGCAGAGTATTAGAGCTTATCACCGCGAACATCTGCGGTTTGTTCGCAGAATGTTTTGGTTGAAATAAAGAATGCTGTCCCTTGAACACCGTCTATTTTCTAGATTCAATCGGTGGAATACTCTCAGTGAATTACTGGAGATAATATAAATCAACGCAGTCGCTCCACTACCTTAGAGTGCCAAGGGTTCATGTTAGATAAACAGGTAGAATATTCATTGATAAGCCTTTCATCGCTCGAAATTAATGCAGTTTTAAGTCCTTTAAGACATTCTATTTCTTCTTTCGCCTTTTTTAACTCGCTTGGATTGCATAGTTTTGACGATAAGGATGATAGCTTGTCAAGATATGAATCCATATCTTTTGAAAAGTTACCGGTTCTATAGGAGGAGTCTTGGGATGCTTTCTTTATTGTTTCCAATGTTGCCGAGAAACATTTATTATAATCAACTTGCAGGTTGGCACATTTGGAGTCTCCACAACTTGATAGAAAAATTAAAGAAATGGAAATAATAATCAAATTGCAATAAAATTTCATAGAACATTCCTCCGAATATTATTCAGAATTAACCTCGTTAAGTGTCTCTGCGCCTATCTTTTTTTAGAGTTTATTGTTTGCTATTATCGTTAAATTTTTATAACTTTAATATTTTTATCCCAGTATCGTAGTACTCATATGATGTGCAAATAACAATGCAAAGCGTTGACTTTTATTGTTCGTGTTCAGTTCAGCACATAGTTTACAGTTGTGTCATCACATCGTTTACACATTATTCCTCTTTAGCCTACCTAATTCATCCTGTATTCTTAACGAATTTTCATCAAAATAGCCTAGCATTTTCTGCCTGAAATACACGCGCCATAATCCTTCCCCAATCTCTTCTAGGCCGACGTTCTTTTCCATAAGACTGGTAGATATCATGACCCATTTGGTGGAGCGCCAGCGCAATGCTCCATTTCTACATACTCTGCGTACCTGACAGTAGCTCGGATACACCCACTCGTCTATCTTTTCCTTATACTGCCGCCGTGAACTCACATGTACCGAACCAGGGGTATCTAATTCCAGGGCAGCATGAGGCCGTTCGTAATTGTATTCATGGACAAAGGAATTCAGCTTGCGCTGCTGTGCTCGCAAATCATATCCAGGAGGCCGCACATAAAACAGGGCCAGAGTAAAATAAACCGTTGTTTAATTTTACTCTGACCCCAGTTTACCGGTAAACCGTGCTGGTCAGCCGCACCGGGCCACTGATGTAAGAATTCAAAACCGTGGTCTTCCCGGTGTCGGCTGGACTGGCTGTTCCGCCATTAATTTGGATCAGGCTGCTTTCAGCATGAAATCTACATGTACAGCGTCAAAAGGAAAGACGATACGGCCATCGTCAGTTTTTTGTAATAAGCCTGTATTCAAAAGAGTATGCACGTCGCTATGCACGGCTTTTACATCTCGCCCTATTCGGCGTGCTGCCTCACGAATTGTTATCGGTCCAGCACCAGTCATGATTTTCAATAACTCCCAGCGCTTGCCAGAAAGCGTTTTGAAAAGAAGGGCGGGGGAGTCGAAGCTAATAAACTCCCCTTGAGGTTCACCCTCAAATGCCTGCAAAAATCGTTTGTTGATTTTCTCTCGAGAAGAGATTTCCAAAGTTACGGTATGCATTTTAGAACCTCCAATTATCGACGTCATTCCAGAAATCATTCAACAATGCTTGAGGCGTAGTAAAAATGTAGGGAATTTCGCGTTCACCTATGTGTTTGTGGTCGCCTTTACCCGCTTCGTTATCGTAGCGAAGCTCGCAAGAGCCGTTTATAACAAGAGCGAGTCGATACTTGAATTCGTGAATACTCCCAGAAATTGGTGATGGCAAGCGCCATACTACCATTTCAACAAAGGCGTTTTCGGAAATCGGCTGACGTTGGTTGAGTAATAGTTGCGCCTTCATGTTGGAGAATTTAACAACAACAGAATGTGTTGTCAATGCTTACAACACTCAGTCGTTATCTTCGGTGTTGCTAGGCGAACGAGTCTGTAGAAAAAGTCTATTTCAAAATCCCATATTCTCAGATGCTGAGATAACTCAATCGGAAATAGAGAAATCCGAAAATTATCTTATACAATCCTCTGCTTCTAAAACTTCATTCCCAGCTACTTATTTCCTGTAAAACATGGCCTTATAAACGCCGATCCTATCTCTTTCTGTGGGTATTTATGCAAATCCCACCCCATACCTGAATATTTTTATGAGATTATGGACAATGCAGAAAAGATTCCATTGGGTGTTGACCTTTGCCTTCCCTCGTAAAGTAAAACTATCAAGGCCTAGCGCCGAACGGATATGGGCGAAGGGTGGCTCGCCCACCGCCAGGCGCATGCCATAGATGGCTCTGCCTTTGGCTGAGTCGATCTTTTGTTTCATCTTCCCGGTGAAGCGTTGTTTGCCTGTACACATAAAACAGGGTCATCCATGATAAGTTTAGTCAAGGGGAAAACGGAGATTTCCCTTACCCACCAAGCATGGTCAAATCACACAACTTCCTCGGCGGCTTGAAATAGCACTGAGGGAGTGGAAGATCAAGAGGATACGCTCCGAGAATGGGCGCCAGGCAGGCTGGCTCGTCGGAGGAACGTATCCTCTTGATCTGGAACGGTTTCTTGCCGATATTCTCCCTTCGATTGCTATCTTACCTACTGAATTCAGACCTTTTTTCTTCTCGTCAAAGGGTCAGCATCGATCATGCGACCAGTCATCCATTTGCTGCATTCCGAAATCTGGGTGGGGGAAAAATTCCTCATCACCGGATACGACTTCCGCAGAAGATTGAGTTTGGGCCAACCCACCCGCCTCGAAACAGAGTAATGTTGCATTGCCAATTGTGCATGCAAAGACCCCAATTCAGCGAGGACGGGCGGGAAGATCATCAGTTCAGCAGGGAATATGTTTTTTTCAGGCCGCCTTCTGTACCTCCCGGGTGATAAAATCACTTACAGCTTTGTCTACCGCCAACATGTACGCAACCAGCTTTCTTGCAACAGCAAGGGTTGCCCTGTTTCTGTTGCCTCTTTGTAGCTCCCGTTCATGAATGGCAGCCAGTTGCGGATTCCAATGCGGAGCTATCTTCGCCGCTTCAATGAGCATAGTTTGCAAATGTTTGTTGCGTTTCTTGGAAATCGGACCCCTTTGCTCCTTGCCGGCCGATTCCCGTTGTGCGCTGCACAGGCCGCAGTAGCTGATGGCTTGCCGAATTGAATCAAATCTTGCCGGTTCGCCTATTTCCAGTACCCAGGTCAATGCGGTTACTTCGCCTACTCCCTGGATCGTCATGAGCTTTCCAACTCGGTCCTGTATCAGACTGTTTGTGCGCAATGCCTTCACCAGCTGCTTTTGGATTGCATGAAACATCTCGAAACCGGTACGACTCAATTGCAAAAGTTGTTTCACCGATTGTGGAATGTCCTCGACCGTCTCCAGCAGTCTGGTGAAATATCTTTTTCCCTTCAAGCGAGTCTTGTTGTATTCAGCCCCTACTTCCAGTAAGAGCCCGGCCATTTTGTTCTGCATCTTTACCGAAGTTCGCACAATGTGATTGCGGTACCGCAGGATCCGCCGTAACTCGCGGATCTCTTGTGGCAGCATGTAGCATTCCGGCAGGAGGTTTACCCGCAGGAGATCAGCGATTCTCGCAGCATCGGCGCGGTCGTTCTTCTTCTTGGCAGCGGTGATTGCCTTGAGCATCTCGGGATGTGCAACTTTCAACTCTACGGCATGCTGCGCCAGGTGGTCATAGATCCAACCAGTGAAGATAGTTGCCTCCATAGCTCCAACCCATGGCCCTGGCAAGCTATGGACCCATTCGTCTACAGCCTTCCTGTTTGCCGCAATCATCCCTTCTCCAACGAGACGACCGTCTATCGCTTTAATGCAGTATGCAATGACTTTCTTGTGAATGTCCAACCCGATGTAGTAAAGTGTCGTCATGGGAACCTCCTTGCGGGATCATTTTTGGGCGGATCCTATCGTTGGATACGACCCACCAGTTTGTGCGCTACACAAACATTGTGAACCGCTTGGAGGTTTCCTGCAATGACCTCTCACTTATGCATTCAAACAGAGTAAAATAAACCGTTGTTTAATTTTACTCTGACCCCAGTTTACCTTACCTTCCGGCACCAGCCGCGACAAGCCGCATAAGATGCCGGTCGGCAGCGAGATCATGGATATGACCCAGGTAATCTGCGACAACTACCGGCACCATAACCTTGATGCGCTGATCTGTATCGGCGGCGGCGGTACCCAGAAAAACGCCTACCGCCTGGCGCAGAAGGGTCTGAATATCCTGACCCTGCCCAAGACCATCGATAATGATGTGGCGATGACCGATATCACCTTCGGTTTTGACACCGCCATGGAGATCGCCACCGAGGCCATCGACCGGTTGCACTCCACCGCCCATAGCCACCACCGGATTATTGTCGTCGAGATCATGGGCCATAATGCCGGCTGGCTGGCCCTTGGCGCCGGCATTGCCGGAGGTGCCGATGTCATCCTCATCCCGGAGATTCCCTACGATCTGGAGGCGGTGACCGCAGCCATTCGCAAGAGAAAGCAGCGGGGCACCAACTTCAGTATTGTCGCCGTAGCCGAAGGGGCGCTATCTCAGGCTGATTACCAGCGCTACACCGGTCTGAAGACTGCCAAGTCCGAGGCCAAGGAAAAGGCCGACGCCAAGGCACTGAAGAAGATCGAGGAGGATCTCCTTGAGTTCACCACCCACCGCAGCAATCATACCCTCAGGCTGTCCCAGGAGTTGGAAAAAATGACCGGCTTGGAGTCGCGGGTGACCATCCTCGGCCACTATCAGCGGGGCGGCACACCGTCGGCCGCCGACCGGATGCTCGCCACCCGCCTGGGCAGTGCCTGCGTCGAGTGCATCGAGCGGGGTATCGGCGGGGTGATGATCGCCGCTGACCGCAACGGCACCAAGGCGGTGCCGCTGTCCGAGGTCGTCGGTAAAAAGAACCTGGTGCCCAAAGACCATCCAATGGTGCAGGCCGCTAGGAGGGTTGGCACCTGCATGGGCGATTGACGGGTACCGAAAAAAAACGGGAGAGAGCCTGCGGGGGATACGACAAGACGATTATTTGTTCTTTGACTCCAATAGCTACAAGAAGGGCGCCCGGATGGACTGAGAAGAGAGGATTTTTTTAATTTTCTCTGACCCCAAAAAATATATTTGCAGAAAACACCGGTTACGGCTTTCCACTCGCATGAGCGAGAGCCGTAAGAAGCTGGTATTTTTTGTGATTAACCAGAACAGGAGGCACTTTGATATTGAAATGTTATTGTCGTCGTGCTTTGGAAAACACCATTATCGAAAAGCGTCAGAGTTGCGTTAAGACCTTTGGCTGAAATAATCTGGAAGGTAAGAGTGAATGTCCAATCACCCGCGGCAGGCGAATGATCGTATGGAACGCCGGAGGTTACTCCGCTTAAAAGGGAACCTGACAAACCACCAGGAGACCAAAGGCCTCCGCCGGTAGTGGTATCTATAGCAACATCGGAGAGAAACGTCACGGATCCATTACCTGTAACACATATCTCAAAATTGTACGCAACAAAGACTAATATTGGTGCTGCAACTGCATCCGCGACGAGGAAATTACCCAGAGTATCGAGAAAGCCTTTGGAATTTATGACGATTCCAGTAGAAGCCAAGTAATATCCAGGATCAAGGGATCCACTGGTTTGAGCATGGGCCGGAAGGGTTATTTGGCCTATTATCGGCCGGGTCCACTTCTCAGGAAGAATTGAAACACCAGCCAAAACCCCCACACCTACAGCAATTTTGCGAATGGCACTTCGCCGACCTTTATCAACTGTAGAGTCAGCAATATTTCCAGATTTCGATTCTTCATATTTCATCCTAAGCCCCCCCCAAGATTGAGATTCATTGAGATAGTTGAAAAGAAATTGTGCAGCCTTTGAATGTTGTAGCAATGCAATATTTAATGTGATTTTTCAAGGGGATTCTTCCCTTGCGATACGTCGCCGCGCATAAAGTGTGTGAGTAATTAAATGGGGTCATCCATGATAAGTTTAGTCACGGGGAAAACGGAGATTTCCCTTACCCACCAAGCATGGTCAAATCACACAACTTCCTCGGCGGCTTGAAATAGCACTGAGGGAGTGGAAGGTCAAGAGGATACGCTCCGAGAATGGGCGCCAGGCAGGCAGGCTCGTCGGAGGAACGTATCCTCTTGATCTGGAACGGTTTCTTGCCGATATTCTCCCTTCGATTGCTATCTTACCTGCTGAATTCAGCCCTTTTTTCTTCTCGTCAAAGGGTCAGCATCGATCATGCGACCAGTCATCCATTTGCTGCATTCCGAAATCTGGGTGTGGCGTAAAACAGGGTCAGAGTAAAATAAACCGTAGTTGATTCTTGCTCTGACGCCAGTTTAGACCCTGAGTCATTCTAATCATCCCAAGGATTGATAACGTTGACACCTGCGGCTTGGAATGGTTGGACATCTCGTGTCGCGACACTAAATCGATTAGTCGCCGCAATAGACGCAATGTATCCATCTGCTGCAGCTATTGCTAAACCGGCAGATCTGGCTTTTGCCATAAGCTCAGCATAAGCGGTCGTGCAGCCCATATCAAACGAACATACACGTCCGGCAAACAGCGGCAAAATTTGATTTTCCAGGCTGGTTTGCAGTTCATATTGTCGCTTTCCAACTGGAAGGCTAGCAACTCCAAAACGCAGTTCTGCCACGGTTATCGCAGATAAATAGAGCGTTTCCAGTGATTGCGCATCAATCCATTTAATAACACGGGCGTCAGGAGCACGACGCAACGGTTCCGAGATTACATTTGTATCTAACAGTATCATTCAAAATCCACCGGTTTGGCTGGAGATTTATCTCGGCTCTGCTCAAAGATCGAAAATTCATCATCGCTCATATTGATTTTGCGACCAATGCCGGCAAGTAAAGAACCAAGTTTTACCCTTCCTTCTGGCTGAACGGCATTTTCCAGTATCTCACGAATTTCAGCTTCGGCGCTTCGGCCATGCTGTGCGGCCCTAACCCGCAACGCGCGATGAACCTCATCCGGTACGTTTCTGACTGTGATTGATGGCATGATTTCACCTCCCTCTTAGGCTTTATTTGCTTGCATTATACAACAATGCAAGCAAATAAAGCAATAGTCACCCCACTTTCCTAAAAACCCGTGATTGATGAGGTAGCATGATTAAGTAGCCAAAGCAGGATTTTTGCACTGGCAATCTAAGCCCATTAAATGGTGTACTAAATTGACCTTATTTCCGGACTATCGTGGACGGCACATGAAGCTTTCAAGTACATAAGACAGAATGAAGAATACGGATTCGCGATGGAAATTGCGCCAAATTAAGTGGCACGATAGTTTTTTTTGCGCCAGAAGAACGATTTATTATGGCGCGATTCCAATAATCGCGCCATAATAAACGCACTATGCCAAAACATATCTCCCAAAACGACCTGGAAAACATTGTAAAAGCGGTGGGCATCTTCACTAGCGGAGCTGGCATTGAAGAAATCTATTCCGCGCTTGAGGGCAGAGTGCCTCGTCGGACCTTGCAGAGGCGTCTGGCATTACTGGTAGAGCAAAAGCGCCTCAAAAAGGAAGGTCAGGCGAGAGCCAGTCGATATCATTTGCCTGGAACCACCGATAAGGCAAATCCAAGAGAAGAACCCGATATTTCCGTCGCAGGCGGAGATGTCTCTATTCCACTCTCACCAGAAGGAGAGGAGGGCAAAAAGGCTGTTCGCAAGCCTATCCAAGGCCGTCAGCCTGTTGGATATAATCGCACCTTTCTTGATTCATACCGGCCGAACAGCACATTCTATCTTCCTGTGGAAACTCGGCAGAGGCTTTGTGAGATTGGGCGTTCGCCGGAAGAGCAGCGGATTGCTGGAACCTATGCCCGGCAGATCTTTAATCGCTTATTAGTTGACCTTTCATGGAATTCCAGCCGATTGGAAGGGAATACCTATTCGCTTTTAGAGACTGAACGCCTCCTTGAGCAAGGCGAGGCAGCAGAAGGCAAAAATGTAATGGAAACGCAGATGCTCCTGAACCACAAGGACGCCATCGAATTTTTAGTGGAGCAGGCCGCCGAGGTGGGATTCAACAAATACACCATTCTTAGCCTGCATGCCTTGCTGTCCAACAATCTTCTGGCAGATCCACGGGCATGTGGCCGATTGAGAACAATCCCGGTAATGATCGGAGGGTCTGTGTATCACACTCTGGAGATACCGCAACTGATAGATGAATGTTTTGGGCAATTCCTTACCCTTGCGTCAGAAATAGAGGATCCGTTCGAACAGGCCTTTTTTTCGATGGTACACCTACCCTATCTGCAGCCGTTTGTGGATGTAAATAAACGTGTTTCGCGGCTTGCCGCCAATATCCCATTGGTCCGCCGGAATCTCTGTCCTCTCTCATTCCTTGATGTTCCGGATCGGGCCTACATTGACGGCACCGTGGCTGTTTATGAGTTGAACCGGGTGGAGCTCCTGCGTGGTATCTTTTTCTGGGCCTATGAACGATCATGTGCGCGTTATTCTGCTATTCGACAGTCTCTCGGCGAGCCCGATCCTTTCAGGTTACGATACCGGCAGCAGATAAAAAAGCTCGTGGCCGAGGTGGTGCGTGGTTGCATGGATAAGCGAAACGCCGCGCACTGGATAGCAAGGCGGTCAGAAATAGCGCTCCCACCCAGCGATCAGTCACGTTTTATTGAAGTGGTCGAAACGGAGCTGAGCAATCTGCATGAGGGGAATTTTGCCCGTTACGGATTACGCCCGTTGGAATTTGCGGATTGGCAGAAGGTATGGCGTTAAAGTGCTGTATTTCTGAAAATATAAAGCAACTTCATATCATTCAAAATTCTCATACGCATCTCATATTGAGAATATAACTGGCGATGCTCAATTGAAAATGAATTGCATAAATTGAGTGTCTTCCTGACCTGTTCCAAACACTGCACCAAGTAATATCTACCCCAAAAAACTGTCCCCAATAGCTCCACTTGGAATGATTCCTTTGGACTGACACCTTCATTCGATCCAGACACTGATAGCCGTGCATACCTTGCGGCTGTCAGAAATGATCAGAGCCCAAACACAGCCCGTCATACCGGATCTCAATTGTTACCGTTGTGCCAATAGAGACCTAACTGACTTGTAACCAAACACCAATATTTCTCCTGTAAATAAAGGCATCAACTGGATGATGTAGAGAAAAAATTCCCTTAGGAGAACACGCCATGCAAACCCAGGCAGTTGCAAATGTCGAGACCTTAAAACAAGAGATCTACCAGCTAGAAAGGCAAACAGCCGATTTCAACACCTATGAAGATCTGAAGACCATGCTTTTCAGGGTCAATGCCGTGCAGCGAATCATCTTTGAAGAACTCAACCGGCGCACTGCGTATCTCCTCGGCAAAACAGATTAAAGCTCAGTTGAGCTGCTTGTCTTCTTAACCGAAATTGTATGCCCTAGCGGTATATAGCTGAGTTGAGCAGCTTGTCTGCTCAAACGAAACTCATGCCCTTGAGGTATAAACCAAGGGATGCGACGGTTTGACCTTCAACAAAAACCACTTTTTGCAGATCCAGGAGAATATAATGAACAGTAACCGGAGACGTTATCTCGCAAGCCTTGGTGCAACTGCCCTCATCCTTACCCTCACCACCCCGCTGGTGGCCAATGGCGACACCGGGCAGGGCCATGGAAGCCGGGCTAAATATGTATTTTTCTTTGTCGGTGACGGCATGGCCATACCGCAGGTGAACGCCGCCGAAATCTACAAAAATGCCTCAGCCAACTCCGACATCAAGGTCGCACGACTGTCCTTTACCCAGTTTCCAACCAGCGGCCTGACCACCACCTATGATGCCGGTTCCTTTATCACCGATTCGGCCTCAGCGATGACCGCCATGATGACCGGCCACAAGACACTTTCCGGCGTCATTAATATGGACACTAAGAAGACCGAGAAATATAAAACCATTGCAGAATACGCAAAAGAAGGCGGCTATAAGGTCGGGGTCGTCAGTTCGGTGTCTCTCGACCACGCCACTCCGGCGGCCACCTACGCCAAGGTTGCCTCACGGGGCGAGATGTACAGCATCGATGTCCAGCTTGCCGGGTCTTCTTTTGATTATTTCGGCGGTGGCGGTCTGACCCAGAAGGGTAAAAAAGATGGTGACGCCGATGTCTTCGATCTCGCCCGCAAAAATGGTTTCACCGTGGTTAGCGATAAGGCGACATTCGAGGCATTAAAACCCGGGGTCGGCAAGGTCCTGGCCCATAACAAGGTCCTCCAGGACGAATCGGCACTTTCCTATGAAATGGACCGGAGCAAGGACGACCTCAGCCTCGCCGATTATACCCGCAAGGGCATTGAACTTTTGGATAATCCCAAAGGTTTCTTCATGGTGATCGAGGGTGGCAAGATCGACTGGGCCTGCCATGCCAATGATGCCTCCGCCGCCATCAAAGACACCCTGGCCTTGGATGATGCGGTGGTCCAGGCGGTGCAGTTTGCCGATGCCCATCCGAACGAGACCCTGATCGTCGTTACCGGAGACCATGAAACCGGCGGCATGACCATCGGCTTCTCCGGCACCAAGTATTCGACATTCTTTGACAAAATTGCCCTGCAGAAAGGCTCATACATTGCCTTCAATGATAAGGTCCTGGCTCCGTACAAGAAGACTCACAGCAAAGACACGGCCAAGATCGAAGACATAACAGCCGATGTGGAAAAGTATTTCGGCATTAAATACAAAGAATTACACGATGCCGACAAGGAACTCCTGGACCGGGCCTTCCGCCGCAGCCTCGGTGGCGAGGTCGAGCGTGTCGCCCAGGAAAATATTTACAATCTCTATGGCAGCTATGAACCCCTGACCGTCGCTCTCACCCATATTCTCAATCAACAGGCAGGGATCGGCTGGACCTCCTATTCCCACACCGGTGTGCCGGTTGCCACCTTTGCCAGAGGGCCGGGAGAAAACCTGTTTGCCGGCTATTACGATAACACCGATATCTTCAAGAAACTCAGTAAAGCCATGGAATTGCCGGTACCGGTAACCGTGGCAGCGAAATAGAAAATTCAGCACTTGAAGGTGTACGGAGTCCACCATACCCTGCCACAATGGTTTGGGGTTACGCGTAGGGTGCATTCCATGCACCTTCAATTACTGGCTTAAGTTACTGATATTGAATTGGAACACCTGGCAATGGAACAAGCCCTTCACTTTTTCCGGAGAATATCCGGACTGGTTACACCGCTAGCACCCGCTGCCAGGCTGTCCCGAGATACGATTTTTACCATCGTCGTAGGATGCCTGACTCTTGTCCTGATCTGCATGCCCAGCGGCTTTGAGAGGCCGTCGGTGCATGGAGTCATGGCCCGGGCAGAGATTCTCAGCGTCGATAATCACGGCGTGAAGCAGATTGGTTTTATCAGTGTAGGGGCACAGCTCACCAAAATTCGGGTTTTGGACGGACCCTACGCCGGGACCGAGGTCGATGGCTCTAATACCCTCGTCGGCAAGCTGGAAATGGATAAGTTCTTCCGGCCAGGCGATACCGCACTGGTCGGCCTTGATGTCAACCCGGCGACCGGCAAGATCGCCTATGCCAACGTCATCGACCATTACCGGCTGTATGTCGAGGCACTGCTCTTCGCCCTATTTGCCTGCATCCTCCTGATCTTTGCCGGGATGACCGGGGCCAAAGCCCTGGTGTCCTTTGTCTTCAGCATCTTCATGGTCTGGAAGGTACTACTGCCGCTGTTTCTGAAAGGCTACGAACCGGTGTTTTTATCTCTTGGCGTCACCATGAGTATAACCGCCGTCATCATCTTTCTCGTTGGCGGTTTGACCCGCAGAGGAAGCGCAGCCTTTCTTGGCGCCGCCGTCGGCATCGGCAGTACCTGCGTGCTGGCAGTGGTCTTTGGCTACGCCTTCCATATTCATGGAGCGGTGCGGCCGTTTTCCGAGACCTTATTGTACTCCGGCTATGAGTTCCTCGATCTTACCAAGATCTTTTTCGCCGGCATCTTCATCGCCTCTTCCGGGGCGGTTATGGACGTGGCCATGGACGTAGCCGCCTCGATAGAGGAGGTCCATCTTGCCGACCCCAGCCTGTCCCGGACCGCCCTCATTGCCTCGGGGATGAAGGTCGGCCGCGCCGTTATCGGTACCATGACCACTACCTTACTCCTTGCCTATTCCGGCGGCTACACCGCCCTCCTTCTGGTGTTCATGGCCCAGGGAACACCGATTATCAATATCCTCAACCTTACCTACGTGGCCGCCGAGATCCTCCATACCCTGGTCGGCAGTTTCGGGGTCGTCCTCGTCGCCCCGGCAACCGCAGTCATTGGCGGTTTTTTGTATGGCAGGAGAACGCCTTCTCCCAGGTGATCAGGTTTCAATATACAGATCTCATTGATTTTACCCTCAAAGGATACCCATGTTTGTTATGCAACTCACCGATCAATTCCCCCGGATGCAAGCGGATATGTCGGAAAAAGCCCCGACCCACAGGCGATTAGTTGACGAAACACTGTCTGCTCTTCTTGACAAGAATGGGCTTACCTGCCATTTCCAGCCCATCATCAACCTGCCGCAAGCGGGTATCTTCGCCTATGAAGCCCTGTGTCGCACCGTCGGGCCAAACCCCTTTGATACTATTGAGGACCTTTTTCTCCAGGCGGCCGTTTCCGACAAGATACTCCCCCTCGATATGCGCTGCCGGCAAAACGCCATGGGCTTAGCAGCAAGCCAGGGCTTAAATGACAAGAATGCCCTGCTTTTTATCAATATCTGCCCAACCAGCCTGCTCCACCCCGACCACAGTGCCGGAACGACGGGGATGCTGGCGCATAAGTACGGCATCCCACTACATAACATCGTCCTGGAGATCACCGAGCATGAAGCGGTGTCCAACTACAATCTGTTCCGCCAGGCGATAGATCATTATCGCAAAAAAGGTTTTCGCATCGCCATCGATGACTTTGGAGCCGGCTATGGCGGGCTGAAGATGCTTTCCGTCCTTGAGCCGGATTTTGTCAAAATCGATCGGCATTTTTTCAAGGAAAGACAGAAATGCAGCATCAACTTCAACCTCATCGACTCCATCGCCACAGCCTGCCACCGCATTGGTATTGAGGTCATCGCCGAAGGCATTGAAACTCCCAAGGATCTGCGGATATGCCGGGACATTGGTATCGATCTGGCGCAGGGATATCTCCTTGCAAGGCCTGCGGCGGAACTCATCACCTATGACAAGCTGGATATTCCCTTGCAGGCCAAGCCGCAAAAATCGGCGACGAACCTCTTTGATGAAATCATGTGCGTCGGCGACATATCGACATATGTTGCGCCTCTTGCCGCCTCGGACCGCATCCTTGAGGCCCTGGACATATTCAACGATAATCCCGATATGTTGTGCCTGCCGGTGGTCAACAAGGGCCAGTTGTGCGGCTTGCTCAGCCGGCGCCGGTTCATGGAAACCCATATGGTCGGGCGATTTGGCTATGGCCTCAGTCTCAACTACTACAAAAAGATAGAAGAAATCCTTGAAGATGATTTCCTTGAGGTCCCCCATTTTTTATCGGTAGAAGACGTCGCCAGAAAGATTCATCTGCGCAGCCGGATCTCGGTCTATGATGATATCTGCATCACCCGCAGCGGCAAGTACATCGGCATTGTCGCGGTCAGCGCCATCCTCAATGCCGTCACGGAAAACAGCATGATGCTCGCCCGCGGCGCCAACCCTTTGACCGGCTTGCCCGGTAATGAATACATCCAGCGGAAAATCGCCAAGATGCTTTCCCAGTCGATCCATTTTGATGTCTGCTACATCGATCTAGACAGCTTCAAACCCTTTAATGACTGCCACGGCTTTGAAATGGGCGACCGGGTCATTAAGGCGGTCGGCGACCTGATGGTTGAGGCCCTGGCGAAATGGGAGGGACAGTCTGTTGGTTTTGCCGGCCATATCGGCGGCGATGACTTCATTCTTATCACCAGACCGAAGAATTCAACCACGGTTTGTCAATATCTCATCGACCGGTTCACGGAAAAGCTCTGTCTCTTCCATTCCCCGGAGGAGTGCCGCGAAGGTTCGTATTCAAGCCTTGATCGCCAGGGCAACAAGCAGCAATTCAACTTGCTGTCCCTGTCGATCGGCATCGTCAGCACCGAAATCCACCGTATCAATTCCTTTGCCGAGGTGTCTTCAATTGCCACTGACCTGAAAAAGAGGGCCAAGGAAATTCCGGGATCGGTAATTGTCCGCGACCGTCGGACACCTGAACCGGGCAAGCGTTAATGCCGGACTTATACTTTTCATATTTTTCAAATCCTGGAGCAACAATGGCAATCATCAAAAAGGCCCGGACCCGACTGGCCAGCGTCGGAGTCAAGATCCTGGTGGGCGTGGCCCTGGCATCCAATCTATTCATCGGCGCACTGCTGTATGTGCACTTGCAATCGACTGCCACCGTTGCCGAAAAAGTCAACGAGGTGCTTGCCATCAAAGAGAATTTGAGCGCCAATCTGCGCATGGCGATCGTCAAACTGCAGGACGAGTTCCTCTCCCTCCCCAACTTCTTCAGGATAGATCCCAAAATTGCCATCATTGAAGCAGTGGAAGAGGTCTTTCAGATAACCGACCGACAAATTCTCAAGGGACGAGAGGCCTATAGCCATCTCTTTAATCGTGATGAACGGCGGAACCTTGCCAAAAACAATTTCATCATCCAGACCAACAAGGACAAGGCCCTGAGATTGGCCTTGGGTATCTTTGACGGCAAGGGCAATTTTCAAGACGCAGTCGAATACCTGACCCTTGCCGGCAGTAATCCCGTCGAAGACGGCCAAAGACTGCGGACGATACTCGATGCGGTTGTTGCGAAATCAGCAAGCGGCGCCGACCTCAGGCAAAAAATAACTGAGCTTAGTGCGAAAATGGCCGATGCCGGCCTGGCCGCCGAGACCACCCGCAACGAAATCCTCCAACATGTTGAAGAAATCAGCACCATGGAGCAGGATCTTACCGCGCTTCGTCACGAGCAGCGGCAATTTTCCCTTATCATGGCAGGTCTTGCCGTCTTCGCCAACATGATTGTCCTGTTTTTCTTGGTGCGAATTATCGTCGAAAAACCGCTGCATACCCTGACGGACACGCTTGACGCCATCAATTCCGGCAAATCCCCGGACATGCCCTACAAGGACCGCCAGGACCAGATCGGCGTCTTATCAGAAGCAATCAGTAATTTTCGTGAGGCACTGCTGAAAATCAGACATGAAAACGAGCGCAAGGCCCACGAGAAGGTGCTGGTTGATGAGATGTTTGCGACCATTACCGAGGTTGTCAACACCCTCGATGGCCGCGCCAAAGAGCTGGTGGACACGGCCAATTCTTTGCAAGAATTGGCAAGTTTCACGGAAAGTCGGGCAGAAACCGTGTCGCTGCGAGCAGGCGAAACAGCCAAACACACCGACGACGTCTCAGCCTCGACGGTTTGTCTGCAGTCGGCCTTTCAGGGCATCAATGCGCAGATCCAGGACCAGAACGGTATTGTCGCTTCAATCCTTGAAAGCAATGACAGGTCCCGGCAGCATATTGCTGAGCTGAACACCTCCGTCAGAGCCATCGGCAGCATAATCGCCTCAGTCGAGGAGATAACCGACCAGACGAAACTGCTTGCGCTCAATGCTACAATTGAGGCCGCGAGAGCAGGAGCCGCCGGACAAGGATTTGCCGTGGTGGCTGGTGAGATAAAACAATTATCTCTGAAAACGCAACAGGCAACAGGTGACGCCCTGAAGAAGGTCGAGGCTATTGAGAAAGCACGCTCCGTGCTGTTCACCCATTTACAGGAAATTGACCTACGAATGCAGGCCCTCAATGATCGAACCGGCAATATCGCCGGGGCGGTTGCCAAACAAAAAGCGGTAACCGACACCATCGCCGACCTGGCCGCTCGCACCTCGGAAAACACCCGCAAGGTCTCGATGAGCATTGCCGAAGTCAGCAATGACGCCGCTACCAACCGCACCCTCGCCGCCAAGGTCCATGAATACTCAAATGAAATTTCCGGCCGGCTGACCAACCTCCTGCAGAACACCACCGCCCGATTGGAACAATTAGGGCAAGCCAGTACAACTTCGACTCAGAAGGTGAGTGCAGCAAAGGCTGAATCCAACCGTCCCGCCGCTGCCACCCTCGCCAAGGGACGCCCTGCTGCGGCGTACACCCTTCCTGTATCGCGTCTTTCTGCAGAAAACCTTGTGTAATTTGAGCTACGATCAGGCAGGCTCTGTTTTTCGGGTTTGATCGCTTTTGACAACCTGGAGGTCTATTCAGCTTTCAAGGTCCGATTTGCAAGTATCAGCCCAATGGAATGATGAAAAATGGAGCAGTTTTCAACAATCTTTTGAATCTGATCTTGCTTGACTCAGTGATCCGGACATCACAGGAAGAACCTCTGCTATCGGCCCCTGCATATACTATGAGCTTGCCGAAGGATATCTCAATGATCGCTGGATGCTAGGTCATCATCACCGGTAAATCTACTTCGATACTCACTCGGTGAAAGGCCGTCTTTAAAATTCTGTCCCGGTTTTTCGGTTTTTTGTAGGCATCTCACAGAATTTATAGGATATTTTCCATTGTCGGGTGAAGGCGATCCCACATAACCCTCCAACTGTGTTTTTGATAAACGGGAACCTTCAGTTTCTGTCAAAAATCGAACAAATATCGTTACCAAGACTGCCAGGGATTCAAAATCGATGAGTTGCGTTGCGTTAGCATCCAGCAGCACGGTTGCGCGGGCAGGAAACTCATCGTCTTTATCGTAGAAGATAAGCTGCAGTAATATGCTGGGCAGTACATCAAAAATAACGCTTACGGAACCTAATCCGGAAAGGCCCCCCTGCAGGCCACCGATAGATTCCGCAATCGATAGAAATTCTGGAATGCGTCCCTGGAATCGTTTAATTAAAGGGCCTTCTAAGGCACCTTGGGAATAACTGCTTTGTTTGAATAATGGCCCGGCCAACTCTGCCAAGGGAACAAACTTCCCCGCTGGACGACTGCTGCTGCCTGCCAGTAAATAGTGGATCAAAACACTTCCCGTGGTCTGCGGGAAACTTCTTTGGTCCCTTCTCCGAACACCTTGGTTGGATATCAGGTACGTTTGACCCAAAAATGGAATCTCGGCTTCCCCGGTATTGTTAATCGGCAGATTGAGATGTCCGGCTAATCTGGCAATATCCGCACTTGCCAAACGCTTGAGAAGATCGGCATAGATTTTTCTGTGGCCACCAAATCCTGAGGTCTCCATTCTGGTTCGATCCTATTCTCCTTAATTTTTATAAAGAATACGCCTCTTTGATACACTCTGCTTTAATCGAGCAGTTACCAGCTGCCGGTAGTTTCAGGGACTTCTCGTTTCACTTTGCCGGCACATGGTTCGTAGTCACATCGGCAATCAAACGGTCTTTCTTGCCGTAGACGATCGTTCGCACGACATTGACCTTTTTTCCCTTCTTTACGAAAGAAGCGACTGCCCTGAACGTCCCCTCCTTCTGGTTGCTGATAAAGTTCGCGTTCAGCGTTATGGCAAGCGGAAAGCCCGACATGCCTTCCGTGGGAAAGGATGATGAGCCCAGTGCCAATATGGTGGCGGTGACATCCGCCAACCATAGGATTGCCCCCGCATGAACAACACCATATGGATTCATTACACCGGGCTGAATGGGCATTTCGGAAACAACCCGCTCAGCCACGTGTTCCACTACATCGAATTCTATTTGTCCTTCAATTTTCAGAAGATCTCCCATTTCATTCTCCCTCGCAATATACTGTTTTTATTTTAAAATCTGAGTCGCAGCTCGTAAGCGATACTCAGGATTGCAATTCCGCGGAACATGTCCAGACTCCTTCTTCAGCAACGGTGAGGGGCTGCTTCACTTTGAACCAGATTGCATAAAGAGCCGGCAAAAAGAGCAGGGTCAGAATCGTTCCGACTCCGACTCCGCCGATCAACACATAGGCCAGTTGTCCCCAGAAACTGGAAAAAGTCAGGGGAATAAAGGCAAACATCGCGGCCACGGCGGTGAGCACCACCGGGCGTGCGCGACGGACGGTGGATTCGACAATGGCCTCGTAGTCACTGAGTCCCGCTGCCTGATCGTGACGAATCTGATCGACGAGAATCAGGGTGTTACGCATGATGATCCCCGCAAGGCCAATCAATCCCAGAATGGCGTTGAAACCGAAAGCCTGGTGAAAAATGAGCAAGGTGGGCACGGCTCCAACCAAGCCGAGAGGCGCCGTGGCGAACACCATGAACATCGTGGCGAATGAGCGGACCTGAAGCATGATGAAGATCAGCATCAGGAGCGCCATCGGCGGGAAAAGCAGCCCCAGTGCCGTATCGGCCTTTTTGCTTTCTTCCACGGAACCACCTGTTTCTATGCGGTATCCTGGGGGAAGCACTGCTTTGAGGCTTGTCAGTTTGGGGAGAATCTGCGCCGTTACATCCGGAGGCTGGACCCCATCGACAACATCCCCCTGAACAGCGATATACGATTCGCGGTTGTAGCGTTTCAGCAGCCCATCCTCCATACGGGATTCGAGATGGGCAATCTGTGACAGCGGGATCGAGCGCCCGTCTCTGGTGGTTAAGGTTATATTTTCGATATCTTCCAGACTGTGGCGCTCGGAGCCGGGAGCGCGAACCACCACGTCGACCGTGCGAATGCCTTCGCGCATCTGCGTGGTGGGCACACCATTCAAAATCGCCTGTAATTGCAGCCCGGTTTCTTGCGGGGTGAGGCCGAGCAGGCGAAGGCGATCCTGGTCGAGGACCAGGCGTAGGCTTTGCGTCCGTTCGCCCCAATCCAGATGCACATCGCGCATATTCGGATTTTCAGCCATAATGGCCCGGGTTTCACGGGCAATCCGGCGCAACTCGTTTTCGTCCGGCCCCATGACCCGAAAGAGCACCGGAAATGGTACAGGCGGGCCGAAGACAAACTGTTTCACCCGGACACGTGCTTCCGGGAACGCGCCCTGGGCAATGATCTCGCGAAGCTTGCTTTTCAGTGCATCGCGTGCCGCCGGGCTTTCGGTTGCGACGACGATTTGGGCATAGGCCGGGTTGGGCAGTTCGGAATTCAACGACAAGATGAAGCGGGGCATGCCTTGGCCGATATAGCTGGTGACGGCCTGGGCCTCCGGTTCGGCCATAATGGTTTTTTCAATGTTTTTGATTGATCTCTCGGTCGTCGCAAAGGCACTGCCGGGAGGAAGGTTGACATCTATCGTTAATTCGGTGCGATCCGAGTTGGGAAAAAACTGTTTCTCCACCGATCCCATCCCGACCACAGACAAGATAAAAAGAGCAATCGTTACCCCGGCTGCAAGCCATTTATAATCGACGACTTTCCGTACAATGCCGCGAAACCGTTGATAATTTGGAGTTGCATAGATGGCGTCGTGCCCTCCGGCAATCGGTTTAATGTCAGGCAGAAGCTTGACACCCAGGTAGGGGGTAAAGAGCACGGCGACAAACCACGAGGTGATGAGGGAGAATGCTACGACCCAGAAGATGTCTCCCGCATATTCACCTGCCGTTGATCTGGCAAAACCAACCGGCAGGAAACCGGCGATGGTAACCAGCGTGCCGAAAAGCATGGGGCTGGCTGTGGATGTCCAGGCATAGGTAGCAGCCTGGATGCGATCCAGGCCCTCTTCCATTTTGACCACCATCATCTCGATGGCGATGATCGCATCATCGACCAACAGCCCCAAGGAAAGAATCAGCGCCCCCAGGGTAATCCTGTCGAAATCCCTTCCGGTAAACAGCATGATCACGAACACGGCGGCAAGGGTAAGCGGCACGGCCGCGGCCACGACGATCCCGACACGGAATCCCAGCGTCGCAAGACTCACCACGATGACAACACCAAGCGCAACCGCAAATTTGAGCATGAACTCATCAATTGCCTCGGAAATGACGTGGGACTGATCCGATACCTTGGACAACGCAAGGCCAAGAGGAAGTTCCTGATGAATCGCCGCTTCTTCGGCATTTAGCAACTTGCCCAGGGTCAGGCCGTTGAAGCCTTTTTTCATGACAAGGGCGAGGATGATCGAAGACTCTCCCTGGTGACGTATCTTTTTGGTAGCCGGATCTTCGTAACCGCGGGTGACCTCGGCCACATCGCCGATTTTAAGTAATTTCCCGCCGCTTGCCACGGGAATTGCCTTGACTGCTTCAACGCCGCCAATGGTTCCATCAAGCCGCAGATAGACACGCGGTCCGGCTGTGTCCACAAACCCCGAAGGGGTCATATCGTTTTGGGTTGCCAGAGCGTCAAACAGGTCAGTTGCCTTGACGCCAAGAGTTGCCAACCTTTTGTAGGAAATCTCGACATAGATTTTCGGGTCCTGTTCACCGAGAAGAGAGACTTTCTCCACGCCGTCTATCCGGGAAAGCCGCTGACGAAGCGCTTCCGCTTCCAGCACCAGCTGACGGTGGGGGAGACCTTTTGCCGACAAGGCATACATGGCAAAATACACATCGGCAAACTCGTCATTGACAAGGGGACCGATCACCCCTTGCGGCAGATGTATTTTTTCATCCGTTAGTTTTTTTCTCGCCTGGTAGAATTCATCCGGCACCTCTTTGGGCGGCGTGGAGTCTTTCAGGTAGAGCTTCATGGTCAGCATTCCAGGATATGCGGAGGTTTCCGTCCGGTCGTAAAATTCAAGTTCCTGGAGACGTTTTTCCAGCCGGTCGCCCACCTGTTCCTGCATTTCCCCCGCGGTTGCACCCGGCCATACCGCCGACACGGTCAAGATCTTTACGGTAAATGCAGGGTCCTCGCCTCTTCCCAGATGCAGGAAGGCATATCCCCCGGCGACCATAATCGCAATAATCGCAAACAGGGTGAGGGCGCGTTCACGTACCGCAAAAGCGGATAGATTGAAACGGCTCATAATTTTTGCTCCTGCGCCGGATCGGCAATGATTTTGACCTGTTCCCCTTCCGTGACAAGGTGAGCCCCCAAGGCAAGAATCCGTTCCCCCGGCTTGAGGCCTTTGCTGATCAGGGCCGTTTCGCTGCCGAGCTTGGCGACTTCGACTGATTGGCGCGATACGATTGAGGTATCAGGATTCTTTTTTACCACCCACACGCTGGTGCCCGTGCCACCGTCGTACAATGCACCGATGGGAATTTCATACAGCTTCACCGCGCCATCGGTCTCCTTGCCATCCAGATGAACCGTCACGGTTGCGCCAAGAGGAGCGTTTTCCCCTGCGCCACTCAGTGTGTAACGCGCCTGATAGGTCCGGGTAAGAGGGTCGGCCATTGCCGATAATTCGCGCAACTGCGCTGGGAAGGTTTGATCCTGATCGGCATAAAGCTTGGCGACGGCCCTGAACTTTTTTGCAACCTTTGCCTCCCCCTCGGGAAGGTTGACAACCGCTTCGCGCGCACCGTCATGGGCGAGACGAATCACTACGGTACCCGCACCTACAACCTGGCCGACGTCTGCCGGTGTTTCCATAATGACGCCGTCGGCCTCAGCCTTGAGAACGGCATAGTCCACCTGGTTTTCCAGTTGCGCCGAGTGGGCAACGGCGGCTTTCAGTTGGGCGGTGGTGGCGTCCGCCGACGATTTTGCCCGGTCATATTCCTGTACGGATGCAGCTTCCATGGCGACCAGTTTACGCAGGCGCCTGCCATCCGCCAGGGCGAGATTATTCTGGGCTCGGGCCGCTTCCACTGCCTCCCGGGCGACAGCGGCGGCAAGTTTCAGGTCTGTCGGATCAAGCCGCATCAGTGCCTGTCCGCGTTTGACGTGGTCTCCGTCTTTCACCAGTTTCTCGATTATTTTGCCGGGTACGCGAAACCCAAGATGGCTTTCCGTACGAGCGTGAATTACTCCTGTATATTCAGCGGCACTGCCTTGTATGGACATCACCGTAAAAGATCGGACCAGGCGGGGAGAGGCCGACTCGACAGACAGTTTTCCCTCTCTTCCCAAAACACCACCGTAGGCAATGGCAACCACTGCTCCGACGACCACTGTCCCGATGAAGAGCGCTATGCGATACCTGGGCGAAAAACCGGCAAACTTCTTTAAATTACTTTTTTTCATGGAGATCCTCATCAGCATGGTTATCGAGCCGCTCATCCGTTCATAATGCGAGAGAAAATGGCCTGGTGCAGACGGCAATGCGCCTAGACTGGTCTACGTAATAATTATCACAAAAAAACATCATCAGTGATTGAGTTTTCTTACCTCTGCGCAAGGAATATATCGAAATACAAGTGAATAAAATTTCTCAATGGTTCAAGAGACTTTTTGACCTTGGCGCAAAGCAGCGCTCCCTGGAACGATGCGATCAGGTTTTCCGCCAGCATGTCCACGTTCATGTCTGCAGGGATGGCTTTTTCCTTTTGTGCCTGAAGAAGCAAACCGGATAAATTCTTTGTCCAAAGTTGCAGTCCTTGCACAAGACGTTCCCGGACACTCTCGTATCGGTCGGACATTTCCAGGCTCAGGTTGCCGAGCAGACACCCTTTGGTGCAGTCATTGCTTTCAAAATTCGCAATTCTTGCCTCAAAGCTTTTTTTAATGCGCTCCAGTGGTGGTAGAGACTCATCCGTGAAAATGGTCTGGAAAAGTTCACCAACTTCTGCAACATATGTGTCGATTATTTCCAGCCCAAATTCTTCTTTGCTGGAAAAGAAGTTGTAAAATGAACCCTTTGGGATGTTTGCCTGCTTCAAGATCGCCTCTACACCGGTAGCATTGAAACCTCTGCTTAATACGATGTCGAGCCCAATCTGGATGATGTCTTCTTTATTGTGAATGCGTTTCATGAGTCATACATTAGACCAATCGGTCTAATATGTCAATGTCCTTTTATGCTCTACTGTCCCTGTGGATAGGAACCACCTAGACATCAGCAACAATACCGTGCTGACTGTAAAAGTTGATTCTACTCTTCCAACCGCCACCCATATTACTCAACACACCTTTTCATATCAGACATTGAAGTTGGAAGGGAACACCTTAAAAATATTCTGTTTTTCCTCAGAATACGGTTGCCGGCACAAATCTTGTCATCAGAACTACGTTTTCTTTTTCGAGGCTGGAACCTTTCTGCTATCTGTACGCACACCTGACCTTCCGGGCTATCTCGCATCCTGTCGGCGTTCGTCGGCCTCAACCACCCCTTCAAGTGGCTGACCGATGATATGTGGATTGCGCCCGCATCAGGGCTCATCTCGATTGCCGTGATGTGCCTCACCAAATACGGCTCTTCCTAGTGAAGCCACTCTAGTGACACCCCTAGTTATCTAACCTCATTCCCGGTTCCCATGGTGTTGGCTGAAGCTGCTTGGTTGCCTTTACCGTCAACAACCTTAGAAAACTATCCTTATACTTCATGGTTTTGGAGAATCAGGCAATAACTCTGTAGGATCGATCTAACGGTTACCTCCATGCAGGCTCTATAGTGGAACCATCCATCAAGGATATCCACCATTCAGCTCACATGAGGGAACTGTCATGAATGTATCATCGGAATATCATATATATGCCTGCGGTAAAATATTCTTCCGAGCCATGATCTTGAAGGAAATTTCTCACTTTTCAAGCTTCCCAACAGATTTTGGTTGGTCAGAAGAGAAGTAAGCCATGCGCCAACTTAAAAAGGCCGTATTTCCGATAGTAGCCCTGATAGCTTTATTATTAAGCGGGCAGGTCCACGCTCAGGAGAGCAATCTAAAAATGGAACTCAGAATTACGATTAATGAAAACAAAGTTGTCATGGCCAGGTTGGAAGACAATGCAACGGTAGCCGCATTCAAAGAAATGTTGCCGCTAACCCTGGATATGAGTGATCTTCATGCCAACGAAAAGAAATTTGATCTTCCCAAAAGACTGCCTACGAAAGATTCGAATCCGAAAATGATTCAGGCGGGCGATCTAATGATCTGGAGTTCCCGCACCCTGGTACTCTTCTACAAGAGCTTCCCGACACCCTACAGCTACACAAAAATTGGCCGCATCAATGATGCTTCCGGGCTTGCCGATGCCGTTGGCTCTGAAGATGTACAAATCAGTTTTGAACTGGAATGAATTACAAACAAAGGAGATACAACTATGAATACGTGGAAAACCATTGGCTTGATAGCCGCAATGATTGGAGCATTGACCATGACCAACTCCCCTGTGTCAGCAAAAGACCTTTCGCTTGAAAGCAAATGGGATAAAACCTTCCCAAAGAGCGAGAAGGTTGATCACCAGAAAGTTACTTTCAAGAACCGTTACGGCATCACATTGGCCGCCGACTTGTATCTGCCGAAGAACCGCGATGGCCAACGGCTGGCGGCAATCGCCGTCGGCGGCCCGTTTGGTGCAGTCAAGGAACAATCGTCGGGTCTCTATGCGCAAACGATGGCGGTGCGCGGATTCGTCGCGCTGGCGTTTGATCCATCCTATACCGGTGAAAGTGGCGGCGAACCCCGCAACGTCGCCTCGCCGGACATCAATACCGAAGATTTTAGCGCAGCGATAGATTTCCTTGGCACGCAGTCTTTCGTTGACCGTGAACGAATCGGCATCATCGGTGTTTGCGGCTGGGGTGGCATGGCATTGAACGCCGCCGCCGTTGATAAGCGCATCAAAGCCGTAGTCGCCAGCACCATGTACGATATGACGCGCGTCATGTCCAAAGGCTACAACGACAGTGTGACCCTTGAACAACGTACAAAAACGCTGGAACAACTGGCTGAGCAACGCTGGAAGGATGCGGCAAATGGAACGCCAGCGTATCAATCTCCTTACAACGAGCTGAAAGGCGGCGAAGCGCAATTCCTCGTGGAATATCACGGCTATTACATGACGCCACGCGGGTATCATAAACGTTCAGTTAACTCTGGTAACGCGTGGACACAGACCACCCCACTCTCCTTTATGAACATGCCGATCCTCACCTATATCAAGGAAATATCACCGCGACCGCTCCTGCTGATCCACGGTGAAAAAGCCCACTCGCGTTATTTCAGCGAAACAGCCTATGCAGCGGCGGCAGAGCCGAAGGAACTTCTGATTGTCCCTGGTGCTAACCACGTCGATCTGTATGACCGGATGGATAAGATTCCTTTTGATAAGTTCCAATCCTTCTTTGAAGAAAACCTCAAGGCAACTCAGAAATAAGGAAACCAGCATAACGCCTGCGCGGAATAACGCAGGCGTTATGTTTTGCCATAAGAAAAAGAAGTAAGAGTTAGTACCTAATTGCTCGTAATCTCAAGGAGTCGTTTGATATCACGAGACGGCGGAGCACCGAAAAGCCGGCTATACTCACGGCTGAACTGGGAAGGGCTTTCGTAGCCAACTGCGAACGCAGCTGTCGTCGCATCCTTCTGTTCCATGAGCATGAGTTGCCTGGCCTCGTTCAGCCGCAGCCGTTTCTGAAACTGCAGCGGACTCATAGCTGTAATGGCGCGGAAATGATAATGGAGGCTTGAGGTGCTCATTCCCGTGTGCGATGCCAGGTCATCGACCTTGAATGTTTTATCGTAATTCTCCTTCAACCAGTCGATGGCCCGGGCAATCTGGTGGCTATGGCTGTCAACCATTGAGATTTGCCGCAAACGCTGCCCTTGTTCTCCCGTGAGGAGGCGATACAGTATTTCTTTTTGCATAAGAGGGGCAAGGGCTGGGATGTCGTCCGGATGATCAAGCAGATCAATTAGGCGCAGAAAGGCCTGCACCATTGGCAGTGTTATCCTGCTGACAGCAAGGCCTCTGCTTTCATTTTTGCTCCGGGAAATCGAGAGCTCATTGTCAACCATCATCTGGGCGATATGCTTCTTTTCCAATTTCAGGGTAAGACCCAGGTAGGGCTTTTCTCTGCTTGCTTCAAGAATCTGCGCGACCAGCGGCAGATCAATGGATGTTATCAGATAATGGTCCTGGTCATAAAAATACTCATCTTCGCCGAGCAATACGCGTTTGTGGCCCTGGGCGATCAGGCAAATGCTCGGTTCCTGCAGGTAGCTCGTCAGCTCGGTGGGAGCCTGGTACCGATAGATTGACAAAGCAGGGTAAACGGTGACCGGTTCATTTCCTTTCGCAGACGTCCAGCGGTCCATTTTTTCTACTAAAGATCCCATTGCTTCAGCAAGAGCTTCGTCATCCTGCCTGTGAAGACTATTGTCAGGGCTCATGCGTCCTCCAATTAAGAGTTTAGCATATTCTAACCATAGGCTGACCTCGAACAAAGGAATTTATTAACTCCTGGAGAATCAGGCAAGGATTGTGGAGAATCATTCTATTGAAAAATTGAGGTAGGTTGAAAAAAGTGGACACCAAAACACTGATGATTCGTAAACAGTAGAGGAGGTGTCGACATGGAAAAGATTCCGCAAGGGAGATATACGAAAGAGTTTCGCGAAGAGACTGCGCGTTTGGTGATCGAAGATGGACTTTCATCTGGAGAAGCCGCCAAACGACTTTCTTTGCCGAAAAGCACTCTCGAAAATTGGGTGAGGGCCGCACGGGCGGGCAACCTTGGCAACGTTGGCAAAAACCGACGCCCTCTCACAGAGGTGGAACTTGAACCGGCGAGGGTCAAGAAGGAGTTGGCTACAGTGCGGATGGAGCGAGACATCCTAAAAAAAGCTGCTGCGTATTTTGCCAAGGAATCGCTGCCCGGTACGCGATAATGGAAGATATGCGACCCACCTACCCACTACCAATGCTTTGTGAGGTATTCTCAGTCTCAGTGAGCGGTTATTTTGCTTGGCGGTCCCGGCCTCCATCGGCGCGAAGAAAGGAGGATGCTCAATTAGCGATAGAAATCAAGGCCGCCCACCGACGAACCGGTGAGAGCTATGGCCCCGAGCGACTTCAGAACGATTTAGCCGATCACGGTGTTTCTGTAGGTGTTTGGCGCCTCAAACGTTTACGTCGTGAATATGGAATCCGCTGCAAACAAAAGAAAAAATACAGAGCAACGACGGACTCCGATCATACCGAACCAGTAGCACCCAACCAACTTGCTGGGTCAAGCTTTTACCTCAGATGCTCCGAATCAAGTCTGGCTGATCGATATTACGTCTATCCCCACAGATGAGGGCTGGTTGTATCTAGCCGGACACAAGGATTTGTACACCGGCGCAATTGCCGGCTACGCCATGAGCCGCAAGGGGAACTGTTATGATAACGCTCCCATGGAAAGCTTTTGGGGTATACTGAAAACCGAACTCACTTTCCATCGGCGTTGTACTAGTCGTGAGGAAGCGATGCGTGAGATTCGAACATACATAGAGCTGTTTTATAACCGCCAAAGAAAGCAAAAGAGACTTGGTTACCTTTCTCCGGCAGCCTACGAGCAAGAGTATTATTAAGACGGTTACTGATTGCCGTACATAAGTGGTCCGGTGCCGAGCAATCATGTCGCTGAGATTGCACAACATATTTTTTCACCAATGTCCGGCATTCGGCGTACGGATTAATAGTAGAGACCTTTAAGGCTGTCCCGGCGTTACTTGTTTGCCAAATGACGACAAATTGCCGATTCAAGTTCTTCCTCACTTATCGGTGCTCCCTGAACAAGAAGTTCATCGTTCAACAGCACCGCTGGAGCGACTGGCAATCCGGTTGCCTGGTACTCAGCTGTCCGGTATGCATCTCGTGGTTTTGAGACAGTTTCGATTTTTAAAGTATATTTCTCTTCCATCCTAGGAAGCATAGTGGTGAAAGTCTCTCACGTCTTGCCTTGCGGTTCGTTGAGGAAAATGCGAAGTCTTAACATGGTATCTCAAGTAATTTTATGATTTGTTGAAGAGCCGGTCCATCAGCCCTTTTTTCTGTGGCTCCGGCAGTCCAAGCTTTCGACAGATGCACACTTCCAAATCGTGATCGGATATATCGGAACCTTCCACGGCGATATCATCACCGACCATAACCGCTGGAGCTACTGGCAGATCTAGAGCAAAGTACTCATCGGTCTCGTATTCAGACTTAGGTTTTGAGGTGACATCGAATTCAACCGGATATTTTTCGCCCAACCTGGGCATAATCTGTTTGAAGTGTTTTCACGGTTTGCCGTTTGGTTCGTTAAGAAAAAAGCGGACTTTGAGCATGATCTTCTCCTTTTCTGATTTTTAAGCCATCAACAGGCCATCTCCACTTGCCGCCAATAATTTGTGTTTGGCGTCTTCGTTATTTCTTCGGAGTATCGATAATATCTCGCATATGAATAAGAAACTTGTCTGGTGGCAGATAATCCACGAGACGAAGATCAGAGCGCTCCTTACCGTAGGCATCGAGAAAGACAACGGTCGGCACTCCTTTCACGTTGTATTTTTTCAACAGTTCCTCGTGAAACGCATTACCGCCTTTGGTCACATCTACTTTGACCAAGGTAAAATTCTTTTCTGCCATTTGGACCACGTCGGGTTGATGGAAAGTAACCTCTTCGAGTTCCCGGCATGGCGTACACCATGTAGCATAGAAATCAATGATCACCGGCTTTTTGAGGTTTTGCGCTTCCTTGAGAGTTTCCTCAGTATACGGTTTCCAGGTAACGCCAGGACCTACCATTGCCATGCTGGCAATGAGAAAAGTAGCTATCACCAATCCGGCAATACCCGCGCCACCCTTAAGCACCGGAAACGCTCGGAAGTTGGCCTGACTCTTGTCAAACCAGCCGAGGTGCAGGCCGGCAGCCAAGGCGACGACGGCAATGAGAATGGTCCCCCCGTGTCCCGGCAGAATTGGCCGGATAAAATGAGCGGCCATGCCGATCAGCACCCATCCCATCAGCTTTCTTACCCAGATCATCCAGCCGCCTGAGCGGGGGAGCTTCTCCAATTGCCCGGAAAACATCGCAAGGAAAAAGAGCGGCAGACCGAGGCCCAGACTCAGGGTGAAAAAGACCACGAAACCAATCCATGGGCTCCCCATGCTTGCCACCCAGGTGAGTAAACCGAGGACAAACGGACCGATGCAGGGGGCGGCAACCACACCAAGGGTTATCCCCATAAAAAGGCTGCCGAAATAACCGGTATACGATTTCGCCGCAGCTTGGGTGAGACCGCTTGGCAGGCGCATCTCCCACAACCCCAAAAGGCTCGTTGCGAAAAAGACCAGAACACCGGCAACGACAATAAGGACAACCGGATTTTGCAGCATCGCGCCCATGAGACCGCCGGTCAGGGATGCGACCACCCCGAGTAAGGAGTTGGTAAGGGCCAGTCCCAGCAAGTAGCACAGACCATGCACAAAAAGCCTGCCACGGCCCTCGCCACCTTTGGTAGCTTGACCGCCAAAATACGATACGGTGATGGGAATCATCGGATACACACAGGGGGTGAGATTGAGGGCCATGCCACCTGCAAAAATACCCAGCAACGTCCAGATCATTGCCCAGCCGGAGAGAGGACCAGGTGTCTTAGTCTCTTCCGCAGTCGACGCAAGTCCGGCAGGAGCGCTGACAACCGGCAAACCTTTTCCTTGCCATTCAGGATAACCGTATGGATCGCGATAAACGTTTTTGTAACCGAGTTGTACGGCCACCCGGGCCGCCGAGTCACTGCGGACTCAGGTGAGTCCCGCTCAGTAGAAGACAAGGGTTCGATTCTTATCCGGCCCAAGAAATTTCTCAAGATCCGATGCCTTTTGCCATCTTGCCCAGGCGGTCGGTTCCATCGGGAAATTTACCGCACCCTTGAGATGGCCTGTCCTGTACTCCCATTCCTGACGGGTATCCACCAACAAAAGACTGCCCGCATCCTTGTGGTAAAGACTGGCAAGATCTTCAGTTTTAATGATCTGGTAGTTACCGTTTTTTCCCTCAACAAGCACATCGTCCCAGGTAGCTTGTTTGGGCGTAACCGCGCGATTGGTGAACCAAAGGGATCCGATTGTAAGGAGTACCGCCATAAAGGCAATGAATGTTGTTTTTTTATTTTGCATAACTGGACCTTATTGATAGGGGGAGTGTCCCTCAACCTTGCAGCTTTTTCTGACGATTCAGCTTTGACAGGAGAAAAGTTGCGCCTCTGAGAGAGAGTCCAATTCTTTTTGCGAGATCCTCCGAACTGAGAGGACCAAATTTACCGTTCAATGAGATAATCTCATCTTCCAGTTCCTCAAACCAATCTTCAAACAACAACAGAAGATCGGGATCAGTTATGGCCATGAGTTGTTTGGATTGAGCAACCTTGTCCACGAGAGTCTGGCACATCTGCGTTGGGTCGACACCTTCGCCCATACATTCAGCCAGTCAGAGATGAACCATGCTGGAGATTTTGTCTTGCCCGGTCTCACCAAGAAGATTCATGATAAATCGGTTCCTGCCTTCCTCTCCGAGTAAGGGTAAAAGCTGTTTTAGGGCGGTAGCAGTCTGATCTGCCGCATCTTCCGGATCCAAGTTGCTGAATATTTTTTCTATTTCGTTCATGAGAAGCCAATCACCTCCTGCAGGATCTGTTAAAAAGTCGTTCGAGTCGCCAATAGATTTTTTGCTACCGTATTGAGATCCCTTATTGCCCCAAGAATGGCAGGGTCTGACAGCTCGTAATATATGAAAGGACCACTGCGCTCGATTTTTACCAACAGTGACCTTTTAAGCTCTTTGAGATGATGCGATACAAGAGGTTGAGAAAGACCAAGTTCTTCGACAATACTTCCCACTGCCTTCTTTCCTTGTCTGATACAGAGGAGGATACGAAGTCTGTTTTCGTCAGAGAGACTTTTTGCCAAAAATGCAACTGATTGAAATTCTCCGTCAAATAGCTCGCACTTTGTATTGGCAAGATTTGAAACTGGACTTTGACCATCGTGCATTGCATCTTCTCCTGCCATTGTTATCCTTCATCAGGCCAAACGAGAGTTAAAAATAAACATATCAATTATTGTTTATATGCAAATATATTTCCACGCCTTTTATCTGTCAAGCAGAATGTCAACGAAAATTGATCGGAAGGGTCGAAGCGTCGTCGTATTGCGTGGTCGTTCGGGCGAATGAAAAATTGCACGAACGGTCAAAGGTGTAAAATTGCCAGCGCCAACATCAAGGTTTCAGATTTAACCCCCAAAAGGGAGCTACTGTTCACCCAAACCTGATCCAAGGCAGATTTCAGGCTCAGGTTGCCCCTGCCGTAATAGTCACAATATCGTCAGGCAGGACATTTGATCCCGAAACATCGACATTCCGGACACCATTCTTAATTTCGAGTATCTGCAAGACATACTCAAAACCCGTCAGTAAAAACCGACAGGTCTGATCTCGATGTTCTCCCCACAAGCCATCTCCAACCGGCCACTTCCCACCATTCTCCCCTGCAGTTCTACAACTTGGCATCGGCCATCCCCTCCATAATCACAGGTTCTAACAGAACTTTTAACAATCACTGACAGCAATCAAATATTCGTAGACCATGATGTAGCCACAATCGCGTGCGGATGGAGAAATTCAATGGGGCTCTCTCCTATTTGCCGTGTGCCGTTACCCCGATTATCCAGCCGACGAGGTCAACTCTTTGCGGAGGCCCATCATGGACTTTCTCGTGTCAATTCTTGCAGCACTGCGTTCCCCTTGCTATTGCCGTGTCCTCATCTTTCTGACAGGACTCGTGGCGGTGGCCATCCTGCATCTCCCTGTGGCACGAGCGGAACCGTCACCGCCAGGGCAGGATAGATGGCCGACCTGTGACCGCCGGTCGGCCATGCAGAAGATTTCCTTTGTCCATATCTCCGACATGCACGCCAACTACAATCCGGAGGCAGACGGTTCCAGCCCAATAAGCCGGGTTCGCGGCTATTACGAAGCGGTCAAGAAGGAAAACCCCTTCACCGTCTTTTCCAACAGCGGTGACGATTATGAGAAAGGGTCGATCGCCGAAGAGCTGTCCCACGGCCGTTCGACAAGAGAAGTCGTCCAGGCCTTGGGCTATGACGTCCGCACCCTCGGCAACCACGATTTTGCCTGGGGCATCAAGGAGTTGCTGCTGTTCAGCAATGACCCCAAGGCGGTAGTGCTGTCAACCAATACCCGAATCAATCGAGGGATCGACAGCCCTTTACGCGATATCCCCGCCGGTTTCAGCGATTTCACCGTCATGACGGTCGGTTGCGTTAAAATCGGCTTTTTCGGTCTCACCGCCCGGCCCTACGCCATCGACGGCGGGCAACACAATGGCCCGGTGTATCCCGATCTGCCGGCGCTGGAAATGGATTTTGACTTCGTCGGGATATCCAAGGAGATTATTGCCAAATACCGGCAGGAAGTCGATATCTTGGTACTGGTCAGCCATATGGGACTAACCGATGATATCGCCGTTGCCGAGCAGACCAACGGCATCGACCTGATTCTCGGCGGCCACAGCCATACCACCCTGGAAAAATCCCTGCGGGTCAAAGACACCGCCATCGTCCATGTCGGTGCCCAGGCCGAACACATCGGCAGGTACGATCTACTTTATGACCTGGAACACAAGGTTATCGCCGACAGTCAGTTTCAACTCGTTGCCAACACCCCGGAAACAATCCAAGCCGATCCGGGCATAAACAAGGCAGTGGCAAAAATCCTTCACCACTATCGGCAAGAGATCAGCGAGACGGTAGCGGAGGTAAAAACTGATCAGTCGCCTCGCGCCATTGCCGGTATAGCGGCCCGAGCAGCCGTGCAAAGATTGCAGATTGATGCGGCCTTTGTCGGCTTCGGGTCGGTTTGGCAGGAATGGCAAGCGGGCCGGCTCACCCGGCAGGATATCCTCGATGCCTTTCGAGTCGAACGGGAACCGGTCGGGACACCTGGAACCAGCAGCCTGTACCTGATGGAAGTCACCGGAGCCGATCTGCTCCGGGCCAGGACGATTTTAAAGGATGCCGCATACTGGGGCCCCACCGCCATCAATCCCCTGACCTTCTATACAGTGGCCATGCAGAAAACGCTGGCCCTCAATCAACAACAGATCTTCTCCAGACCCATTGCCATTGCCCCACCGCGACCGGTGGCCGAACTCTGGGAGGTGGTCGCCACCTTCGCAGGCGACCTCACCAACCACAATCTCGCCTTAGATGATGGGTCAGACAACCGGTGGAGCACCGATCTTGTTGCTCTCTTAACAGGACAAAGGCCGGAGCATCCCGCTCTGTAGGATGCTCTACAACATTATATTCGTTAAAGGAATACCCATGATCCACGTGACCCTCCCCATAGCAAATCCCTCTCTCATGATGGGGAATCTTGTCCTCAAAAGCCTGGCCTGGTGTCTTTGCCTGGCGGCTAGCCTTACGGTGTTTCTCGCCCCTGCTCTCTGGAATGGTTTTGCCATCGTATTTTTCGACAGCGGCGGCTACGTCGGGCGGGTGCTGGAGATGACCCTCGGCTTTGGCCGGTCCTTCTTTTATGGCGCCTTTCTCTTTATGACCTCCCTTGGCTGGTGGTCGTTTTTCGGGCCGGTGGCGGTGCAGTCGCTGCTCACCCTGTGGATCATCAATCTCATGCTCCGCTGCCATGGTTTACCAGCCGGGCCCTTGGCAACCACTCTGGTCTGCCTCGGTTTGGGGTTTTTCACCAGCATCTCCTGGTACACCAGCCAGCTGATGCCTGATCTGCTGTTACCTCTGACGGTCCTTGGCTTATGGCTTTATGGCTTTTGCTGGCAAAGGCTCGGGTTCTATGAACGCATTGGCTTGGGCATTGTCATCCTTTTAGGTTTGCTGTCGCATATGTCGAGTATGGCCCTGGCCGTCGGTCTCGTCGGAATCCTCCTTGCTGCCTGGTTCTGCAAAATAATATGGATCTGGCGGCTGCCCCTGACCATTGTGCCTCCGGCGGCGATCGTTATGGCCAGCCTGATCCTCATGCCGCTTGTTCACTTTATTCTCTTTAACAAGGCGGGATATACCCCGGGCGGCCCGGCCTTTATCTTTGGCCGGCTGGTACAGGATAACATCGCCCAGCGCTGGCTTGCCGAACATTGTCCGGCTCAGGGCATTAAACTGTGCGACCTGCAGGAGCGCTTGCCGAATACCGGCGATGATTTTCTCTGGAACGGTTCGTCACCGTTTATGGATATCGGTGGCTGGAGCGGCGAGGCCGACGCCGAGCTGAGTTTTTTAGTGAAAGAAAGTATTAAAAGCTATCCTGGTGCGACACTCTGGACGGCCCTGGTTGCCACTGCCGAGCAGATGACTATGGTCGCAACCGGCGACGGCTTGGACCAATACCACGGTGCGGCGCGGGGAACTTTTAGTAACGACCTCTCCCCGGAAGTCTCACTGGCCTTCAACGCCGCTCGTCAACAGCAAGAGCTGCTGACAAGGCCGCTCTTTGATGCCATGAACGGCCTGCATATTCCCATCGCTCTCCTTTCAACCTTCGGGCTGGTGGTTTGTATATGCTGGGGGTTGTATGCCAGACGTCCGGAATTCACGCTGCTGGCGGTCTTTATCCTCTTTGCCCTTATCGGTAATGCCTTTATCTGTGGGGCGCTGTCCGGACCCCACGATCGCTATCAAAGCCGGATTGTCTGGCTGGCTCCGCTGATTATGGTCATGGCGGCCATCGAATGGTGGCGTATCTGGGATCAATCCTGGGATTCCGGGATTATTCCCAGAATGCATACTGGTAGTGGCCTTGGGAGTGTCCGTTAAGGGTTGCCGGTGTACTCAGATAGCGCATTCTTTTCATTTCGCTGCGGCCGCGGGAAACCGTATCGAGGATCAGGCCGCAGGCAAAACCGAGAAAGGCGATAATCATCATACTCATCGACAGAACCGCGGTGGGCAGACGGGGCACAAGCCCCGTCTCGATGAATTCCACCATGATCGGGATCATCAGGGCAACTGAGGAAAGGCAGAAGAAAAAGGCAATCGACGAGAAGAAGGCCATGGGCTTTTCTTCTTTGATAAAGACCAGGATCTTCCAGAGAATGCGAAAGCCGTCACGAAAGGTGCTGAGCTTGCTGAGAGAACCGGCGGGACGATCCTTGTAGGTTGTTTCGACTTCGGCAATGGGCATGCGCAGATGCAGGGCATGGACCGTCAGTTCCGTTTCAATTTCAAAGCCGACGGCAAGAGAGGGAAAACTCTTCACATAGCGACGGGAGAACACCCGGTAGCCTGACAGCATATCCTTTAAGCGATTGCCAAAGGTCAGAGCGACGAGGGAGGTCAGCAGCCGGTTGCCGAAGCGATGCCCAAGGCGGTAGGCCTCCTTGATGTCGGTGACCCGGGCGCCATTGACCATATCCAGCTGATTATCGGCGAGAAGTTTAATCATCCCCGGAGCGGCGGCAGCGTCGTAGGTTGCATCGCCGTCGACGAGAACATACACCTCCGCCTCGATATCGGCAAACATCCGCCGCACCACATTGCCCTTGCCTTGCAGCGGTTCGGTCCGCACCACGGCTCCGGCATTTTTCGCAACCTCGACGGTCCGGTCGGTTGAATTGTTGTCGTAAACAAAGATCTTGGCCTCGGGAAGGCTCCGGCGGAAATCCTTAACCACTTGGCCAACAGTGGCTTCCTCGTTAAAGCAGGGAATCAGAACTGCGGTCTTCGGAGTTGTATTCATAGGATCCTTGCAAAGAAATTGGTTGATGAAAGGCCATAGAGTTACAGCCGTCCCGCCTGGCGATGCCGGTACGGCATTGATACCTGTGCTTCCTGCAAGGTAGTTGTGTGATATTTAGAAAATATTAAAAATGTATTTTGAAATGATGGAGTTAGCTGACGCTTTCGTTCTGAAGATTCCTCTCACCCAAACATTATGGAATTCGAACAGATTCCTAATCCGCCCTTTGTAAAAACACAGTCATCAACATACTCGGCATCAGCCAACTGATCACGAGTCCGCCGGCAAATCCAGCTGAGCATTCTGCAGGGGTAGCGGTGGAGGATGCAACTTCAATTCACCAGCAGGGGGGCAAAGAAATGGGTCATATCAAAGCGGAAAATCTGACACTCGGATACAGCCGTAAAAAGATCATTCAGGGGATCGACCTGAGTATCAAAAAAGGCGAATTTCTCAGCATTATCGGACCTTCCGGTGTTGGCAAGTCGACATTTCTGATGGGCCTCAATGCCACCACTTCAATCATCGACGGACGCTTAAAGGTCCTTGGTAAAAATCTTGGGACAATTCGCCACCACGAACTCAAGGCACTCCGCGCCAAGATTGGGGTGATTTTCCAGGGTTTCAATCTGGTTCCACGGCTCAGCGTTTTTGACAATATCGCCAGCGGCATGCTGCACCGCAAACCCCTGGTTTCAGCTCTCTTCAAACACTACAGCCACCGCCAATACGAAGAAATCTACGAGTATATGAAAGTGGTCGGCATTGAGCAGGAGGCGCTCAGCCGCTGCGACCAGCTTTCCGGCGGCCAGAAACAGCGGGTGGCCATTGCCCGGGCCATCGCCCAACAACCGGAGATTATTCTTGCCGACGAGCCCATCTCTTCCCTTGATCCGGTAAGTGCCCGCAGTGTTATGGAAACCTTGAAAAACGCCAACGAGAAATACAGCATCACGGTTGTCTCCAATCTGCATCAGCTTGATTATGCAAAGGAATTTTGCAGCAGGGTGATCGGCTTGAATGGCGGACGGATCGTCTATGACGGCCCGCCGGATGGCCTGTGCGCTGCCACAGTTGCCCAGATTTATCAGAAAAATGATTCCGCGCTACCGACAAATGATTGTTTCTGCGTGCCCTACACCCGGTTGCCGCTTCAGGCTGCGGCAGCGGCGCACCCTTGATTTTGCAAGCCCCTTACCTCTCTTAAAGAAAAAATCCCGGTGGATTCTACGGTCTGTTGTGCAGTGGCACAAACAGATGGAACTTCAATCATGAGACAAACTAAAGGTGAAAAAATGAAGGAAAAACTTATCAACGCACTGATCAGCCTGGTCTTGACCCTCTGTCTTCCGGCAGGCAGCCTTGCGGCAGCAACCGATTGGCCGAAACAACTGAATCTCGGTTTGATCCCCACCGAGTCGTCCGACAATATTACCGAGCGCTTCGACAACCTTGCCAAGTACCTGGAAAAGAAACTCAACCTGGATATTAAGGTCCAGGTCGCAACCGACTATGCCGGTGTTATCACCGCCATGCAGTTCAAACATGTCGATGTCGCCTACTTCGGCCCGAAATCCTATGTCGAGGCAGCTGATCGCGCCGGTGCCGAGGCCCTGGTCATGGAGGTCGCCGAAGACGGTACCAAGGGCTATAAAGGCATCATCATCACCAAAAAAGACTCCCCCATCACCAACATGGAACAGGCCAAGGGCAAGGTCTGGGCCTTCACCGACCCCAATTCCACCAGCGGCACCTTGGTACCGACTGTCTATTTTGTCAAAACCATGAAGATCGATCCGGAGAAGTATTTCTCCAAGGTCATCTACTCGGGCAGCCACGAGGCCTCCATCCTGTCGATTAAGGCTGGCAAGGTTGATATTGCCTCGACCAACGACCTCGACCTCGCCCGCGGCAATGGCAAGCAATGGCAGACCGACAAGGATTTCCAGATCTTGTGGACCTCCGACCTGATTCCCGGCTCGCCCATGGCCTGCCGCAAGGATCTGCCTGATTCTCTGAAGAAGGCACTCAAGGAGGCATTTCTCTCCTACAACGACAAAGAGGGCCTGAAGAAATTGAAATTGCAGGGCTATACCGATGTCGACGATAAAACCTACAATCCCATCCGTGAGCAGATTGAGGTTAAGAAGCAACTGGCGAAAAAATAGGGAAATCCTGGCAGTCGGCACCCTCCGGTGCCGACTGTTTGCCTCCACCTGTGCCTGCAAGCGGCAGAAAGAAACTACCCGACTATGCATATAGATGAAATAAAGCGCCGGACCAATCCGTTCCATCCCTACAACATCATGGTCATCGGCCTTGGCCTGATTTTGCTATCATGGTGTTGGCGGGCAACGGATATGAGCGTTCCGCTGCTCGTAGACGGCTGGGGCAATATGTTCACCTACATTGCCGGCAATCCCGAGATCAAGGACAGCGGGTTTTTCCCTCCCAGCCTGCATACCGGCAGTTTGGTGAAATATCTGCTTTCGATGCTGGAAACTGTCCAGATGGCAGTACTGGCACTCATTCTTTCGGTGCTTATCGCCTTTCCTCTGTCGTTTTTTGCCTCCAGAAACACCCTCAATATTATCATCCCCGGCAACCGAGGTTCGGCCCTTCTTCTCAAAAACGGCATCTATGTCACGGTGCGGTTCTTCGCCAACCTCAGCCGGTCGATCAATGAGATTATCTGGGCCCTGCTTTTTGTCTCAGCGGTAGGTCTCGGCCCGATGCCCGGCATCCTGGCCCTTGGCATCCATACCTCGGGCGTATTGATCAAGCTCTTTTCCGAAGGTATCGAAACGGCGCAACAGGAGCCGATTGATGCCCTGACCGCCACCGGCGCCGGCTTTATCAAGGTGATCTGTTATGCGGTGGTACCGCAGATCACCCCCTTTTTCGTCTCCATGAGCCTGTACCGTCTGGAGTCGGACGTACGTTCAGCCACCATCCTCGGCTTTACCGGAGCCGGTGGGATAGGCTGTTTCCTTTTTGATAAATTGCGGAGTTATGAAAACCATGACGTCACCACCATCCTCATCATCATTGTTATCACGGTCGCCATCATTGACCGTATCAGTGCCGCCGTCAGATCCCGCTATACCTGATGCGGTTCCGGCAGACCCTGCAGAGGAATCTCCCATGAATATCACCTTGCGCGAGGCAACCGACGTCGACCTGCCGGCAATACTCTCTTTGTACGGCCAGCTCGGCCAAGACGACGGAACGGTGCTCAGTCAGGAGCAGGCCATGGCCATCTTCAATCGCTTGAAGAGCTATCCCGATTACCGGATACACGTGGCCCTGGCCGACGACAAAATCGTTGGGACCTTTGCCATGCTGGTCATGGATAATCTCGCCCACAGGGGTGCCCGGTCGGCGATCCTTGAGGATGTCGTGGTGGAGGAAGGACTGCGCGGACAGGGTATTGGACGCACCATGATGGCCTACGCCGCCGCTCTCTGCCGGGAAAGAGGATGTTATAAAATGGTTCTCAACAGCAATCGCCATCGAGTTGACGCCCACCGTTTTTACGAAGCGCTGGGCTATGAACGGCATGGCTATAGCTTTGCCATACACCAATATTGAGGTGGAAACAATATGATAAATACTGATTTAACGGCGGTGATCGACACCATGGAGGAAGAAAAGGTTGAACAGCTGCTGCAGCTCTTTGCCGATGTCGATCTGACGATCAGCACTCCCCCACACACCGGGCTTATGATGCTGGCGGTTCATGACAGCTTTGCAACCGCCTTTTACCCGGGTGAGATCCTGGTAACTGAGGCTCGCGTTATATTTCGCGGCTATGAAGGCTTCGGCATGGTTCTCGGAGAAGCCCCTCGCCGGGCCCTGGCACGAGCTGCGGCTGACGCTGTTTGCCACGCCCCTGAAAGCACACTCATTCAGAACAGCGTGCGCACCTTTCTAGCGAAAGAAGCAGGGCTCCAGAAAACGAGACAGCTGGAGAATGCCGCCCTGGTAGCCGCCACAAAGGTACAATTTGATCTCATGCCGGGAGCCTAACCATGGAATCAAACAGCATCATCCGCGATCATATCACCTTTAGGACCTTCCTTGCCGCCATGAGTCATCCCGGCAAGGTTTACCGTCTCCCGGAATTCGCCAACGAAGAGACCGCCGTCGTCGAGCTTCTTCGTTGCCTCCTCGACAATGAGGTGGGGGTCGCGGTTATCGGTGATTCGGCCCTGGAAACCGACCTTGTTCGTCACACCGCCTGCAGAGTAGTGCCATGCCAGGAAGCCGATTTTATTATCATCGGCAATTTTGCCGACACTGCGGATTTGACCGCCTGCAAAACCGGCAGTTTGGAATACCCGGATAGTGGAGCAACCATTCTCTATCTGGTTGATGGGCTTTCCGAGGGCGACGGCGGGATTTTTTTAACGGGTCCGGGAATCGCCGGCAAAATTTCACTGCGGATAAGCGGGCTCGCTGCCGGCGAATTAGCCCGGCTGCGCGATCTGAACAGTGCTTTTCCCCTCGGCGTCGATGCCATGTTTTTTGTCCGGCGGCGGAATGGACGAATTGCCTGCATCCCCCGCTCGTCGCAGATAGGAGTCTATTGATATGGGTTATGTCGCGGTTAAAGGTGGTAATGAGGCTATTGAAGAGTCCTGCCGACTCTTTGCGTACGAACGGACCAAGGGTGCATCGCCGCCCCTTTTGGTTGACCAGATCCGGGAACAACTCTATCTGGCCGTCGATCGGGTCATGAGCGAGGGAGGGCTGTACGCACCGGAGCTGGCGGCTCTGGCCCTCAAACAGACGGCCGGTGATACCTTCGAG
The DNA here is from genome assembly GCA_030247675.1 of Desulforhopalus sp. Taxonomy (NCBI): domain Bacteria; kingdom Pseudomonadati; phylum Thermodesulfobacteriota; class Desulfobulbia; order Desulfobulbales; family Desulfocapsaceae; genus Desulforhopalus; species Desulforhopalus sp. Next base: position 958,520 of record JAOTRX010000002.1, on the reverse strand, counting down.
GCATCCTTTGTGCTGCGCGCCTTTCGGGCCACCCAGCAGCGGCTTGGCTATTCACTCCCGACCGGCACCGAAAACATGCGGATAATCCGCAGAATTTCTTCGGCATTTAAAGATATTCCCGGTGGCCAAATACTCGGCGCCACCAGTGATTACACCCTGCGAATCATCGATTTCGACCTGCTGAGCGATGACGAGGCGCGGCGAAGCGCCTTCCGGGAACGGATCTTCCGCCACCTGCCTCTTGACGTCGAGATCCCGCAGACCTTTCCCAAGGTGATCAGCATCCTGCGGCGGGAAGGTTTATTGGCGGATATTCCGGCACCAAGTCCGCAGGAAGAAGCAATTGCTGACATAACCCGCCAGCCCCTCACCTTTCCCGCGCCGCGCAGTGCATCCCTGCAGGCCCTGGCTCGGGGCGAGACCGGCGGCATGCTCGCCCTTGCCTATTCAAGTATGCGCGGTTACGGCAATATTCATCCGACTCTCGGCGAATTGCGGGTCGGCTATCTACCGCTGACCACCCGCCATCCAGTTAGCGGCGAGCCCTATGTTATCGGCGAGGTGAAGGTCACCGAGGCCGAGGTGCTGGCCCGGATGGAGGGTGAGGACGGCATGCCGATGTTCAGTCTCGGCTACGGACTCTGTTTCGGCCAAAACGAGATCAAGGCGATTTCCATGGCCATCCTTGATCGCTGCACCCGCACCAAAACCCCGAAAAGTCCGGCTGAGGATCAGGAATTCGTCCTCTACCATACCGACGGCATTGAGGCGATGGGCTTTTGCAATCACTGGAAACTCCCCCACTACGTCGACTTCCTCTCCGATCTCGATCGTCTCAGAAAAACCGAGGATCTGGCCCGCGCCAAGGGCAAGGAGGATACCAATGCCGCTGCATGAATGGCCGAAAAGAAATGACGGGCAGGACAACGGCTCGGAGCACCGGGTCGGATATCCCTTTGGTTTTATGGACGAGGGTGCCAAGAAGGAGATACGCCGCGCCATCCTCAAGGCCGTCGCGATTCCAGGCTATCAAGTCCCCTATGGTTCGCGGGAAATGCCCATTGCCAGGGGTTGGGGAACGGGAGGCCTGCAGATTACCCTTGCCGTCATTCAACCGGACGATATCCTCAAGGTCATCGACCAGGGCTGTGACGGCAGCGTCAACGCCGTCAATATCAAGAAATTTGTCGCCAAGGTCGCGGGAGTGACGGTGACCACCGATACCGCCGAGGCCACCATCATCCAGACCCGGCACCGCATCCCGGAGGAGCCTATGACCGAGGAGCAGATCCTGGTTTTGCAGGTTCCGTATCCGGAGGCGCTGCGTGAGGTGGAACCTTCGGAAATGGAGACCCGGCGGATGCACGCCGAGGCCGATTACAGCCGGATGTGGCTGTATCTGTATGAAGATATCGTCCGCTATGGCGAAATCACCATCAGCTACCGCTATCCGGTGACGGTGAACGGCCGCTATATCACCGACCCCAGCCCCATTCCCCGCTGGGACGTGCCGAAACTGCACATGGCCGATACCCTTTTTCTCTTCGGGGCCGGTCGGGAGAAACGGATTTATGCCATTCCACCCCATACCGCCGTGGTTCCCCTGGAGTTTGAAGACCATCCGTTTAGAACCGAGAACTTTGCCGGCAAGTCGTGTGCCCGCTGCGGCGCCACCGATAGCTTTCTCGATGAGGTCATCGATAACACCGAGGGAACCCGCAGTTATTTTTGTTCCGATTCCGGATATTGCGATAAAAGGAGAGAACAATGCAACCGTTGATTCGCATTCGGGGTCTGACCAAACGCTTCGGTACGGGTTGCCGCCGATGCCTTGCGGCAACCGGCCCGGAACATGACACCAATCTCTGCCCCCACTGCGGCTCAGTGCTTGCTTGCAACGACGTATCCTTCGATCTCTTTCCGGGCGAAGCACTGGGGGTGGTTGGTGAGAGCGGTTCCGGCAAGAGCACCCTGGTCCGCCTCCTGCATTTTGAATGGGAGGCCAGCCGCGGGAGCATGGAGGTACACCGCTCCACGATGGGCCCTCAGCCGGTGGCGGAGTTGTTCCCCGAAGACGGCGACTACAGCAGAAACCTCCTGCAGCTCAGCCACTTTCAAAAGAGGCAGCTGAGAAATGCCCTGATGGGCATTGTCTACCAGAATCCGCACCTGGGCCTCCGCATGGCGGTCAGCTCCGGCGGCAATATTGCCGAGCGGCTCCTCGGCGCCGGGTGGCGAAACATCGCCAGGATGCGCCAGAGAGCCTCGGAACTCCTGGAAAAAACCGAAATCCCCATACAGAGAATGGATGAGCCGCCGGCCAACTTCAGCGGTGGCATGCAGCAACGGGTGCAGATCGCCAAGGCCCTGTCGAACAATCCGCTGATCCTCTTCCTCGATGAGGTCACAACCGGTCTTGACCTCTCCGTCCAGGCCCGGGTCCTCGATCTCATCAGAAATCTGCGCAGCGAATTCAATCTGTCGATGCTCGTCGTCTCCCATGACCTTGGCGTCATTAATCTTTTGTGTCAACGGACCATGGTGATGAAGGCAGGCCATATCGTCGAAAACGGCCTGACCGACCAAATTCTCCAGGACCCGCAGCATCGCTATACCCAACTTCTCGTGGCCTCCCAATTATAGAAGAGAAAAGGAGCTTCAGTGATTACCGTAGAAAACCTGGGAAAAACCTTCACCCTGCACATACTTGGCGACAAAAAGATCACGGCCTGCCGCGATGTCTCCTTCCACGTCCCGCCGGGAGGCTTTCTTGGCCTTGCCGGACCGAGTGGGGCAGGCAAGAGTACGGTGCTGAAGTGCATGTACCGCACCTACCTCGCCAGCAGCGGTGCAATCCGCTACCAATCCGCGGCCCACGGCATGGTTGATCTCGCCACCTTGCCGGACCAGGCGGTAATCGATATTCGCTACCGGGAAATGGGCTATGTCAGCCAGTTTCTAAAAGTCATCCCCCGGGTTTCCGCCCTCGATGTGGTCATGGAACCGATTCTCAGCCGCAACGGCGTCAGCCGCGAGGCTGCCCGTGAGCGGGCAACCACTCTCCTTGAACGCTTGCGTATTCCTGCCCACCTCTTTGATGCCTATCCGGCAACCTTCAGTGGTGGCGAACAACAGCGGGTCAATATCGCCCGGGCGGTGAGCTGGCAGCCACGTCTGCTCCTGCTGGATGAGCCGACCGCCTCCCTGGACCGGGACTCGGTGGGAATCGTCCTGGATATTCTCAGAGAATTGCGGGAGGAGGGCACAACGATGATCGGGATCTTCCATGATGCAGGGCTTCTGCAATCGGTGACCGATTCGGTTGTTCACATCAGCTGACCAGAAAAGTCTATGAAGGTCACTATTTTAAAATACATATAATACTGAATACTTATATATTTTTGACTATTGATCGAGGAGATGACATGCAGGACAGTTTTGTAATCGTCAATGCCCAGGTGGTTACCCCGGATGGGATCAGGGAAAATGCCTCGTTGCAGGTTGAAGATGGCCGAATTGCCAGGATTGGCGAGGGAAAACTCAAAGGCGGACGGGAGATTGACGGGGCCGGCAACTTCCTTTTTCCCGGGTTTGTCGATATGCATTCCGATGCCATTGAAAAGGGCATTGAACCCCGCCCCAACACCTTTTTCCCGGTGGATATCGCCGTCTTTGAGCTGGACAAGAAAATTGCCGCCTGCGGCATAACCACCATGTACCACTCGCTTTCCTTTGCCGAACTTGAGGTGGGCCTTCGCAACAACAATACCGCGGCAAGGATCATTAGAGAGATCAACAAGCTCCGGCAGAAACTCAAGGTAAACACCAAGATTCATGCCCGTTTCGAGATCACCGATCTCGGGGCGGTACCCTATCTTCAGGAGTTGATTGGCGACGAACAGATCAATCTTTTCTCCTTTATGGACCACTCGCCCGGCCAGGGCCAGTTCCGCGACATCCTGTCGTTTAAGAACTACTATGGCCCGGTGTACGCCAAGACCGATTCGGAGATGGACCAGATCATAGAACGCAAACTCGAAGCGAAAAAGAACCATGCCTCGGCGGTAATCGCCGACCTGATCGACATCTGCCGGCAGCACGGCATCGCCATCGCCTCCCACGACGACGACTCCCGGGAGAAAATAACCTGGCTGAAGGAGATGAACATCGGCATGACTGAATTTCCGGTAAATATCGAGACGGTTCGTACTGCCCGGGAACTGGGGGTCAGTGTTTGCCTCGGTTCCCCCAATGTCCTCCGCGGCCAGTCACAGGCCAAGAATCTCAGTGCCCGCGAGGCGATCAGCTCGGGATTCGGTGATATTCTCTGTTCTGACTACTCGCCGATGACCATGCTCCACGCCGTAGCAACCTTAACCAAGCTGGAAATCCTGCCGTTGCACGAGGCGATCAAGATGGTCAGCCTCAATCCGGCCCGGGCAGTCGGTATCGCCGATGAGACAGGGTCGCTTGCCGTCGGCAAGGCGGCGGACATGGTACTGGTCGATCATTCCGACGATTTCCCGAGAGTACTCAAAACCTTTGTCGCCGGCCGGGAGGTCTTTGCCACATGTTAGAGATAGGCAGTAATATCAATGAAGTGCGCGTTGACGGCAGTTTAAAGGCCTTGCAGCGCGACCTCCTTGCCTTCCAGGAATTTGGCTTGACCGCAGCGGAGATATCGATACACGGTGTCGACGCGGTACGCAACGGCCGCCTGGATCACCGGCGAACCTCCGAGATCCAAAAGATTCTTGCCGACTTCCCCTTTGCCTACAGCACCCATGCGCCCAACCCGTTAAATCTCATGAACGCCGCCCACCCCGATATGCACAGGGACGTACTCCAGGCTTCCCTGGAATTCACTGCGGCAATCGGAGCCCGGTGCATGGTGTACCACCCCGGCCGCTTTCTGCCGGAGGAACAATTTGCCAGCAAAGGCCCTTTACCCCTCACACCTCTCCAGCAAGAGCCTCTCCTGCGCCATGAGGCGGAATTGCTGGGGGAAGCAGCCGATGGCTTTCCCGGAACCATCATTGCCATGGAGAACGCCCGCCCCTACCTGCACCATTCGCCCTACTGTTATGCGGAGATTCCCCATATGCTGGCCTTTCAGGTCAAGCAGATTAACCGCAGCAATGTGCGGATTACCCTCGACTTCGGCCACCTGCATCTGTCGACAAAATTCTATAATCTCGACATGATAAGCGAGGTACGAAGCATTGCACCACACATCGCCCATTGCCATGTCCACGATAATTTCGGCCATTCGGTTTATGCCACTGAAAAAATCCAGACCCACCAGCTCCCTTTTGGCAAAGGCGATTCCCATATGCCGGTCGGTTGGGGCAACATCCCCTTCAGCCCGCTTTTTAGAGAATTTATTAGAAATTACAATGGATTGCTGATTTGTGAGCTACGCAGCCGGTATTTTGAACAAACCGGGGTAGCGGCAAGAAATCTTCTGTCCATAATCGAATCATTAGAGGATCACAGCCAATTGCGATCAGGCAAGGGATCTATTTAAGGCGTTTTCGATGGCCTGTCGCAATTCCGACAGCACAAAGGGTTTGGCCACTGCGGCACTGAAGCCATAGTCGCGGTATGAGGCCATGACCGGGTCATTGGAATAGCCGCTGGCAACGATAACCGGCAGCGCTGGGTCAAGGTCGTGCAGTTGGCGCATCGCCTCCATGCCGCCCATGCCGCCGGGGATAGTCAGGTCGACAATCACCAGGCCGACCGGTGCATCACTCCCCTGGCGGGCGGCAACCAGCGCCACCGCTTCACCTCCCTCAGCAGCAAAGAGCACCTCGTGGCCAAGAGAACGCAGCATTACCCCAATGACCTCACGGACCATTTGCTCATCGTCCATGACCAACACCCGCCGCGGGCCGGCTATCGATGGCGGCTTGGTCGCTGGTTTATCCTCGGCAGCCCCATCGGCCGCGGGAAGATAGATGGCAAATTCCGTGCCCTGGCCGGGTGTCGAATGAACGAAGATATGGCCGTTATGCTTGTTGACGATGGCCAGGGTAATCGCCAGACCGAGGCCGCTGCCCTCCTGCTTGGTGGTAAAATAGGGATCGAAGATCTTATCGAGGAGGTGTTGCGGAATACCGATACCGGTATCGCCAATGGTGATTTTCACATAGCGTTTATCCGGATCAACCACGGCATTCTGCACTCTCCCAGCCTCAATGTTTTCGCAGCTGATGCGCACCACGCCGCCATTCGGCATGGCGTGGCGGGCGTTGATAACGATATTCTGGATGACCTGGCTGATCTGGCCACGATCAACCATTGCCGGCCACAGGTCACCTGGGATGTCGTTGTGGCAAGAGACGTTGCTGCCATGAAGGACAAAGCCCGCCGAATCCTCAATGATCTCGCGAAGTGATGTCGACTCGCGGATCGGCTCGCCACCCTTGGCGAAGGTGAGCAGCTGCTGGGTCAGATCCTTGGCGCGCAATGACGCCTTCTCCGCCGCAACCAGCAAACGATGGGTCTCTTTGCCCAATGCCTCATCCTGCAGCGACAGGTTGAGATTGCCCAGGATAGCGGTGAGTATATTATTGAAATCGTGGGCAATACCTCCAGCGAGGATGCCGGTTGATTCGAGTTTTTTGAGTTTCAGCCCCTCTTCCTCGGCACGGATCCGTTCGGTCGCGTCCTGCACTAAAGACAGGGCACCCATCACTGCGCCGGAACGGTCATAAATCGGGGTGTTAAACCAATCGCACTGAATAGTCTCGCCATTCTTTCGAAGATTGATATTGCTGCTGCGCACCCCCGCCGGCGAGCCGATCAGTTTCGTCCAGATCTTGTCAAGGTGCACGTGCATTTCAGCCGGCATTACCGCCGTTGCCGGCAGCCCGATCGCCTCTCCGGCGCGATACCCAAAAATACGCTCCGCCATCTTGTTCCAGCGGACAACGCGAAAGCTGTTGTCCCAGACAATGACGCCCAAGGGCGACTGGTCGATGATCATCCGCAGCTGCTCCTCGCCTATCCGCAGCTTGTGCTCGATATCGCGCCGCTCTTCGACCTCTCGCTGCAGGGCCTGCGTCCGCTCCGCCACCTGCTCCTCAAGACGATCACGGTAGCGGAGGATCTCATCGAAACTGGTGCGCAGCTTTTCGATCATCTGGTTGAAGATCCGCCCCAGACTGCCGACCTCGTCCCGCGAAACGATATCAACCGTGGTCGCGAGGTTGCCGCCGAGGATCTCCTGGGCGGATATCTTCAGCTGTTCAATCGGTTTGGTGATACGGTCGGCGAGGATAAGGGCGGCCAGCACCGCGACGAGCAGGGCGAGCAGCGAGGCGGCGACGGCAATAGTCTTGAGACGGGCGATTTCCCGTTCGCCGTACTGGCGTTCCCGAGCAAGAAAACTCTGCAGCTCTTCCGTCAAGTCCCGGCCGCTGCGGTAGAGCTGCTGATATTCCCCGGCGAGGTCCTCCTGTTCCCGCAGATAGTTGGTGAACACCGTGCGGTAGGTAGCAGCGGCCTTGACGATGCGGAACAGTTTAAGGCGCAGCGCCCGGTCCTCAGTATCCTGCATGATCTCTTTCGCCAGCCGCTCCAAGGCAGTTACTCCCTCAACCACCTGTGCCGCCTTCCCTGCTCCAAGAGTCAGCAGATAATCCCTTTCCACCAGCAGCACCTGGCCGGTCTGGGTGAGGAGGCTGGTTCCACCGACCTCCCCTTGTTCGGCGAGTTGACTGCTTGCCGCAAACAGATGCGCGGCCTCAACACTCACCCGGCTTTTGGCCGTTTCCAGCTCTACCGTTTTCACCGAAAAGCGGCGAAATTCTTCTCGGTAGTCGACCAGACCATCGGTGGGGGCCTTCTCTCTGGTGACCCCTTCCCTGACAAATCGTTCCGTTTCCTGGACAAAGCGCCCGGTCAAGTCCTCCAGGAGCTCCGAGGTGGTAATTGCATGCTGCATCTTCTGGGTGATGATGAACTGAAACTGCTCGTGGCCTATGGCATAGAGTGATTTATAGACATCGAGACTGAAGGTGGTGATGGCCTTCTGCCGCATCATGGCGGTGTCCATGCTCCACCAGACCACCAGGAGAATGGCAACCATGATTGCGACAACACTGCCAAAGGCAAAACCGAGTTTGTTGCGAAAAGACATGTCGACCCCTTGTCTCAGCGAACGGGTCGCAGCTTTTCCACCTCGGCCTGCAGATGACGGAGGATTTCGAGGTATTGATCGGGAAAGGCGATAAGCTCGCTAAGGCTGTCCAGCCCTTTTCCGGCAATCGCCGGCTTGGTGGCCAGGTCGTAATTGAAGGCCCACTCCGGTGCCGAGACCATTTCCGCCCGGATGCGCCGTTTCAGGGGCGAGTAGATATCCTCCGGCACCTGACTGTTCGGGGAGAAGGCGCCGGACCCGAGGCTGAATTTAGTCTGCGGCTCCACCTCGGCGAAGTACCCCAGCAGGCTTTTGGCAAATTGGTGTTCACCGGCAACCTTGGTGACGACGATACCATCCACCGGGCCAAGGGCGACCTTGGCCACCCCTTTATCCATCTCCGGAAAGGCAAAGAAATCAAAACCGATTTCCTCGGCCAGGCCGCAGTCGGCAGCGGTCAGGGCGGGAATGGCCCAGGTGCCCATGAGGGTCATTGCCGCCTGGCCGGTACACACCATTTTGGTGGCATCCGGCCAGTCGATGTCGTTGGCGTCGGCGTTGAAGTATCCCTTGGCCAAAAGACCGCCCAGTGTGGCGAAGGCCTCCTCGACCTCGTGATTGAGATAGGAGGCCCCACCGGCCATGAGCCGCTGCCGATATTCCGCTCCGGATCGGCGTAGCAGGAGGTAGTCAAACCAGAACTGTGCCGGCCAGCCCTCTTTCGCCCCGAGGGCGAAGGGTGTCACGCCTTTTTCCTGAAGAGTAGCGGCAAGTTGCAGCAATTCCTGCCAGGTAGCCGGGGCGCTTAGCCGGTATCGCTTGAAAAGCTGGGCATTGTAAAAGAAGACGACAAAATGTTGCGTTATTGGCAGGAGATAGCGTTTGCCGTTATAGCTGGTGGCCTTGTCGGTCACGGCGGTGGTGAAGCGTTGCCCAAGCTCCGCCTGCAGCCACAGATCGTCGAGCGGCACCAGTTTATCGTTATCCACCAGTTCCTGGGTCTTGGCCCCTGCCCAATAACTGAAGAGTTCCGGAGGATTACCCCGTGCCATGGTGGCATGGATCATACTCTTGAAGGCCTCGTGATCAAGGCCCTGGGCGTGCACCTGCCGGTCCTGCCGACCGGCGTTAACGGTGGCTATCATCTCGCTCAGCCCGCCGCTCAAGGCCCCGGAAAAATAGTGGAAGAGGGTGATCGTTGCCGGAGGAGGATCCGTCGTCATGGCCAAAAGTGGTAAGGCCGCGAGGAGCAACAGCGATGTCAGCAATAAACGGATACTACGCAGATTCATTTTCAACCTCTCAACAAATTCACCGGCAACCGGGCAGCCTCGCCAAGGAAACTAACCTGGACAAAGAGACGCAGGGACACAACAGCACGAGCAAGTCAATGGTAGCAAAAACCCCCACCGGAAAAAAGGCCGCTTTGCATTTCTCGCCAGAAAGAAAGGGTGCAACCGGGCCAGGATCGGACCAGACAGGGCAGTCCGGTGAAAACCCGGCAAATAGCGAGGGACGATTACCAGTTGATTTAAAACTGGAAATTGCCTTGGCTCGGCGGTATCTTCGGCCTTGCCGAATCGTTTCTTACGATGGGCTAACGGCACGGGAGAAAACAACAAAAAAATACAAAGTGCCCGACAGGAGTTAAAACCCAGCCCGACTCTTGCCGTTGCATGCAACCACAACCCGGCATCACACTTATGGAACATGACAATTTCCCTGCAGATCAGGTTCATTCCGATCGTTTCCTTGATATGGCCTCCAGGACCAATCGCTTCGGAAGCCTGAAAAGCCCGGACGGCTATGGTAAACGAGTCAGTGACTGCGGTGATACTATTGAACTCTTTCTGTCGGTACGGGGCGGACAGATCCAGATGGTCTGCTTTCAAATCCAGGGGTGCATAAACACCAATGCCTGTGCCAATACCTTGTCCTACCTCGCCGAAGGCCGAAGCATTGCCGACAGCTGGCAGATTTCACCGCAAGATGTAATTACCTACCTGCAGACTTTACCTCCCGGCCACGACCACTGCGCCGAACTGGTCGTCGGCGCCTTTTACCACGCCTTGAACGACTACACGGCCCGAAGCCGCGAAGCCTGGAAAAATGCCTACAAAAAATGGTGACGAAAGCCAGCAAACAACGGATTCGCGCGACCTAAGGGCTCAGGAGAGGAACTGCCCCAGGGCCTGGCGGACCTTGCCGGCCAGGTCATTTTTCGAAAAGGGCTTTTGAATGAAATTGACCCCGTCGTCCAGCACCCCATGAAGGGTTATGACGTTGGCGGTGTAACCCGACATAAAAAGGCATTGCATCCCCGGCCACTTTTTCCCCAAAGCCTCCGCCAGGTCCCGGCCGTTCATCTCCGGCATGATGACGTCGGTGAGCAGGAGATCAATCCGGCCGGTGTGCTCGCCGGCCAGGCGAAGGGCCTCTCCCGGAGTCCCCACCGGCAGCACGGTGTAGCCGAGCAGCTCAAGCATGATGGTGACCATCTTCAGGATCGTCGACTCATCCTCTACCAGGAGAATGGTCTCGTCACCCCGCAGTGCGTCTTCGGCCCCTTCAACTACAGGCAGCTGCCTGATTTCACCATGATATTTCGGAAGATAGATGGTAAAGGCCGTTCCCTGGCCCGGCTCGCTGGCGACATTGATGAAGCCCCCGTTCTGCTTGACGGCGCCGTACACCGTGGCCAGGCCCAGACCGGTCCCCTCCCCCACCTCCTTGGTGGTAAAGAACGGTTCGAAGATATGGACGAGAACAATCTCATCCATGCCGCTGCCGTTGTCACTGACGGTAAGCCGGACATACTCGCCACTTACAAAGCCCGAATGACCGGCACAATACTCCTCATCGAAGGTGCTGTTTCCGGTCTCGACGATAATATTTCCGCCCCCGGTAATGGCATCCCGGGCATTGACGCAGAGATTGGCGAGGATCTGGTCAATCTGGGAAGGGTCGATTTTTACTGGCCAGAGGCCGGACCCCGGCAACCACATGAGGTTGATATCTTCACCGATCAGCCGCCGTAACATTTTCAGCATGCCCTCGACGGTCTCGTTGAGATCAAGGATCTTGGGCGCCACCGTCTGTTTCCGGGCAAAGGCCAGGAGCTGCCGGGTTATTTCCGCCGAACGCTGGGCTGCCCGGCGAATCTCCTGGAGATCGCTGAGCAAGGGACTCGGCTCTTTCACCTGTTCCATGGCCAGTTCGGTATGACCGAGAATCACCCCAAGCATATTATTGAAATCATGGGCAACACCACCGGCAAGCTGACCGACTGCCTCCATTTTTTGCGATTGATGGAGCTGGGCCTGCAGCTTGACCATCTCCTCCTCGGAACGCTTGTGCTCGGTGACGTCGCGAGAGAAACTGGCGATCTGGATGACCTGTCCCTGGCCATCCATCACCGGGTGCAGACGGATGCTGTAATGCCTGCCGTTACGCACCTCCTCATAGTGAACCAATCGTTTCTCCGCGAGGATCCGGGAAACCGCCTCCCTGCGGGAAGCTGCCGCCTCGGCCGGCAGAAAGCCAAACAAGTTTTTGCCGAGCATGGCAGCCGGGGCTATATTACGCCGCCGGGCCGCGTTTTCATTGAGATCGAGAATAGTGCCATCCGGCTCGATTAAAATGACCGAATCGGAGGTGGCGTCGAAAAGGGCCTTGAACCGGGCCACGGTTTCTCGCAGCACTTTCTCCGTCGCCTTTCGTTCGGTGATATCGCGAAACTCGGTGACCCGCACGGTGCGGCCTTTGTACGGCGTCGACTTGCCGCGAATAGTGAGCGGATAGCATGTGCCGTCTTTGCGCAGGCCCTCGACATCATAGGGTTGGTCGTGACCGCGGCGGATATTCTGCCGGACAAGATCACGCCACAGGGGGGCAATGAGCTTCAACCCGTCCATACCGATCAGCTCATCCATGGTATAGCCGGTCTGCTCACAAAAGCCCTGGTTACAGTCGAGAATGACTCCCTGGTCGTGGATGACAATGCCGCCGAACGAGGCATTGTGCAGGGCCCGGAACCGCCCCTCGCTTTCCCGCAGCTTCTCCTCGGCCATTTTGCGCTCGGTAACGTCGCGGATGATCCCCACCGTGTGCCAGCCGGTTTGCAGGTGGAGGGCGGAAAGGGCCAGCTCAACGGCGATTTCATGGCCGTCTTTGTGGCGGGCCTCAAGCTCCAGGGTGACATCGATGGCACCGCCTTTGCCGGTATGCTTGAATCCGGCAAAACCCGCCTTATGGGCGGCATGATACCGCTCGGGGGCGATGAGCCGGTGCAGGTCGGTGCCGATAACCTCCTGCCGCCGGTAGCCGAAGATCCGCTCGGCGGCGGGATTCCAAAAGGTGATGCTGCCGTCGGGATCCATGAGGAGGATGGCATCGTGGGCGGAGTCGGTAATGGCGCGCAAACTGGCTTCACTTGCCCGCAGGGCCTCCTCATTTTTGCGGCGTTTGGTGATATCGGTGAATATGCAGGCAAATTGCCCGGACATCGGCTGGAAGGCGGTTACCTCGAAAAACCGCTCGATGGCCGCCGCCGCATTCTCGAAGTGGACCGATTCACCGGAAAGCGCCACCCGGCCGTAGGTCTCGATCCAGTGCGGCTCGGTTTCCGGCATGACCTCGAGAACCGTCCGACCGACCAGGTCCGCCCTCTTCAGGCCGGTTATCTTTTCGAAGGCCGGATTGACGTCAAGAAAGCGGTAATCCACCGGTTTCCCCGCCGCATTGCAGATGATCTCGTGCAGGGCGAAGCCGTTGAGCATCTCCCGGAACAGGGTCTGATAATTCTGCTCCGCCAGCCGCTGGGCACTGATATCGTCAAAGGTAACGTACACCTGAAAGGGCTTTGCATCGCCGGGCTGAAAAAGAGGGGTAGCATTGACGGAGATCCAGGTATGCTGTTTCCGCCGCGCATTCATCACCGCAAATACCTTCCGATGCACCGGTTTGCCCGTCCGCAGGGCTACCATCGAAGGGTGTTCGCTGCCCGGCAGTTCACTGCCGTCTTCGCGCACGGTCTTCCAGTCGGGATCAAGGGATGTCTTGCCAAGCATCTGGTCAAGCGACAGCCCCAAAATCCGCTCGGCCGCCGGATTGGCGGAGATAATCCGGCCATCCGCCGCCTGATAAACCACCCCCTGGCTCATGGTCTCAAAGAGATTGCGGTATTTCCCCTCGCCCTTTTGCAGCTCTGCGTTGCGGATTTCTAGCTGTCGCGTATACTCCTGCAGTTCCTCGATCTTTCGCCTGATTTCTGCCGATGACAAGGATTCCAGATTGTCAAATGACAGATTGGACGAATCAAAGTGATTCATTGCCAGCCTCCTGTGCTGGACCAATTTTTCCCCATGTCTACACAATTGCCGCAGGGACAGCTGGGTATCGATCGCTTGCGGCAAGAGATCCCGCAACTCTCTGTGTCCATAAGGTGGTTACTCCTGCCCCCTTGTCCCCGGCAAAAGTTCGCCGTTTGCAAGATACGAGTTGACGGCTGTAACGCTGTATCCCTTCCCATCATGATGAATTGTGTTCAAACAGCCGTAATCCTGGTCCAATCCGAGCAGGTTCTTGAAGGCGATACGGAGAATCCGGCAGAGGATGACGCGGTTGACTCCAGCGTGGGCGATAATCGCCATCCGCTCCTCACCGCCAAGGGCGATGGATTCGAATACGGGCCAGACCCTGCGGTGCAGATCGACAAAGCTCTCTCCCCCCATCGGGCGGAATCCAGCCAGGTTGGTGCCCCGTGCCTCATAACAACCGGGGAAACGCACCTTGACCTCGGCAACGCTCAAGCCTTCCCAGGCCCCAAGGGCTATCTCCCGCAAGTCCGGGAAGATCTGGGGTACAACACCCAGCCGTTGACCGATGATACGGGCGGTCTCCCGGCAGCGGGAAAGTGGGCTGCAGGCAACCCTGTCGATTGCCTGTGCTGCCAGGAAATCGGCTAGGCTAGAGGCCTGTTCCAGGCCTTGTTCAGTCAGAGGCAAATCCTTCTGGCCGACAAAGCGGCGTGGCCTTTCCTGAGTGATTTCACCGTGCCGAATCAGATAAATAGTTGTCATAGGATACTTTCCTGCACGCCAATCCCTCCGCGATTATTTTAGTGGCCGCTGCTCATCACGGATCTTTGCCGCAAGAAATTGTGCCGCGGCAAGCACTTCCCCCTCCGCCAGGGTCAAGAGTTTGCCGCGGCGCATAACAATCCGGCCGTCGACAACGACGGTGTCGACATCGGCCCCACCGGCGGCGTACACCAGGTGTGAGTAAACATTGTACATCGGCACCATGTTGGCGCGATCCTGATCGACGAGAATGATATCGGCCCTCTTGCCCTTCGTAAGAGAGCCGATCCGCTGTTCCATCCCCAAGACCCTGGCACCGCCGATGGTTGCCGCCGTCACCGCCTCGGTGGCGCTGAAGACCGTCGGATCGCGCCGGGAAACCTTGTGCATCAAGGCAGCCGCGTTCATCTCCTTAAATATGCTGAGGCTATTGTTGCTGGCGGCGCCATCGGTGCCAAGACCCACGGCAATGCCCGCCCGCAGCATCTCCGGAACCGGGGCGACGCCGCTGGCAAGCTTCATATTGCTGCTCGGATTATGGGCAACACCAAGCTTCTTACCTGCCATGAGGCCGAGGTCGCCAGGCGACGGGTGCACGGCATGGGCAACAATCACCGTGCCACCGAAAAACCCGAGATTATTGAGGTGCTGAAAGGGCGTGACGCCATATTTTGCCGCCACCTCGCCTATCTCTTTCTCGGTCTCGGCGACATGGATCATCAGCGGCAGGGCCAGCTTACCGGCGAGGGTCTTGGAGGCGGTCAGGGTCTCCGGCGAGCAGGTGTAAGGAGCATGGGGGGCCACGGCAATGGTGATGAGCGGATCGTTCCGCCACTTCGCCGCAAGGCCGGCAATGATGGCGAAGCTGTCTTGCGGGCCCTTGCTGTCGGGAGTCGGAAAGTCGATGACCGCCTCGCCGACCACCGCCCGGACGCCCGCCTTTTTTGCCGCCTGTGCTATCTCACCGGCAAAGAAATACATATCGGTAAAGGTGGTGGTACCGGAGCGGATCATCTCAACCAGGGCCAGGTCGGTGCCGGTGCGCACCGAGGCGGCGTTGATAAATTTTGCCTCCGCTGGCCAGATATGCTTCTGCAGCCAGGTATCGAGCGGCAGGTCGTCGGCCATCCCCCGGAAGAGGGTCATCGCCGCATGGGTATGGGTATTGACCAGGCCGGGCATGATGATCTTCCCGGCGGCATCGATGGTCTCGGTCGCCTGATACCCTTGCCGCAAGTCGCCCGACGGCCCGACGGCCACTATCTCGCCCTTATCGACTGCCAGGCCACCGTCCTCGATAAGGGTCATCTGCCCATCCATGGTGACCACCAGGCCGCCGGTAATGAGAAGATCCACCGGGGCCTGGGCGGCAGTAGCGACGCCCCTGCCGCCAAACACCAAGCACACTATCACGGCGGCTATGCACGCCGCTTGCCGTCTGCCGTTCATCATTCTTTCTCCTGCTGCCCCGGCATGGGGGTATTTTTGCTGAACCTGCCGGCTTTTCTGGCCGGCGTCATTCGACAACCTGTGTTCAATCATCCCAATTCAAAGGTGGTTACGCCAAAAAGCTTTGCAATAGGCAGCTCCGGAGCAGGTCCTTTATACATTCGGGCGGTCTCGAAGGCAGGGGCCATCTTGTACCGGGCCGCCAGGGCAATTGCCGCGGGATTTACCGCCGGTGTGTCGAGAAAAAGCGCCGCCCCGGCCGGAGTCTTCGCCTTCAGTGCCAGAAAGAGCTGCTCAGCCGTCTGCGGATCGTCGGCAAAAAGAGGCCCGATTTTATACCCGTTGCGGCACAAACGGACAACCCCATACCCCGCCAAGCCACCATCATCGCCCCGCACTCCGAATGCGGCGCCCTGCGGCGGCTGCAGCCAGCGCTGTAAAAAGTCTCGGCGCCGGTCAGGAAAAAATGCCGCATCAAAGGCCTCAATCTCGGCAAACGGCACCGTCGCCAGATCGATGGTCCGGGCAGCGGATGGATATTCGCCACCGCCGATTCCCTGGTAGCGAATGTTCCGGTAGGCCAGGACAAATCCGGATTTCCGGTAGTTGTCCTGCTGGGCGACGACGCCGTCCAAACCGATTGTCCGACCAGCCAGGTGGTCAAGGGCGGCCTGCCAGATCCGCAGACCATAGCCTTGGCCGCGATACTCGGGCTTCACTATATAGAATCCAATAAAACCAAACGAATCGCCGTAGCTGACAGCCGAAATCGTCGCAACCGGTTTGCCTTGCACGCTGCCCAGCAAAAAACCATTGGCATCGGCGGCATAAAAGCAATCGGCATCGGTCAGTCCCGGATTCCACCCTTCTTCCGCCGCCCAGTCAATGGCGAGATCCACCTCTTGTCGCGTCATCGCCCGGATGGTGTACATATTTTCAACCATGCCCCACTCCCAATTCCCTTATGGTGACCGACAGCCGCAACCTTGCCACCTGCCGAAGAAGCACCTTCCACCGGAATTCTATATGATCCGATTCCGCAAAACCACCCTTTCAAAAAACTTTGTCATTTCTTTTTCCGCTACGGACCGTTACCGGCCATTTACCGCAGGATAGTACGATTGGCCATTGCCAAACATTTCCTTTACGAGATATACCTTAATTGAGCAGTTCTTCAGCTCAAACGAAACGCGTCGTTTCAGACACACAAAAGGAGGCAACCATGCGCTGGGAGATGGGGCGAAGAAGTACCAATGTCGAAGATAACCGCGGCAGCAGAATGCCGCGTGGGGTTAAAGGCGGCGGCATTGGCATCCTGCTGCTGGCCCTCATCGGCATGTTTTTCGGCATAGACCCGTCGGCAATTCTCAATATGGGAGAGGCCCTGCAGGGACCCCCTCCGCAACAAATGTCCAAACCCTACCAGGCCAGTACCGAGGAAAAGAAATTGACCGATTTTGTCTCGGTCGTTCTGGCGGATACCGAAGATACCTGGAACCAGATATTTTCGGCGGCACACAAGACCTATAGCGAGCCAAAACTCGTGCTGTTTTCCGATGCGGTCGACTCGGCCTGTGGATTCGCCCAGGCGGCGATGGGGCCATTTTATTGTCCGGCCGATCATAAGGTCTACATCGACCTGTCGTTTTACCGCGACCTGCGGGCAAAGCTCAACTCGCCCGGCGATTTTGCCCAGGCCTATGTCATCGCCCATGAGGTGGGACACCATGTCCAGAATCTCCTCGGCATCAGCGGCAAGGTGGCCGAGCAGCGGCGCAAGCTTTCCGAGGTTCAGTACAACAAACTCTCGGTGAAACTCGAACTGCAGGCCGATTGCCTGGCGGGGGTCTGGGCCAACCATGCCGACCGGGTCCGCCGGGTGGTCGAACCGGGGGATATCGAGGAGGCCCTCAATGCCGCCTCAAATATTGGTGACGATCGCCTGCAACGCCGCTCGAAGGGACATATCACACCGGATTCCTTCACCCATGGCAGCTCTGCCCAGAGGGTGAAGTGGTTCAGCAAGGGCTTTCAGTCCGGTGCGCTCGGCAGCTGCGACACCTTTACCGAGCGTAATCCCTGAGTCGCAACGGCCCGATCCACATCCTCCGGGATTTATTCACTGCCGCTTCTTTTCAAGATTTGATTTTGCAACTTTTTTGCTGCACCCTTTCTGCCAACAGGCGTATTGCTCCATTGCCGGCAAAAAGGTCCGAATGCAAAGAGGTTACACCTTTGTCCTCTTGAGACTGCAACGCGCCAGACGCGGAAAAGAAGCCAACCGTAAGACCGGGAAATTATCGTAGTATCCTGAAAACACTGCTTAAAACAACAAAGAAACAGCACCTTGATAAATCCGGCATAAAAGGTGCAAAACTCAATTGCCGGAGCACACTCTCAACAACAACCTTTTTACCAATGACCGGAGCCCCCCCATGGCCGAAATCGTCATCCTTGATGATATTCTTGACGCAGCAGTTCTGGTGCAAAAAATTCTCACCAGACGAGGCCATGCGGTCCGCGCTTTTACCGAGGAGGATGATTTCTTATCACACCTGGAATCCTCTCCCGTCGATCTCGCCATCCTCGATTTAAACCTGAAAAAAATGAGCGGACTCGAGGTCCTCGAGAAGATAAAAAGGCGCAAGCCAAGGGTGCGAGTCATCATACTTACCGGTTTCCCGACCCTTGAAAGCGCCAAAGAGGCGATAGCACTCGGTGCGGGTGCTTACTGCGTCAAACCCGTTGATGTAAGAAACCTGGAAGAAATAGTGGCGGGAGAGCTTTCCCGTCCATGATACCCGAAAGACATTTCAGGAATTACTGAGCAAACACCACCTTTGACCTTGAGGACAAGCCATGGATTTCAAGAACCTGACTGCCATCATTGATTTTGCCATTTCCCAGGAGCAGGAGGCCGCCGACTTTTACCGGATGATCAGTCAAAAAGAGGCCCAGGTCGGCAAAAAAGACCTGTTCCTGCAGTTCGCCGACCAAGAAGACAAGCATCGGCACATTCTTCAAGGGCTGAAAAACGGCGATACCGGTAGCACCCTCGACGACTATCCCTTCGTCTGGATTACCGACATCAAACGCAGCAACTTTGTGGCGGAGGTCGCCTACACCCCGGGCATGCCCTACCGTGATATCCTGATGCTCGCCGCCAAGCGCGAAGAAAAGGCCCTGGCTCTGTACAATCTTCTCCTGGCTGAAGCACGGGACGAAGGGGCAAAGAAAGTTTTCAAGATGCTTTGCCAGGAAGAGGCCAAGCACAAGCTGGCCATGGAGGGCACCCTGGACGCTTACATGGCCGAAATGGGCGATTGAAAACTGCGACAAATACTTTGCACCAGGGGCCGGGACATAATGCTTTCCTTTGTTTTTTCATGCGGATACCTGGAGACATCGTTGCTTGCGGGAGAAACCCCGATGTTGCACCAACAGGGGAGAATAGCGGCATATACCGGGGCATTTTTCTCAACACCGCCGGCACCACCTTGGGTGGCAGAGAATTATCTCCCGAAATCATTGAGGAATTTCAACTTACCAACCACCAGTCTGCCGGGACAGCAAACCCGTCCTGGCATATAACTTGCAAAACTGATGGGCGGATCCCTTGGCGACTCGCCCCACGCTGCATCGAACTTTTACCTTGAGGAGAATTTTCATGAGCCGGTTCCATCTTTCCCAGGATACCCGCAAATGCATCGGCTGCCATGCCTGCGAAATCCAGTGCAAATCCAATAAGAGCCTGCCGATTGGCCCCCGTCTCTGCCAGATCGTCGAGGTCGGCCCGAAGATGGTCGGCGGCCTGCCGCGCATCTCCTTCGTCTTCATGCCCTGCTTTCACTGTGAAAACCCCTGGTGCGTCGCCGCTTGCCCGACCGGCGCCATGCAGCAACGGCAAAGCGACGGCATCGTCTTCGTCGACCACAATCTCTGCGTCGGCTGCAAGACCTGTATCGCCGCCTGCCCATGGGGAGCACCGCAGTGGCAGCCGGAAATCGGCAAGGTGGTCAAATGCGACTATTGCAAGGACCGCCTCGATCAAGGGTTGAAACCAGCCTGCGTCACCGCCTGCACGACCCAGTGCCTTGAGTTCGGCGAAGGCCAGGCAATGACCGAAAAGAAACGCAAGCGCCATGCCGAATCGGTGGCTTCCTTTGAAAACAGCTCGTTCTAATTTGCTGGAACCAATATTTGGGCGCATTTCCTCCAGTCGCCCCAAGAAGAGCCTGCCATGACTCCAAATGTCTGTCCGGTCCACGAGACCCTGCTAGCCTTGAGGAAGATCCCCGCCGAGGGCAAGGTGGTTCACCCACGCAGCCGTCGTCTGGTCGATGAAATCGCCACCCTCGTCCAGGACATCGTCGCCGGGCGGGCCGGTGCTGATCATCTGCCGTCAATCGATGCACGAGTGATCGAACTTCGCACCTTTCAGGACGATCCGGAAGGCGCTGCCACCGGCCAGTGGCTGGCGGCCCGGCTGGCCGAACACAGCGAGGTCTTTCGCAGCCACGCAGGGAATCATAACTGCGCCGCCTCGGTCTGCGACCATCTCACCCCGGCCCCCTGTCAGATGGCCTGCCCGGCAGGCATCGACGTGCCGACCTACCTGTCGCTCATCGCCCTTGGCCGGGACGACGAGGCGATTGCCGTCATCCGCCGCGATAACCCGCTGCCCTGGGTCTGCGGTCTGGTGTGCACTAGGCCCTGCGAGATGATGTGCGTCAGGGCGCGGATCGATACTCCGGTGTCGATCAAGTTCCTCAAGGCCTTCGCCGCCGAGCGGGCGATGTCCTGGGGCAGCTACGAAAATCCCCGCCAGGCCCCGCGAAGCGGCCGCAAGGTCTGCGTTATCGGCGCCGGCCCCGGCGGTCTCAGCGCCGCCTACTACCTGGCCCTGCACGGTCATTCAGTACGGGTCGTCGAGGCCCTGCCCCGGGCCGGCGGCATGATCCTGGTCGGTATCCCCCGCTACCGTCTGCCCTCCGACATCATCGACCGGGAGGTGGCAAAAATCGAGGAACTTGGCGTCGAATTCCGCTACAATACCCGCTTTGGCAAGGATGTCGATCTTGACGATCTGCGCGCCGAGGGTTTCGAGTCTTTCTTTTTCGCCATCGGCGCCCATGCCGCCTTCAACCTCGGCATCGAAGGTGAAAACGATTTCCCGCAGGTACAGGGGGCCATCGACCTCCTGCAGCGGGTCGCCCTTGGCGAGCGCCGCTGTCCCGGCAAAAAAGTCATCGTCATCGGCGGCGGTAACGTCGCCATCGACGCCGCCCGCACCTGCCTGCGCCTGGGTAGCGAGGAGGTGACCATCGCCTACCGCCGCACCAGAAAGGAGATGCCCGCTGACCACGAAGAGGTGGAACAGGCGGAGGAAGAAGGGGTGCATTTCGAGCTGCTTACCGTGCCCATGGCGGTGACCGGCGAGAGCGGCAAGCTGCGCGCCCTGCGCTGCCTAAAGGCCAAACTGGTCACCGTTCCCGGTTCGAACCGCCAGTCGCCAAAACCAATCGAGGGCAGTGACTACGACATCCCGGCCGACGCCATCATCAGCGCCATCGGCCAGCGCATCGAGCAACAGTGGTTCACCGCCATGCCGGAACTTGCCTGGACGCACCGCGACACCATCCGCGTCAACACCATCACCATGGAGACCAGCATCCCCGGCATCTTCGCCGCCGGCGACGCTGTCACCGGTCCGGCAACGGTCATCGAGGCCATCGGTGGCGGCAAACGGGCGGCGATTGCTATCGATCGCTATCTCTCCGGCATCCCCCAGCCGAACCTGCCGCCAGTGCCGGTGCGCCAGCAGCGCATCCCCTATATTGACGTCCCGGCGCATACCAAGATGGCCCTGAAGCGGCCGGAGATGCCGCTGCTTGGCCTTGATCGCAGGCGCACCACCTTCCAGCAGGTGGAACTCGGCTACTCCGAGAACCAGACCCGCGAGGAAGCCAGGCGCTGCCTGCGCTGCGACATCTGCCGGCGTTGCGGCAAGTGCGTCACCATCTGCAAGGAGAAAATGGGGGTCGACGCCCTCGCCCTTGGGTATCTATCGTTTGAGCATCCGGAAATCAGCGATTTCCGCTACACCGGCGAGCGCTGCATCAGCTGCGGCGCCTGTGCCGCCAACTGCCCGACCGGAGCAATGCGCATCGAGGACCGCGGGGGAGAACGGATTCTCACCCTGTGCGGCACCATCCTCAGCCGCCAGCCCCTGATCTCTTGCACCAGCTGCGGCGCGGTCATCGGCACGGCGCGGTATCTGCAGTTTATCCGTGGCCGCCTCGGCCGCCTCGCCGCCTCCGCCGCAAGCGACGCCGCACCGTTATGCGATGCCTGCCAGCGGAAAAAGGGCTATCACGGCGGCGGCACGATTATGGCGACTACCTGAAAAAGACGACGAAGGAGAAGATAATGGTTTTTCACAAAGGACAGATGGTCCGGGTAACAAGGCGCAGCAGCGATGAAAGCTGGGAAGAGTATATGAACGGCCTGGTCGGCAGCCGGGGCATGGTCACCGATCCCGACAACCAGATCAACGACCCGGATTCGCTCATCGAGGTCAGCCTCGAAGACAAAGGCACCTTCCGTCTGCCGCAGGATTGTCTGGAGATTTTGGAGTAGTCCGGATGCGCCTGGAGAAGGTCCTGCATAGCTGTGCCCTGAAGGCGGAAACCCTTGCCCCCGAGCAGAGTCTCGCCGAGGCGGCGCGGGCGATATGCCGGGCAGAGACGGGGGCGGTCCTCGTTGACGATGGCAAACTGCGGGGACTGGTGACCGCCGAAGATGTTCTGCGTACCCTGGTTGCGGCAAGCGCGGTCGACCATGCCTGGAACGGGCCGCTGCGCGCGGCACTCCACCGGCAGCTGCCGCTTGTCACCTCCGGGGCAAGGATTGCCGAAGTCGTCGAAACCATGGCAGCGGCCGGCGTACAATCCCTGCCGGTGACCGCCGGCGACGCGACCCTGGTGGTCAACCTCACCCGGTTGTTGCAGATCCAGATCAACAGCCTGCACGACGAGGTGCAGCACCTGCAAACTTATATTGACGCGCTGCATGACGCGCCGAACGACTGAGGAAGAACGATGATAACCATCTATATCAACGACCGGGAAGTGCCCGTCGAGGCAGGGACCACGGTCCTGCAGGCCGCGCGGGGCGCAGGTGTCCATGTCCCGACCCTCTGCCATCACCCGGCCCTCAAGCCCTCCGGCTCGTGCAAGGTCTGCGCCGTGGCGGTGGAGAAGGTCTCGGGGGGACGGACGATCATGCTCAGCTGCATCCTCCGGGTCAAGGAGGGCATGCGGCTGTGGACCGAGGGCCCCGACGTTCTCCAGGCGCGCAGCAAGGCCCTGTTAAAACTCATCGCCATGGCCCCAATGGCAGAGCGGATTCGTCATCTCGCCGAACAGGAAAACATCGCCCTGCCACCGGCACCCGACGGCTGCATCCGCTGCCGCCTGTGCATCCGGGTTTGCAAGGAAATCATCGGCAAAGAGGCCCTGCACATGGAAAAAGTTGACGGCAGGCAGATGGTACTCCCCGACCCCGACCGCTGCATCGGCTGCGGCACCTGCGCCAACATCTGCCCGACCCAGGCGATCACGGTACAGGAGGACGGCGGCATTCGCACCGTATCGATACGGGGCTGGGTCTTCGGCCGCCATCCGCTCCTGCGCTGCCAGGGCTGCGGCAAGTATTACGCCACCGAGAAACAGATCCACATGATGGAGGAACGCACCGCTCCCCATCCGCAGGTCAAGGAACATCACCAGTATTGTGCCAACTGCGCCAAGCTCTTTTCCAACCGGCTGCAGGTCTTGGGAAAACAACCGCCACGCCAGCAAATTACAAAGGCGGGCTAAGGCCCGCAACCCAAGGACTGTCATCCCCTTGCGGGGATTCGTGCCTTGGTGGGGTTTCGAATGACAATGTTTTTAAATTTATATTTTCATTTTTTTCTGACAGCATTTTCGGAGTAAGGCACTAAAGCCGCAGTAACCAGCTGCCGGCATAGCTTAGAGTAAGGAGAACTTCATGGTTGCCAAATCAGTGTTCAGTGTATGCGGGATGTGTACCGTTCGTTGTCCAATCCAGGTGACGGTCGAGGACGGACAGGTGACGTTTCTCTCCGGGAATCCCCATGTCCCGGCGATGAAGGGGGCGGTCTGTCCGCGCGGCGCCGCCGGTAACGCCCTGATCACCGATCCGGAACGACCCCAGACGCCAATGATCCGTGCCGGGGAAAGGGGCGAGGGCAAATGGCGGAAGGTCAGCTGGGACGAGGCCTTCGATTATGTCGCCGACAAATTGAAAGAGGTCAAGGACAAATACGGCGCCAAGGGTATTGCCCTTACCGACCGCGGCGGCCCGTTCCGCGATATGCACCGGGCGCTGCTGCGTGGCCTCGGCAGCCCCAACTACTGCAACCACGATTCCTCCTGTGCCCGCAACGTCCAGCATGCCAGCTTGTCGGTCACCGGCATGGGGCGAAAAAGCATGGCCTACGACCTGAAGAATGCCAAACACGTCGTCCTGCAGCTGCGCAATATCTTCGAGGCGATCAACGTCCAGGAGGTCAATAACCTCATGGATGCCATGGAAAACGGCTGCAAGCTGACGGTCATCGATATCCGGGCGACGATTACCGCCTCCAAGGCCACCCGCTACTTTCAGGTACGCCCTGGCTCCGACTATGCCTTCAACCTGGCGGTCATCCACGAACTCATCAAGAAACGGCTTTTCGACGAGAAATACGCCGCCCGCTATATCGAGGGCCTGCGCGATCTGGAGAGCTTTATCGAACCCTACAGCCCGGAGTGGGCACAGGGCGAGACCGGTATCGAACCGGCGTCGCTGCGCGCCTTCGTCCGCGAGCTGGTCGCCGCCAAGGGTGCGGTGATCTGGCATCCCGGCTGGATGGCGGCCCGCTACCGCGATTCGTTTTACGTCTGCCGCACCGCCTATATCATCAACGCCCTGCTCGGCTCCTTCGGCGTCAAGGGTGGGATGCCTCTGGTCAGCAAGCCGGGCGACGTCGGCCGAAACGACCTCAAGGCCTTTGTCGACCTCTACCCGAAACCAAAGGACCAACGCGCCGACGGCCTCGGCTGGCGCTACACCCACTTTGAAGAGGGCCCCGGTCTCGCCCACCTGATGTACGAGGCCTTCGGCAGCCAGGACCCCTATCCGGTCAAGGCCTATATCGCCTACCGCCATGACCCGCTGATGGGCTTTCCCGATCCGGAGCGGTTGAAGAAGCTCTTCGACAACCTCGACCTCCTGGTGTCGGTGACCTTCAGCTGGTCGGACACCGCCTGGTACTCCGATGTCGTCCTGCCCCTGTCACCGTATCTGGAGCGGGAAAGCGTCATCGCCACCAAGAATGCCCTGAAACCACAGTTCTTTGTGCGCCACCGGGCAATCGAGCCCCGCTACGACTCGAAGGCCGACTGGCAGATCGTCGGCGGTCTGGCCAAGCGGCTCGGCCTGCCCGAACTGGTTTTCGACAAGGTGGAGGACGTCTGGAATTTCCAGCTGCAGGGCACCGGCGTGGCCATCGAGGACTTTAACAAAACCGGTATGGTCAACCTCGCCGACAAACCGGTCTACCGCGATATGGACAAGCTGAAATTCAAGACGCCGAGCGGCAAGCTGGAGATCATCTCGGCAAAACTGGAAAAGGCCGGACTGCAATCGCTGAAGCCCTTCGAGGCCCCGGAAACCCCGCCGGAAGGGAGCTTCCGCCTGACCTTCGGCCGCTGCGCCATCCATACCCAGGGGCATACGGTTAATAACCCGCTGCTTTTTGAGCAGATGCCCATCAACCCCCTGTGGATCAACTCCAAGGCGGCGGCAAAGCTCGGCATAAGCAACGGCGACAAGATCGTGGTATCGCAAAGGGACTATTCGGAAACAACGGTGGCTAAGGTCACCGACCTCATCCACCCCGAGGCGGTATTCATCATCCACGGTTTTGGCCATAAGCTGCCGGTGGAGAGCCGCGCCTTCGGCAGGGGCCTTGCCGACCAGAATTTCATGAAGGGCGGCCTCGACAAGTGGGATAAGGCCGGCGGGGCCATTGCCTACCAAGAACACTTCGTCACCGTCCGCAAGGCCTGATGAACACGGCACGGGGGATGGTGGCCGATCCCCCGTGCCGGCCTACGTCCTCCTCTTCTGAGGGGGACGTTCTTACCTGCCGGGAAGCGTTTCCTGCGTGGAACTAGGAAGACTTATAGGTGGAATCCTTTAAGGATACCGCCATCCGGTATTCTTCGTCTTCCGGCTTGGACAACTTGATCGCCCGGTCAAAACACTCCCGCGCCTGCCTGTTCTGCTGAAATCCTTCCAATAAAATTTCCCCGCGCAAATTGTGGGCCAGGGCAAATCCGGGCTCCTTGCGTAGCAGGAGATCGACCTTTTTCAGGGCTGACGTGAAATTGGCAATGCTCATGAGCATGCCGATTTCCTGGATTTCCTTGCCGTATTTGATGTGGACGCTGAGCGGTGCTTCCTGAGCGAGGCCGACAAGTCCAAGGACGGTGTTGACGTCATAAACAATGACAATGATGATGAGACTTATGCCGGCGCTGTAGATGAGCGGGTTGACCAGCAGCGCCATAAATGAGAAGCCTTGGAAGAAGCAGTATATAACTCCCAGGATGCAAAAAGGCACAAACAAGATACCGGCATAGCGGAGGAAATCTCCAACAACAGTGAGGTCGCGCTGAGGCATAGTTGCTATACCGTGATAATTATTTTTTGGTGATAAAATGCTCCCCTCTTGGATATTCCAAGACTATCGCATCATGGCAACTTTCGCAAATATCCTGGTGTTACTTTTCACCTATGCCGATGCTTCAAGGATATTTGCTTTCCGGCGCTAAACCTTGACCTCCGTGTCGGTTTTCTATCCGGCCTTTTTTAGAGCGATTTTCATATTGAATCTGCCCGGCAGGTTACCGGAATTCAGGTTCAATACCAAAAAATAAGCCCGGTGAAGTTTCCTCCACCGGGCTTATTGCCGTCAATATAAACTCGCTGATGCGTGCCGCAAATTAGAACTTAAGGGACAAGCACAAACCACCTTCCATCACATCCTCTTCCCCTGTAGCATCTCCGGAAACAAGATATGCAAAAACGGCCTCAGCGGTCAGGTTGTCATAGAGATTATAGCTAAGTTTGCCATCGAATTCCCAACCGAGTTCCGTGTCGCCGGCGGCATTATCCTCAGCAAGGGAGGCATACCACACATCAGCATCAATTTTCAGCTTGTCCATCGGTTTGATGGTCACACCAGCGTTGCCTGCCCAGACGTTGCTGATACCGTCAGCAGGGGCCCCATTAGAGGAATTGTTATCAAATACACCATAACCCATGATCTCAGACCAGTAGTAGGATCTACCGGGAGCTTGTACGAAGGTATTATTCTCGGATGCATCACTGCCGTCATCGCCACTGGCATAGAAGAACTGACCGTGGACGATGCCGGCATCAGCACCAACGGCACCCAGGAATGCCACGTTATCGACACCCGCGACATCGCCGCCGTTGTAGATACCGGTGGCCCAAACAGCGACATCACCGAATTTCAAGTCGGCATCGGCACCAAGATACCAGTTTTTGCTGTCATCGGCGGCGGCATCGTCCTTAATGTTGTGGAACACGAAGTACGGGGTAACTGATATCTTGTCGTTGATTTGCACAACCGCCAATGCAGCCAGGATATTCTGGTCAATACTGGAAGCGGTAGCGATATCATAGCCGTAACCCTCGGTGTTATCCAAGTTCATCCAAACTACCGGCACAGTGACGTTGCCAAATTTCCCAGTAAGGGTCACACCTGCGAAATCATCGTCAAGGAGGAAGCCACGGGCAAGAACGGCACCTTGAATACCAACCTTGGCATTCAGCGCGGAACCCACGTTGAAATCAGCATAGGAATTCTTGATTCTCCAGTTGCCCTTGCCGTCGGCGCCGAGATCCCCACCTGCTCCAAGGCCTGAAGAGCTGACCTTGTAGCTTGTACCGTCGACATCAACCGTTTGTGTACCGGTGGTATCGCCCCAGCCGGTATTGAACTCAAATTTGTTGACAAACTTGAAATCATCGCTGAATTTGGCCGTGTAGTATAAATGGGTACGTGTATCCACATATTGCGTACTTGCAGTGTCTCTACCTGAGAAATTATCTTCAAAGGTAAAACGGGTGCGCCAGTATCCTCCGAACTGATTTTCCAATGCTGCGGAGGCGGTTGTCGCAATTCCGCCCACGAGCATAAGACCGACCGCTGAGGCAATAATTTTCTTCATTTTTTCTCTCTCTTGATGATGTTTCACCCCTCTTTGCGAGGAGTCATTAATCCTTTGCCCGGCTCAATGCGCTGACCACCAGCAGAACCTTTCAATTTTTCAGGAAAAAGCCAGCAAAGACTTGATTTGTGCGGCCTATGCTAAACGTGACGCGAGTTTTTGTCAAGATTTCTGAATTTATGATATTCTCATTGATTGGAGGAATTTTTTAAAGCTGAGATGAGTAGTTTGCCTGCGCAAACCATATTTATACCCTTGCGGTATAAAAAAGCTGGTCACCCTAGGGAAGGGGGGCAGTTTTTCGGCCATTTTCTCCCCTCATTGGCGATGAAAGAGGAAACGCATTTATTTTCAAAAAAAATGAAGTCAGACCTGTAACGCTGAAAAAAATAGGATTATCAACATGGATCAAAACATTACGTCCTTTAACGTTGCTCTTGTCGTCGATGGCTATTCAACAGGCCAGTTCTATCCAAAAGCCATAAGGGAAAAAGGCCTGCGGCCTGTCCATGTCGCATCCGGGACAGAAAAAAACTCCCCGGAGCTTGAGGCCTACATATCCGAGGCCCTTGAGCACATGCGCCATGATTACGACGCCATGTTTCATGGCTGGAACGACCTCGACAAACTGATCGCCAGCTTGGCCGGCATGGCCCCCTGCTGTGTCATGCCCGGGTGCGAGATGGGCGTTGAAATGGCTGATCTGCTGGCCCTCCGCCTGGGCCTGCCCGGCAACGATGCCGCCACAAGCCATATCCGGCGCGACAAGCTGGCCATGCACGCCATTTTGGCCAAAGCCGGCCTGCCATCCCTGGCTTCACTGGCCACCGACAACATTGATGAGGCGCTTGCCTTTGCCGCGGACATCGGTTCCTGGCCGGTTGTGGTCAAGCCTCTACGCAGCGCCGCCACCGAAGGTGTGCGCTTCTGCCGCTCTGCCGAAGAACTCAAAGAGGCCTTGGCGGCACTTCTGGGCACATGTACCCAGTTCGGCGACCGTAATGCCCAGGTGCTTGTTCAGCAATGCGCCAAGGGGCGCGAATATGCGGTCAACACCGTGTCCCGGGCGGGCAGGCATATCCTGTCCGACCTGTGGGCATATGAAAAGATTCCCACGCCAGGCGGCGCTCCCCTCTATGACCGGACCCGGCTGGTGCGCACCCTGGACCAGGAAATGCGTGCTATTCTCGCCTACACCTTCCAGGTGCTGGATGCCCTCGGCATCCGCATCGGTCCGGCCCACACCGAAATCATGGTAACCGATCAAGGCCCGGTGCTCATTGAATCCGGCGCACGCCCGATGGGCGGGGCGTTTCCCCAGGATCTGATCGAGGAATCGGTAGGCCATACCCAGGTCCAATGGGCCGTGGACAGCTATGTGGATGCCGGGGCCTTTGCCGCCAATGCCGAAAGAGAGTACCGACCAAGTCACGCCATGTGCATGAAAACCCTCATCTCCACCCAGGAAGGGGCCATCCAGGCTATTCCAGCTATTACCCTGGCCACACGCCTCCCCTCCGCGCGTTATGGCAACTTCATCGGTGCGCTTTCCAAGGGTCATGTGCCCCGTACCGTCGACCTGCTCACCAGTCCGGCCTATGTCTTTCTCTACCATCAGGACCAGTCGGTGGTAGATGCCGACTGGGCTACCCTGCGGGAGCTGGAGATCGAAGCGCAAAACCTGCTGTTCGAGATGAGCCCAGCCAATGCATCTCTTGCAAGCCAGGAGGACTGGTTCGCCCATGTGCCTGACGAATGCTGGCTTAAGCCGGAAACCGAGTCGCAGCGGGATGCGGACATCATCTGGCGGGCGCTTGGGCTTTCGGCCGGAGAGCATGTGCTGGACTGCCCCTGCGGCGATGCGCGTATCGGTGTGCATCTGGCCAAGCAAGGCGCTATCGTAACCGGCGTCGACCTGAACCCCAGATTCATCGCCCGTGCCGGTGAACGTTGCAAAGAGGCCGGTGTCCCCGCTCAGCTGCGCGTCGGTGACATGCGTGAACTGGGCGACAAAAACACCTTTGACGCCATAGTCAACTGGTTTAACAGCTTCGGCTATTTCGGCATAGAAGATGATTTTCAGGTGCTTTTATGTTTCGCGGATGCCCTGCGCCCCGGCGGCCGGTTGCTCATTGAAGCGCCCAATCGCCAAGGCATTCTGGGCAATCTTGTCCGTAGGGAAGAAGCTGAGACCGGTAAGCAGAGCAGTGTGCTCTGGGATGAGGTAACGGAGAAGCTGATAACCCATCTGACGCTTACCGGCCCCGATAGACAACGTAAGATCACATCCGGGGTTCGCATGTATTCCCTGCCCCAGTACAGACTGCTCCTGCAGTTGGCCGGATTGCAACTCAAACAGGTGTACGGTGAAGACTTGACGCCATTTGATGAGACCTCTCGACGGATGATCTTGGTGGCCGTCAAACCGCAATCTTGAGCGGCCTTGCCGTTGAGCTCTGCAAAGGCCACTGGAGCTCTCAGCCCAATTAATTCCGTAAAAATGAAGACTTGGCATTGTTCCATTGATTTGATATTTTATCCTCAATCTCAAAAACACAAACCTCACCGAAGAAAAACTCTGATGGGAACTCTGGGCTCTTACAGGTGACACTATGAAAAATAAACGAAATAGCCGGGATCAATCATCCGCGCCGTATCAGGAAATACCGGCCACAATGTACGGTGCCTTCCTGTTCTTCGTGTTGCTGGCGGCGCCGGGCTGTAGCGTCGGCCCTACGGGCTCTATTTCACCAGGCTGGACGCCCCCTGCCCATCCTTTCATGGCAGCAAACGGCCGCAGCAACGTTCATAACGATGCCTATATGACCGATTCCTATGCCGTTGCCGGTCCCACTGACGGCAATCTCACCATGACCACAAAGCCCATGAACAGGCTATGCGTGACAATTGCCTTCGACAGCCAGGGAGCAATCAAGACCCTCTGCACAGGAGCGGACGGCGGTCGGGCCGTGTATCTTCTCGACCCTGTCACCCTGGCAACAAATGCCTCGTATGAGCTGCCGTCCAGCACTAACCTCGGAGCGGCCGGCGCGGGATATTTCTACATCGACAACCTGGACCGCATCGTCGTTCCTACCGTCAACAAGCATATCTTCAGGCTGGAGGCAACCGGCAATCCCCCAGTTTTTCGAATTGAGACCGATTTTGACCTGACATCGCTGCCCGATCCCGCGCATATTGAATCCGCCCTTCCCGACTGGAACGGACGGCTGTGGTTCGTGACCGAAGAGGGATTGGTGGGGACGGTGGAAAAAGGCACCGCGCCGAAAACCATTACTCTCGCGCAAACAGATGGCGCGGCAACAGTCAGCGAGGGCATTTTCAATTCCTTCGCGGTGGATGAAAGCGGTGGGGTCTATGTTGTTTCGGATCACGCTCTGTACCGGCTCGATGCCGATGCCAACGGCAAGCCGGCGGTGACCTGGCGCGAGGAATACGATCGTGGTACGAGACGAAAACCTGGGCAGTTCAGCCAGGGCTCAGGCACGACACCAACGCTCATTGGCCAGGATTACGTAGCGATCACCGACAACGCAGAGCCCCGTATGAACGTGCTGGTTTACAGGCGACAGGCGAGCGTTACCGAAAACCGCCTGATCTGCCGGGTCCCTGTCTTTAAAGAAGGGGCGTCGGCGACAGAGAATTCTCTCATCGCTTTCGGCAATTCCATTATTGTCGAGAACAATTACGGGTATCCGCGGGCCATCCATTTCATCGGCAAGCTGTCCACGCCAGGGGTGACAAAAATAGATATTTCCCCTGACGGACAATGCGAGAAGGTATGGGATGCCGACATCATCGTCCCGTCGGTCGTGTCGAAATATTCGGCGGAAAGCGGCATGGTCTACACCTACGCAAAAGACAAAGCCGGGTGGTACTTTACCGGGCTCAGCGGCGCTACGGGGAAGGCAGTATTTGCCAAGAAAGCGGGAGAGGACGAATTGAAGTTCAATAATCACTATTCCGGAATCGCCATCGGGCCGGACGGCTCAGCCTATGTGGGGACCCTTGGAGGGATAATTCGCTTCGCGCGCCATTAAAACAGTTCCGGGCAGCCTCCGGAGCGACGCCCTGCGAGGCGTTCCTTGCCATTTGCCAATCACGCAAGAAAACGCAGGTGGAATAGGGGCAAACTCTACCCTTCAGACTATTTTGTCATACGCCAATATCCTCATTCCATAATTGAGGATTTCTTTTGATAAAGGATTTCATCATCTGAATGCACTCGTCATCTTGTAATACAATTACCTCGACGCCATTTTTCCGTAAATGATCTTCGTCACCCAAAAAGTTGCTATTTTCCCCAACAACAACTTTTTTGATTCCATACAAAAGGATTGCCCCGCTGCACATTGGGCAGGGAGAAAGCGTCGTATAGAGAGTTGATGATTGGTAAATAGCAGAGGTTAATCTCCCGGCGTTTTCCAGTGCATCCATTTCACCATGTTTAATAACGCTGCCCTCTTGAATCCTCTTATTTCTGCCTTTACCAATAACTTTACCCTGACAAACAATTACTGCACCTATAGGTATTCCACCTTCTTTTTCACCTTGGCGCGCTTCAGCTATTGCCATGTCTAAATATTTTTTTGTTTCCATGGGTTCCTAAGGTTTTTGTGGATTATTAATCGGCTTAACAGGGCCGGACTGAAGTCAAACGGATTGTAACGGGACGCTGCCCCAATATACTCCTCTATGTCCCTATCCAGGGTTACATCAGAATGTATTTCAGTCTTTTTCGTTTTCCGTTTTTCTCATTTTGAGTACCAAGATAGCGATAGTGAAATTCACTAATGCTGTCCCCAACAAACCCAACAATGATTGAATGGCATAATATTTTTCAGTGAAAATATAGAGACCAATATTTGCGAGCCCGAACAGAAACCAGGATATAACGCTAATACCTTGAACATTTCTCTCTCTAAGAATCTTAACTAATTGCATCAAAGAAGCTAAGGGCAAAATAATTGCAGGAATCCAGCCTGCAATACTTGGGATTAATTCTTTCATATTATATGTATTTTTTTCGAGTATTTATAGTAATATATTTCAATAAATCCACAAACTAATGATGTTAGAGAATAATTAAAGATATTCATTTTTACAATCTATCTTGATTCTGATCCACTCTTACTTTGTCTTAAAAATGTCTGCTGTCAACCTCAAATCCCAGAAAGAATTTTTGCCTTCTGTTCCTCAAATTCGGTTTGGGTAATTATCCCTTTGGTTCTAAGATCGTCAAGCTTTAAAAGTTTATCATGAAAATCTTTAGGAACAGCTCGATTGCTGTCAGAGTTATCAGTATTACGGACACCTCCTAAACCTGAGACCAATCGAAATGTATAAGTAAAGCTAGGCATATGGCCAGGGTAAGAAGGTGATTCCTTTTCTGCGACTGCCACAGCCAATTTACCCTTGCTCTTCGCAAATTCATTTGCCCTACTAATAACCTCGGTCCTTAAAGAACTCATAGACTTAAACACGCCACCGGACGATGTCTGCGAGATTGTATAGGTATCTTCACCAATTAGCACAAATGGAGCAGGAGCACAGCAATTAATAAGTGTAAAAAACAGTATGATTATAAGCGCAATGACACGTGGATTCATTTTTTCTACCTCAAACGTGTCAAATGTTGTGCACAATGGCAAAATCATAAGATTATTTGGAGTATGTTTCTGGAAACAGGCAAGATGTCCCCTTATTTTAGCGCGAGCCTTTTACTCCATTGATTTCCATGTAACCTACTAAAAGTCCATATAAATACCTTGGCCAACTAAAGGCAAGATGTTAATTGTCTCGATATCAGAAATACACGGTAGCTGCTGGTTCTACCCCACTAAGTAAAATCCATCGCTGTCGACCCGGAAGACATTAGAAGGCAATCGGCAGAATGCTTGGTAAGAAGCCATTCCCGCCGTCAGGTATGGTACGTATCAGAAACAGTTGGACAGTACTTCTCAATTGTTACGGACAACATGGAACGGAGATTAAACTCTCCGAAAGGCTCCATCAGTTTATTATTAAACTTCAAAGCAATAGTTACCAGCTAGGCATCTACAGAAATCAAGAAGGCAACAACAGTGCCTGGACTGCACCCCACCAGGCGCGTATCCCCGAAAAATCCGGGTAAGTACTATCCCGTTTCACCGATGTTTTGGCCGATTACTGTCTTGATAAATTTGTTCTGGAAAGACTTCCTGCTTTTAGCGTAAAATATTTGTCAAAGCCGCCTGGAAAAGAGTAGCATGATTTCATTGGTTGAGATCGCCCTTCGCCCAGCAGGGCCTTGTGTGGCCCGCCCGGAGAAAGCGATTGCGTTTCACCTTCACTAGCCTCGGTCGCAGGGAAAATGCCGGAAAAGCCGCAAAAATGCGCGTGGTTGAAGAAGACCGCCAGAAACTGGCGTATTGCCGCAGTGTTGCTTTGTACCCTTCTGTCCCTTACCATCTCCGCCGGTGGCGCCACCGAACCGGCTTCAAATCCCAGCGAAAGCAAGGCAGCTGCCGAGGACACGCCGCTTGCCTTCACTCCCGCCGAACAGGCCTGGTTGCAGAGCAAGCCAATGGTCTCCATAGCGGTGATGAACGATTGGCCGCCGCTTAATTTCGTCGCCCCGGGAGGCGAACCGGTGGGCATCGGTGCCGATCTCCTGCATCTCCTCGTCGGCAAGCTCGGCCTCACCGTGCGCATCGTTCCCGGGCCGTTCAAGGACAATCTCCAGGCGGTTAGGGAAGGCAGGCTCGACGCCCTGATGGACGTCTCACCGAAACCGGAGCGGGAGGCCTATCTCAACTTCACCAAGCCGTACCTCACTATTCCCCATGTCTTTGTCGGCCGGGCCGAGGGCCCCTATTATACCGACGCGGCGCAGCTTGCCGGCAAGACGGTGGCCATGGAAGAGGGCTTTTACGGTGTCAAACACTTTCACGACAATCATCCGGAGGTAACCATTCGCCAGTATGCCGACACCGCCGCCTGCCTGGCCGCGGTGTCGCAAGGCGAGGTCGAGGCCTACGCCGGCAACCGGGCGGTGGCCGGCTACCTCATTACCAGGGATCTGCTCACCAATCTCCGCATCATGGGCCGGCTCAATCAGGCCGGGTCGGTCCTGGCCATCGGTACCCGCAAGGATCTCCCGGAATTGGCGGGGATCTTCACCAAGGCCCTGGCAAACATCAGCCAGGGCGAGCACCTGGCCATCCTACAAAAATGGACGAAGGGCGGCACCGCCAAGGTTACCGCCGAATTGACCGAGGAAGAGCAGGCCTATGTCGCCGAACATCCGGTGGTGCGGGTGGCCGCAACCGGCAACTGGCCGCCCTTCGAGTATCTGGACAGCTCGGGAAGTTACCGGGGCATCTCCGCCGACATCTTTCGCCTGGTGGCCGAACGGGTCGGCCTGCGCCCCGAAATTCACAGCGAGCCCTGGCCGGTGCTCTACGGCATGCTCAAAAATAAGGCTCTGGATGTCAGTCCGGGGATGAGCCCTTCTCCCGAGCGAAGCCGGGAGTTTCTCTTCACCCGGCCCTATCTCAGCTCGCTCATCGGCATTTGGGTACGATCCGGGGAAGAGGGTATCAAGACCATCGACGATCTCAACGGTGAGACCGTGGCGGTGAAAGAGGATTTTTATCTGGCCGAACAACTCACCAAAAAATATCCAGGCATCAACCTGCTCCGCCATCCCTCCACCCTGGAGGCGCTTAAGGCAGTAACAGTCGGCCAGGCCGCGGCCTATCTCGGCGTCGATGCGGTTGGCAGCTATCTTGTCGACCGCTATCTCATCAAGGGGCTGCGGCTGGTTGGCTATGTCGAGGAAGACCCGATGGAACTGGCGATCGGCGTGCGCGGCGATGCCCACATGCTCCATGACATTCTCGTCAAGGGCCTGGAAACCGTCTCTGACCGGGAAGTCAACGAGATCCGCAACCAGTATGTCGGCGACGTCGACGGTTTCGAGGCGGTGGTGCGGATTGGCACGGCGGATCGTCAATGGCTGGCCGGCCATCGGCAGATGCGCCTTGGTATCGATCCGGACTGGCTGCCTTTCGAGGCGATCAACGAGCACGGCGAATACCTGGGAGTCGTCTCCGAGTACGTCGGCTGGCTCAACACCACCCTCGACGTCGCCATGGCCCCTTTGGCCAATGCCAATTCGACGGAGATCATGCGCCGGGTCGAAAATGGCGAAATCGATGTCATCGCCGCCTTTAGTCCGACTCCGGAGCGGCGCCGCCATCTCCTGTTCACCCAGCCCTATCTGACCATTCCGATGATTCTCGTCACCCGGGTCGATGCCCCCTTTGTCGGTGGACTCGCCGATTTACAGGGCAAGCGGGTGGCAGTGGCGGAGGGCTATATGGGAGAGGAATTTCTCCGCCGTGATTTCCCGGGTATCGATTTGCGCCGCTACGGCAATCTCGGCGATTGTCTGGCCGCCGTGGCCGCCGGGGAGGCCGATGCCGCTTTCGACAATCTCGCCTCGACAACCTATGCCATGCGCGCCAAATCCCTGGATCGCCTGAAGATCGCCGCGACCACCGCCTACAATTTTGAACTATGTTTCGCGGTGCGCAAGGACTGGCCGCAACTCGTCAAAATCCTCGACCAGGCCCTGACCATCCTGCCCCGACAAAACCGGCTGGCCTTTTACGATCGCTGGAGCAACGTCAATATCCATTCCCGGGTGGATTGGACAGCGGTGCGCCGTATCGCCGGGGGCCTGTCGTTTACCGCCCTGATCGTCATCTCGCTGGTGATCTGGTGGAACCGCCGTCTCGCCGCCGAGATCGCCGAACGGAGACGGGTTGAGGAGGCACTGCGCCTGACTCGCGGTGAGTTGCAACAGATCTTCGACAATGCCCAGGTTGGCATCCTCCTCGTCCGCGACGGACCGGACGGGTATCGCGGCAATGCCAGGCTTACGGAGATCCTCGGCTACCAAAAACGCTCGCCCGGGCAAGTTGATGGTGCGGCGGCGGAAATTCACCTGAGCCCAGGCCATCAAGCCCTGTTTGCCAAGGAATATCTGCCCAAACTTGCCGAAGGTCGCCAGGTGCAGATCGAGCGGCTGGTGTCACGCCAGGACGGCACCGGGATATGGTGTTCGCTGTCCGGCAAGGCCCTTGACCGGCGGCTACCCCCCGACCTGACGGCCGGAGTACTCTGGGTGGTCGACGACATCAGCAAGCGTCGCGAGGCGGAGCGCCTCGTCAAGGACCAGGTGATGTTCCAGGCGGCGCTGATCGACACCATCCCCAACCCGATATTCATCAAAGACGCCGATGCCCGTTTCGCCGGCTGCAACCGCGCCTATGAGACCGCTTTCGGGGTTGATCGCGACCAGGTCATCGGCAAGACCATGGTCGATCTCGAGGTTTTTCCGGAGGACTTCCGTACCGACCACCACATCGAGGCCAGCGAATTGATCGCCAGCGGCGGGATGCGGCGCCGGCAGCTGAGTCTTCCTTTTGCCGATGGCCGGGACCATCATGTCCTCTACTGGCTGGCCGGTTTTGATTTGTCCGATGGCCGGCGCGGCGGTTTGATCGGGGTCATGGTGGACATCACCGAACTACGCGAGGCCCGCGACGCAGCCGAACAGGCGACCAGGGCCAAATCCGATTTCCTGGCCAATATGAGCCATGAGATCCGCACGCCGATGAACGCCATCATGGGCATGACCCACCTCGCCCTGGCCACCGAACTTACCCCGAAGCAGCGCGACTACCTGCAGAAGATCGATAGCTCGGCCCGGTCGTTATTGCGGATCATCAACGATATCCTCGATTTTTCGAAAATCGAGGCGGGGCGTCTGGATATCGAACAGACCGATTTCCTGCTTGAGGATGTCCTCGACAGTGTCGGCACCGTGGTTCAGGTCAAGGCCGAGGAAAAACGCCTGGAGCTGCTATTCAAGGTCGATGGCGAGGTGCCGATGGGGCTGGTCGGCGACCCCCTGCGCCTTGGACAAATCCTCATCAATCTGGCCGGCAACGCCGTCAAGTTCACCGAACGCGGAGAGATCGTCCTGACCATCAGGGTAAAATGGCGCGATGACGAGCGGGCCATGCTGCATTTTGCCGTCCACGATACCGGCATCGGCATGACCACCGAACAGTGCGACCGGCTCTTCCAGTCCTTCAGCCAGGCCGACTCCTCGACGACCCGGCGCTTTGGCGGCACCGGCCTGGGTCTGGCGATCTGCAAACGTCTGGCCGAACTGATGGGCGGAGAAATCGGCGTGTCGAGCCAGCCGGACAAAGGCAGTACCTTCTGGTTTACCGCCCTGTTCGGCCTCCGGCAAAAAGCCCGTATCGAACCGCGCAGCCTGGCCGCCGATTTCCGGGATATGCCGGTCCTGGTGGTCGACGACAACCAGGCCGCCCGTGACATCCTCAGCGACAGCCTGACCAGCATGGGCTTTGCTCCGACCGCCGTAGCCTCCGGAGCCGAGGCGGTGACGGCGCTCTTGGCAAGTGATGGCACCCGGCCGTTCAAACTGGTGCTGATGGACTGGAAGATGCCCGGCATGGACGGTATCGAGACGGTGGAGAAGATTCGCCGGCATCCCCAGCTCACCGCAATTCCGACGATCATCATGGTCACCGCCTACGGCCGGGAAGAGGTGATGCAGCAGGCGAAAAAGGCCGGGCTCGACGGCTTTCTGGTCAAACCGATCAACCAGTCGGTGCTCTTCGACACCATCATGGAGATCTTCGGCCATCCCGTGGCCCGGCAGCGGACCCAACCCCGGTCCGCCGACCTGACGCCGGAGGTGCTGAGTCGTATCGGCGGGGCGCGGATCCTCCTGGTCGAGGACAACGAAATCAACCAGCAGGTGGCCGCGGAATTGCTCGCCCAAGCGAGGCTGTTCGTCGATATCGCCGGCAACGGCAAGGAAGCGGTGGCGATGGTCAAAAGCAGCGCCTACGACGCGGTGCTGATGGACATCCAGATGCCGGTGATGGATGGCTATGCCGCCAGCCGGGAGATCCGCGCCGACGGCCGCTTCGCCGCCCTGCCGGTCATTGCCATGACCGCCAATGCCATGGCCGAGGACCGGGAAAAAAGCCTGGCCGCCGGAATGAACGACCATATCAGCAAGCCCATCGATCCTCTTCAGCTCTACCATACCCTGGCCCGCTGGATCAGACCCGGCGAAAGGCCCCTGCCGGAGTTGGCGGAGCCGCCCACGGCGGAGGACGAGGCGGCGGCGATGCCTGAGCTCCCCGGCTTCGACACGGTACGGGCCCTGGCCCGGATGGGCGGCAGTGTCCGGAGTTATCGCAAGACCCTGGCGAAATTCGTGGCCGGCGAGGCCGAAGCGATGGCCAGGGTGCAAGCAAGTCTCGCCGCCGGCCAGCGGCTTGACGCCCGGCGTGAGGCCCATACCCTCAAGGGGGTGGCCGGCAATATCGGCGCCACCGCCCTGCAAGAGGAGGCGGCAGAGCTGGAGGCCCGGCTGGCGGCAAGCGACGGGGAGGTGGCAGCTTCTCTCCTTCAGAGGGTCGAAGAGCGGCTGCACGCTACGCTCCGGATCATCGAGGCGGCTCTGGCCGCCGGCGAGCTGCCGCCATCGGCCGCCGGCCCGAGCCGCGAGACGATCGCCGACCTCCTCGACGAACTAGACCGGCGTATCGACAATTTCGATGCCTCGGCCGGCGAATGGAGCGAAAAATTGATTGCCGGTCTGCAGGCTTCACCACTGCAGCAACAGGCGGTGGAACTCGGCCAGCTGCTCGAGAGCTACCGATTCGACGAAGCAAAAGAGCTGCTGGCCAGACTGCGGACCGGGCTCGACGTGCCACCGATGTCCTAGAGTAGTGAGGTAATAGCCGTCAGGGCGATATGCCGTTGACGGCACAGCAGTAAAAAGGAGGCCCACCATGAACCAGTCACATCCGTGTGCTACCATCCTGGCGATTGACGACACCCCGGCCAATATCGATGTCGTCAAGGCGGTGCTTTCCGCCGACTACCTGATCCAGGCGGCGGTGAACGGGCCAATGGCCCTGAAGATCATCGATCGCCAGCCGCCCGATCTGATTCTCCTCGATATCATGATGCCGGAGATGGATGGCTACGAGGTCTGCCGACGGATCAAAGCCAACCCAAGAACCCGCGATATTCCAGTGATTTTTCTCACCGCGCTGACCGAGGAGGAGGAGGAAACGCGGGGGCTGGCCCTTGGCGCGGTGGACTATATCACCAAGCCGATCAGCCCGGCCATCCTCCGCGAGCGGGTGAAAACCCATATCTCTCTCAAGGCGGCGCGGGACCAGCTGCAACGGCAGAACGAGGTCCTCGAAGAGAAGGTGGTGGAACGGACCCGGCAGATGGAGGAACTGCAGGACGTCGCCATGGTCGCCATGGGCTCCCTGGCCGAGGCCCGCGATCCCGAGACCGGCAACCATATCCGGCGCACCCAGCACTACGTCAGGCTGTTGGCCCTCCGCCTCAAGGAGCATCCGAGATTTAGCGAATTTCTCACTCCCGAAAACATCACCATGCTCTTTAAATCCGCGCCGCTTCACGACATTGGCAAGGTCGGCATCCCCGACAGCATCCTCCTCAAACCGGGCAAACTGACCGACGAGGAATTCACCCGGATGAAGGAGCACCCACGCTTCGGGCGGGACGCCATCGCCGCCGCCATCCACACCATAACGACGGCCAGCAATTTTCTGGTCTTTGCCCAAGAGATCGCCTACGGGCATCACGAGAAGTGGGACGGCTCGGGGTATCCCGAAGGGCTGCGCGGCGACGCCATCCCGGTGGCGGCGCGGCTGATGGCCATCGCCGATGT
The DNA here is from genome assembly GCA_030247675.1 of Desulforhopalus sp. NCBI lineage: Bacteria > Pseudomonadati > Thermodesulfobacteriota > Desulfobulbia > Desulfobulbales > Desulfocapsaceae > Desulforhopalus > Desulforhopalus sp. The sequence continues at coordinate 917,684 of JAOTRX010000002.1, read as the reverse complement.
CTACGACGCCTTGATCAGCCGGCGAGTGTACAAGCCGCCATTTTCCCAGGAGAAAACGGTGGACATCATCCGCGAAGGGCGGGGAAGCCACTTCGACCCGGACATGGTCGATGCCTTTCTGGCGATTACCGAGGATTTTTACGCGATTGCCCGCAGGTATGCCGACTCGGAAGAGCAGGTGCACGACAAGGTCGAGCGTTTGCAGCCTTGAGCGAGATCGTCATGGCCGGCAAACACAACGCATCGGCCAGGCAGTCGCACTAGCAGCCCTAGGACACGCAACCAGGAGCTTTTGGTGAGATTCCTTTTGCCGGTATTCATTGGAGTATGGTTGATATGGAACTGTTTTGCCGGCGGCGCCGCGGCTGATACTTCACCGGTCGTGCGTCCCGGCCATGGCGAGATCGTCGATCCCCGCGATCCCTCCAAGCTGCAAGTAAAGCCGCCGCAGACGAACTTTGAGATTTGTCTCCTCGGCCCCCGGCCCAATGCAAACGGTGCCACCGATTTGGAGCAGCGGCTTACCGGCTGCAAGCCCTTGCGGCGCAATATAATTTGGCAGAAAGGCGACGGCAGCCCGGAACCTTTCGATGAGTGGCCTGCCACCCGCAAACAACAGCTCAACAATCTCTTTCAGCGCCTGATTCAGTCCAATGGAACCGGCCCCTGGCCTAATCAAGCCCTGAATTTCTGTAAATATGCCGACACTATGTTCACTCTTGTTGATGGCAATCGGCAGGTCTATTTTTCCAGCCAGAGGGCCTTGACCACCTATCTGGCCCATGTGGCGCATGCCTTGTATCTTGAGGCCAGCGACGCCCTGCCCTGGAAGCTTTTCGCCCGGCCAGATGAAGAAATTCAGGAGATTTTGTCGTCCGAGCGATATTTTGCCCCAATCAAGCCCTTGCCGGAAGGCAATGTTCTTCCGTCCGGAATCAAGGCCGGTCGGGATTATCAATTACTCAATGAATACCGGCGCTCTCTTGCGGCACTCTGCGACCCCCGAGTTGGCAATACCTTCGCCCGGGGCCAAAATCTCATAGGCAACGGAGAACGGGATACCCTGGTGAAACTGACCGCATGGCTGCAAGACTATGCCTACCACGGCCCCCCCTTGCAATCCTATCAAAGCTCGATCTATTTAATCGGTAGATTAATTAAGAAGACTTCAGAGAGCGGGGTCTACGGCTACATGATGGTAGGCGGCTGCCACGGTGCCGCGGCGATGCTCAAGGACCTGGCAAGAAGCGTCAACATTCCACTCCGTTACGTGGCAACCCGGGAGATCCCCTATAATACCATAAGTTGGAGCTCCGGCACCCACAGCGGCCTCGCCTGGCACTGGCAGGGCACGGATGGACTCTACTGTTGGCATACCGACGATATTTACGCAAACGACTATTTTTCCAATGCCTTTTCCTGCTCACCCGGCGCAAGCGGTCCGGCCCCCATCACCGAGGCGGAAAGGAATGAAATCATCTTTCGCAATACCTGGTTTTCCAGAAAGGACCTTGAGAGTTACGGCTTTGAATTCAATATGCACAAAGTCCTGCCGGGAATCGGCTACGATGCCGCAGATGATCTCTCCGACAGATATATGAAGCAGTATCCCGACCACGGCTTCGCTCTTGGTCAATGGCGGCCGACTGTATTGCTGAAAAACCAGGTCGATAGCAAGGGCTTGGCAGGCACCGAAGATATCTATTCCTACAGCAGAGACGACGGCACAGTCCAAAATGTGCCGATGTACCAGCTGGTCTCCTCCTATTTTCTGAAAATGAAACAACGATACGCAACGGTAGGGGGCGGTAGGCTTGATACATACACCATAACCCTGCATACTGGGCACGACAGCCCGATATACAAGGATTTTGAGTTTTCTGAACTGTATCGGATATATGGCATGAATCCACCGGTCAAGTATTGGGAGGATCCATGGTACTGGAAAGGCCAGGTAATGAAAGAATTCAATGACACCTTGACTTGCTACGGCGGACTGCCGGCCGTACATGCCCTGCAGGATGAATGGCAAAGCCGCCGCATGCCGGCAAAATAGCGGCAAGACATGGACCATTAATCAGCCGCGGGATGCAGGCCGGGAGCATTTCCCGCCCTGCATCCCACCCTTTGCCGGAGCAAGACTACCTCCCAAGTCGCATCCTTAAATGGTTTGTTTTACCGAGGAAACCGTCACCTCAAGGACCCGTGTCAAAAAAGAGAATTTTTCTTTCATCATAGCAAACTCCGGCCCGGAGCTTACGAATCGGGCAGTACCGGTAACAAGAAAGCCCGTGCCTTGACCCATGCGCCCCGCCACCTCTTTGCTTCCCAGGGTGAGCAGCACATGGGGATTCTTGTCCACCTTCTTTTCGGTCTTTCGCATGGCCCAGGCCGGGAGAAGGATCCTCGCCTCGTCTGCGAGAACCAGATAAGAATTCCAGGTATTTACCACGTGGGCTTCGTTATCGGCGCATGACACTATCGATACAACACCCTCTTTACTTACGACCTCTTTAAATTTGTCATCAAACATTTGTGTTCTCCTCAGATTGTTTTATATTATGGACATTAATTATCCACGATATCTTTTATCATGCCTGAAATTATCGTCAAGACAATTTCTCACCGGTGAGGTATTTTTTATGCTTAACCGTCAACTACACAGGGGAGAACCGGAGATGCAATTCAGTGTTGGGGTAGAGTACGCTTTTCACTCACTATTTTATATGATCGACCTCCCTCAGGGAAAGACCGTCGGCATCAGACAGATCGCAGAATTGAATGCAATTACCGAAACATATCTGTCAAAGGTCTTTGCCAGGCTGAGCAAGGCGGGGATCGTCCGTTCCGTTCCAGGCGTTAAGGGAGGCTATGAGCTGGCTAAACCCGCGGATGGAATCTCCTTCTGGGACATTATTGAGGCTATCGAGGGTCCCTCCTATTTTTTTCAATGCGCCGAGATTCGCAAAAAGAATATCTTTGTCGATGATCCATCGGTCTTTACCGACAAATGTCCATGCCTGATCAAGGTGGTTATCCAGGAGGCGGAAGAAGCGTTTCGCAACAGCTTGCGGGCTAAATCCCTGCGCTGGTTGTACGACCAGGTACACGGTGATTTTCCAGACGACAAGAAGAAGGCCATCACCGGTTGGATGAAAGCACTTTAACCTAAGATCTGGCCGCTGACGCTGAGATCGGCCGGTACTCCGTAACCATCCCTTCCCGGTAATCAACATTTTTTTTAAAAAGCGGATCAGCAGCGACGGCAAAACCAACCTGGGGAATCCCCAAGCTGCTGCAAATATGTTTCTGTTGCTGATATTCTGCGACAAAACTCTGAATGATCGCGCAAATGCCGCCGCTGCGCCGGGTAAGGACGGTTGTCATGGATGAGGCCGGGCTCGATTATGGAAATCGAGCCCGGCTGAAGAATGCCGCTGCTGCCCTGGATATGGTACTACTCACCGGCCTCGGAGTTGAGCCAGAGGACATAACCGTCAGGCAGATGCGGCGTGAACTGCCGGTTATTGGGACAAGAGAGTATCTCCATCCCCGGCAGGGATGAAGCCCTGCAGACCACAGCCATGCATCACCTTCCTTCTCTGTCGCAATAGTGGCGCGTGATGTGCCTTACGACAGCGCTTCGCTCGCCTCGTCCACCAGGTAGAGGATCGACCGGTACGGGATGCCGCCGTGCAGGGACAGACCGATCTCACAGGTTTTACTGGTTGAATATCCCGCATCACAGGTGCATACATGGTCCTTCAGGTCCCTGAGGGCCGCCTCATTCAGTTCCGGAAAATTAAAACCGCGATCGCCGGCAAAACCGCAGCAGTAGATATCGGCGGGCATCACCACCTCGCGAGCGCAGGCCCTGGCCAGCTGTTCGAGCTTGTTCTCCAGGCCCAGTTTTCTGGTCGAGCAGGTCGGGTGCACTGCCACCTTGACATCCAGTTGCCGTAGTTTCAGTTTGTCCATCAGGAAGGTGAGGACGAACTCGATCGGTTCAAAGAGTTGCAGGCGCTTGTCGAGCGTCGCCTGCATCCGGTAAAAACACGGGCTGGTATCGCAGAGCACCGGGATCTTACCGTTGTCCGACGCCGCCAGAAGGGCATCGGACAGCTCCCTTGATTTCTGGTCGGCCTGGGCCATGAAGCCCTTGCTCTCAAAGGCCTGGCCGCAGCAGAGGCCATCGAGGCCCGCCGGATAGATAATCTCATAGCCTGCCTTCCGCAATAGGGACTTGGTCTTCACCGGCAGGGCGTCCCGCTCCGTATCCTCCCTGGCCGGGCCGCTCATCGACCGGCTGGCGCAGCTGGGGAAATAGACCACGCGCAATTCACCTCCAAAAACGCCGGTATCGGTTGCAATCTTCGGCACACCGGAGGGCATCTCCCGGTTCCAGAGGGGCAGTTGATCGAGTGTCGCCTTTCTGGCAAGGCTTGAGGCGGTCTCCATAAACGGCGTCCCGGTGATCTTGTGCAAGGAATCGACGGTATTGAGGGTGGCGCTGATGGTTTTGGCGATTCCGCCGAAATTGCCGGCCACCCAATCGGCAATGGCATTGCCGAGTTTGCCGTTTGCCTCCTCGCGCATCGCCTTGACCATTTTACCGGTATCGATGCCGACCGGGCAGCGGGTCGAGCAGAGGCTGTCGGCGGCACAGGTGTCCTTGCCGGGATAGCGATAGGCCTTAGCAAACTCCTTGACCTTTTTCGGGTCGCTGCCGCTAGCCATTCTCCGGCTGATCTCCCGCCGCCCGACGATCCTTTGCCGCGGGGTAAAGGTCAGGTCCTTCGACGGGCAGATCGGTTCACAGAAACCGCACTCGATGCATTTGTCGACAATCTCGTGGGTTGCCGGCAGCGGCTTGAGGTCTTTGATGTGGGCCATGGCGTCCTCGTTGAGGATGACCCCGGGGTTGAGGAGATTGAAGGGATCGAAGATGGCCTTGATCTCGCGCATCAGACCAAAGGCGGCATCGCCCCACTCCTTCTGGACAAAGGGCGCCATGTTGCGGCCGGTGCCGTGTTCGGCCTTCAGCGAGCCGTCATATTTTTCCACCACCAGCGTTACCACCTCGGCCATAAAATCGCGGTACCGGTCGACCTCGGCCCGGCTGGAAAAATCCTGGGTGAAGACGAAATGGAGGTTGCCGTCCAGGGCGTGACCGAAGATGATCGCCTCGTCATAGCCATATTTTTTCAGTAGTGCCTGTAGGTCGAGGGCGGCATCGGCCAGGTGCTCGCCGGGGAAGGCGACATCCTCGATGATGACCGTCGTGCCGGTCTTGCGCACCGCGCCGACCGCCGGAAACAATCCCTTGCGTATCTTCCACAAAGCGGAGTATTCCGCCGGCACATCGGTAAAGGCAACCGGCCGTACCGTCGGCAGCTCTTTGATTGCCTCACAGATCTGACCGATCTGGGCCGAGAGGATATCCGCGGACTCCGCCCGCGTCTCAACGAGCAGGGCAGTGACCGTGCTCCCCAACTCGGTCAGATACCCCGGCATACCCGGCTTCCCTTCCACCGACCGCAGCCCGGCCCGGTCCATCAGCTCGGCGGCGGCAACCGGCAGTTTCCGCAGGAGGGGAATGGCCTGGCAGGCGGTCTTGACATCGGGATAGAAGATGAGGGCGCTGGCCTTATGGCGGTGTTCGACCACGGTTCGATAGACGACATCGGAGATAAATCCCAGCGTTCCTTCACTGCCGATCATCAGATGGATCATGATGTCGTAGGGGTCGGCAAAATCGACCAGGGCATTGAGGCTGTAGCCGGTGGTGTTCTTAATTTTAAACTTATAACGAATGCGCTCGGCCAGCTGCTCATCATCCAGCACCCGCTGCCGCAGTTTTGTGAGTTTTTCAAGGATGGCGCCGTGGGTCCGGGCAAACTCCGCCCGGCTTTTGTCCTCGGCGGTATCAACGGCGGTACCATCGGCCAGGACCACCCGCATCGAATCAAGGGTCTGGTAGCTGTTCTGTTCTATCCCACAACACATGCCGCTGGCATTGTTGGCGAGGATGCCGCCGATCTTGGCGCTGTCGATCGAGGCCGGATCCGGCCCTATCTTGCGGTCGAACTCGGCCAGGATGGCATTGGCATGGCTGCCTATTATCCCCGGCTCCAGTTGGATCTTCATGGCCTTATCAAATACCCGGTAGCGGCGCCAGCCCTGGCCCAGCCGCACCAGGATGGAGTCGGTGACCGCCTGCCCGGAAAGGCTGGTGCCGGCGGCGCGAAAGGTCACCGGCAGCTTCAGTTTGTGCGCCTCGCGGAGGATCAGCTGCACCTCCTTTTCGTTTTCGACATTGATGACGATCTTCGGGACCAGCCGGTAAAAACTGGCATCGGTGCCGTAGGTTATGGTCCGCAGGGGATCGGTGATAATATTTTTTGCGGCAATGCTACCGGCAATCTTTCTTCGGAACTTCTCATATTTTTCGGTCAACATGGGTGCACCTCAAGTTCTCTCTTTATTGTTGGCTGCCTCGAAAAAGCCTTTTAGAAGACAGCCGGTGATCAATTCCGGCTGGAATTCCCTTCTTTATACCGCAAGGGCCGGTTTCGTTTGAGCAGACAAGCTACTCTACTCAGCTTTATCTCATAATTTACAGGAGAAGAATAGTATTTGTTCTCAAATTTTTCTAGAGGATGTGGAATCAACCAGCATATCAACTGGAAAATAAAAAAATATCATCTTGCCCGGCAACAGGTATCAGGAAACCAACAGCCTCTTTGCCGTTGACGGTGAATTTTATAATTCAGGGACCGGCGACTGACTTGACGGCTACCCCGGAGATCGGGGAGACATGGATGCGGCCGCCTTGCGCCTTGGGCTGTCGCGAGGGGGAGTAATTCGGCAATTGTGGTGTTATTTCCAAACGAGTATTCACAGGGCAAGGCCCCGTCTATATGCCGGACTATCCGGCATATAGACGGGATGGGTACAAGCCTATGCTCTTTCCTTGGGCAGGATCAGGTTGAGAAGCAAGCCGAGAATGCCGGCAAGACCAATTTTTTCAATGGCAAAACTGCCGGCGGAAAACTTCATGCCGCCAATCCCGCAAACCAGAACTACCGCGACAATGATGAGATTGCGGGGCGTAGTGAGATCCTTACCGGCCCGCACCAGGGTGTTGATACCGACAACGGTGATCATACCAAAAAGAAGGATCATGATGCCGCCCATTACCGGTGCTGGAATGGTGGCCAAAAGAGCACCGATCTTGCCGATAAAGGAGAGCATGATGGCACACAGCGCCGCCCAGGTCATGATCGCCGGGTTGAAGGCCTTAGTCAGCGCCACCGCGCCGCTTACCTCTGAATAGGTAGTGTTCGGCGGACCTCCGAGCAGCGAGGCGATCGATGTGGCAATGCCGTCACCGAGCATGGTTTTGTGGATACCGGGATCCTTCACATAATCCTTACCGGTAATTGACGACACCGCCAGGATATCGCCGACATGCTCAATCGCCGGGGCGATTGCCACCGGCACGATAAAAAGCACTGCCTCCCAGCGCCACTCGGGAAAAGTAAAAGCAGGCATGGCCAGCCATGCCTTTTCCGCCACCGGCTGCATGGAGATGAGCGCCGGAGCGGTCAAGTTCTTCAGACCCTGGAGATCACCGGCGACGAAAGCAGTTTGCGCCGAGGCGGTGAATCCGCTTATGTCGAGCACCCATGAGGTGGCATACCCGGCGATAATACCGCAGAGAATCGGGATGAGCCTCAGCCAGCCGCGTCCAAGCAGCGAGGCCAACACGGTGGTGACAAGCGATACGCCGGCAATGATCATGGCGGTTTTTTCCGGCACCAGCCATGCGGAACCATCTCCGGTCCGACCCATGGCCATATGGACGGCCACCGGCGCCAACACCAGACCGATAACCATAATCACTGGTCCGGTAACAATCGGCGGCAGAATTTTCTGCAGCACATCCGAGCCAAAGATACTGATGAGAAGACTAATTATCAAATAAACGACACCGGCTGCAGCCAGACCGCACATCGTGGCCGGAATGCCCCAGGCCTGGACACCGTAAATGATCGGTGCGATAAAGGCAAAGGAGGAAGCCAGGAAAACCGGCACCTTTCCCTTGGTGATTACCTGGAAAACCAGGGTTCCAAGACCTGCCGTAAACAGGGCGACATTCGGATCGAGCCCGGTCAGGATCGGAACCAGTACCAGGGCGCCGAAGGCCACGAAGAGCATCTGGGCCCCCAGCAGGCTGTCACTGAGTCGAAAGCAGTAATCAGTGGCAAGCTTCTTTTTAGACATAACACATTTCTCCTTCTGTATAATGGTATTGACCTGTATTGGCTACTTGGTGCCGAAAATCTTATCTCCGGCATCGCCCAGCCCGGGTATTATGTACCCTACTTCGTTCAATCGCTCATCGATTGCCGCCACATAGATGTCGACATCAGGGTGGGCGGCGGTGATCTTGGCAATGCCTTCAGGGGCGGCCACCAGGAACAGTCCCTTGATGGTCTTGCAGCCGGCTTTCTTCAGGGTTTCGATGGTGGCCAGGAGGGTGCCGCCGGTTGCCAGCATCGGATCAAGAATGAGGGCGGTGCGCTCTTCGATATTCAAGGCTGTTTTCACGTAATATTCAACAGGCATGAGGGTTTCCTCATTGCGGTAATAGCCGACAACGCTGACCTTGGCGGAAGGAATCATATCAATGACACCGTTCATCATGCCAAGTCCGGCGCGGAGAATGGGCACGATGGTGATCTTTTTGCCCTTGATCTCCTCCACCTCAACCGGTCCGGCCCAGCCCTGGATGGTCTTTTTCTGGGTCTCCATGCCCTTGGTTGCTTCGTAGGTCAGGAGCCTGGCAACTTCTGATGCCAGATCGCGAAAGTCTTTGGTGGAAATATCATGCTGACGCATAAGGCCCAGCTTATGCTTAATCAGCGGATGATCGGCAACATGAACGGCCATGGTGTCCTCCTTGGATAGACGTTGGTGGGAGAAAAAGCGGGGTGCTGTCCACTCGAACAAATAACAGCGCCACCAGGACGCATGCCGGCAGGATAAAGCTGAGCTGAGCTGATTGTCTGCTCAAACGAAACCGGCCCTTGCGGTATAGCAACAAAAAAACAAGAAGAACCCGCCACCTGCAGGCGATGTCATAAAAGCATTATTGCGTCATAGTTGGCTTCTCAGATAAAGAAAAACGCCGGGAAAAGCAAGGTATTTCGAGGGCGGACACTTCTCCAGTTTGCAGATCATTTGCATGACACGGATGGATTGCCTGTCTATACGCTTCCGGCAAGTACCTCCCGGATAAGCATTGCGATATCCTTTCTGGCCAGCGGCTTCATGGCAAAGCCTTTAATCCCCAGCGATTTGACTTTGTCTTCCGAGAGGAGGGTGCTGTAACCGGTACAGAGAATGATCGGCATCCCGGGCCGAATCTGCAACATGCGCCGGGCCAGATCGCTGCCGGTCATGCCCGGCATTGTCTGATCGGTGATGACCAGATCGAATTGATCCGGCTGATTGTGAAAGGTGTTTAATGCTTCAAGACTGTTTCTTCTGACGGTCACACGGTAGCCGAGGCGCTCCAGCATACCTTTGCCCATTTCCGCCAGGATCTCGTCATCGTCAACAAAAAGAATCCGCTCATTGCCAAGTTGGGTGAGATCAAGTGATGCGGACTCGCTTTCGAGTAGCGCCGGGTCGGCAACAACCGGCAGAAACACATGAAAAATCGTCCCTTCACCGAGGGTACTGTGACAGCTGACAAAGCCCTTGTAGCTCTTGGTTATGCCATGGATGATGGCCAGCCCCATGCCGGTTCCTTTACCCACCTCTTTTGTGGTGAAATACGGATCAAATATTTTTTCCATGATTTCCGGCGCTATCCCCGGGCCGGTGTCGCCGATTGACAGCTGCACGAAACGCCCCGGATGGACGTGCGGCTCACTTGCCAGATCCTCACGGGTAAGCTCCCGGTTTTTCAAGGAAATACTCAGAATGCCACCGCCTTCCTCCATGGCGTGGAAGGCGTTGGTGCACAGATTTAACATTACTTGATGGATCTGTGTCGGATCGGCGAGAAGGGGTCCCGCCTCCTGGTCGATATCCTGCTGAATGGTAACGGTCGACGGCAGCGAAGAACGCAGCATCTTCAAGGTTTCTTTTATAATTAAAGCAGGTTGCAAAGGAATACGCTCTATCTGCGCCTGGCGGCTGAAGGCGAGGATCTGTTTTACAAGCTCTTTAGCCCTGTGACTTGCTGTAACAATCTGGTCAATATCGTTTCTCAGTATCGACCCGGCTGGGCTGTCCTCCTGGGCCATCTCCGCATAGCCGAGGATGGCTCCGAGAATATTGTTAAAATCATGGGCGATGCCTCCGGCCAAAGTGCCGATGGCCTCCATCTTCTGGGCCTGCTGCAGCTGGGCCTGGAGTTTCTCCCGCTCCGCCTCCGCCTGCTTGCGCTCGGTGATATCCTGGGCAATCCCTGTTGTACCTATGACCAATCCGTGTTCATCGTAAATTGGGGTTTTATAAGTGAGGTGCCATTTAATGCCCTCGGGGGAAAATATCTTTTCTTCAGTTTGCTTTTTCCGGCCGGAGCGGCAAACCTCAAGATCATCGGCCATGAAGCCTTTGGCCATTTCTTCCGGAAATAAATCGAGATCGGTTTTACCAATGCATTCATCGATTGTATGGCCGCAGGTAAGAGCGTAGGGCTCGTTTATCATCTCCAGACGGCTTTCGGTATCCTTGAGCCATGCCATCATCGGCAAATTATCCAATATTGCCCGCTGCCGTAACAATAATCTCGAATTGTCGATTTCTGCCTTTTTCCAATCGGAGATATCCTCATACATACCAAGGACACCGATGATTTCATTGGCGTCACCCAGGAGCGGAACTTTTGAAGTGCGAAGCCATATCTGCTTTCCTTCCGGCGTCGTCTGCGGTTCATCGTAGAAGAGCTTAGGCATGCCGGATTCAAGAACATGAAGGTCGTCGGCTCGATACAACTCCGCTTGTTCCTTCCAGGCCAGCTGATAATCATCTTTGCCGACGAGATCCTCTGGACTCCTAACTCCCGCATCCCTGGCAAAGGCGTCATTACAGCCAATATAGCGCAACTCTCTATCCTTATAGAAAATTCGCATGGGAGCTGTATTTATTATGGTTTGCAGGAGCTTATTCGATTGAATAACGGCCTGCTCCGCCTGGTGTTGCGCGGATATATCGATGGCCGAGGCAGCGATGCACTGGGGATTGCCGTAATCGTCCTTGATTAGGACACCGCTCATCAGCATCGGGAACTCCCTGCCATCCAGGTGACGATGCCAAACGGTCGTGGTCGGGAAGTACCCTTCCCGGATCATGGCAGCATTGAGACGGTCAACGGCTGCCATTTGTTCCCGGCTGTGAAATACCGACAGATGTTTGCCAAGCAGTTGCTCCGGTTCATATCCATGGATATTGGCAAAAATCCGGTTTACATACAGCACTTGACCTTCCAGATCGGCAATCGCCTTGCCGTAAACCGAGTTGTCGGAAATAGTCTTGAAGCGCCTGTTTTCCGCCTCCATACTTCGCCGCGCAGTGACATCGACGTAGGTGACGACTACGCCGTACTTCTCCAGGTTCAGCGGTGTTGCCGTTACGTTTATCCAGGTGATCTCCGCACCGGGTTTAACGATTCCCATTTCGACATTTTCCACCAACCGCTTCTCTTGCAGCGCCCGAGTGCTTGCATATTCAGCAACCGGCATGGGGCTGCCGTCCGGGCGGATGATACGCCACTCGGCGCCATCGATCTGCCGTTTTTCGTGTTCTTCCTTGGGTACACCTAATAAGGTGGTGGCCATGGCATTGGTTTCGACAATTTTCCCATCCTGATCGGAAACGGTAATGCCAAGGGGAAATGAGTTGAAAAGAACGCGATATTTCTCCTCACTTTTACGAATGGTCTTCTTGGCACGCCGCAGCCGGATAACTGTACCGAGAAGCATCGATGACAAGCCCAGCAGAATAATAATCGCTGCGATCGTCGGAATCAGGACATTTCTGTGGCGGCTCCATAGGGAAACCGGCCGATTGATCACTACCGCATCGTGGGGCCAGAGATCTTCAGGGACTTGAAATCGGCGAAGTCCGTCATAATCAAGGATGCTCCGGGATAGGCTTTCCTCTACGGCAATTGTATCCGGATCTTCGCCCTGAAGCACACGGAAAGCAAGGCGCGCCGCCTGGCGGCCATGTTCTTTGCCTTCAAGCAGCAATCCTCCCAGGATGCCAAAGCCAAGGCGGGTTTCGTGCATGGCGTAGACCGGTGCGGAACTGAGCGAGGTAATCAGCCGCGTGCTCTCCTCCCGGGTAAAGATGCGGCCGGCTTTATCCGTGACATAACTGAGGATGAGCACCAGTCCGTTATCCGGCATTTCTTGCAGCTCTTCACGCAAGGCATCAAAAGGAAGGTCAGCCGAATAGCTGATCTGCAATTTGCCGGCAAATTGGGCCAGGGCTGTTTCGGTTTCCTGCCGTACCGCCAGACCGCTGGCGGTGTAATCGTGGATAGCGAGAACCCTCGACACCTCGGGATGCATCGCCAGTGCCATTTTGACAGTGCCGGCCACATCCTGCCGTTCAACAACACCGGTGATCTTTTTCCGCCCCACGAGCATTTGCGGATGAAAACCATTGATACCGGCAAAGACTACCGGAACATCAGGAAACAGCTCGTTAGGGTTTTGGATGATAAGGTTGAGAGCGGGATTGTCCAGGGCAATGATCAGGTCAATTCTGCGGTCCTGGTACTTGCGCAGCAGATAGTCTTTCAGAAAATCAAGATGAGCCGGCGAGGGATACCGTTTTGTATCAAGCGTCTCGACGAGGGGAACCAGAGTGGGATACTGCGTCAGTAATTCACTGAAAATTCCAGCAATTTCATTATCGGTCCAGTTTTCCCCTTGATGATACGAATTGAGAACGAGGATATTGGGTTGGTTCCGTTCAGCCAAAGCATCCCCAGAAAAGATCAGAACCGAAAGACACAGAATTATGAGGGTCATTGAGTACTTCATGTTTCGAACAATCATCTTCGAGTGACTCCTCTTTATGGTGCTTCGAAACAAGGGCGACGATTTGGACTCCATTTCCTCAACTTTTATCAAACTCCAAGCCTATCATCGCAGTAGCTAAACGTCAAATTGCAGTACACTCGGATACAACTCGCCAGGAAGGGTCGAAGAAAACGGAAGTGAAGAATAGCGAGGTTATTGTCACAAATAATCTCCACGCCCCGGATTTCTTCCTCTCATTTTCCCGGAGCATCTTGCCCTGCCCGTTAAATCAGGTGTAAGATTACAGGTAATGTCGGCTATTTTCCGACAAGACCCCAGTCATGGAATTATTAGCAAGACCAGCGGCATCTTCACCAAAATCACGTTTATGCTGCAAAAGTATCCGTTTTCTTTGCGCAAGACCTGCCTCCAGGGCAGCTTGATACCGCAAGATCTGATTACCCAAAGCACTCGCAAACCCCAGGAGAGATGCATGTTTGAATCCGCCGAATTGGGTCACAAGATTAAAAAGTCCGTGTATGAAAAGGAGGTCCCACTCCTCCGCGAGGCCCTGCTCAATGCCCAGATCGAACTGGCGGAGTCCGCCGGATTCCCAGTGATTGTCCTTATCGGTGGCCTGGACGGCGCGGGACGCGGCGACACCGTCAATCTCCTCAACAGCTGGATGGACCCGCGCCATATTCAGGCCCATGGCATGGGCGAACCCTCCGACGAGGAGCTTGACCGGCCGATGATGTGGCGCTTCTGGCGGTCGCTGCCGCCGAAAGGCAAGATCGGCGTCTTCCTCGGCTCCTGGTATACCTGGCCGATCCTCAACCGGGTAAACGGTGTCACCAAGGATGCCGACCTCGACCAGAGCATGGAGCGGGCCAAGCGACTGGAGAAGATGCTGGTCGATGAAGGCGCGCTAGTCATCAAGTTCTGGCTGCATCTTGCTAAAGACAAACAGCAAAAACGCCTCAAGTCCCTGGAAAAGAACCCGCTGACCCGCTGGCGCGTAACCGACCGTGACTGGCAGCATTTCAAGGACTATGACAAATTCCAGCGAGTCCATGAAAGCGTCATCCGCCGCACCAGCACCGCCGAGGCCCCCTGGCTGATCGTCGAAGGCGCGGATGCCAATTACCGTAGTCTGACCGTCGGCAAGGTCATTCTCAAGGCAATAGAGGATCGGCTGGAGCAGGAACAGCAGGCCCCGCCGAAGGTCCTGGCACCGCCCCTCTTGCCGTCCATCGACAACCTGCATCTCCTCAAAACCCTCGACATGGGGCAGGCCCTCGACAAGGACACCTTCAAGATCAAACTGGAAAAGTACCAGGGTCGGCTGAATGCCCTGACCCGCCATCCCAAGTTTAAATACATGTCGGTGATTGTGGTCTTCGAGGGTAATGATGCCGCCGGCAAGGGTGGCAGTATCCGCCGCATTACCGGCGCCCTGGACGCCCGCTATTACCAGGTTGTCCCGATAGCCGCCCCCACCGAGGAGGAACGAGCCCAGGCCTATCTGTGGCGGTTCTGGCGGCAGCTGCCGCGCAAAGGTCGGGTCGCCATCTTTGACCGCTCCTGGTACGGCCGGGTGCTGGTGGAACGTATCGAGGGCTTCTGCGCCGAGGCCGACTGGATGCGGGCCTACAGCGAGATCAACGATTTCGAGGCGCAGATGGTCCGCCACCATCTGCTGGTGGTGAAATTCTGGCTGGCGATTACCAAGGACGAACAGCTGCGCCGCTTCGAAGACCGGCAGAAAACCGGCTTCAAGCGTTTCAAGATCACTGAAGAGGACTGGCGCAACCGGGAGAAATGGCCGCAGTACGAACAGGCGGTCTGTGACATGGTCGACCGGACCAGCACCATGCTCGCTCCGTGGACGCTGGTTGAGGCCAACGACAAGAACTTCGCCCGCATCAAGGTGTTGAAGACCCTGTGCAATATGGTCGAGGCCAAGCTGGAAGATCTGGAGAAGGAAGGAGTCGATTACCTCGACAAACGCCACAAGCACCGGTGAAAAGGCGCCTCCCTAAAAACCGAGGAGCTGCATCGTCGGCCAGTCCAGTTCCCCCGTCCCCTCCCGGCCTTTTTCCACCTGCAGGCTGGCAATGGCGGCCCGGGTTTTTGGCCCCAGACGTCCATCCACCGCTCCAGGGGTGTAACCAGCCTTGACGAGGGCCTGCTGCACCTGTTTGATCGAGGCCCTTTTCGCTGTGGCAGCGCTTTCCGGCAGGGATGCCGGCCGAGCCACCGCCCCTCCCTCCGCCTCAGGTGCCGGCCCGGCCGGGCAGGACACCGACAGCATATGGTAATCGGGGAAGAGTTCCGGGCATTTCCTTTTGTCCGGGAGAAGATTGAGGCAGATCTTCCGGAAGAGTTCCTGGCGCATATAGCTGGTAAGGGAATCATCCGTCTGCTCGGAGCTATGGCCGGTTACCTGCTCCAAAAACATTTTCGCCTGGATGCCGACCAGGGTCTCTTTTGGCCCGATCTCCCGCAGGGTGATGGTATAGCCGTTTTTATAGACACCGCCAAACAACGACCCTGCAACCAGGGGCTGGACACGATGGTTTACCGGCCGATATTCGGTGACGATGACACCGGCCTCCCTTTCCAGGGTGATTATCCGTTCCTCTTCCGAGGCGGCCCGGATAGTACCCTTCCAGGCGTCTTCAAAGGGTACCGCAAAGGAAAATTCCTTTGCCACCGGGTATTCTTTTACCGGACCCTGCGCGGTATCCCTGGCGCAGGAGGGCAAGACCACGCAGAGAAAAAGTAGTCCCGCCGTATGCATACTTCTGCTTGCTTTCATATCGTGCTCAAAATGACTGCTGTAACCGAGGACGCCGTTGTGGGTGATGATCATGGCGGCGCAACTGAACATGAAGAGACACCTGAGTTTGAAACAAATATATCATAAGGATCTTCATCAGGCGACAAGGCCAATCAAGAGTTTTTCACATCCAGGACCTTTCTGATCAGTTCGCCGATGTCCTTCTTGGCCAGAGGCTTCAAGGCGAACCCCTTGATTCCGGCGGCCTTGGCCACGTCTTCAGTGATCAGGCTGCTGTATCCGGTACAGAGAATAATCGGCATATGCGGGCGTATCTGGAGAATACGCCGGGCAAGATCAAAGCCGGTCATGCCCGGCATGGTCTGATCGGTGATGACCAGATCGAAGGTGTCCGGCTGGTTCTGAAATGTCGTCAGGGCATCGAGGCTGGTCCTTCTGGCCGTCACATGATACCCGAGCCGTTCGAGCATGGCCTTGCCCAATTCCACCAGCATTTCTTCATCGTCGATGAAGAGGATATGTTCCTTGCCGGATGGGATGAAGTCCGTCGATCCATTGTCCTGTACGGCAAGATCCTCTTCCAGGGCAGGCAAAGTGATACGAAACTCGGTTCCTTCACCCAGCCGGCTGTCGCAGGCAATCGATCCATGGCAGCTTTTGACGATGCTATAGACCATGGAGAGTCCCAGGCCGGTGCCTTTGCCAACCTCCTTGGTGGTAAAGAAGGGGTCGAAGATCTTCTCCTGAATACCCGGGGAAATGCCCTCTCCGCTATCCCTGATCGACAGCTGCACAAAGGTCCCTGGCTGCAGCTCCGATTCGGTGGCGAGATCGTTGCCGGTAAGGATTTTTTTCCGTAAGGAAATGGTGAGAATACCCCCCTTGACTTCCATGGCGTGGAAGGCATTGGTGGAAAGATTCATGACAATCTGGTGGATCTGGGTTGGGTCGGCCAGGACCATTCCCGCCTCGGGATCAATATCCTGTTTGATGGTAATGGTAGCCGGCAGCGAGGAGCGCAGCAGGGTGATGGCTTCCTTGACGATCGCCGCCGGCTGCATGGGTATTTTCCGGTCTTCAACCTGGCGGCTGAAGGCCAGTATCTGTTTGACCAGGTCTTTGGCCCTCTGGCTGGCCTTTATTACCTGATCGATATCATGGATACTTGGTGAACCGGCAGGCAAGTCATCGTGGATGATTTCCGAGTAGCCGACTATTGCCCCGAGAATATTGTTGAAGTCGTGGGCAATGCCTCCGGCCAGGGTGCCGATGGCCTCCAGCTTCTGGGCCTGCTGCAGTTGGGCGTTGAGAATCTTCTTCTCTTCTTCGGCGCGGATGCGGTCGGAGATGTCATAGCAATAACCGATATAACCGGTAAAATTGCCCTCGCTGTCATGGCGCGGGTTACCCAGATCGAGAATCCAGCCGTACTCACCGTTCGCCTTGCGCAGCCGATATTCCATTGAGAAGGCTTCACGACGGTCGAAATGGCTGGTGTAGATGTTCAGGCAGCGGTCAAAATCTTCCGGATGAACGCCCTCCGCCCAGCCGTTGCCGAGTTCCTGCTCCAGGGTGCGGCCGGTGTAGCGCAGCCAGGGCTCGTTGAAATAATTGCACAGTTTATCCGGTCCAGCGGTCCAGATCAGCGCCAGATCGCTATTGGCCAGGGTACGGAAATGGTGCTCGCTTTCCCGCAGACGGGCTTCGCTTTTCCGAATTCTCTCCTCAGCCTGCTTGCGCTCGGTGATGTCGCGGCTGATGCCAACCAGCGCGACGGGCTTGCCATCCTTGTCCCGCACCAGACTACGCCGGTCGCTGAACCAACGGTACTCACCGCTCTTGACTTTCCACCGGTACTCAACAGGTTTTTCACTGTTTACACCCTCGATGACCTGCCGCTGCTGATCGACAAAGATATACCGGTCATCTGGATGAACGCGGTCGTAGGTCTCCTCGGCGGTAATGCCATTGATCTCGTCCGCGGTGAATCCCGTCAGCACCACCTGTGCTTCGTTGATGAACAGGTACCGGCCGGTGCGAAGATCGAGCATGTTTATGCCGTCGCGGGAATTGTCCAGAACCGAGCGCAGCAGCTCCTCGCTTTTCCCTAATAATCTTGCGTCTTTTGCATTCTTTGCGATAAGCAAGGCAGTCCAGGCCAGCATCAGAAGAAGCAGGGTGCCGAGGGCGATTATTTCCAGGTGGCCGGCGAGGTAGGTAGCAAATTGGATCCCCGGCGGAGAGACGATGTGCATGGTCCAACCGGAGAGAGACGATTGCCGGGAATAATGCGCATACTTCAGACCATTGCCCTCTTGGAGATCACGCTGGAGATTCTTCAGGTCGTTGTACCCAGCTTGTTCGACGGTGCCCATTCCTTCAGGGAAAAATGGCCCACGGGCAAAAAAAGGCTTGCCGTTGCCATCGGTCACCATAGCCGATGCAACGGGCTGTTTTGCCAACAGCTCTTCCCATCTTGCGGTGAACACCTCTACGGGAAAAGTGGCGCCAACCAAACCGTTGAATTGCCGTTGGGAATCGGTCAAGGCCACTACGATTCCAGTAACATGCTGGGCGGAAACGGGACCAAGGTGTGGCTCCATAACTGAAAAATCTTGGCCCGCGGCAAGATTCTTGAAAAAATAGAGATCCTTGGCCGATGGCGGCTTGTTCCTGTCGATGGGCATGGCCGAGGCAAAAAAGCTGCCTGAGGCATCGACGGCGGCAAAATTGGCAATTTCCGGAAAGGCCTTTCTCAGTTCTTGAAAAAGTTCGGTCGTGTTTACGTTATCTTGTTCCTTGACTACCTTGGTTCTGGCCAGAGTGAGAAAGATATTTTTGTATTGTTCGAAAACCGCATCAGCAATTTCGACCAGATGGGCAGCCGTCGACTGTATCTGCACGGCATATTCCGTCTCAACTCTGTCGAATTCAGCCTTGATATTGAGCATCCAAAAAGCCGAAAAGACGAGGAGTGAACTGAGGAGCAGAAGGGGGAGAGTAAATTTCTTCATTGCTTTCTCATCATATTAGTCTTCACCGTGGGAAGCAGTGGAAAATGGCATTGCCAGCCGTCCGTATCCCTCTCGGCCGGCAAGGGTGCAGTCTCCGTGTTAAAAAATTTTGCGTCACATTAAAGTATATATGAAAATTCCGTATATTAGCAAACAGGTGAGAGGTTGATGATAAAACACCGTTTTCTGTGGTGGTCCTAATTCGCCGGCTGCTGAGTAAAGCCAGGCGATATTCCCTTGCAGTGTGTGTCTTTCTTAGGGCGTATAAAGCTGAATTGACCAGCTTGTTTGCTTAAACGAAGCTTATGCCCTTGTGGTATAAATAGCGGTTGGTCGTGTATTCACTCTGTGTTTTTCAGGCATTTCCCCTTCGCTTTTCCATCACAACCCCTCGCCGGTCGCACGCACCGATCCACAACTCCCAATGCCAAGGGAAGTAGATACCTCTTGCCCATGTAAATCAAGTGCCTGATATGAACGCCTGATTGCCGTACCGCAAAATTGAACCGCCCATTGTCGAAACCGGGGATTGCCGGTATACTCCGCCATCAATCTTTTCTTGCCTGGTATACCTCATGGAAATTGCCCTGCTGACTATCTTCTCCACCTCGTTTGTCCTTGCCCTCTCCGGCGCCCTCATGCCCGGCCCGCTGCTCACCGTTACCATCAGCGAGAGCTCCAGGCGGGGGGCCCACGTCGGCCCGATGATGATCTTCGGCCACGGCCTGCTTGAACTGGCCATGGTCGCCGCCCTGCTGTCCGGTCTGGCGCCGATCCTTGCCCGTGACGACGTCTTTATCCTCATTTCCTTGACCGGCGGCGCATTCCTGCTGTGGATGGGGACGGCCATGCTCCGCTCCCTTCCCCAGCTGAGCCTGGAAGGCCAAGCAGACAATGGCCGGGGCTCAAGAAATCTCGTGGTCACCGGCATCGTCCTCAGTGCCGCCAACCCCTACTGGCTGATCTGGTGGGCATCCATCGGCATTGGCTACATCATGCATTCGATGAAATTCGGACTGATCGGCGTCGCGGCTTTTTTCTGCGGCCATATCCTCGCCGATCTGACCTGGTACTGCATCATCTCGTTTGGGATCGCCAAGGGCAAGCGTTTTTTCAGCGACAGCTCCTACCGCAAATTGATCGGTGGCTGCGCCGTCTTCCTGCTCGTCTTCTCCTGCTGGTTTCTCTACGGCGGCATCGATAAGGCTATCCATCTCGCCTAAACCTTTCGCCCGGAATAATTATGGACAACGGCAGCAAGCAGGTATCCAGCCCCTATACCTGCAACGAATACCGGGCGGAAATGATACTTCTCGGTCTGCACCAACAACTCCTGCAGCCGGGTCTCAGTGAAGAGGAAAGGCAACGGATCACGGCCGAGATTGCCCGCCTGGAAAAGATCGTCGGGCTTGCTTAGGCACCTGGGAGCGGCGGCCGCAGAAAATGCCAGCCCCTTGCCGTGGGGCGAGATATACGAAAAAATCGAAGGAGGCTTGCGATGATTCGAAAAAATACCCCGGTTAATTGGCCGATGATCAACACCATCATTATCCTGGTTCTGGCGATGGCCTTTGTCGTTTATGCAAACCGGCCGACACCCAAGGACCAGTATTGGTTTGTTTCCTACGAATGGGTCAAGATCAAAGAAAAGGAGCGCGGCGCCGGACGCATCTGCGTGGCGGTGAAAGAAGGTGATTTCGATATCATCGACACCGAAAACACCATTAAAAACGCCAACAAATTTGACTCACTCATCATCAATAACTTCATCCCAATCAGCCGGGCAACCCATGCCTTGTGCGTCAAGAAGCTGTAACGATCCGCACGGCCACTTCACGGCAAAGCACTCACCAGAAAGAGCAGGCGACAGGCTCCCCAGGCAACGCGGAGGACAGCCTGCCGACTATGTAAAGGCATTTTTCCGCTTGCCTTTTGCCGAGAGCAGGTTTAAAACAGCACACGCAAACATAGGGTATACCCCTATCGTCTATTCAACCGAGAATTATTGAGAGGAGAAGTCAAATGAGTCTCTGTGGAACCGACCAAGACAAGATGCGGGTGGTAAAAAGATTGCGAAGGATTGAGGGCCAGGTGCGCAACCTGTGTACCATGGTGGAACAGGACAAGGACTGTATCGAGGTGTTGCGGCAAATCAACTCGGCAACCGGCGCCCTGCGCGGTGTCTGGACCCAGGTAATCGGCGACCATCTGCGCGGTTGCATCGCCAAATCCCTGGTCGATCACGACGAGAAACTCATCGATCAGCTCATGGAACACCTGGAAAAGATCCGCTGATCGCCGGCAGCTGTTGCAGTGCAGGCGGCTACGGAAGTGCATTTTTTACGAACAGGAGAATTGTAACATGATCGGTCGTTTTACCAAACTAGGCGTGTACGAGGAACTTTTACAGAGCCGCGATTTTCTTAAGGTCGGCTTTGGCGCATCCTTGGCCCTTGCCGGGTTTGTGATTGGCAAGTTGACCTTCCCGGGGCAAGGGAGCATCAGCCTGGCGCTGATTCTGGCCTCGGTTGCCATCAACGGGCTGCCGGTTATTGTCGGGGCGGTACAGGGCATTCTCGAAAAGAGGGTAAATGTCGATGAGTTGCTGGCTCTGGCCATTATCGCCTGCCTCCTGAACGGCGAATTTCTCACCGCCGCTGTCGTCAGTTCGATCATGGTGCTCGGCGCCCTCATTGAGGAGGCCACCGCCGAATCGGCGCGCAAATCCATTCAGGCCTTGATCAAGATCACTCCGAAACACGCCACCGTCTGCCAAAACGATGGAACAACGCAAACGGTCCTCGTTGAAGATGTGCGGGTCGGCGACATCCTCATCATTAAACCGGGAGATCAGGTCCCGGTCGATGGGCTCATCACCGAAGGGACCTCCTCCCTCGATGAATCAGCGATCACCGGCGAGGCCATGCCGGCGGAGAAAACTGTCGGTGCCCCGGTGTACGCCGGGACCTTCAATAATAATGGTGTGTTGCGGATGAGGGCCGAGCGAGTAGGTGCGAACACCACCCTGGGCCAAGTCATCAAGCTGGTCTCGGAGGCGGAAGCGCATAAACCGAAAACCATCGCCTTTATTGACCGTTTTGCCAAATATTTCACACCCTTGATCTTGGGATGCGCCCTTCTTGCCTGGCTGCTCTCGGGAGAGTTCAGCCGCGCCGTGGCTGTCCTTATCGTCGGTTGCCCCTGCGCCCTCATCCTGGCCGTGCCAACCGCCACCGTCGCCGCCATCGGCCGCGCCGCCCGGGCCGGAATCCTCGTCAAGGGCGGGCAGCACCTTGAAAGCGCCGCCCTGGCGGACACCATTCTTTTTGATAAGACCGGCACCCTCACCCAAGGCACCCCCCGGGTTGATGAAGTCATCCCGGCCGAGGGTGTGACCGAGGAAGATCTTCTCCAGCAGGCGGCCGGCGTCGAATGCAACTCGACGCACCCGCTCGCCCGGGCAGTCATCAAGGCGGCACTGTATGCCAAGGTTTCCGTCGAGGCGGCCCACGATCTGGTTGCCGAAATCGGCCTTGGGGTACGGGGCAGTGTTGCCGGTAATCTCATTGAAGTTGGCAGCGTCTATCTGAACGGCGGCATGGGCGCCGTTCCCCTTGCCCTCAGGTCCCGGCTGCAGGCAATCAAGGAGCAGGGGGCCACGCCGCTGATGGTCTACCGGGACAAACAGGCCCTCGGCTTTCTCAGTGTCTCCGACCAGTTGCGTACCAGCGCCGGCAGTACCATGGAAGGTCTCCGCAGGCTGGGAATCAGGGAAATTGGCATTCTCTCCGGAGACCACGAGAAATCAGTGCAACTGGTTGGCAGCAAACTCGGCATCTCGCAGTTATGGTCCGGCCTCAAACCAGGCGACAAGATGCGGGTCATTGAAGAGATACAGAAGAACTCTTCCAAGGTCATCTTTGTCGGCGACGGCATCAACGACGCCCCGGCCCTCGCCGTCGCCGATACCGGCATCGCCATGGGCGGCAAGGGCACCGAGGTAGCCCTGGAGACCGCCGATATTGCTTTGATGGGCGACGACATCGCCAAGCTGCCGTTTTTGATTGCCCTCGGCCGCAGGATGCTGCTGATCATCAAACTGAATATTGCCTTCGGCCTCATCTTCAATCTGATCTCGGTTCTGGCCGGGGCGAGCGGATTGATCAGCCCTATCGTCGGGGCGGTGATCCATAACATCGGCTCGGTGCTGGTGGTTTTATCATCAGCCAGCATCGGTTTTTTCAAAGATGATTCCCTATGATTGGGCAAAAGAATACCAATTGCAATCAGGCCGGTTATTCAGGACAAGAAGCCGTCTAATTGACACCGACCTAAAAGGATTTACTGTTATCTTATGAATTAAGCGTAATTATTTTCGCCTAATTCATAAGAGGTGAGGATCACGGGCAGATTTAAGAGCTTAGTGACTGGATAAAGCTGAGTTGAGCAGCTGGTCTGCTCAAACGAATCGTATGCCCTTGCGGTATAAGACAAAGAAAAGAGGAGATAGTTGCACCCTGGCTGGTGTTTGCATCGCTGGATTCTGTTACGTAGATTGATTGTGCGCAGTACAACAACCGCAAGACTCTAATTGAACGTGGCTGATATTCGGCGCATGAACGTAGCGATTACTAGCATGACGTATCCTTTTCGGGGTGTGGACACTGCCGATCTTTATCGACAATTGCAGGCGAACTCAATCGAGGAGGCTGTCATGAAAGGATATGAACGTGAGGCAAAGGTAACGGATAAGGATGGAAAGGTCTTTGTTTGTGGCGTTGACTGTGAGGTAGGCAGCGAACTCACCTGCACCTGGGATAATGACCGGGAAGCCCCAAAAAAGGTTGAAGAATTGCTGGAACACGAACGCAACAGTTGCAAGGAGGTGGCTCCTGACAGCGGCTCCGATCGCTAGGTTACGGCAGACTGAAGCTGCCAGATATTAAGGCTTGGGTAAAGGTACTATACCAGCTTTTCGAGCAGGCGGTGATCCGAGCGATACGAAGGGACAGCAAGGTCCTCATTGCCGCCTGCTGCCTGTATGAGTTTCGCAGTAAGGGCCATATGGCCGACAGACCACTGCACAACGACTGAACGGGTAAAGATTTTCCAGTATATGGGCCTCTTTGAGCGCCTTTGGTATGGGTGGGATTGCAAAGTGGGTTTTTCAACTATTCTCGCCATGGCGAAAGTTGCAGTGGCAAAAGCCCTGGAGTGCTCCGAGAATGGGCGCGCTCTCCTCAAAACAAAGCACCCGGCAACCCTTGAATCCAAGGTGGAGTTAAAAATACCATATTGGCAGAGGGGGGGGTACCCAACCATCTTCAGGCGCTGGGAGTGCGGAGGCTTTGATCGCAGCAGCGGCACGTCTTTAATGGTATTTTTTCATACCACGACGCCAGATAGATCAATGACAGTAACCGGTTGATGTCCCTCTTCTTCATCGGAAAGAATACCTTCGCAAAGTGCGAGAAATGGGTTGTCGGGTATGACAAAGAGCTGCCACCGTGAGGAGTAATGGAGCAATAATCTCAGCAGGTCGGCTTGCTCCACACTTTCGAGTTCCATTCCACTGATATCAATCAGAAATATAGGTTCATAGCCATGCAGTTTCTTGTGCAAGCTGGCAAGGCTTGACAATAACGTCCCTATTCTGCGCACAGGTGGTGTTTCCGCAACAGGGACAGCCAGATGGGGCAGCGAGCCTTCAAGGATATGGGAAGGCTGCTCTTCACCGATATGCCGGTTCAGTTCGGACTTATCTGTTGGCAAATCACGATTCACCGCATGTAAACCTTGTTTTGATGATGCCGTCCCCCCCTGACCGCCGTCCTTTTGGCGGTTTATAAGAAACTCAACAAGCGCTGCAGAGGTCTCCTCCACTGAGAAGTCTTCTGTTTCTTGGGGCGGGTAGCCAAGCATAGACGGTGTGACAAACAGAAAGAGAGGGAGAGCTACATCAAAGACTTCCTTGGCTTGCCGAAAATGCTCGTCCCGGTCAACTGCATAAAGACATTGTTCCAGCTGCGCCTGATCGTTTTCACTTAGAAAGGGTCGCAGCGCTCTCAGCTGCTCTCGCAAGTCCACCGCTGTTTTCCCCTTGATTCGATCGGTGCTGAATAGATTGGCGATGGTATTTTGCAACAGCTCGACAACCGATTCGGCATTCGGATCGATTCGAGAAAGCAGACTCCTGACAGTTGATTCAATTTCACTCCAGCGAGTCGAGTTGGACAGTTCGACGAAATTAATCCATCTGCTTTGGTCGCGGCGTCTGCCAAATTCAATCCGGTCGGTTTCAAAAAACACCGGATCAATGGCTACCAACTCCTTTATCAGTTGGCTTGACGCGGCAAAAATAGCTATGGCAGCGGTTTTTTTGGACGGTAAGATCTTTCTTCTATGGGGTGCGCCTGTAGTGAAGGGAGGAAGATCTCGAAAAGGATCCGTCTTCTCGAAATCATAAGGAGGGTTAACGGTCTGTAACATCCTGAGCAAGGATCTCGCCTGCTCGACACCAGCGGCTTTAATTACATTGAGCCCTTTTCCAGCCTTTAGCCAAGGTGGGTTTGGGATAGCAGGGTGCCCGACAATGCGAAAAGTAACAAGATACATGATCTGCCCGCAACAAAGCCGTGGTACCTAACCATACTGCGATAAACTCCCTTGGGTCGCCTGCCCCTCACAACCGACCCTTCTCCTGATGTAGCCAGGGTCTGAGTCGGCGGGGGGGGGTGTGCGGGATAGGAGTTTTTCACAAAATGGTAGCCTTTCAGTTGCTTATTTTACTCGGATTGCAGAGATTGTCGGGGTCTGCCGATACACTCCCACACGCGTCGCAGGAGTACTTCATCTCCGGCAGCTTGCCATCGCAAATTTGCACTGACGAGGCGCCACAGAATCTGGTTTCGAGTTCTTCACTTGTCGGGTTGCAGAGGTCACTGCGATTTTCTGCGGTTACGCCGCAGTTCTGACATGTATACGTCATTGGATGTCTCCTTTTAATGCAATGCACCGTAGAGATACGGCACTAATTATTATATCTCAGGATTTCATGCGAAAGCCGGCCAGAATTTTACATCAAGATCCACTATAAGATCACTACCCAGCAATGGGGACCGTGGTTCAGTTGTTGGATTCTGGCGACCTTTAACATCGTCCTGCAGGGAATGATAATCATTCATTCCACGATTGTGTATTTCACTGAGGAGGTTTTTCGTAGAATGGGGCTTGTTCAGGCGACTTCTTAAATCAAAATCGGCAAAGGCAATACGTCACAGATAATGGGGTTGATTCTTAATCGTCAGGTCGTTGGTTCGAGCCCAACGCGGACCACCAATAAACACCTCAACCCTTCCGAAAAGTCCCGGAGGGGCTTTTTGAGCTCACCATGCTGGGCAAATAAAAACGGCATACCCGGTGTCCTGGGTATGCCGTTTTGAACTATCGATATCGAAGAAAGATTGCTAAAAGATTACGCCCCCCACAAGAGAGCCCAGGTACCTTCGAAATTCATTCCAGAAGAAAATGAATCCCTAAGCCGCTAATCACTAATCCCTGCTGCCGCCAAAGAAGCGCAGCAGCATCAGGAACAGGTTGATAAAATCGAGATACAGGGCCAAGGCGCCCATGACCGCACCCTTGCGAACTACCTCATCACCCTGGGCGAGGATCCCCTCTTCACCGATCCGCTTGATCTTTTGCACATCGTAGGCGGTAAGGCCGGTGAAGATAAGGACGCCAAGGCAGGAGATCATCCAGTCAACACTTGAACTTTTCAGGAAGATATTGACAATCGAGGCGATGATGATGCCGATCAGACCCATGAACAAAAAAGAGCCCAAGCCCGAAAGATCGCGCTTGGTCACCAGGCCGTAAACGGCCATTGCCCCGAACATCCCGGCAGTGATAAAGAAGGTGGCGGCGATGGAGGTGTTGGTATAGGCGAGAAAAATCACCGACAGGGTGAGGCCGTTAAGCACCGAGTAACCGATAAACAGCCCCGAGGCGGTTGCCGCCTGGATCTTCTCCACCCGAGCGGAGAGGTAAAAGACCAGCCCCAGCTCGGCCAGCATCAGGATAATAAACAGCGGGCTGCCGATAATGAGGTTGGCAAGACCGGTATTGGCGGTAAAAAAGGCGACGAGGCCGGTGATCGCCAAACCGACCGTCATCAGGTTGAATACTTTGGCAAGAAAGATCGTCGAGGCTTCCTGTCTCGCCTGGGGCAAAGTTATCTGATTTACTTGCTGGTACATTTTTCACATCCTCTTGGTGGTGGTTTATGAGTTATCAAGCCTACCGAATTTTGTCTCATAATAATCATTTCTTCCCTCCGGAACAAGCGGAGCGCCAGGCATTTTTCGTGTTTTACTCCTCTTTCTCCCCAGCTTCCACCATCTCCAGCAACTCGGCTTGAAATGCCTCATCGACCAAGAGCTTCTTGGCGAGGCTCCGGCACAAGGCGTAGGCCAGACCACCCTCATCCGCGCCCTCTAAATTAACAGAAATCTCCCCCTCTTCCGAGGCTTCGAGGATGATCGCGGCTTGGTTGTCTTGTAATTTCATTAATGGTTCCCTTTTCTTGCCGAATATTTCAAAAACACTTTGCAAAAAACAGGACTCGCCCTGCGGCAAGTCCTGTTAACGCTGCAAGATACCCTGCCTATTTGGCGCGGGCGGCGATTGCTTTCTCGGCCTTATCAACCAAGTCAGCGCCAATCTGCTGCTTCCATTTATCAAATACCGGACGGGTAGCCTTAACAAAGGCCTCGCGCTCCTGCGCGGTCAGGTGGGTAACAGTGACGCCCAGGGCCTCGATTGACTTTTGCAATGGCTGATCCGGCTCAACAAGGCCGGTCCTGGCAATGGCGATTTCCTGCTTGGCGGCATCAAGGGCAGCCTGTTTGACGATGGCCCGGTCGGCCTCGGTCCAGGAGGCCCAGATCTCTTTATTAACGACAAAAATTAGTGGATCAGCAACATAGCCCCACATGGTGACATGTTTCTGGCCAACGCTGTGCAGTTTGGCGGCGGTGAAAATGGCCATCGGGTTTTCCTGGCCGTCCACCGCGCCACTCGCCAGGGCCGGTTGGGCGTCCGCCCAGCTCATCTGGGTCGGGTTGGCGCCAAGGGCGGTGAAGGTATCAAGGAAAAGGGGTGAGCCGACAACACGAATCTTCATCCCCTTCAAATCCTCCGGCTTGCGAATCGCCAATTTCGAGTTGGAGACCTGGCGAAAGCCGTTCTCACCCCAGGCAAGGGGTACGACACCGGCCTTATCAAGGGTGGCAAACAGCTGGCTGCCGACCTCGCCCTGGGTGAGGGCATCGATTGCCGCATAATCCGGCATGAGGAAGGGCATGGAGAAGAGGTTGAGTTCCTTGACCTGGGGCGACCAGTTGATGGTCGAACCAATGGCCATATCGATTACGCCTTGGCGAATTGCCGAAAATTCTCGCGTCTGGTCACCCTGGACCAGCGATGTCCCCGGATACAGTTTGATATTGATACGCCCGGCGGTACGCTCGCGCACCAGATCAGCCCAGATCTCACCGCCCTTGCCCCACGGGAAGGCCGGCCCCAGGACGAGCGACATCTTGTACTCGGGTTTGTAATTTTCCGCCGATGCCAAGGTCGTCAGGGCAAGGGTGGCGACGACAAAGAAAAACTTCAGAGCGCTACAAAGTTTCATAATTGGGATCTCCTCTTGAATTGTTATTACACCTATTCTGCGAAAGACCATAATTTTACCAACCCCCCACAAGGTACTAATACCCCAGCCGGCCGGGAAGCCACAAGGCCAGTTGGGGAAACAGAATGACCAGAAGCAGTACACAGAACACCGCTATCAGCAGCCAGCCCACCCAGCGCACGGTCTGTTCCATGCTTACCCGGGCTATCCGGCAGGATACCATCAGGTTTACCGCCATCGGCGGAGTGAATTGGCCGATTGATACCATGATCGTCAGCAGCACCCCGAACCACACCAGATTCCACTGGTAGAAGTTGGCAATTGGCAGCAGCAGCGGGGTAAAGATCAGAAATATCGAGATTCCGTCAAGAAACATGCCGACGATAATCAGCATAAAAATCAGCAGGGCGAGAATGCCGTATTCACCAAGGCCCGAATGAACGATGGCCCGGGTGACCGGGTCGATAATGCCCAGGGTCGAGAGTGAATAAGCAAAGATGCCGGCAAGGGCCACGACAATCAGGATAACGGCAGACAGTTCTCCGGATTCACGCAAAATCTCAAACAGATCGCGAAACCGGATGGTGCAGTGGATGACCATGCCGACGAAGAGCCCATAAAACACCGCGACGACCGCCGCCTCGGTCGGGGTAAACCAGCCGGCGCGCATACCCCCGAGAATCAGCACCGGAGCAACCAGCCCCCAGGATGCCTCGCGCAGACTGGCCCAGAAAGGCGGTTTGCTTTGGTCTGCCTCCAAGAGGCCCATACCGTGTCTTCTTGCCAGCCAGACGGCGGGAATCATCAGCGCCAAACCAACCAGGATGCCGGGAATCATGCCAGCGGCAAACATCGCCGGCACCGAGGCGCCCGGCACTAATACCGAATAGACGATAAAGGCAATCGACGGGGGAATGAGGATGTCCGTAGCCGCGGCAGCACCGACGATACTCGCCGAATATGCCGCCGGATAACCTGCCCGGATCATCGACACAATCATGACGCTGCCCACCGCCGCGGCGGTTGCCGGCCCTGAGCCGGAGATCCCGCCGAGGACCATGGCCACCAGAATGGTCACCAGCGGCAGCATGCCGGGGCCCCGCCCGAAGATCGACACGGCAAAGGTCACCAGCCGCTGGGCGACGCCGGAACGGTCAAAAATTGAGCCCACCAGGACAAACATGGGAATGGCCAGGAGGGGATATTTGCCAAGACCCGCGTAAAAATTCTGCGGCACCGCCAAGAGGCCGAACCACTGGGCATCCTTGTTGGCCAGGGCGATGGCGAAAGCGGCGGCCAGACCGATGGCCGGACCGATGGCCACACCGGCCAGCATCAGCACGATGAAGACTGCAAAGAGGACGATACCGGTCATTGATCGCGCCCCTGCCGGATGAACAGGCCCCAGGCCCTGAAGGCAATAGCCAAGGAGAGCAAGGGCAACCACAGTGAATACCACCACTGCGGCAGGCCAATGCCCGGCGAGGTCTCGCCAAACCGGTAGTCGTCCCAGACCATCCGCGAGCTGAGTACCGCCAGGAGAATAAACACGGCAAAAACGACCAGGGAACCAAGTCGCGCCAGCAAACGCTGACGGCCGGGCGTCCCTTTCTCGGCAAAATATTCGATGCGGATATGGCGATTGCGGGCAACCGCCGCTGAGCCGGCGACCAGCACCAGGACAATCATTAAAAAGATTGAGATCTCCTCCGTCCAGGCAAAGGAATGGTTGGTGAAATAGCGCACCAGGACATTGGCAAAGGTGATCAGTGCCAGGAGGGCCATGACGATCACCGTCGCCCAGTCTTCAATCTTTAAGGAAACCCTGGTAACCGGCTCCGCGTCGCTCGCCAGCGGTATCGGCTCGTCTGTCGGCGGGAGGCCCTGTTGTTCGGTGCTGGCCTGGCGGTTTTCAGGAATCATAGGAGGATCTTGCCTGTCAACTCTTCGGATGCGCGGCGGCATTGCCTCGCTCTTCCATAGCTTTGATAATGTGGAAAATCGTCTGGTTCACCGGGGTCGGCACACCATGTTCCTTGCCCATGGCGACAACCTTGCCGGCGAAAATTTCTACCTCGGTTTTTCTCCCCGCCTCAATATCCTGGAGCATCGAGGTCTTGCCGTCGGGGGATAAGGTGGCGAGCACGGTAAACCATTCGTCGAGGTCTTTCTGCGACAGATCGACGGCAACCTTGCCGGCAAGCGCCACCACTTCCTGCATGAGGAGCATCATCAGCGCCCGGGCGTCCGCCGAGGCCTGGAAGACGCCATAGGGGGAGCGCAGCGTCGCAGAGGCCTGATTAATACCAACATTTATCATAAATTTCCACCACATAATCCGCATCATATCGGCGGGGACCTCGTGCGGAATAGCCGCCCGGGTCAGGGCCTCCCGCAGACAGGCAACCCTATCGTACGGGCTTTTCAGCGGTCCTTCGCCAAAGATGATCTTTCCCGGCCGGGCATAGGAGAAATTGCTCCCTTCGCGTACCGCGTCAATGCCAACGGCAATAGCATAGACAATCTTGTCCATGCCGCAGGCGGCACCGAGTATCTTTTCACTTTCCAGGCCATTCATGACCGAAAGGATGGTGGTTTCTGGACCGACAATGGCCTTGATGTCGCCAAGGGCCTCGTCAAGATGGCGGTGTTTCAGGGCAACGAGCACCAGATCGACCGGCTTCGCCACTTCTTCCGGCTGCATGACCGGAATACTGTAGGCCTTGCCGTTCACCCCGAGCGGCTTATTCTTCAGCCGCTGGTATCTCTCGCCCCGGGCGAGGAAAAACAGCGAAAAACTTCCGGCATCGGAAAACATGGCGGCATACGCCGCGCCCATGGCCCCGGCGCCAACAATGGCAATGGTTTTAATCTGTGGTTTTTGCATTATGAACTCACATTGTTTCAGGATGGTCTATCTTTTCAACCGGCTCAAAAGGCCTGCCGAGACTATACGGGATGGTAACCTGCTTATACCAAAGGTATACGTTTCGTTTAAGCAGACAAGCTGCTCAACTCAGCTTTATCAATGCAATGGCTGTAGGTCATGTATTTAATCGCAATTCACAGGATTCCGCAATTTTTATAATGAAATTCACAGTGAAGCTGTATCGATCTCTGGACTTTATCCGTGGTGCTTCTTGACTATTCTCCGGAATTTGAAATACAATTTTTCTTCGCACCTCGTCATTTTCTCTGAACAACTTTTAGCGCAATAGCGACCTCCCGAAATACCGGGCAGCGATTCGAGGATGAAATCGACCAAGGCGTAATACGGCAACCGACCATCGGAAACAATGAAGACTCCGGGAATTTCCCTATGAAAAAAACGCGAGAAGAATGCCTGGCCGTACTCAGGGGTATGTCTCAGAATATCCGGCCCAACCAACAATACGTGGTTGACGATTTTCAGCCCGGTGACGCCCTTGGTGTGGCCTTGCTGTATTACGCTGTTTATGGCGAGATGTTTCCCATTGATTCCGTCTACGATCCGGAGGAACTGGCCCTTCAAAATGCCGGGACCGACCTGCACCAGGTGGTCGGACGCACGGAGGATGGCGATATCATCGGACTTTACGCCATCTTTCGCAATCCACC
The DNA here is from genome assembly GCA_030247675.1 of Desulforhopalus sp. NCBI lineage: Bacteria > Pseudomonadati > Thermodesulfobacteriota > Desulfobulbia > Desulfobulbales > Desulfocapsaceae > Desulforhopalus > Desulforhopalus sp. Next base: position 885,527 of record JAOTRX010000002.1, on the reverse strand, counting down.
CGGCAGGCGCATCATGGAAGGTGGTTCCTGGCTGGTTCATCCCGCCTGTCGCAACTCTATCCTGGCCATGCGTATGGCCCAGAGAATTCACGCGACCCCGCCGGCCTATCTCGGACTGGATGTGATGTTTGGCCAGAGTGTCACCGATCATATCATGACCCAGAAAATGGCCGAAAAATTTCACAGTCTGTCCTGTGCCATCGAGATTGAGGCCATGCCTCCGAGACCGGAACAGGAAACCGGCTGGTCCAGCGGACGGATTTCCCTACTCGATGGCTTTATGATCTATCACGACCGGCCGCACGACATCTTTCTCCCCCGCCAATACGCCGACACCCTGCGGGCAATGTACGATTCGCGCGGCCTGCGGCGTAGTTTCATTGAAGATCCCGCCCCGGATGAAGCTAGTACCAAAGGAAGGGTACAATGCCTGGACAATGCCGGATTAGTAAAAATTACCATCGAACAAGTGGGGCGTGACTTTGCCGGGTATCTGGCGCACTGGCAAAAAGAGTATCCGAATCGCCATGTTTATCAGATCATTTTGCCCCTGTGGCAACCGGGTAGCTCCCTGGCGGTGGAGGCGGCCCGCACGGCCGGCTTCTTCCTCGGCGGCCTCTTGCCCCTGTGGTTTGACCGCGATGGATTGCTGCTGCAAAAGGTCGCCGGAGAGCCTGATTTTTCGCGGATTAAATTATATACCGAGGAGGCAAGAAGGCTACTGACCGTGGTCATTGCCGACCGGGAGTCCCTGCCTTGACGTGCGGGAGATGGCCAAGAAGATTGGCCCGCAATATCCTGAAAATGCCCAATTGATCTCTCAGCCGCATCCCATAACTCACCAGGAGCCCGATAATGAAGCAACTTACCCTTGATTTTGAAGATTTTTTCACCGTTATTCGTGGTCTGGTCTTTGGTGAAATCAAAAAATTCCGAAAAATCTCCGATGTCTTCGGCGACGAACTGCTGCTTGTTCCGGAAAGTCCCTTCGGACAGGATTTTCTCGAATTAAACCAGGCACAACTGGATGTGACCGCTGCTCGGGTACTTGGTTTCTTTGGCCTTGCGCCGGACCTCGCTGCCGGTTTGACTGGTCTGCCGACCCTCGGCCACTGGGCACGGCAGGTGCAGCAACTCGCCACCGCCAGGCCGAAGAGCATCACCTTCTACACCTCCGGCAGCACCGGTGAGCCGAAAGCAATCGTCCGTGAATTCTATTTCCTCGAACAGGACGCCTGGCACCTGGCGGAAATGCTGCAGGGCAGCTCCCACATCATCGGTCTGGTGCCGCCGCACCACATTTACGGGTTTATTTACACCATTCTCATCCCCAAGGCCCTCAAGGCAAGACGCAGCGACCAGCGCTTTAAGCGGCCGGCGGCGATCATCAAGGATCTGCAGCCCGGCGATGCGCTCATCGGCTTTCCCCATATCTGGCAGCTGTGCGTCAAGACCGCAGAGCGCTTTCCTGCCTCGGTCATCGGCGTTACCTCAACCGGTCCCTGCCCGCCGGAAGTCATTCGCACCTTGAGTCGGCAGGGCCTGCAGATGATGGTTGAGGTCTACGGCTCCTCGGAAAGTGGCGCCATGGGTTATCGCAACAGCCTCGACGACCCTCTGACCCTGATGGCCACCTGGAAACGTCATGGTGAAGATCGTTTCGTCCGGGAGCTTGAAGATGGCGGGATGTCTGAACCCTTTGCCTTTCAGGATGTGCTGGAATGGGTCGATGAAAGGCGATTTGTCGTAAAAAAACGCCTGGACAGCGCGGTGCAGGTGGCGGGTATCAATATCTATCCGGCGAGGGTCTGTGAGGTAATGCGTGGCCATGCCGTTGTGGCCGATTGCGCGGTGCGGCTAATGCGGCCGGAGGAAGGAGACCGCCTGAAGGCCTTTGTCGTGCTCAAGGACGGGATAGCCCCGGGCAAAGATATCGCGGGTGAGCTGCGCGCCTATCTCGCCGAACGTCTGAGCCATCTTGAACAACCCAAGTCGATACTATTTGGCCCAGCCCTGCCCCGTAATGACATAGGCAAGCTGGCCGATTGGACCATCGACTCCAAAGCGGTCGCCATGACCCTCCCCCAGGCCCTCGATAAACTCAAGGCCGAGCACCGCCCAGTTGCCGAAGGCCAGGAATTCACCGTTGATCTCCTGCAAGCAGAGGACGCCTGGGGGGTGGCCAGACTCTTTTACCAGGTCTATGGGGACTCCTTTCCCTTTGCGACCTACTACATTCCAGAACGGCTCCTGGAGGAGAACCGCCTGGGTCTTTTATACAGCACGGTGGCCCGCACCCCGGCCGGCGATATTGTCGGCCATGGCAGCATGTTCCGCAGTTCGGCGCCCTACCCCGGCGTCTATGAAATCGGCAGCCATGTCATCCATCCGGCTTACCGCGGCGGCTCGCGTACCGCCCTACTGCTACAGGAGCATATCAAGGATGTGCTCATCCCTAAACATGGGGTAGAGATCTATTTCAGCGAGGCGCCCTGCCATCAGGTGGTCACCCAGAAATTCGGTGCCATGAGCGGCCTTGTGGAGACGGCCCTTGAGATCGGCCTGATGCCGGCCGGCGCCTATGGATTGTCCCTGGATTTCCCGGGGGACCGGGTATCGACCCTGCTGCTTTTCGGCCCAAGTGCCGGTGACCAGCGTCGCCTGTTTGTTCCTGATTGCTACCGGGAGGCCCTGGAATTCCTGCTGCAGGGCCTGACTCTTGACCGCCTCGTTCTCCCCGCGGATGAGCAGCCGCCGGCAAGCATTACCACACGGGTTTCGACGGAATATTTTGACTTTGCCCAGGTGGCGCGGCTGCAAATCCTCACCATGGGTCAGGACTTTGCCCGGGCTCTTGATGGATTCGAGGCCCAGGCACTGCAGTCCGGGGCGAGGGTCCTGCAGGTGTTCGTACGTCTCGGAGAGGCGTGGAATGCCTTTGGAATCGACATCCTGCGGGAGCAGGGCTATTTCTTCGGAGGCCTGGCGCCGCGCTGGTTCGACGACGACGGGCTGCTGATGCAGCGGGTTCTCGACCTGCCGGACAGCAACTCGATCAAGCTCTATTCGCAGCGGGCGCACCGCATTCTTGATCTTATCCGCCGGGATATCGAAGCCAACCCGGCCTGTACGGCGCTGACCAAACGGCCGGTTTCCAGGCAGTTGCCGGCGGATGCCCGCTTCAAGGCCGCCGATCTGCCCGAGGTGGTTCTGTCCGGCGATGGCTTGACCATCGACGAGGTCGTGGCGGCGGCGCGATATGCCCGGCCGGTAAGTCTTACCAGGGACCAGGCGATTATGGCCCGGGTTGACGGTTCGGCCTCGTTTATCGAGTGGGCGGTGCGCACAGGCGAGCCGATCTACGGCGTCAATACCGGTTTCGGCGGCATGGCCAACGTGATGATCGCCGAGGGAGACCTCTGTGCCCTGCAGAACAACCTGCTGCGCTTCTTAAATGTCTGCGCCGGCGAGTATCTGCCCCTGGAAGACGTCCGCGCCGCCATGCTGCTGCGGGCCAATTCGCACCTGCGCGGCGCCTCGGGGGTGCGTCGCGAACTCATCGAACGCATTCTTGTCTTTTTAAACAATGGTGTCGTGCCGCTGGTTCGCAATATGGGTTCGATCGGTGCCAGTGGCGATCTGGCTCCTCTCGCCTCGATCACCGGTGCCCTGGTTGGCGCCGATGCCTGCTTTCAGGTGCAGATGGGTGGCGAAACAATGAGCTGCCTGACCGCTCTTGATCGCCTCGGCCTCAAACTTCTGACGCTTGGCCCCAAGGAAGGTCTCGGCATGGTCAACGGCACCTCGGTCATGACCGGGATTGCCGCCAATTGCCTCTATGACGCCAGGCGTCTCAGCGCCTTGGCCCTTGGATTTCATGCCTTGGTCATTCAGAGTCTGCGCGGCTCGAACCAGTCCTTCCACCCCTTCATCCAGCAGTTGAAACCGCATCCGGGACAGATCCTGACGGCGGAACTCATGCTTGAACTTCTTGATGGTTCGACCATGTGCCGTAACGAACTGGATGGCCACCACGACGCCGAAGACGGCCAGCCGGTCCAGGATCGGTATTCCCTGCGTTGTCTGCCGCAGTTCGTAGGACCGCTGCTCGACGGTCTCCGGCAGGCCTCGGCGGCCGTGCAGATTGAGATGAACTCGGCCAACGACAACCCGCTCATCGACGGCGACAATTGTCTCAGCCTGCACAGCGGTAATTTCCTCGGCCAGTATGTGGCCGTATGGATGGATCATCTGCGCTACTACCTGGGACTCATGGCCAAACACATGGATGCGCAGATCGCCCTGCTGGTGGCCCCGGAGTTCAACTCCGGCCTGCCGCCGTCGCTGGTGGGCAATCCAGGGCGGCGCGTCAATATGGGTCTTAAGGGTCTGCAGATCGCCGGCAATTCGATCATGCCACTGCTGTCCTATTACGGGACCCCCATAGCCGACCGCTTTCCAACCCATGCCGAGCAGTTCAATCAGAACATCAACAGCCAGGGCTTTAACTCCGCCAATCTCGCGCGAAAATCCGTCAAAACCTTGGAAACCTATATGGCCATCGCCTTGATTTTCGGGGTTCAGGGCGTGTCTCTGCGGGCAGCGCAGATGAGGAGCGGCAACCATGACCCGCGCTCCTTGCTGTCGCCTGCCACGGCTGCGCTGTACGAGACAGTTCTGGCAGTTCTCGGTCACCGGCAGACGGAGACTCGCCCCCTCATTTTCAATGACGACGAGCAATCGCTTGAATCGATGATCGAGATCCTCGGCAAGGATATCGCCACTGACGGCAAAACCGCCGGCGCGATGGGCCGGATTATCGCCGGCTTACGGTAGGAGGAATATGGCGTTCGCCTTTGGTAATATCTAGGAGAATTCCCTTGAAAGACCAACGGATTAAAGGCTTATCGCCTTTTCCCCTTGACGGAAAACCACCAAGTAAGGTATAAACGATCCCTACGCCGGAGTGGTGAAACTGGTAGACGCACTGGACTCAAAATCCAGCGGGGGCAACCCCATGTCGGTTCGATTCCGACCTCCGGCACCATTAAATGATTAAGCCCGAATGTCAGCCAAATTTGACATTCGGGCTTTTTTTATGCCGCGCACCGGCCGAACGCGGAAGGTCGTCGGCAAGGCCCTGTTTGTTAAGGCCAGAAAGAACTTGAATCCCCGCGATTTCCTCCACAATTCCCAGAAAATCCGGTGGGATTCACTGAGCCCGGCCCCTTCCGACGATATCGCCAAAGAGACTCGACCCGGCAATTCCGGCCGGCGGGATCCAGCTTTAGCCTAGGCTTGCCGGTACGACGAGGACCGGAACTTTCGCTTTCTTCAGTACTGATTTTATGGTGCCGCCGACCGAGGAGCCGGACAGCAATCCCTCATTAGCCCCCATGATGATAAGGTCGCACTTATGCTCGGCCGCCTGGCCGAGAATGGCATCGACGACATCGCCTTCTTTCACCACTATTTCGCTCGGCGGGATGATGAAGTCCTGATCGTCATCTTCATTGTTCCTGGTAAATTCACTGAGGGCGGTTCGCGCCATTTGCTTGGGCGAAACCTTGCCAACCAGGGCATGCTTGGCTTCTTCCTTATTGTTTCTCAAGACTTGATGCCACTTGTCATGGCCGAAAAGCCCAATCATGTGGCTCTCATAATTGCTGGGGGATTTCTCCATGACGTGGAGCAAAATAATCTTTGCATCACACTGATTCGCCAGCATATGCGCATGTTTGAATGCAACGCGGCTGGCCGTGGAGAGATTTGACGTAAACAGAATCGTCTTGTATGCAGTCGTCATAACACACTAATCCTTACTAAAGAGTTGAGCAGAAGAGATGCATTGTGTGGTGTCGCTGGTTCTATTGCTACCCAGATTCAAGCACCACCCTCCATTTTCACTTTTCCCGGCAAGGTTCGTTATCCTCTCTCCCCCTCTCTTGAGTGAAAAGCAATCTCTTGACGGAACCTTCCAGAAATATAGCCGAATACTTCAAAAAACAACAGAAATACCTGCGGAAAGATTGGCGGTATGAGGATGCGAAAGCAAGGTTCTTCCTCCTCCCGCCCTTTCCCGGCCGCCCCGCTTGCCGCCAACTGGACCTATCCGGCGGCCTCGCCGGAGAAGCTGTCAGACCTCCTTTTGTGAGCCTTCGATTGCGACTTTCCCGGGGCAAAGAGAAAGACCTTGCCGGTAGCCTCATGTCGCGGTACTCTTGACGACGATCCTGGTGGTTGCATGCAAAACGGCGGACAGTACGGCCGTTTTTTTACCATGAAAAAACAGACCGACCGGTCTCCCTTTTGCCGAAAATGGAGGTCCATCCATGAATCTCAAGGACAAGCTTCTCTGCGAGGCCCTGCGGCAATTCTCCGTAAAAGGCTATGCCGCCACCTCGACCTCGTCGATAATCGAGGGCGTGGGCGCCTCGAAGGGCGGGCTGTACAACCACTTCCACAACAAGGAAGAGCTGTTCCTTGAGGCCTTGAGCCTTGCCCGCAAACTGTGGCGCGAGCGCAACCTTGCGGGCCTTGCGGAAATAGAGCGGCCAATCGACAGGATACTTGCTCTGCTTGCTAACTATCGCGACCGATACCTCAGCGACAGCGACAATCTTCCCGGCGGCTGCGTCTTCGTCAATCTTGCCGTTGAACTAAGCGACGAACATCCGCATCTCGGCCGGGAGGTCAGCCAGGGGTTCGGCAAATTGCGGACAATGATCGAGGATCTTTTTGCCCTGGAACGGCAGCAGGGAACCCTGGCGGCCTCCGCCGATCCGGCAGCGGCGGCGGAGATCGTCTGTGCCGGCATCCTCGGCGCCTGCGTCGTCTACAGCTCCGATAAATCCCGCCCGGCCCTTGACCGGACCATTAACGCCCTCATGCAATATGTCGAGGGACTGAAGGCCTAACCACCTGGCGGTCACAGGCCGCCAGGCACTACTCCGTCGCCCCGGGGACACCGGTCGGTCTCCGGCTCCGGCAAGGAATAAACCTGAACATGGATAACAGTATGAGCGCACAGAGTTCTCAGCAGCAAATAGCGGCAAACGGCAGATATTCCCTGGTCAAATGGTCGATTTTCGGCGTTTTGATCCTTTCCTACATCCTCGTCTATTTTCACCGTATGGCCCCGGGCGTCGTCGCGGAAAACCTGATGGCCGCCTTTCAGACCACCGGATCGAAACTCGGCACCTTATCGGCCCTCTACTTCATTGTTTACGCCTGCATGCAGATCCCCTCGGGAATCATCGCCGACACCCTCGGCACCAGGATCTCGGTGATCGGCGGCAACCTCATCGCCGGCCTCGGTTCGATCTGCTTCGGCCTGGCCGACACTTTCGCTATGGCCTGCCTCGGGCGTTTCCTCGTCGGTCTCGGGGTGTCGGTGATTTTCGTCAGCATCATGAAGAGCAATTCCCTGTGGTTTGCCGAAAGGGTCTTCGGCTTTATGAGCGGCCTGACCCTGTTGATCGGCAACCTCGGATCGGTGCTGGCCGCCCGCCCCCTGGCGGCGCTCCTCGCCTTTTTCTCCTGGCGTGCCGTGTTCATCGCCATCGGTGTCCTGTCTCTGGCCCTGGCCTGTCTTGCCGTGATCATTGTCAGGAACAAACCCCAGGACCTCGGCTTTGCCGCCCCCAACCCGTACGGCGCACCATCGCCCGGAAAACCGCGGCAGCAGTGGTGGCGAAGTCTTCTGTCGGTCGTCGCCACCCTGCGCATCTGGCCGGGATTCTGGGTGCAGTTCGGCATGATCGGCGGGCTGTATTCCTTTATGGGGCTGTGGGGCATTCCCTTCTTGCGCGACGTCTTTGCTGTGGAACGGTCGTTTGCCGCCGATCATATCACGGTGATGCTGCTGGCCTTCGCCTTTGGCGCGATGTTCTTCGGCTGGTTTTCCGATCGCATCGGCAAACGCAAACCGCTGCTGCTTTTCTGCGTCTTTCTCTATCTGGCGGTGTGGCTGGTGCTCCTCTTTTTGCCATGGACGCCGGGGATATCGGGCATGCTGCTCTTTGCCGCCATGGGCCTGGCCGGCTCCGGTTTCGTCCTGACCTTTGCCGCCGCCAAGGAACTCATCGATCCCAACCTTTCCGGCATGGCGGTGAGCGTCGTCAACACCGGCTGCTTCATTGGCACCGCCCTGATGCAACCGCTGTTCGGCTTTCTCGCCGATTATGCCTGGGACGGCAAGATGGTCAACGGCATCCGCGTCTATGCCGCCGCCGATTATCGCCATGGCTTTTATCTTATGGTATGCTTTGCCGTCATTGCCCTGATCGCCGCCCTCCTCCTTAAGGAGACCAACTGTCGTAATATCTCGCAAGATGAGGTTTGAGATGCGAGGAAGGTATTCGATGATCCATGCACGAATCAGCAGCACCGCCTATCTCATTGCAATATAAAGAAATACTCTATCACCATCATGATCCGTGAATGGATCTTTGCAACTCATCGAAGTTAAATACAAAAGAGATCCTTGATCCGAATCGGGATCAAGGATCTGTTCGAACTTGGCATAAAAGGCAAAGAACAGACAAGAACGGAGGGAAACGGAGAGCGCCGCGCGGCATGGAAATTGCGTTGTATTCGGGTGCGCCCCACCACTGGGAAGAGGAGTTTTTGAACCTTGAATCCCCTTGCACATTTGAGGTGCGGTGCTATCGTCTATTTGCTTGTTTTGTCGTGAGGTTTCGGCTTCCGTTTCGCAGTATCTTGCAAAGGAGCGTCCTCCTTGATCTCCTCAACCACCTTTACCTTTGAAAGGAACCATCATGAAAAGAGTGCAACTCCGGGTCAACGGCGTCCGCCACGAGTGGATCGTCGAGCCGAAAGCGGTTCTCCTTGACCTGCTCCGCAACGATCTGCGGCTGACCGGTGCCAAACAGTCCTGCGACCGAAAGGGCCAATGCGGCGCCTGCATGGTCATTGTCGACAAAAAGGCGGTGCGCGCCTGTCTCGCCCGGGTCGCCGATCTCGACGGCGCGGAGATAATTACCGTTGAGGGACTGGGAACACCGGAGAACCCCCATTTCATCCAGGAGGCCTTCGTTCTGACAGGCGCCGTGCAGTGCGGCTTCTGCACCCCGGGGATGATCATGGCGAGCAAGGCCCTGCTCGACGTCACCCTCAACCCGACCAACGACGAGATCGTCCAGGCCCTGCGCGGCAACCTTTGCCGCTGTACCGGCTATACCAAGATCATTGAAGCGGTGCAGCTTGCCGGCCGCTTCCTCCGGGGCGAAATCCACCCGGACGGTATCCGGCCAAAACCCGACCAGGGCGGCCTCGGTATCGCCCATCCACGGCCTTCGGCGATGGCCAAGGCCTGCGGTACCGCCCATTTCACCGCCGACTTCCGGATGGAAGGGGCGCTGGAACTGGCGGTGCTGCGCAGCCATCTGCCCCATGCCAGGATTGTCGCCATTGACGCCTCGGCGGCCTTGACCATGCCGGGGGTTGAGGGCGTCATGACGGCGGACGATATTAAAGGCACCAATATCCTCAAATACCTGGTGGCGGATCGACCGGTGCTGTGCAAGGACAAAGTCCGCTATATCGGCGATCCCATTCTGGCGGTAGCGGCAGCGACCAAGAAACAGGCCGAGGCGGCGCTCGCCGCGATCAAGGTGGAACTCTCCCCCCTGCCAGTCATGGATAGCCCGGCAACAGCCCTTGGCAATTCGGCGGTGCCGGTCCACGACGATCTGCCGAATCTCTGCTTTGATCAGCCGCAGCTTAAAGGCGATGCCGCTGTGGCCCTGAACGACGCCGCGGCGGTGGTGAGCGCCCGCTTCACCACCCAGATCAATCACCAGGCACCCCTTGAGCCGGAGGCGACCATCGCCTATTTCGAAGAGGAGGAAAAAGGAGAAGATGGTGCGGATGAGCCTGCAAAGCTGGTGATCATCGGCCGGAGCATCAATATCCACTACCATCTGTCGATGCTCCAGGCAGCTCTCGGCTGGGAAAACATGAAGTATATCGAGGCCTATTCCGGCGGCCAGTTCGGCATCAAGATCGATGTCATCTCCGAGGGTATCGCTGGCGCTGCAGCCATCCATTTCCAGAGGCCGATCCGCTATATTCCGAGCCTTGCCGAAAGCATGCTGATGACCTCCAAGCGCCATTCCTTTGCCATGGAGGTCAAACTCGGAGTCGATGCCAACGACAAACTGAGCGTCTACTGCAACGACTTCGTGGTCGATAAGGGCGCCTACTACTCCATCGGCCACGTGGTGGTCAACCGGGCCCTGCTCATGCTCTCCGGTTCTTACAATATTCCCAATGTCGAGGCCCGCGGCCGCCTGGTGTATACCAACAATCCCTGGGGCAGCGCCGCTCGTGGCGCCGGTCCACCACAGATCAATTTCGCCCTGGAATGCGCCATGGACATGCTCGCCGACAAGATCGGCGTAGACCCCTTCGACTTCCGCCTCCACAACTCCCTGCGGCCCGGCCAGGCCAAATCCACCGGCCGGGTAGTCGGTGAGTGGCCCTTCCCCGAACTGATGGAGGCAATGCGCCCCCATTACCAAAGGGCCGTTGGTGAGGCCAAGGCATCTCAGCAGGGAAGGATCAGGCGCGGTGTCGGCCTTGCCGCCGGGGCCTTTGGTATCGGCGGGCCGGGCGATGTGTCGGTGGCCTCGGTGGAACTGGGCGACGACGGCACGATCAGCATCTACGCCGCAGCAGCCGACCCCGGCGAAGGCAACGATTCGATGCTTTGCCAGCTCACCGCCGAGTTCATGGGCGTGTCCCTTGAAAAGATCCGCCTCTTTACCCGCGATACCGACAATACCGCGGCCAGCGGCCCGGCGGCGGGGAGCAGGATCACCTATATGATCGGCGGCGCCCTGATCGACGCCTTGACCCAGCTGAAGGCGGCGATGGCCGAGGCCGGCTGCGCCACCGGCCGCGAACTTGAGGCCGCCGGCAAACCACGGCGGTACCTTGGGCGGAAAAAGAACGAGGACGCCGGACCCCTTGATCCAAAGACCGGCCAGGGACCATCCTTTGAATCCCAGGTTCATGCGGTACAACTGGCGGAGCTGGAGGTGGATACCGAAACCGGCAAGGTGAAGGTACTGAAGATGACCACCGCCGTCGATGCCGGGCCGGTGATCAATCCTTTGAATCTCACCGGCCAGCTCGAAGGCGGCATGGATATGGGCGTCGGCTTTGCCCTGCGCGAGGAATATGTTGCCGGTAAGACGAAGGACTGGGTAAGCTTCAAGTTCCCGACCATCCGCGAGCACTTTGCCATGGAGACCATTATCCGCGAGACCAAGAGGCCAAAAGGACCACTGGGGGTCACCGGTGTCGGTGAGATGTGCATGGTGCCAACCGCCCCGGCGGTGATCAATGCCATCCACAATGCCGTTGGCGTGTGGATCTGCAACCTGCCGGCCACCCCGGACAAGGTCAAGGCGGCGCTTGCCAAGGAGAACTAGCTGGTGTCGGCTCCCTCATCGCCTGAGAAGACCGGTTTAAGCCCCGTTGTCCGCACCATTGGGCAACGGGAAGTGGTCTTTGATAACGAGGGTTTTTTGTACGATTTCAGGGACTGGGACGAGGATCTATACCATTTTCTGGCGGCGGAGTGCGGCCTTGGTGAAACAAGCGAACGGCACCTGCGGGTAATCCGCTTCCTCCGCGAGTTCTACGCCAGCCATGGCCGTGCGCCGCTCAACAATCAATTAAGAAAGGGTACCGATATGACCCTCCTGGAGATCGAAGCCCTGTTCCCCGGCGGCATCAAAAACGGTGCGCGGCGCCTGGCTGGACTGCCCAATCCCCAAACCTGCAGTTAAGAGGAAAGCGATGATCTACCTCGACAATGCCGCCACCTCCTGCCCCAAACCGGCCGATTGTCTGCACCGGGCCCTTGATCGCTACCTGGAGCTGGGCGTCTCGCCCGGTCGCGGCGGCTATGACCGGGCACTGGAGGCGGCGGATATTGTTACAGAAGTGCGCAAAAAAATCGGTCGCTTTTTCCGGGCCGGAGTTGACAGCCAGGTCTGTTTTGCCGGGAACGCCACCGATGCCCTTAATATCATGATCCAGGGTCTTGTCAAATCCGGGGACCATGTCGTCGCTACCCGCCTGGAGCACAATTCGGTGCTTCGCCCCCTGCGGCATCTGGAGCGACAGGGTATCATCTCCTGCGATCTGGTGGGATTTAGCGAGGACGGCTTCATCGATCCCGCCCGCCTTGCCGCAAGCCTCCGCCCCACCACCCGCCTGGTGGTCATGACCCATGCCTCGAATGTCCTGGGTACGGTCCAGCCGGTGGCCGAGATCGGCGCCCTGTGCAGAAGCCGCGGGATTCCGCTGATCATCGATGTCGCCCAGAGCGCCGGCTGCATCCCCATCGCCATGGCGGATTGGAATGTGCAGGGTCTGGCCTTCACCGGCCACAAGTCCCTTCTCGGGCCAAGTGGTATCGGCGGCCTGGTTCTTGCCCCCGGCCTCGACCCCCTGCCCACCCGCTACGGCGGCACCGGCGTCGATTCCGTCAATCCCTTCCAACCTCTCACCTACCCCCACCGCCTCGAGGCAGGCACCCTCAATCTTCTCGGCATTCTCGGTCTTGATGAAAGTCTGACCCTGGTCGAGGGCCACATGGCGGAAAACTTTATAAGAGAGATGCAACTCACCGAGAAACTGCGCGACGGCCTGAGCAAAATCGCCAGGATCAAGCTCTATGCCGCTCGGAATCTCAAGCAAAACCACCTGCCGATCCTCTCCTGCGCTGTCGATGGCATGGCGAGCAGCGACGCCGGGGCGATCCTCGACGGCGACTACGGCATCGCCGTGCGCACCGGCCTGCAATGCGCGCCACTTGTCCATGAAGACCTCGGCAGCGGGGAGGCAGGCGCTATCCGCTTCAGCCTCGGACCGAGTACCAGCGAGGCGGATATCGATGCCGCCATCGCGGCAATGACGGCGATCGCCGCCTGAAAGACTCCTTCCCTCCGATATTCGCCCCCATTGCCATCAATGCCATTGCAATATTGCCTGGCATTTTTGCAATGGCGTTGATAGTAATACGCCATGGAGAGCATTAACCAGTGGCGGCAAACCGCCAACCTGCTCTCCATCAGCGAAATGTCGCGACCGCTGGGGGGGCCGGACTGGTATCTGCTGGGCGGGTTGTTACTATTCTCCCCCAAATCTCCTCCAAAATAGGTGAACTATGGACCTGCACGATCTCTGCCCCCAGAAGCTGGTAACCGCCGAAGAAGCTGTTGGAAAAATCAAGACAGGCAGCAGGGTCTTTATCGGCACAGGATGCGGCGAACCGCAGGCCCTCATTCATGCAATGGTGGCTGCCGAGAGTCTTTACGATATCCTGATCTATCAGATGCTGTCTTTCACCCTCGCCGAATATGTCGAGGATGACAACTTCCTCAGCCGCTTTTCCCTGAAGCTGTTCTTCATCAGCCGGGCGATGCGCAAGGCCGCCTTTGAAGGGAAGATCGACTATATCCCCGCCTATCTCTCGCAGATACCAAGGATGTTCCATTCCAAGGAGATCGGCCTGGACGTCGCCCTGGTTCAGGTCAGTCCGCCCGACAAGCATGGCTACTGCAGCCTGGGCGTTTCCGTCGACATAACCCGCGCAGGCATGAGCAATGCTGCCCTGGTTATCGCCCAGGTCAATCCCAATATGGTAAAAACCAGCGGCGACAGCAATGTGCATATCAATGAGATTGACTATCTGGTCGTCCACGAAGAACCGCTCCTTGAATACCCGTCCAATCCGAGCCACGATGATCGCGTCACCGAACGCATAGGCTATTATGTGTCGCAGATGATCGATGACGGTGCCACCTTGCAGGTCGGATTCGGCTCTCTACCCGGGCGGATTTTGCAGTCGTTGGCAGGCAAGAAGGATCTCGGGGTGCACACCCAGGTCATCACCGACGGCTTCCTGCCGCTGCTGAAGAATGGGGTCATTACCTGCAAGAAGAAAAATCACCTTCCGGGCCGGGTTGTCGGTTCCTTGTGTATGGGCAGCAGGGAGCTCTACGAGTATGTGGACGACAACCCGCTCTTCTATTTCCGGTCGTCGGAATATGTCAACGACCCGAACGTCATCGCCAGGAACGACAAGCTCATTTCCATCAGCTCCGCCCTCGAGGCGGACCTTACCGGTCAGGTCTGTTCCGACTCGGTGGGCCACCTCTTCTACAGCGGCATTGGTGATCAGGTCGACTTTTTGCGGGGCAGCGCCATGTCCAAGGGCGGCTTTTCCATCATCGCCCTGCCGTCTACCGCCCAGAATGGCCGGATCTCCAGGATCGTCCCTTTTCTTAATGAAGGCGCCGGGGTGGCCACCACCCGCGGCGATGTCAATTATGTGGTCACCGAGTATGGCGTGGCGGCGCTTAAAGGCAAGAGCATCTATCAGCGGGTCATGGAGATGGCGCAGATCGCCCACCCGAAATTCCGGGAGGAGCTGATCGACCAGGCGAAAAAGCGCCACTATATCTTTTCCGACCAGATACCGCCCCGCCGTGAGGACCTGATCTTCCTGGAAGACTATAAAAATACCCACAAGCTGCGAAACGGCAAAAGCATAGAAATCCGGCCAATCATGCCGTCCGATGAGTTCAGCTCCCGCAATTTTTTCTATTCGCTGCAGGAAACGACCATTTACCACCGCTTCTTCTATAAAAGGAAGATCTTTGGACATCGCGATGTCCAGAGCGAACTGGCAAGTGTCGACTACCACCAGAACATGACCCTGATCGGCCTGGTGATGCGGGGAGGCCACAAGGAGATTATGGCCGTCGCCTCATACGCCCAGGAGGTTGATGCGACTCTCGCCGAGGTGGCCTTTCTGGTCAGGGAGGATTTTCAGGGCCTAGGAGTCGCCTCGCTCATGCTGGGTCAGTTGGAGATGGTGGCGAGGGAAAATGGCTTTAAAGGCTTTACCGCCATTGTATTGAAAGAGAACCAGGCCATGCTGCATGTGTTCAAGAGAAAATATCCTGATTGCAAGTTCAAATTCATCGGCCCGGAGGTAGCTGTAACCATGAAGTTTGAAGCTAAACAAGAGAGCTGAGGAGGGGGGGGAATTGGGGCAGAGTCAAAACAGAGTGGAAGTTTAATTTTACCCTGATTCCAATTATGAGATAAAGTATATTTTAAAATGATGTTCATCTGTTCGTCAAAACAACCTCAATTGTCTTTCAAGGGTTGGATAATAAACACCGATGATAACAAAGGGGTTGGGAGCTTTTTTATTGTGGCGTTCCAATGTAGTACCTAACACAAGGGAGATTTCACGTTTCCCACTCAGAACGAAATCGTCCCAGTACTTTTGTTTTACTTTTTCAAGCGCTATTTGCTCATCATTATCGTTATCTTTCAAACAATGCCAATACAAAGCACCAATCTCCCAGTCTTCAATCATTAATTTGCTCTTTTTCCCACAACAATCTTCAAACTCATAAGAAAATTTATATGGAAGTTTTCTAACAATTTCAAGCTCGCGAGCTACTGTCTCTTCGTCCTTGAATAAGTGTAATTGTTTTTTTTGCTTTTCCAAATCTGCAAGTTTTCCTATATCCCACTCTCTTTCAATTAGTTCGGTCGCAAATCTCAAAAAGCGGTTTGGTCGGAACATTGCCAATGACAGTTCATTTTTATGTGCTTTTTCAATTAGTATTGCTAAGTTTTCATGTACCTCAACCCTTTTGAAAAAAGCCTCACGCCTTGCCCTCCAAAATTTATCAGTCGATAGCGGTTTCCCAATTGGATTCAAGGAGTTTTCTATGATTTTGTAGCTTTCGGGACGTCTGTCACTTAGGGATTTTTCTATTTTCGCCTCAACCCATTGGTATTTACTATATTTCTGATCTTCATAAAGCTGACGAAATCTAACAGGGTAAAGACGCCGCCATTCTCCACCTTCTGTTATACCAGCAGTACACACAAGTTCTGCGTATTTTCTTGATAATGTTGGGTAGGTTTTAACGGTGATCAGAATCTTTTCTGTCATAAATGGCACACTGTAATTCTGCTATGAATGGCAAGAAAATCACTTATACAGTGGCGATGGCAATTTTGTGATTCTCTCTCAAAACAAGTAAGAGCAATTCGCTTATGCTTTTTGAATTCTCCGATGATTCTAGTCAATTCATTTTGGCGTTCCGGTAGATTTTTTTTGTAATTGTCAAAAAGAATATTAACATCATTACTGTTAGTTAGACCTTTACGAATTTTCGACTCAATCCCAAGACCAGGTAGATGAAGGTATTCAATACCAAATTTTGGCAACAAAGCAGCTAAATTCCGTTTAGAAAAACCGTATTTACGGCTCAATGGGTTCTGCCTTACATCGCAGAGGAGTTTAATGTCTTTACGAATTAATCTATTGATATATTCCTCAATATGCAGACCTTCGTAGCCAATTGTGTAAATTGATTTCTGATTTGGGTCGGAAATCACTACTCCTGCCTGATTCACAAATGCTAGTTCTTTCTTATCAAGAAGCTGTCCTTTTATTTCACTGTTAATGGCATAATATGGGTACTTGCGGTAAACCTCTCGGACAAGTTCTTGACCCCTTTTAGTTTTTTGTTTCAACCAATCCTTAATCACTGTACGCTCGGAATTATTTTTCACCCAAGGCAACGATGCTATTGAGTTGCGCAATCTCAGTTCTTTTTTGTTCTGCTCCAGCCAGCCACGCTTTTGCAATAAATCCAAATCATCAGCAGCAACAAAAGAATAACAACCGAAACGATATGGTACGAAAGCATAATAATTTACGCCTGTTTCCTGTAAGTACAAAAATAGTAGTTTCTGAAGATCCACTTTATTAAGCGTACCGCCAGCGTATTCAAGTAGAAATAAAAGTAATTTTTGGCGGTTATATGTGGGTGGATTGATCATTAAATGCTTACCATGTAAAAAATTCAATTGAGTTGCCAGCTTTCTTTAAACTTAATCTTCTTTAGAAGATTGGCAGGAGGATAGATAGTATACAGTATTCATTGTATGCCAAAGGGTAACATATTTCCAAAATATCAGAAGCAAAAAAGAGGTAAAAAACATGAAACCTATCGAGGTTCTTAGGACTGACAATGAGGCCATCAAAAGACCGAAGTCAGAACTTAAACGGATTGGTGGTTTAATTCAGTTCTAGATCTATTTGACCCGTTTGAAATCTAACAACCAAGGTCGTTGGCAAGAATCTCTTCGAGAGGTCGGCCGATGTGTTGCTCGACCATTTCCTGCAGGGCCAGAGCGTTTTGCCGCCGGCCGTTGATGGCCCGGCAGGCGTCGCGGTCGGTGGCATAAAGTTCGAGCTTTTCGGCAAAGCGCTGTTCGATTGGGACGCGTCGGCTGCCGCGGACCAGCTTGTCGGCAAGGCAGACGACCTCTTTTTCGCCGAGGTGGCCGGTGGAGGGAGGGGGGATGTCGCGGTGGCCGGCGACGAGGGGGGCGAGCCGGTCGAGGCCCAGGCGATTGAGCATAGCAGCGCCGCGGATCTCGTGCTGCGCCTGGCCCTTGGCGAGATCGTGGAGAAGAGCGGCGTTATAGACGAGCTGTTCATCAAGGTCCAGCCCATGGCGGTTAAGGGCGCGGGCGAGAATCGTCGCCACTTCGGCCACCGCCAGGCCATGCGCCACGCCCTTTTCCGGCATGACCAGCCGGGCAAGTTCCATGGCCTCCTCTCTCTCGCCCTGGGCAAGGAGGTCGAAGCGCGCCGCAAGGGCGGCAAAGTCCTCGGCGGTGTCGGCATCAAGGAGGATGCCCCGGTCCCAGACGGCTATCTCCCGGCCCGGCTCTTTCTCCAGTAGGGCGCGCAGCCCGCCCCTGCCCTCATAGGTCAGAATGCGCTTCAGCAGCCGGCCGGGGAGCAGCGGCGGATGGCCGGCTTTTCCGGCAAAGGTTGGGGTGACAAGGGTTTTGCCGTCGAAAGCGGCGAGGAGGGCGGCAATGGTCGCCGACCGGACCAGCGGGATGTCGACGGGGAGGATGAACAAGCCGTCCACCCTGAGAAAGTGGCCGGCGGCGAGGCGTACCGACGAATACATGCCCTGGTCGAAGCCGGAGTTGTGCAGGCAGGTGAGACCGCAGCGCTTCGCCTCCTCGGCGACCTCGGCGTGACGATGGCCGGTGACCACCGCCACCTTCTTCACCCCCGCCCGGTTGAACAGTTCAGCACAGCGGTAAAGCAGGCTCCGCCCGCCAAGCTCCATCAGCGGCTTGAAACCGTTCATCCGCGACGAATACCCGGCGGCCAGGATCACCGCGGAAAGTTTCATCCGTTCATCCCGGCGCGAACCTGCACCAACTCGGCCACAATGCTGAGGGCAATCTCCTCCGGGGTGTCGGCGCCGATGGCAAGACCGATGGGACAGTGCACGCGAGCCAGATCGTCGTCGGTAAAACCTTCACCCCGCAGCGATTCATAAACGGCAGCGCGCTTTCTCCGGCTGCCGATCATACCGATGTAGCCGGCGGTAGTGCGCAGGGCCTGGGCCAGCACATCCCGGTCATGGAGGTGACCGCGGGTGACGATGATCACATAATCGTCGGGCCCGAGGTCCCCTATGCAATCGCCAAAAGATTCAAGGACCCGCACCTTGCTTGCCTGGGGGTAGCGTTCGCTATTGGCAAATTTCTGGCGGTCATCCATGACCACCACCTCAAAACCGGCAAAAGCAGCAATTTTTGCCGTAGCAAGGGCGACATGTCCGGCGCCCACCAGGTGGACGCGCCCCGGATGCACCAGCGGCTCGACAAACACCTCCCGGCCCTCATGGACGGCGATAAACGGCGCCCGTCTGCTCTTGCGGAGGAGCTCGTCCCGCAGCTGCACCGGCACATCCCCTTCCCCGGAACCAAGGAGGAGCAGGCGGGGCGGCTGGTTGTCATGGGGCAGCAGGGTGAGGAGCAGCGGGCGTTTGCCAAGGAGATAGTCGCTTTGCAGGGTGCGCAGCAGGGGCAGCGACTCGGGATCGACTACATGCAGCAGAATTGCCACCGAACCGCCGCAGACCATGCCCTGTTCGGCGGCGGAGGTGGCGTTCAGTTGAAAGTCCAGTTCGGCAAAGGCCGGTCCGCCACGCAGAAGCTCCCTGGCCTTCGCCTGACAGGTCCCTTCGACGGCACCGCCGCCGACACTGCCGTAGGTGGTGCCGTCGGCCAAAACCAGCATCCGGGCACCGGAGGTTCGGGGTGCCGAGCCGAGGTTGTGGGTAATGGCGCAGAGCACCACAGATTGTCCCTTCACCAGGGTATTGATGAGCGTATCAAGAATCTGCTGCATGCTGTTCTCCCGTCGCGCGTTGATCAAGGATGGTGCGTTTAACCGTATGGGTGGCGGCAAAACCGTTCACCCGGCGAATCATCCCGATCAGAAGTTTCTTATTGGTACAACTATCGCTTATCGCCGGAATCTGCAGAAGCATCCGGCGGATTTCCTCTTCGAAATTGACTGTGGCAGCCGTGGCGACATAATCGACCAGGAGCCGATCCGGATTCGCTCGCTCCAGGCTGACCCGGTAATCAAGCAAGCCCGGGATCTCAAACAGCAGATCGTCCACATCCTGGCTGAGCAGCAGGCCACCCGCCAGCCGGCTGCCGGCAAGACGGCCGCGGATATGGTCCAGCCGGGCTGTTGTCCCGCCGCAGCGGCAGGGGGAGCGGTCAAGGCTCGCCATATCGCCGGTCCGGTAGCGGATGAGCGGCATGGCCTCCCGGCCAAGGGTGGTTATCACCACCTCGCCGACCCGACCATCAGGCATAACCTCGCCGGTGCCCGGATCGATGATCTCCACCAGCAACTCCGATTCGCGGATATGGCAACCCTTATGCACGAAGCATTCCACCGCGCCGCCAAGGCCTGATTCCGTCGCCCCGTAATGCAGAAAGGTCCGGCAGCCGCAGACCGCCTCAATGCGGCGGCGCAGGGCCGGAGCGGCGTAATCGGAACAGAGCAGCATCGATTTCACCAGGCCATGGCCGATATGGTGGGCGACGGCGAGCAGGTGCTGGGGCAGGCCGACGAGGCAGTTCAGCTTTCTTTCATCAATAATCTCGGCCACCGTCGCCAAAGGCTGCGGCGGCCACAGTCCTTGGGCGGCGATCCCGCCATCCTGAAGGGCCCGGAGGAGGAGGTCGCCGACACTGTCCGGTTGGACGAAGGGCAGCAGCACCAGCACCCGGTCGTCATCGCCCATCAGGCTGTGCATGCCGTGGAGAAAAAACTCCCTGGTGGCAAGCAGATCCTCGGCCGTAAAGGATACACGTTTAGGCACTCCGGTACTCCCCGAGGTCTGCATGGTAATAACACGTTTCACCTGGCTTTGCGAGACCGAGAGCAGCCGATGGGCCTGGCCTGCGATGTCGCCTGCCGTCAACAGCGGTATCCGGGCCAGGTCGGCAAGGCTCCTCAGCTCTTCCGGGACAAATCCCGCCAGGCGCTCCCGGTAAAAGGGACTATTTGCCTGGACATGGCGCAGGGTTCGGCGCAGGCTATCCAGCTGGGCACTTTCCAGTTGCTCACGGCGAAGCGGCCCGTTCAGGCCCAAGCGGGTGGCGACCAGACCGTCCACCGGGGTAATTTTTTTTGCCGGTGATTGTCGGCGAGGCCGGTGCAGGGACCGTCCATCCCGGGCGGTCAGGTTGAAGCTGCAGAAGGGAATGAGGCGTCCGCCAGGCTGCGCGACATGGATACAGCAGCCCCGCAACCGCTCAAGGTTCAGGCTCCAGGCATCCTGAAAGGCCATGGCCGAGACCGTGAAGGTATGGCTGCGGGCCCTGCGCAAAAAGACATCGAGGTCGCCAGCCGGCGGGTGGCCCGCGGTATCGACTGGCATTGGGGCCGGCCCCCACTGCCGGGCCGTGACGGCAATGGCGGTAGCCGCCCCGGCTTCGGCGGGTCTCGGAGTACAATCGCAGGTGGCCTGGCCGAGCCGTTGCAGGCTTTTGTCCTCCAGCACCAGGTATTTGGCTGAAAATGAGCAGAGGGCATGTTCGCAGCCCGGCGGCCGGAAATCGTCGGTTTTCAGGAGCCCCTCGCTCTGCCCGGCAAGACCTGTCATAATCTCCGGCAGGGTGATGTGATCGGGGGTAAACGTTTCCGTGAAGCGCCCGAAATAGCTCATCGGCTGGAAATGGACACCGCGCACATGGGGCTCACGGGCCAGGCCAAAGCGTACGATCTCCCAGAGTGTATCGGCATTGACGCCGCGCACCAGGGTCGGCACCAGGACAATGGTCAGTCCGGCAGCAGAGAGGGCATCGATGGCCCGAAGCTTTTCAGCCAGCAGACTGCGACCGCGCAGGGCGGTGTAGATCTCGTCGCCAAGCCCGTCAAACTGCAGAAAGACCGAAGAGAGCCCGGCATCGCGCAGCCTTCCTGCGAGTCCTCGGTCGCTTGCCAGGGCAAGGCCGTTACTGTTGAGCTGGATAAAGGTGAAACCGGCCTTTCTCGCCGCTGCGACAATCTCCGGCAGGTCTGGGAGGACGGTCGGCTCACCGCCGGAGAGTTGCAGATTGCAGCCGCCGGTCTGGTCGATGATCTCTTTAAACATCCTGGTAAGCGTCGCCAGGTCGGGGTCCGGGCCGGAGTCGCCGCTATCTGCGAAACAGACCGGACAATGCAGGTTGCAGCGCGAGGTGATTTCCACGAGAACGGTGCAGGTCCGCTGACCGTGGGCCTCGCACAGGCCACAGTCGTACGGACAGCCCCTGGCTGCCGGTACGCGGTTACCGCCGGAAAAAGGTATCTTGGGCCGGACCCAGCTGGAAAAGGACGGCTTTCCGCGCCATAGGGTCGCTGAAAACGGACCGTGGTCGGGACAGGACTTTTCCAATCGTACCCGGTCTCCATCGCCTACCAGCCGTCCGCTGAGACGACGGAGACATTCCGGGCAGACGCTTTCGACCTCGCCAAGAATTTCAGTCATTTCTCGAATCGGCCGGATCAAAACCGTTTTCCACAAGAATAGCCATGGTTTGCCCGAAACACTCCTCGATAAGCTTGCCGCAAATGGCCATATCCGGCTTGAAATCATCGACGATATCGGCGCACTTGCTACCGCCGAATTTACCGACCACAACGCCCTCGAACCACTGTTCCAGGGCCGCCAGCATCAGCGGCAATCGTTCATCCGCCTCGTCATCAGCCAGGCCTTTACCGGCATAGAGCCCGAGAATACAGGCGGCTCCAGTGAACACACCGCAGGTGCCTCTTTGGGACAGGGAACCCTTGCACAAACCGGTCATGGCCCGCAGCAGTCCGGGGTTTTCACTGCCCTGGATGTCCAATGCCATATGCATCATGATCTGGCTGCAGCAAAAGCCTTGATTCTTCAGTCGCAAGATATCCAGTTGCATCTCGTTCATGACCTGCTCCTTTTAGCAATAAGTAGAAAAAGACCGGGACGGGTGGCGGCGCTCGCCGCACAGGCAGCAGAGGCCTGGCCTGCGTCTCCGGTTACCGCCTGCCAGAATGCCTGCAGGGAACCGTGGGCAAAAACAAACTCGGCGGCGGTGTGGGTGAGTAACCGGCTATGGTCCTCCAGGACAAGGATTTCAAAACCGGCGGCACCGACCATTTCCGCCACCGCAGGGAGACCGGTGGCCCCGGAAAAACAGCAGGGTACCGGCCATGCCACGCTGTCTTCACTATTTACCTGGGACCTGGCAAAGATATCGGTGAGGGCGAGATATCCACCCGGCCGTAGCGTTCGGGCAAATTCGCCCAGGGTCCGGTGGCGATCGGTGAGATTCCAGACGCATTCGCAGAGGAGCATATCAAGGCATGCATCCGTCAAAGGCAGATTTTGCAGATCAGCCCTGGCCACCGGAAAATTACCCAGGCGGGCCTCGCCCAGGAATTCCGCCTCAAGATCAAGACCGATGACGGTACGGATACCGTATTGCCGCAGAAGCCGCATGCTTGTGCCGAGTCCACAGCCGGCATCAAGGACAGTACTGGCCATTGCCGGCGATGTAAGCTGAAGAATCCGTCTGGTGAGAGTATCGCCTCCCGGTCGCAGAGAAGCGCCCAGACCTTCCCGAACGGCGGTGGCGAGATACAACGGTTTCATTTGTCTTCGAGGAGCTGCTCTACTTCAAGAATCCGCCCAAGGGCCAGATCCTCGGCAATGAGCACCGCCGAACACCTGGGACACACCGGCAATTCGACCTTAAAGACATTGTCCATATACTGCAGTTCGACCATGCCGGGCTGCAATGGTATCCCGCAGGGCTGACAGATCCAGTTCATATCGGTCGGTAGAAATCTAAGACTCATGCCCTTTCCCCTCCCCCGCGTATCACCATGCGATGGCTCCAGCAGCGGTCGATGTGGTACACCTCTGCCACCAGCTTGTATTCGACCCAGAAGGTCACCTCGCCAAGGCGGGCCGAGGCGATCCGCCGGTCGCTGGCGCCATGGGCAAAATATGCTCCCCGCTCGTTACTCTTATAGAGCACTTGACGGATGTCATCTTCAAGGATGCGCCGTTCTTCAAGAAGGGCTGCCACCTCATTGGTAATGTCGAGGTTGAGGGACAGCCAGGGCGGTTGTTCTTGACCTTCCGCCTCGGGATATCTGGACAGCACCTCTGCCTTGAGCATCCGCCTGTTGGCCCGGCGGGCCGAGATGGAGGCCGGGGCCTCGCCCGCCGGATGGGCCGTATCGGCAAAGAGGATATCGAGCAGATGCAGCACCGGTCTGCCGGTTTTTGCCAGCTGATCCCGACACATGGCGCAGTAGGTGAGAAAGACCTCGTCAGACTCAGCTACCCGTGCCTCGCGGACTTTTTTGGCGGTGGCCGGGGCGGCACCCTCCATCAGCCCGCCAAAGCCGCAGCACTCAGTCATTGCCCCGGACATCGGCAGAGGGGCAAGAGCTTGGCCGGTGGCGGCAAGGAGGCTGCGAACGGCACTCCTGGTTTCCTCGTCGTGCCTCGACGTACAGGGGTCGGAGAGCGCCAGGGCCGGGAAAACCGCAGCACCCGCAACCGGTTTCTGTGCCAACATTGTCCAAACCGATGCCACCTCAATCTGCGGCAAATGTTCCCGGAATATCTTCAGACAGGTAGAACAGGCCATCAGGATCTTCGGGCGCCCCATGGTCACCCAGATTTCCTCCAGCCGTGTCGTCATTGCCGAGAATTCCTCTGTTCTTCCAGCCCAATGGCCAGGAGCCCCACAGCAGTCGAGCCATATACCGGTGGCCGGTTCCAGCTCAAGCATTCGCTCATAAAGGCGCAGTGTCTGCTCCGGCCGGATTCCGGCCAGCTGGCAACCGGGAAAGAGCATCGCGGAGCTTACCGTCTGTCCCGGGGCGTGGCGGGCCAGAGCCGTTTCGCCGGTGGCGGCGCGCATCTCTTCCAGAGCAAACCAGTGGGCCGAGGCAGGCATACGGTTTTCCCGGACCATCTGCTGCCGGGCCTCCAGGCAAAGATCAGCCATCGAGAAATCCTTCGGACAGATGGTCTCGCATTGCCCGCAAAGCGAGCAGCTGTTGATAAAATGATTGGCCTGATGGATGCCCTTGACGATGGCTGAGTTGTTATAGACGCGTCGCGCGTAGGTCTTGGGATAGGCCTTATATTCCGCCAGATAGGCGCAGTGGCGGACGCATTCGAGACACTGGCAGTTGATGCACCGTCCGGCCTCCCGCACCGCCTCCTCCCGGCTGAAACCGCCGGGATCAGCAGGTACTACCCGCTCGCGGATGGCAACATCCTTCGTCTCGGTAAAAAGCTCGGTGTGCCCGTGCCGCAAGGCCACCCTGCTGGCGGTAAGCGATGCCCCCTGCAGATAGCGGTCGATGGAGACGGCCGCCTCCCGCCCCTGAGACACGTCGGTGATAAAGCGGTAAGGATGGTCAAGGGCACTCAGGCCGCCGGTGAAAAGCCCCGGCTCGGCAAGGGCAAAGGTCTGCAGGTCAGGATCAGTGAGATCGACCCTATGTCCCGCAGTAAGACTGTCATCCTGGCCGATATAGGTGGCGTCACCGGCACCGTGTATGGCATCCCGATCGGCAACCTGGTAAAACTCCACACCCAGGCCGACGAGCCTTTTCAATTCCTCTTCCAAAACTGCGGCGGGCAACACTGCCTCGGGCAAACTGCCCAGCCATCCTCCCGGAGTTGGATCTTGGTGGTAAAGGGCAATGGCATAGCCTTTCTTAGCGAGATCAAAGGCCACGGTCAGGCTGCTCGGCCCACCGCCGATGACGGTCACTTTCTTATTCCGGGGCGGCAGGCGGAAGACTTTCCCCTTAACCGGTGCCCCCGCCACACAGACCCGCTCAAGGCCACCAATGGCGAGCGGACCGCCAAGGGGACCTCGCACACAAAAATTTTCGCAGGGGGCCTCACACAGACGGGCGACGATGCCGGCAAGGGGCATGCTTTTTTCAAGAATGGCCCTGGCGCCGGGGATATCGTCCCCTGCCATGGCCAGGGTAAAGGCCCGGGCATCAACAGAAAGCGGGCAGCCAGCCCGGCAGGCCGGCGGCTCTTCCTGGATACACCGGGCCTCCCAATCACGCAGTTCTTGTTGCTCCATGGCCTTTTTCGCTTAGCGGAGATGAAATGAAAAAATATGGCCCTCCGGACGATGCTGGCTTGCCCGGAGGGTCGTTGCTCTATGGGCCTTTTGCAAAATCAGGTTTTTCATTCAAGATCAAGGCATGCTCAAAATTTTTCCGCAGGCATATGGTTAATATTCCGAGGATAAAATTTTGAGCATAACGCAGAGGTTGGGCGAAAAAACCATTTTGCATGAGGCTCTTACTTCTTCAAGCCGGCCAACACCTTCTCAGGCAAGGCCGGCAGCCGGGTAATGCGGACCCCGCAGGCGTTATAGATGCCGTTGATGATCGCCGCATGCGGACAGGTCAGCGGCAGTTCGCCGACACCCGAGGCGCCGAAGGGACCATCGGGACGGTGGCACTCGACGTAAATCAACTCCATGTTGTCGGGGATCTGCTTGGTATAGGGGAAGCCGGCGCCAACCATGGTGGAATGCTTTTTAATATCCTCGAAATCCTCGGTAAGGGCAAGGCCTATGCCCTGGGCCAGACCGCCGTACATTTGACCATCAACCACCAGCTTGTTGGCGATCTTGCCGATATCGGCAACGAGGGTCATCTTCTCCACGGTCGTCACGCCGGTTGCGATGTCAACCGCCACCTCGGCCATAAAGACGCCGTACATATAGCAGACGAAGGGCTTACCTTGGCCGTTTTCGTCGCAGGCAGTGCCAGGGGCGGTCCATTTGCCCCGGTACTTGGTGGGGATTTTTTCGGCGACCATTTCGGCAAAGCTGCGGTAGCCGGAGGCCTTTTTCATGCCGCCAACAAGACTATCGCAGGCAGCCTTGATCGCCTGCCCTACTACCACCTGGGAGCGGCTGCCGCCGGCCGGACCGCCGTTTGGACAGATCGAGGTGTCGTTAAGGTAAAGCTTGATCTTATCCGGGGCGATGCCCATCGGATGCAGGGCCTCCTGGGCGGTAGCCAGGGCTCCCATGTCCGCACCCTGGCCGTGATCGTGCCAGGTGGTGAAGATCGATATCGTGCCGTCGCTGTTCAATTCGGCATCGGCTTCGGCGCTGTCCGGGCCGTCGAGGCCGCTGCCGTAGACACCAAGGGCGACACCGACGCCGCGTTTGACCGCTGCAGTGGAGGCCTCTTTGGCATTTTTCAGGGCTGCCTGGTATTTAGGCCGAAGGGTATCGATCAGCTCCTCCAGGCTGAGGACCTCGGGAACCTGGCCGGTCGGGGTGGTTTCACCCTTGCGGTAGACGTTCTTGTAGCGCAGTTCCAGTGGATCGATGCCGAGTTTTTCCGCCAGCTCGTCCATCAGCACCTCGGAGGCGAACTCCGACTGGGGTGAACCATAGGCCCGGAAGGCCGAGCCCCAGGCATGGTTGGTGCAGACGGTGCGGCCGATGCCGCGGATATTGGCGATATCGTAGCCGGAACCGATGAACTGGGCACCGCGCAGGGTCAGCAGATCACCGAATTCCGAATAGGGCCCATGGTCGACCGACCAATCGGATTCCATGCCGAGCAGCTTGCCGTCTTTGGTTGCCGCCAATTTCAGGTTGATAAAGAACGGCGAACGCTTACCGGTGTAGGTCTGCTGCTGGAAGTAATTGTAGCCGAGGAAGACCGGCCGGCCGGTGGCCAGGGCCGCGGCACCCACCAGGGCCTCCATGGTCGGGCTGAACTTGTAGCCAAAGGTGCCACCGGCGGGATTCTGCACCATGACCAGATTCTCCGGCTCGACGCCCAGGCCGGGCGCGATCATATACAGATGCAGGTGCAGGCCGATCGATTTGGAATGGATGACCAGCTTGCCGTCGTCGTTGATATAGGCAAAACCGACATCCGGCTCAATCGGCATGTGCGGTTGACGGCCGACATAGAAATCGTCCTCCACCACCACATCCGCCGCCGCAAAGACCTTCGCGGTCTCCTCGCCCTTGGCGATGCGCTGTTCAAAATAGACGTTGGGGGTGCCCGGATGGATCTCGATGGCGTCCTCGGCCATGGCGGCGAGGGCACTCATATAGGCGGGCAGCTCCTCCAGCTCGACCTTGACCTTGGCCGCCGCCGCTTCCGCCTGCTTCTTGGTGGCGGCGCAGACGATGGCAATGGCGTCACCGAACTGGAAGACCTTCTCGTCGCAGAGGATCGGCCGGTCCCAGCCGTCGCCCTTGTTGGTCGGGAAGGTGATCAGGCCGGTGATGCGGTTTTTGCCCTTGATGTCCTTGTGGGTAATGATCTTGAAGACGCCGGGCATGAGACCTGCTTCACTGGTGTCGATGGATTTGATCTTGGCATGGGAGACTTTTGCCTGCACCAGGGCGAGCTGCAGGGTTTCTTCGGGAAGTTTCAAACCGAGGTCGGCGCCGTAATCGCAGGTGCCGGTGACCTTGGCAAGGGCCGATGGACGGGGGAACTTGGTGCCCCAGATCCGGCCGTCGGCGGGGATCTTGAAGGCCAGTTCATCGATACTCATCTCGCCGCGCAGCACCTTGGCTGCATCCATGGTCGCATCGACCAGCGGTTTGTAGCCAGTGCAGCGGCAGGCGTTACGATGCTTCTGGAACCAGTCACGAACATCGTCGCGGCTGGGCTTTGGATTGCCGTCGAGCAGGCCCTTGGCCGAGACGATAAAGCCCGGGCTGCAGAAGCCGCATTGAGCACCGCCATGGGCCATCCAGGCCATCTGCAGGGGATGCAGGTTGTCCGGGGTACCAATGCCTTCGATGGTGGTAATCTTGGCACCGTCGGCCAACCGCCGCATCTTGGTGGCGCAGGAGCGGGTCACCTTGCCGTCGACCAGGACGCTGCAGGCCCCGCACTGGCCCTCGCCGCATCCCACCTTGGTGCCGGTGAGGCCGAGGTTGGCCCGCAACACATTGGCCAGGCTGTCTTCCCCGTCTACCACCAGTCGCCTGGGGATACCATTGACAACAAACTCTTTTTTGATCATTCGCCAATCCTCCGTATAAAATTTGCCTGCGAGCCGCCCCCTCGTCATGCCTTGGGAGGGCGTGTGACTGTGCACCGTAGAATGGGATGAGGCAAAGAACGTACCAGGGTATGCAGCTGTTTTCGCAACAACAAACAATACGGATGAATTCGTGACGTTACGCACTAAACACTACGACAAAAAGCAGCAATCGGCGAAAATACTCCTGTGAAGCTTCTGTGAATGACCTGTAAAGGAATCCGGAACCCTGCCTCTACACTTTACACACCAGGGTTACAGCTGATCAGTTGGCTATGGCAAGCCGGGTCATGCGATTATAGATGGTCTTTCTTGAGACGCCCAGCTCCCTCGCGACCTGGGTAACATTGCCCTCATGAACATCAAGGAGGTGGAGGATCTGTTGCTTGTCGCGTTCGTTGCGCTGCGATATCCGTTGCCGGCGGTTTACCGGTGGCAGCATTTCCGTGGGTTCCGGGGCGGTTTCCCGCTGCCGGTTGACTATCTCTCCCGGCAGCTGATGGACGCTGACCCGACCGTTGATAGCCAGGTTCCTGGCCCGTTCCACGACATTCTGGAGTTCCCGTACATTGCCCGGCCACGAGTAGGCATAGAGGTAGTGCATCAGGTCGCGATCGACGGTCAGCCGGTGCCCCCTGTCCCGGCAGAGTTTATCGAGAAAGTGCTGAAAAAGCAGAGGGATATCATGGATCCTTTCACGCAGGGGCGGGATGGTTATCGACATGACGTTGAGCCGGTAATACAGATCCTGACGAAAGGTCCCCTTGCGGACCTGCTCAAGCAGATTTTTATGGGTGGCGCAGATCAAGCGCACATCCACCGGAATGACCTTGATACCGCCGATCCGGGTCATCCTTTTTTCCTGAATGACCCGCAACAGGACGGCCTGTTGCTCCAGCGGCATGTCGCCGATCTCGTCGAGAAAGAGGGTGCCGCCGTCGGCCAGCTCGAACTTGCCGGGTTTGCCGCCCCGGCTCGCCCCGGTAAAGGCGCCGTCCTCGTAGCCGAACAGTTCGCTGCCCACCAGGTCTCTCGGGATGGCCCCGCAGTTGAGGGGAATGAACGGCGCACCGCGGCGGCCGCTCTGGTTATGGATGGCCTGGGCAAAAATCTCCTTGCCGGTGCCCGATTCCCCCTGCAGCAGCACGTTGGATGCGGTTTGCGCCGAGAGCTTGGCAAGCTCGACCGCCTCTTCCATCTCCCGGCTTTTGCCGATGATGTCGTCGAACTGGAGGGAAGCGGAATAGCCGCTGAAGCGGTGCACCAGATGCTGCACCGCCTTGATGGGCCGCAGGGTGATGCAGATGCCGGTGACCGACTCCTGTTCGTCGGGTATCGGCTCGGCGGAAACGAGACAGGGGCAGGGGCCGCTGCCGGTTTCGAGATGAATTTCCCTCTCCAGGCTGGCCGTCGACCAGTCAATGGCCCCCCGCTTCTCTCGGCCTTCACCAATAAGCAGCCGGGCAAACCTAACCCCTTTAAGCTCTGCCCGGTTGCGCCCGATAATACGTTCGGCCGCCGGATTAAGCTCGGTAATTGTGCCGTCCCGGTCAAGGATCAGCACCCCATCGGAGACCATGTTGAAAAAGCTGACCAGCTTGCGGTTGGCCATCGCCAATTGGTGGTTTTTTATCCTGATCCGCAGCTGGGCGATGATCGCCTTAGCGGCGGCGACCACCATGCCGAGAGTATGCAGATGGGCGCCTTCGTAGGCCCCGGAGATATCGAGAATCCCGATGAGCCGGTCATCCGGGTCAAAGATCGGCGCGGCGGAACAGGTGAGGCAATGATGTTTGCGGCAGTAGTGTTCCGGGCCGGAAACCTGCACCGGTTTCTGTTCTTCAATGGCGGTGCCGATGGCATTGGTTCCGGCATCCTTTTCATGCCAGGATGCCCCGATAAAGAAGTTGCTGGTGAGGGGCATCTCTCCCGCCCCTTCATCGCCGAATAATTCAAGGATGTAACCGTCCTCGTTGGTCAGGACGACGACAAAGCCGCTGCCCCTGACAATGGCATAGAGGTCGGCCATGAAGGGATGGGCCACGGAAATCAGCCCCTCCCGGAGGCGCAGGGCCTTGGCCAGATCATCACCCTGCAGGCGATCATGCAGGTCCCTGTCGTATGGTTCAACACCGCTCTTAAAGCATCGTTGCCAGGAGCGGAGAATCACCTCGCGTATCTGCGCGATATTGCTGTCGCCGGTATCAATAAAATACCGCCAATGTTTATCAAAAGAACCACTGGTCTCCGGATTGCACAGATCCATCTGGTAATACCCCGTTGCAGAAGTGCCTGTATTTGCCTGTACGCAAGCACCCAAGAAAAATGGTCAGGTCCCCGCTCCTTTAGTTTTGGCCTGAGAAACCTGGAACTCTACTAATTTCTGCAATAAAGCTTCCTCGTATGTGCATGTCAAGGACCTTACATCGAAGCCCTGCAACCAAGGAGAAGAACAACCAGAAGAAACCAATTATTACAATGCCCATGGGCTGCTATCGACAGTGAAGACTTCCGGCGATACGTCGCCGACAGGTATCTTGTGCAGATTTTATGCACGGATTTCTTGACAGGCAATCTTCGGCACACACACTTGTAACATGCTTATCAAGGTATCTTGATGCGCACAAGAAATTGCCCACCAAGCGCCGCTTTGCTTATGCCATCGGAGAATGTCGCCAATGCCATGCCGTTTTTTGAAATATCCCATTGCATCCAGGTCCGTATCATTATAAGGAAGTCAGCAGCAGTCTTTTTTATATTCCTTGTCTTCACAAGAACATGATCATGTATTTTTGCAATTTTCATATCAGATAGGTACAACGATGAACAGCACGGAAAGCCTCCTCTGGAAGCCACTGCCGAATCTCGACAAAGAATGTTTTGGCTGCGGCCCGGAAAATCAATCCGGACTCCATATGACCTTTGAAACCAATGGAGAACAAATCCGAACAAAACTCGTCGTCCCTGCACAGTTCCGGGGATGGAGCAAACTCATCCATGGCGGCGTGATCTCGACCATTCTTGATGAGACGATGAGCTGGGCGGCAATCTTTCTTACCAAGCGCTTCATCCTCACCAAGCAGATGACGGTACAGTTTCTGCGGCCGATATATGTCGGGTCGTCGCTGTGCGGGATTGGTTACATCAAGGAAATGGCCGGAGAACGCCGGGCAATCGTCAAAGGCGAGCTGTTTGATGAACAAGGCAGGCTCTGCGCCACCTCGGAAGGCGAGTTCGTCCTCTTTTCCAAGGAGCAATTCGCCAAGCTGGAGATCCTGCCGGAAGAGGATTTGCGGGCAATGGCGGACAGCTTTGCCGGCTAAAGCAGCAGCCCCCCGGCCTTGACACCCGCCGTGCGGCTCAGTCCTCACCCACCCAGGACGGGCCGCTCAGTACCCGGACCCCGGCGGCCTTGGCCATTTGCTTGAGCATCGGCCGGAACATCAGGGAGTGGGACGGGGCAATCATCCACCAATAGAGGATTCCCCCGATGCCTCGCGGCTCAAAACTTGGGGTCATGCGCAGTTCGGTCGAGCCGTCGGGAAGTCCTTGCACCCGGAACTCCAATAAAGCCTCGCCCGGCGCCAGCATCTCGGCCCGCAGGAGAAGACGGGAACGCTCCTCCACCTCCACCACCCGCCAGAAATCCAAGTGGTCGCCCATAGCCACCGAATCCACATGACGACGCCCCCTGGATAGGCCGGGACCGCCCAGTAGTTCGTCGATGAAGCCGCGCATTCGCCAGAGGAAGGTGCCGAAATACCAGCCGGTATCGCCACCGATGCGTTTGACGACGTTCCAGGCAAGCTCGGGTGGACCGTCAAGGGTGATGGCGAAGGTGTCCCGATGGACCCTGGCCTCCGCCATAGCCTGTTCTCTGGCCCATTCCGGTAGGCGAGTCGATCCCGCGTCAAAGCAGCTGGAGGCCACCTCGTCCTGACTTACCTCATCGAGGGCCTTGATAATGGCCTCGCGGCAGGAAAAGAGCCTTTGCGGAATAATCTTGCGGATCCGTTCATCTCGGCAGAGAATTTCATCGCGCATCCGCTCAATGAGGGGCCGGATAAGGGCCACCGATACCGGAGTGACCAGATTCATCCACCAGATGGAAATGCTGTGGATACGCATCGGCAAAACCAGCACCAGGCGGTGCGGCAGCCCTGCCTCCTCGGCGTACATCCGGAACAGACTGCGCCAGGTGAGGACATCCGGCCCGCCGATTTCATAAATCTCCCCCATTGTCTCCGGGTGTTCCAGGCAACCGGCCAAATACTCGACGACATTGTCGATGTCAATCGGCTGACATTTGGTGTCCATCCACCGGGGGGCGAACATTATCCGTAGATAGCCGCAAAAGGCCCGAATCATCTCAAAAGAGGCCCCACCCGAACCGAGCACCAGCGGCGCCCGCAGCTGGGTGACCTTGGCGCCGCCGAGGGCGAGGATCTCCCCCACCTCGTAGCGCGAACGCAGCTGATTGGAAAGATGGGCGGGATTGCCGAGCCCGGTGAAATGGATAATCCACTCCACGCCTGCCTGGCGTGCCGCCTGTACCGTCGAGTAAGCGATACGCCTGTCAAGTGTGGCATAATCCTCCTCCCCGGGCCTGACCGAATGGACAAGATAGATAATCGCCCGGCAGCCACGCATCGCCTCGGCAAGAACCGCGGTATCCAGGGCATCGGCGACGACAATCTCCAGGTTGGGGTGGTTACCCCAGGAGCGTCCTTGGATTTTGCGGTCGGAGCGTCCAGCGGCGCGGACCTTCCATCCCCGTTCGAGAAGAAGCGGCAGCAGCCGCCCACCCACATAGCCGGTGGCGCCCAATACCAGCACTGGCTTGGTTTTATTATCCATCTCAATATCTCCTTATTCGGTAGAAGCGAGTTATGCAGCGGTCGATAATCGGGCTTCTAGCGGTGATTAAGGAACAGAGCTGGGATTTGTACTGATTTTCGATTGTTTTTCACTGGAAATACGCATGGCACTGGTGAGGAGATAATCAAGGGACGGCTTAGCCTTGAAGATGATTAGAAATTGATAGGCAAAGACCGAAGGACGCACGGCAATCAGCAGGTTATGAATCTCGGTAAAGATACTGCAAAGGGCCTTTGATTTGAAGATTCTCCGGTACTGGATGGGTACCCCGGCCACCTTGACAACTTCGAAATTATTTTGCTGGAAAAGATTTTTTAAAGAACGCAGGGTGAAGAAATGGAAGTGGCCAAAATTAATGATTCCCCGTTTGGTATAGGAGAATCTGCCCAGCATCAATAAGATCCTGGGCAGGATGAAGCCGATATTGCCGACACTCAACACCACCTTGAGCCCCGGATTGCCGCAATAGGCATCCTTCAGGAGTTGTATCAGCTGATCAGGTCGCTGGGAAAGTTCGGTATCGTCGAAGATCACCAGATAATCGACGTCCTCACAGGACGCCAGCTGGGAATTGACCAGCCCCGCCGGCTGGACCGTCACCGTATGGTTCTTCGCCTCAAGGGCGGCAATCAGCCCGCTGCTCGCCTTGCCCATGACAAGGATGTTCGATCTCTGGTCAAGAGACCTGGCAAAGACGGCTTCGGCACCGCTCTCGTCGTAGACCAGATGCTCCGCATCATCGTCGCCCTCGGGAGCACAGTCAAATTTGCGATCAAAGAAGATGTGGTATTTCTGGACCCGCGCCTGCATCGTTGCCCGGCAGACGTCCCAAGCGTATTTCATGCCGTTGACATGGCAGATCTCGTCGCCGTAGAAGGTCGGGATAGACAATTCCTTGATCGACAACTTAGCGGTAATCAGCTGAATGATGATCTCGGTATCAAAGTGGAAATCATTGCTGTTCAGATCAAAGGGTATCTTTTTGAGGGCGGGTATGGAGTACAGCCGGTAGCCGCTGTGAAATTCGCTCAAATGCGATTGCAGCAGGAAATTCTGAAAGGTGGTGAGAATCTTGTTGCCAACAAATTTATACAGTGGCATGCCGCCTTTCAGGGCCGAATTGCCGTGCATCATCCGTGAACCAAAAACCGCGTCGGCCTCCTTATGAGCGAGAACCCTGACCAGGTCCGGCAGGCACTCGGGGGCGTACTGGCCATCGCCGTGCACCAGGGCGACGTAATCAAAATTGTTGCTGACCGCATAGCGAAAACCGAGCTTCTGATTGCCGCCATAGCCCTGGTTGACCGGATTAAACAGCACCGTCATTTTAAAGGGAATGGTGCCGCTGCGTTTTACCAGTTCGCTCCGCTCGAAGGTATTGTCCTGGGAGGAGTCATCGATGATGAGGATCTCTACCTCATACTGTTCCGCCAGACTCGGCGGAATCCGCTTCAGGACATTTTCTATTGTATTCTCAGCATTGTATGCGACAATAAAGATGAGCAGACGGCCAAGAGGGGCGTTTACTGAACTGCCTTCGGCCCGGGCGTTTAGCAAGGCAGGTTGTTGGTCCGTCTCAACAGAATTTGATCCAAACGCAGCGTTATCTATCATATTTGCAGTAACTCATCGAATTGCCAAAAGCAAAGGAGTTGTGCCCCTTCCGCTGTTTCACTTCTTGGTGAGTACCAAATCCCAGCCGGTATTTCTGGCGGTCATAGAGATGGTTGTAAAGTTCTCACCTTGGAAATCACCGACATAGACCGAGCTATTACCATTTCTTATGGTAAGGGTATTGGTCCCCTCGGCAATTGACCAGGTGCCCTGTCCCTCATGGTGAACACCATCATTGAGGACAATACTATAGGTATGAACACCACCGGCTCTTAGATCATAGACACCGAGATATCTCCGTACTCCGTCATGAGAAATGCCCCGGCCGTCCCACTTGCCAACCAATTCGGCGGCAGTCGGATATTTCGGGCCGCTGTCTCCACTGCTGCCGCCGCCGCCAAGAGCAAGCGCGGCGCCGCCGATAACCACCGCAACACCGACACCGATCCCTACCTTGGCAGCAGTTGACAGTCCCTCTTCGCTTTTTTCATCGTGGCCGGCTTGGGCCGCTTGGGCGTGAGACGCATCATTGGCTTTATTCTCACCTGTGGGCTTCTGTTCAGCGCTGACCGCCGGAGTCCCGGTACTCGCCACCGTTGCTTTGTCCGAGGTGCTGCTACTGGCAGTCGCGGGAACCGCCTTCTTGTGGTCATTGAGAATAACGGCCTTTTCTGTTTCCACCTTCTTTGCCGTAGCCGGAACAACCGCATGTTCGGCGGCGAAGGCAACGCCGGAGTTCAGAGGTAAACCAACTAGGCTGACTGCCAACATGCAGCTTATCAGACGACATAATACTTTTTGAGCGACCGTTCTAACGTCCATGAAACAACCTCCAAGACTTGTCAATTCTGCCGGTTCAATACGGTGTTGCAGTTCAGACGCCTTGAATCGACCAATGCTGTGAGTAAAAACTTTACGGTAAAACCCTGAGAGTTGATACAAGCCGCCCGTAAACATCACCCGGCTGCATGTAAATACCCCGTAAAAAAGAAAGGAAAAAACTGCCTTTTACACATTCTTTTCTCCCTTTGCAAGACTATTGTGGACCGGGGACCCTACCAACCAACACAGCAAAACACTGCAATATCAATATTATATCAGACAAAACATGTCCTGCCGAACGAAATACCTGGCTGCACCTTTTCCTTGCAGAAATCCTCGGCACCATCACTTTTTAAAGCTGAGTTGAGCCAGCTTGTCTGCTCGTACGAAACTTATGCCCTTGCGGTATAAAGCTGAGTTGAGCAGCTTGTCTGCTCGTACGAAACTTATGCCCTTGCGGTACAAATAGGTTTTACCAATGGAAAACTCCCCATTCTGCCAGATAAACCAATTAGATTTCCGCAACTTACTATGCTATAGCATTGTTCTTTCGTGACAGCCGGGCCGATACCTGGCAAGGCAAAAAATATGAAAGAGGAAGGAACTATGGATAACAATCCGCAAAGTCATGCGCGCAGGACCTTTTTAAAGTCGGCTGTCGTAGCGACCCTCGGTGCGGCCCTGCCGGCGGGGGTAGCGCAAGCCAGCAGCTTTTCGGCCTCCTCTCTCCAGCTGTGGTCCTGCGGCGGTCTGGCGGAGGCCTTCATTCCGGCAAACGACCTCTACGAGAAAAACAATGGGGTGAAGATACGCTACACCGGGGCCTTCGCCGCGGCCCTCGGCAAGTCGCTCCTCGGCAGCGCCACCACGGAAATCTTCGGCGGCCGGGTCCTCGATCTTGCCAAAAAGCTCAGAAGTACCGGAAAGATGCTTTATTTCAAGCCTCTGTGTTTCACCAGTTATGTGATGATCACCCCGCCGGGCAATCCGGCCGGTATCGAAAAAATTGCCGACATGGCAAAACCCGGGGTGCGCGTCGTTCTCGCCCCTGAAGCCTCGCCGCCGGGAGGCCAGGCAGTGCAAAATCTCCTCAAAAAGGCGGGCATACTCCATCCGGTGACAAAAAATTGTGTTTCGGCAGGTAGTTGTGTGCAACGCACCATGGACGATATTGTCAGTGGCAGGGGCGACGTTTCCATCGTCGAGCTACGCTTGACCCGCATGGCCGCTTTTTCCGGTAAGACCACCATCCTTGCCATCCCCGAGGAGTTTTTTCCCCCGCCGCCTCTTACCTTCACCATCGGGGTCATGAAGGACGCCAAGGATCGCCGTCTGGCCGACCATTACCTGCAATTTATTACCTCGGAAGAAGGCCAGTCCTTTTTTGCCGCCGCCGGCTTTATCCCGGCGATCTCCGACAAGGGCAAGGAACTCATCGAAAGACTGGGGGTGAAAGATGCCTGATTGCCAACCGTGCACCCTGCAAACTCAAACCCTTCTTGTTCAGACCGGGGCGGCGGTCCGGTTGAAGGTCAAGCGACGGCTCAGCCAGCTTTTCATGCTGGCCGTCCTTGGCCAGTGGGCGTTCTACGGTATCTTCCGCTGTCCCTTTCTCGTCCCCTATGTCAGCTGCCAGAACTGTCCGGTGATTACCTGCCACGGCCGGATCGTCAGCATGTTCTGGGGCTTCTGGCTGCTAATACCGCTTTCCGTGGTGTTTTTCGGGCGGGCCTTCTGCGGCTGGGCCTGTCCCGGCGGACTGATCAATCAGATGCTCGGCATGATTGCCCCCTGCAAGCTGCGTGTCCGCAACTTCTTTACCCGGCTAGCACCAAGCGGCAAATACCTGGGGCTTGCCCTGGCATTTGCCGCCTATTACCTCCTCGGCCAGCCGCGTGCCGATGTGCCCATCCGTATCGGTGAATTTTTCCAGTCGGTGCTGCTAACCTTCGAACATGCGAGCATGAACTGGCTGATCCGCACCTTTCTTGTCATCGCCTTGGTCGTCCTGGGGCTGCTTGCCGCCAATTTCTGGTGCCGCTTTGCCTGCCCGACCGGCGGTCTGCTGGAGCTGGTGAAGCGTATCACCCTCTTCAAATTCTATAAAACCAGTGCCTGTAACGACTGCAATCAATGCCTGGCGGTCTGCGAAATGGGCACTCGGCCGGATGAGAAAAACTGCACCAACTGCGGTGACTGTCAAGGAATCTGCCCAAGTAACGCGATCATCTTCGGGCATAAGAAATGACGGCCGGATCACCCGCCATCCCCCTGCAGGAACCGGCCGTTGTCCCTCACCCCTGCTTTCATCCAAAGGCTGCGGCGAAACACGGCCGAATCCATCTGCCGATCGCTCCGGACTGCAACATTCAATGCCGCTATTGCAACAGGGCTTATGACTGCGCCAACGAAAGCCGCCCCGGCGTCACCAGCGCCCTGCTCGGACCGCTGGAGGCGGCAGACTATCTCGATGAGATCCTGACCCGCATGCCCTGGATCTCGGTGGCCGGCATCGCCGGACCGGGCGACGCCTTTGCCGACCCGCTGCGCACCCTGGCAAGCCTTGAATATATCCGGCGCAGGCACCCGGATCTGCATCTCTGCCTGTCGACAAACGGCCTGGCCCTCTACGAACACATCAGTGCCCTCGCCGAATTGCGGGTCGGCTTCGTCACCGTCACCGTCAACGCCGTTGATCCGCTGATCGGGGCCAAGGTCTATTCATCTATTTCCTGGAAAAACAAGAAGGTGGCGGGAACTGATGCGGCGGCACTCCTCCTTGACCGGCAATTGGCGGCAATCGCCCGCCTCAAGGCCCGGCAGATTGCCGTGAAAGTCAATACGGTGGTCATCCCCGGGATAAACATCGACCACATCCCGCACATCGCCAGAATAATGGCTGGCCTGAAGGTCGATCTGCACAACCTGATCGCCCTCATCCCCGTGCCGAAAACTCCGCTTGCTTGGCTGAAGCCCCCATCCCGGGAGTTAATGGCCTCGCTGCGGCGCACCGCCGGACGGTATCTGCCACAAATGCGTCACTGCATGCGTTGCCGGGCCGACGCGGTGGGCCTCCTCAGTCCGTCCCCGCCGCTGCCGCAACCGGCAAGGTCGCCGTGTATTTCTCAACAAAGCCTATCGGCCGGTAGCTGAGCTTGGCATGGCGGAGGCCCTCCTGCCCAAGGTCCTGCTCGCGGTTGAGGGTCGTGTAGGGGTCGCTGATAATCGAGGCAAAGGCCTGATTAACGAATTGATACAAGCCCTTATACCGATTCAGGGCCTTCTCGAAGTGGATGACGAAGCTGGTGCCACAGGCCAGTTCCTCGCCCAGGGTGTAGGCAGCGGGCTGATCGTCGACGTAGTAGATGCCTCCGCAGAGTTGTAATTCTTCCCCCCTTTCCAGTGCCTCGCGGGCAGCGGCATAGTCACCCAGCGAGTCGTGTTCATCTTTCCACGCCTCGAGAATCCCCAGGGCGTCGGGCAGATATTCCTCCAGCAGCGGCCGCCCCTCGTAGCGGTGATTGCTGAGAAAGGCCTTGATGAGATTCCTCTTCTTCATAAACTTCCGGCCGGTCAACTCAGCCAGCTCCTGGCGGGAATACAGGTAGTCAAAGTTATCCCGATCCGGGCTGACCGCCAGACCCATGGCCAGAAGGGCCGGTGTCTGAGTCGTGGAAACGCATTTCATCCGGCTGTTATCGGCCAGGAGCATTTCAAGCGTTTCCCGGTCCGGCAGGGCAAACGGTGCCATAAAAAACCGCCGGTCGCCGTCCCGTCCGAGGATAATCAGCGTGCCATCGGCCAATCGGGACAGCCGGTAGTGATGTTCCTCCCGAAACAGGTAGATATTGGCAAAGGTGAACTCCGATATCCCCTCGCACAGGGCCTGGAATAGCGGATGCAACAGCGGCCGCATCGCCAGGGTCACCGGTGCGGCGTCAGGATACAGGGGAATTGTCGCTGAAATCGTTTCTGGGAAGGAAATCGGTACCATGGTCATAATTGGCTGGAGTGGGTTGAGGGTGGCAGAGCATCATGGGACTCCAAGCAGAGGCTATACCGTTCTGTTCATTTCGGCAAACAAATTTCCTGAAAAAGGAGGTATTATCTCCCCCAAGGCTGGCATGTGCCCTTCCTTCGAGTAAGGCAGTATGACGGCAATGGCACGACATTCACCAACACCTCGAAAATATCGACAAAAAGGAGCAAGACATGGCATTCTGGCATTTGGACACCCTGCAACTCGCCCAGTTTCGTCCTGGGATAACCAGCAAGGCGGAAATCGGCAAGGGTCTGATCATGGTGTGCATGGAGATCGGAGCGGATCAGGCGGACACCGGCCATGACCATCCCTTCGATCAGTGCGGCATGGTCATCGAAGGGCAGATCGAGATGTTTATCGGTGCGGAACACAGGATTCTCACCGCCCACGACAGCTATTTCATCCCTGCCGGCATCCGCCATGGCTGGAAGACCTTCGCTGGTCCGGTGAAGCTGCTTGATATCTGTCAGATGCAAACCGCCGCATAGCAGCTTCTGGCGGCGAAGGAGCTGAAAAGCTTTGTCTGCCGGTATTGGCAACCGGCACCTGCCCCTGCTTCAGGTGGAGAGATCCACCAACCGGCAATATCTTGTTGATGTAACCTAAACATTGCAAATTCGGATTGACATTCCGAATTTGCAAGGATACGCTCTCTTTATGATACCACGCCCATTTTATAGTGAAGCCATTTCACGAGCGCTGCTGCGTTCTCCAGTCACCGCCCTGCTCGGCCCTCGCCAATGCGGGAAAACAACACTGGCTCGGCAGATCGGCCAAGAGCGGGAAGGATATTATTTTGACATGGAGTCGCCCGTTGACCGGCAGCGTCTCCAAAACCCCGAACTGGCGCTCGGCTCTCTAACTGGACTGGTAATTATTGATGAAATTCAACTTGTTCCCGAACTATTCAGCATTCTGCGGGTGCTAACGGATCGCCCTGGCCAGGCTGCCCGCTATCTGGTGCTGGGGAGCGCGTCTCCCCATATCATCAAGAGTATTTCGGAAACCCTTGCCGGTCGGATCGAGTTTGTTGACTTGTCCGGATTCAATCTTGCGGAAATATCGCCGGAAGGGCGAGACCGACTCTGGTTGCGGGGCGGTTTTCCACGTTCGTTTCTCGCCGGCAGTGAGGCGGACAGCCTTGCATGGCGGGAAGGATTTATCCGCACCTTTCTGGAACGCGATATCCCGCAACTTGGGATAACCATTCCCGCTACGGCCATGCGCAGGTTCTGGATCATGCTGTCGCACCTCCACGCGCAGACATGGAACGCCTCCGAATTAGGTCGCTCCATGGGTCTGTCGGACAAGACCGTGCGCCATTACCTGGACATCCTCACCGGCACCTATATGGTCAGGCAGTTGCAGCCTTGGCATGAAAACCTG
This sequence comes from Desulforhopalus sp., assembly GCA_030247675.1. Classification (NCBI taxonomy): domain Bacteria; kingdom Pseudomonadati; phylum Thermodesulfobacteriota; class Desulfobulbia; order Desulfobulbales; family Desulfocapsaceae; genus Desulforhopalus; species Desulforhopalus sp. The sequence continues at coordinate 844,262 of JAOTRX010000002.1, read as the reverse complement.
AAAAAACGCCAGGTAAAATCCCCTAAGGTTTACCTGCGCGATACCGGCCTGCTGCATAGCCTGCTGAATATTCCCGGTATGGAAGAACTCTGGACACATCCGCGGCTCGGCGCATCATGGGAGGGGTTCTGCCTGGAACAGGTGGTGGCGGTTTTGAACACGCAGGAGGTTTATTTCTGGGCCACCCAAGGTGGAGCGGAGTTGGATCTGCTTTTCTTCTCGGGGGGCCGGCGGTTTGGCGTGGAGTTCAAGTTCAATGAAGCGCCGAAGGTTACCAAATCCATGCTGAGCGCTCTGGCGGACCTCTCACTGGCTCATCTCTGGGTGGTGTATCCCGGCGCGGCGCGCTACGCTGCTCATGAAAAGATCACCATGCTGCCGCTGGCGGCAATTGCTAGCCTGCCTGGGGAGATATTGCAATAGAAATGCTCCACTTGTTTAGATAACCAGTTCACGCTCGCACGGATGTGAACTGGTCAATAACTTGTTGGCAAGCCCCTCAGACCGATTTTCGATTAACAGCCCTTTCCGAGTTCACACGCTGGTCCTGATTTGCTGTTTTCTATTTCCTTGCTCCCGGATAAAAAATTGTCCAGGGATTTGCTTACTATCTTGTGTTCGGAGTAGCCCTTCATGAGCAGAATTTTCTCTTCACCTTGTTGGATCACGATCATTGGCAGAAGCGGTTTTTCAAAAGACTTGGTGTAGTTAATGTCTTGTTCCAGCAGGTCGTCAATGGCCTCTGAATTATAAACCTGATCAAACTTGTTTGGATCGAGCCCCATATTCAATACAATACTTTTGAAGGTTTCCGGGTTGGTGATGTCACTGCCCTCCTGGTAAAAAGCCTTTTGTAATTGTTTTTCAAAACCGAACAATTGATCCTGGTAAAGATGGCGGAAGGTGACCATAGCTCGGCAGGCGGGTTCTGTATTAAAAGCAAAATTCATGTTGTCCACCAGGTCAATGTCAAATTTACGACCTGTTTCCAATTCAACAGTTTCCCAGTAACCGCAAAGCATGTCCTTGAACTCCTCATTCATAGGTGGTTCATCCGGCCTCAATCGAAGCCCGCCTGCGATATAGGTAAAGCGGAAATTGTTTTCGAATTCGCTTTTTATCCTGTCAAATATCGGAGAAAAGGCAAAACACCATGGACACATGGGATCGGAAATATAATGAATGATTCTTTCTTGACTGGTCATTGAAGTTTTCCTTGAAATTTGATCTTGTGCAGTTATTGATTGTTTAATATAAATTACGATGGCTCGGTTGGACGCATGTAACCAATAAGTCTGCCGACTCAGATCAGCCAGCGAAATAGGGCGAATGCATGCCCTTGCTTGCCTCTGCCGCGACGTCACCATCGAACAGTTTGACGGTGAGGCTTGCATTTGCGGCCTTGGCAAAGTCGGCTAGCATCCCCTCCGCATAAGCCCGAGCGTTCTGTAATTAGTCGAACTCATAGAACCCACCAATAGTGTGAGTATTGATGCCGCTCAAACACGTTTTGCTGCGCAGTCCTGGCACGGTGTGGATGGCAGGATTAGCTTCAGTCCAAATACCCTCAACAAAGGGGGCGGAAACCTGAAATTCGGCATAGAGAAATACTCAAATTGGTTCATTCATAATGTGCTCCTTCTACTCCGTTGCTTGGCATGGGAAACTTACTATAAGGCTGTAGCTGCTCCGTTGTTGTTAACGATAGCCCACTATAATGGCAATAGTGATGATTGCACAAGTACGCACCTTTAGGTAACATTTAAGATTATGTTCGGTCCAGCTAATCCATATAATCTAAACTGCCCTTCACGCGAAGTACTGAACCTGATCGGGGGTAAATGGACGATTCTTATCCTCTGCTGTCTCCAGTATGGCCCAGTGCGAACCGGTGAATTGATGCGTATGGTTGGTGGCATCTCGCAAAAGATGCTCACACAAACCTTGCGCGACCTCGAACGCGATGGCGTCGTAGAGCGTATCAGCCATCCTGAGGTACCTCCTCGTGTCGAGTACCGACTCACCGAGCTTGGTCGATCTTTGAGCGAATTAGCACACGCAATGGAACAGTGGGTTGTTTTGAACTATCCTGCGATCCTGTCACATAGAAACCGAATGGCAGACAACTCCGCTACCAGCTCACATTTTAAGTCAAGCATCTAATTTTTAGCTTGTATGAATCCTTGAATTCCATGGATATGATGCTAAAATCCAATATTTACATTCTGCGGACAAGCTACAGGGTGGCGAGACAGTTGAAAAGAATCTTCGGACATTGTGTTCTGATTGTAATTTGGGACGATCAAATAAAGAATAAGCTTAACAAGTTTCTGCACCGGATTTTTACTCCGCCAGGTCTCGTAAAAAACAGTTTGCTCAAGCATTCATGATGACTGCATTGCCAAAATCGCGGTACTTACCCGATGTCGCAATTCAAAAGACTTTCGCCTCGCTTGGCTTACTCCTTGGCCAACTTCACAGATAAACACGCCTTATAGGGCCGTGATGCCTCCCAATTACTCACAACACAACCAGTTTCTTCGTTAACCGTCGTATAATGTCAAAAAGTTAGACACCAACGCACCGACCTAACCAAGCTACATACATTGTAGGTTACCAAAAAAGCATCTTAGGGCGTGGTGACGGTGGGTGTGAGGAATAGGCGGGGATGACGCTCTAAGAGGAGCCGATATTTACAAAGTCATTTGCTTTTGCAGCGCTGTTGATGCCCGTGCCCCCCCTGGCCGACAATAGCCAGAGGGGGACACGGTACAGATCAGCGATAGTAGAGACTTGGGCTGCCCATGGTGAGCAGGGCCTTGTGGAGATTTTTTCTGAATTCGCGGCGGTCCCAGATTCCCTGGATGTGGCCGCGCTTCAGGGCATTGCGGGCCGAGTGGTAATCCGGGGGGATGTCGGTGCCGGTGGTCTCGCGGATGACCCGGGGACCGGCAAAACCGACGCGGCTCGACCTGATAGCGAACTGATAGGGGGAGCAGCCGAGGAACGAGGCAACCGGCCCGGCGTAGGAATTGTTGTCGTACACCACGATATACAGGCCGCCGGCATCGATGTATTCCCGTACCGCCATGGTGCACTTAGGCATCTGCACGACCCCGAGGGTCCCTTCCTGGATGCGGATGCCGCCGGTCGTGTGGATATAGGCAAGCAGTGGCCGCTTCTTACGTTTGGCGAGGGCGCAGGCCTGGGCAAATTTCTCGCCTTCCGCCGAACCGACCGTGCCATTGCGGAAATCGGAATAGAGCATGGTGACGATGATCTCGATGCCGTTGACCCTGGCACGGAAGGTCATATTGCCCGAGCGCCAGCCGGTCTTGTCCTTTGCCCGCTGCAGCCGCTCGGTAAAGCCGGTGTAGTTCTGGGGATTGCCGGCGGATATCTCGGTATTGAAATGCTTGATCGAGCCGGGATCGAAGATATTCTTCAGATACCACTTATGCTCCAGGGGGAAATGATGGCCGCAGGTCTCACAGACCCCGGCAAATTCGCCGTAGAGATCGGGAATCCACAGGTCCTTGCAGCCGTGCTTGTCGGCGTTGGGACAGGAGATGGTGCGATCCTCATTGGCCAGCGGGCTGGTGTAGGTGTCGGTCAGCTCCATCGGGTCGACCTTCTGCGCCTGCCCCTCCTGCTGACCGCTGGCACCTAAATAGGCAAGAAGGCGTTGCGGCTTGCTCTTCTTTTTACCCCACAGCTCCATAAAGGAATTGAACGGCTCGGTAATCCGTCTGATCATCACCGAACTTTCCCCCGTCACATCACTCAGTACCTTACGCACTTGGCGTTTATGGTTCTTCATGATGTCGTAACGCAGGGTGTAGTAGAGCTTTTCGGTCTTCACCTTGGCCAGGTTGTACAGCCCCTCTTCCGCCTCGACCATGCCGATAAAGCCGTTCCGGGCAAGTCCCAGGTATTTTTTTGAGCGCAGGGCGAGGAGCTTGTCGATCTCGTCGCGGTTGAGGTCCCAGGGAATCTCCAGTTGCAGTTCCTCGGTGGCCGGCTGGTGTTTCTTCCGGTGAATCTCATAGCTGCGCAGGGCACTGAAGCTCTTGGCGGAAAGCACCACCTTGTCGGTGGCCCGGAGCATCTCGGCACGGAGCTTGGCAAAAAAGGCAAAGTCATCGCGGCGCGCGCCGAGCATCGGCTCGTAGATGATCCGGTCGATGGTGCCCTTCTCCAGGTTGTCCTTGGCGGTCAGCTTCAAGCGGTCGGCACAGACCTCGATCAGCTCCTTGGGAACCTTGGCACCCTCGCGGATCTTGCCTTCGATCGCCGCCGCCCCCTCCGGGGAAATGACTGAATAATAGCCGTGCGAGGCCATCAACCGGTAATCGGAGAGGCCGATTGCCTCCGCCCCGCCGGAACCGCCCTCGGAGATCATCGAGATCATCGGCACGCGCAGCTTGGTCATGGCGTAGATATTCCTGGCAATCTGCTGGGCAGCGCCGGAGCCCTCCTCCACCGGAAAGGAGCCGGGGGTGAAGATGTAGAAATGGATGGGAATGCCTTCCGTTTCGGCGACCTGCATATAGCGCAGGGCCTTTTCGTTGCCCTGCGGCCGACACGAACCACCGTTGCGGAACTCCTCACCGTGGCCGGTTTCCTGACCAATGACCATGACCGCCGAGGTATAGGGCTTGTTCTTGATCCGCCGGGTGATGGTGGCCTTGGCGCAGATCATCGCCGGATCGACGTTGGCGTCACCCTCGCCGCCCAGCTCGGTATAATCCTCGTAGACGTTTTCGAGGATGTCTTTCAGGCTAAAGCGCTGGATGCTGCGGACAATCCGCACCCGCTCCATGGGGGTGAGGTTTTCCTCGGCCCGCTCTTCAAGAAAGCTGATTGATTCGTTGAGTTTACGAATCTCCACGCCGAGATTCTCCTCAGAGTAGTCATAAATTGTCTGTTTCAGCTGATCACAGGTCTTCTTGAAGCCGTCAAGATTGCCCCAGTTGGAGTAATCCTTGATCTGCAGCAGATAATTGATTCGCTCTTCTATTTTCAGAAGCTGCTTTTGGAGTTCTTTCATAATGCTACTATAGTATGTCCGAAACCGGCCCTAGAATGCCAGGAGCCGGCCGAGATTATTTTTCAGGTAATCGAGGTTGGTGATGATCGGGTTGTTGCTTGAATCGGTACCGGCGATCACCGTCTCACTCAGGAATTGTACGGCCTTGTCCTTGGCGTCATCCACCGAGTCGCCCCACACCAGGGCAAGGGCCAGATTTGGGTCGAAATCGCTGGGAATGGGATACGGCCGGTCAAAGGGCACGTGGGTATACACCACCGACCAGGGGTGGGTTGGAAACTTGAATTCCTTGATCGTGCCGATCCACGGGGCAAAACCACGCCTGGTGTCCTCAGCGACGATCCGCAACTCAATGGCGGCACCCTTGAACTTCACGGCGCTCTGCTTATAGCCGAGCCGGTCGCCAAGGCCCAGGCGAATCTGCTCGCGAATCAGATTGGGCTGTTCGCCGCCTATATAGCTGATCCGCGCCGAGATATCATTTTCGACCTGAATACGGGTGTTTACCTCAAGGAGATAGGGCTGGCCGGTCCTGCTGACGATCCATTCCCAGGTGCCGACGTTGTCATATTTGACATGGTTGGCAAGCTTCAGGGAATACTGGACAATCTGGTCAAGGACCTTCTTCTCGTCAAATTCGTAGTCAAAGGCCGAGCGGTGAAAACCGGGTGCCGCTTCCACCCTTTTCTGCCGTCCCGTCGACTGAATGGTGCAGTTTCGTGAACTGAAGTGGATGCGCTCACCGTGCTTGGAGCAGACCAGCTGAACCTCCAGGTGGTTGTAGTCGCGCAGGCACTGTTCGATGAGCACGCCGCCATCACCGAACTGGCGTTTGGCGTAGTTCTGCAGCTGCCGGTAGATCCTCCGGAACCGCTCGATCTCGGTAACCTCCTCAATGCCCATACCGCCGCCGCCGGCCGCCGCCTTGACAAGGACGGAGGGTTGATCGACACCGTTTATCCGCTGGGTTTCCAGGAGCTGGCCGGCGATTTCCTCCGCCTCCATCTCATTGTAAATCGGTGTGTCGGTGCCGGGAATGGTGGGAATACCCAGCTGATTGGCGACCCTTTTAGTATTGATCTTGTCGCCAAGATCGCGGATTACCTCCCAATTCGGCCCGATGAAGGTCAAGGCCCGCTCCCGCTTGGTGGCCCTTCTGGCAAAACGAAAATCCTCGGAGAAAAAGCCGTAGCCGGGATGAATGGCGGTACAGCCGGTGTGATCGGCCACGGCGAAGATGTCATTTGGTTCGGTGTAGCTGGTAATCCGCCAGGCATTTTGCCCGGGACCGCCGGTGATGTTCTGCCGGACATGTTCCGAGTCCTTGTCGGCATCGGTGTAAACAACGACATACTCAAGACCAAGATCCTTGCAGGCGTTCATGATCCGGATGGCAATTTCGCCACGATTGGCGATGAGAACCTTTCCTTCCAATCTTTTCCTCACTGAAAATGATGGTGCTGGTTTATCTGAACTTGAAAACCGTCCTAACGCTAATAACACAAAGAAAACGGTCTGTTACTCCTGGTCCCTCCTCGACATCGGCATAATATGCCGGCAAGTTGCCGGAGGAAATCGACGCTACTATAGTCATGCCCTGGCAAATAGAAAAGAAAAATTATCCGCAGCCATCCTCCACCAAGGTAAACATCAGTATATATTCAATAGGTTACCCCGTTTTTACCGGGCAAATCCCAGGCTTTTGTCGACCTGACCAGCGAAAGAAACACCAAGAGACGATTGATTTTTCTGAACTGGGTGTTATTTATCTAGGGTATTAACATTCTCGACAAGCAGATGCTGCCGCAGCAACCCATAGCCACCTGTAAACAGGCTACAAACCAACCCAAACGATGAGCGAAGACAACACCACAGACGCCCAGGAATCCGACCAGGAAAACGGAGTTCTGAAGCGGCTGAAATCGATGTTAACTTTCACCAAGCCCGGAACCAAAGAAGATCTTGATCATGAAATTCAAGAACTTCTCGAAGAAGGCGAGGAACACGGATTGATCTCGTCCCTTGAGGAAAAGATGATCAATTCGATCCTCGAATTCCGGGAGACCTATGCCTCAGAGATCATGACACCGGCGGCGGAGGTCGTTTCCTTTGACGAGGCCTCGCCGATGTCGGAACTGATCGATATCGTCATCCAAAGCGGCTTCACCCGCATCCCGGTGTATCGCAACAATCCGGACCATGTCATCGGGGCAATCCACGCCAAGGACCTGCTCAGGCTCTGCGCCCGGCCGGAACCGGGACCGGGACCGGTCGACCTGGAGAGCTACCTGCGGCCGGTCTATTTTATATCGGAATCGAAACCGATCGTCGACCTGCTCCGCGAATTCCAGAAACGCAAGCTGCATATGGCGATGGTCATTGACGAGTTCGGCACGGTTCGCGGCCTGATTACCCTGGAAGACATCCTCGAAGAGATCGTCGGCGAGATTGATGACGAATACGACGAGGACGAAAGGCAGATCGAGGTCATCGACGACCTGACCATTCAGGTCCATGCCTGGCTTGATATCGAGGTCATTGAAGAATATTTCGACACCGAGTTTCCCGAAGGCCCCTACGAATCGGTCGGCGGCCTGGTCATACATGTCCTTGGCCGCCTGGCGGTGGCCGGTGATGTCGTTAATATCGGCGGCTTCCGCTTCGAGGCGAAAACCGCCGATTCCCGGCAACTGAAGATGGTGCGCATCAGCCGGATAGTTGAGGACCAGGAACGAAAGTGACCTCCTTCCTGCGCAAGCCCTATCTGCTGGCGGTTCTTACCGGCCTTGGCCTGTGGTTTTCCTTTCCCGGCAGCGGTGGACTCTGGCCCCTGCTGCCCGTCGCCCTCGTCCCCCTGCTCTTTGCCATAGAGGCCGGCAGCCCGCGCCAGGCGGTACTCTGCGGCCTGGCAGCCGGTCAGGTGCATTTCGTCCTGTTGCTGTATTGGATTATCACCGTCCTCGGCACCTACGGTGGTCTGGCCTGGTACCTGTCCATTCCGGCGCTGCTGCTTCTCGCCCTGTATATGGCCCTGTATTATGGCCTTTTTGCCGTGCTTTCCCAGGCCACTTTAAAGATTTTCCCTGCGACCCTGGCCCTCTGGCTGCTGCCGGCGCTGTGGGTGGGCCTTGACTGGCTGCGCGGCGTCATATTTACCGGCTTTCCCTGGATGGATCTCGGTTATGCCCTCTACGCGGTGCCGCCGGCCATTCAGATTGCCGATCTGGTCGGCCACCATGGAGTTACCTACCTCCTGGTCTTTATAAATACCCTGTTGTTTTTACTGATAAAATCCAGGCAATCGCGGCGCAGCCTGGTGCTCCTCGCCGCCCCTGCCTGCTGCCTGCTTGCGGCCGTCGCCCTGTATTCACAGCAGCGGCTGGCCGAGGTCAGTGGCCAGCAAACCACCGGGGCAAGGCCCCACACGACCATTGGTGTCGTCCAGGGCAATATTGACCAAAGCGTTAAATGGTCGCCATCGCAGCAGGCAGCAACGGTACGGACCTATCTGGACCTGAGCGAGTCGCTGCTTTCTCCCCAGCACCCGGAGCTGATCCTCTGGCCGGAAACCGCCCTGCCCTTTTATCCCCAGATGAGCGAACACATGGCCACCCTCACCGGCTTCGTCGCCGGCCGCGACCTGGCCCTCCTGACCGGGGCACCGTGGTATGAAATCCTTGACCGGAAGGAAAAAAAGATCCTGTATTACAACAGCGCCGTCCTCCTCCAGCCGGATGGTCTGTTTCATGGCTCGTACTACAAATCCCATCTCGTGCCCTTCGGCGAGTACGTTCCCTTGCAAAAATATCTGCCCTTTATCGCCCCCCTGGTGCAGGCGGTCGGCGATTTCAGCACCGGAACAATCGAACGGCCGCTGGCCTGGAAGGCCGCCCGTGCCGGAGTGCTCATCTGTTATGAATCGGTATTCCCGGAGCTTTCCCGGCAATGGGTCAATGCCGGCGCCAATGTTCTGATAAATTTGACCAACGACGCCTGGTATGGTAAATCGAGTGCCCCGTATCACAGCCTGGCCATGGCGGTGCTCCGCGCCGTTGAAACGCGGCGCAGCCTGATCCGCTCTGCCAATACCGGCATCTCCGCCTTTATCAGCCCGACCGGGCGTATCGATCTGCAATCGGAGATCTTCGTGCCCTTTGCCGCGGCGAGAGCGGTTCTTCTGCAGGACGAGAAAACCTTCTGGGTGCGTCATGGCTATCTCTTTGCGCCGCTCTGCCTGGCTGCCGGTCTTCTCTGTGGCGGCAGCGCGCTTGGTATTAGACGGCGGCGGAAAACGCGGGTATACTGATGACAGCAGGCCGGCCGACTACAGGTTGCCTGGTTGTGGCCGCGTGCAGCCACATTTTCGAGAATTTCTTACCCACATAAACAAGTATTCTTTTTCAGGATCCACTACAAAGCTTCAAGGTTAAATTATGGTTATCGAAAGCGGTGCAGCAGTATCGAAACAAAGGCTCGGAGATCTCAAGAATCGTCTTCTCGTGCTCAAGGAGCATCTTTGACTTAGATAGAAAAAGGGAAAAACTGGCGGCGCTGGAGCGGCAGACCCTGGCGCCCGGTTTCTGGAACGAAGCCGACACCGCCACGGTGGTACAGAAGGAACATGGCCAGTTGCAGGAAACCATCGTCGGCTGGGAAAATCGCTGGAAGCACCTCGAAGAAACCGAGCTTTTTCTGGAAATGGTCATGGAGGATAAGGACGCCGACCTGGAACTGGAGATCGCCCACAGCATCGATGCCATGGAGGCGGGACTTGCCCAGGCCGAATTGGAGTGCATGTTCAATGGCGAACACGACGGCAACAATGCCATCATCGCCATCCATGCCGGTGCCGGCGGCACAGAGGCCCAGGACTGGGTGGCCATTCTCATGCGCATGTACCTGCGCTGGGGTGAACTGCACGGCTTCAAGACCGACATCCTCGATTATCTGGCGGGTGATGAGGCCGGCACGAAAAGCGTCACCATCATGTTCAAGGGCCGCTCGGCCTATGGCCTTCTCCGCTCGGAACTGGGAATCCACCGCCTGGTGCGCATCTCTCCCTTTGATGCCAGCGGCAGGAGGCATACCTCCTTTGCCTCGGTCATGGTCATGCCGGAGCTTGACGACTCTATCAAGGTAGAGATCGACGACAAGGATCTGCGGATAGACACCTACCGGTCAAGCGGTGCCGGCGGCCAGCACGTCAACAAGACCGATTCGGCGATCCGCATCACCCACCTGCCGACGGGCATCGTCGTGCAGTGCCAGAACGAGCGGTCACAGCATTCCAACAAGGACACCGCCATGAAGATGCTCACCGCCCAACTCTACGCCCTGGAAAAGCAGAAGAACGCCGAACGGGCTGAGGGACTTGCCGGCGACAAGAAGGGCATCTCCTGGGGCAGCCAGATCCGTTCCTACGTTCTCCAGCCCTACCGGCTGATCAAGGACCACCGTACCGACCACGAAACCGGCAACGTCGACGCGGTGCTCGACGGCAATCTCGATCCCTTTATCAAGGCCTATCTTTTATTAGGAAGGTAAAGCTGAGTTGAGCAGCTTGTCTACTCGTACGAAACCCGCCCTTGCGGTATAATAGACTTCGCTTAAAAAACCAAAGGCCGACTCGTTCCCGAGTCGGCCTTTGGTTTTTGCGGCTACTGTACTTTTTTATAGAACCTCTGCAACCGGCGTATATTTCAGGCCAAAGGCCTCGGCTACCGCCGGATAGGTGACCTTGCCGTTTACGACGTTGAGGCCACGGGCAATCTCGACGTTATCCTGGCAGGCCTTCTTCCAGCCCTTGTCGGCAATCTGCAGGGCATAGGGCAGGGTGGCGTTGGTCAGCGCCAGGGTCGAGGTCTTGGCGACCGCCCCGGGCATATTGGCAACGCAGTAATGCACCACACCATCAACGGTATAAACCGGATTGTCGTGGGAGGTTGCCTTCGAGGTCTCGAAACAGCCACCCTGATCGATGGCCACATCAACCATGACCGCACCCTTCTTCATTCCCTTCAGCATCTCCTTGGTCACCAGCTTCGGTGCCTTGGCTCCGGGGATGAGGACCGCACCGATGACCAGATCGGCCTTCTTCAGCAACTCGCGCAATTTCGGCACGCTGCTCATGACCGGGAAACAGTTGCTGGGCATGACCTCGCGGAGATAACGCAGGCGATCGAGGTTGGTGTCGAGCAGGTAAACGATGGCGCCAAGACCACAGGCCAGGAGCGCGGCATTGATGCCGACCACGCCGCCGCCGATGACCACCACCACTCCCGGCTCAACACCCGGCACGCCGCCGAGAAGGATGCCCCGGCCGCCCTTGGTCATCTGCAGGTAGTTAGCACCTTCCTGGGCCGCCATCCTGCCGGCGACCTCGCTCATCGGAGTCAGCAGGGGTAAAGAACCGTCGGCTTTCTGGATGGTCTCGTAGGCGATGTTTACCGATTTGGCCTTGACCAGGGCCTTGGTCTGCTGCTCATCGGCCGCCAGATGGAGATAGGTGAAGACGATCTGGCCCTTGCGAATATGCTCGTACTCCTGCGGCTGCGGTTCCTTGACATGCATGACCATGTCGGCCTTGGCATAGATCTCGGCCGCTGTACCAATGATGGTTGCCCCGGCACTGGTGTATTCGGCGTCAGTGAAGCCGCTGCCCTTACCGGCACCCGCCTCGACAAGAACCTGGTGTTTGTGATGGGTCATGACCTCAACACCGGCCGGGGTCATGCACACTCTGTTTTCAGCGATTTTAATTTCCTTGAGAATTCCGACGATCATTGCTGTCTCCTGTGTTGATTCTTGAATCAAAGTATATAGGGCACCTTAAGATTGTAGCCTTTGAACACCACGAAACTTTCCACGGTCTGCACATCCTGAATCCGGGCCACCTGCTCGGTGATGAACTCCAGGAGGCTGTACCCTTGGCCCAGAAGGACCTGGAGAATGATGTCGTACCTGCCGGTCACTATTGCCGCGGAGACCACGCCGCGCAACAGACTGAACTCCTCCGCCTTCTTTTGCAGCTCCATGCTTTTCAGTTTGACCCCCAGATACAGCATGTTGTGACCGGACAGAGCGTCAACCTGAACGGTCCCGGCGAAGGCAAGAATCCCTTCGTCCGTCAACTTGTTGACCCGGCTGCGAATGGTGTTTTCGGTGACGGACAGTTCTTCAGCGATGAGCTTGAAGGATTTGCGGCCATCTTTTAAATGCCGAAGAATTTGGATGTTGGTCTCGTCTATATCCATTTTGACAGGTCGGTCATACAGGGAAGACATTCGAGCAAATGAATGCGAAATGAGTTATTCTAAATAATTTACCTCATTTTTTGATGGATTGCCAAATATATTTGAGATTTTTTTAATAAAACATCAAATACCCCAAAAAATGCCAATGCATCTTCCCCCATCTTTTCCATACGGTGATGATCGTCCTCAGGATTTCATAGGGGACAAGCCACAGGGCTCTGCCGCTTCCAGACATATCACAGCACTTCCCATTCCCCTGATGTCCTGCCCTGTACGGCAAGAGCTTGTTGAGTTTCCGGCAATTTTACCACCGCTGCCATCCTTTGCTTGAGGATATGCGACGGCCGCATCGCTTGTCAAATGCAGGTGAGCCGTTTTTCACCACTGCCTGATGCCGGGGAAACGTCACCTTCCGACGAGGGAGGTGTGATGGTGGTACAGCCAGACAGCTGAGCATCGAACGCCCCCCGGAAGAAGTTACCGTTTACAAGCGAGACGGCAGTAAAGTATCAATAGCCTGCCGGGTGGCAGCCAGGTGAAAACCACACTGAATTGCGCAGGCGACACACTGATGGGGAAATCAACTTCCACCACCAGTGCGCTTGCTGTTGAAATGACCTTTGCGCCCAGCCTTGACGCCAGCGGCAAGGTTATGACTCTAAAGGTTACCCGGCAGACCCCAAAGGCCTTGTCAATCAGACGCAGATATACCAGAAGCAGTTGCGCCCAACGGCCAAAGCCCTGGAAGGCGCAGTTTCAGTCTTTCCGGAGGACTACCGCTAGGCGTTTGCGCCGGGAGTGAAACGGAACCAGTTGCTGAAAAGACGCTGCGTTAGGGCCGGTTTTGAAACGCTGGGTCAGGACCAGAGAGGTCGGCGGCTGAACGGATTGTCGCAAGTTGCGCCAAGAGCCACTGCCTGCTCGACAGAGGCTCGGTTTCGCCGCACTGGACAAGATATTCCCGGCCGCTGGTACTGCTGGCGGTCGCCGCGAGGTCGATGAACTGCTCGGTGTTTTGCACACCGTGCTTGTCTTCCAGATATTCGAGCTTGCGCAGGAGATGCCTCTTGGCCTCCGGCGCCGCATGCCAGGAACCGTTGCGATTAAACCGGCAGCTGGAGACTTCAAGGGCCGACAGTAGGGCCTCGATTTCAGTGCGGACCTGCGGGGGAACTGGTGGCGCGGCATGCAGCCCGGCAGTAAAAAGCAGGAGGGGCAGAACCGGAACAAGCAGTTGTTTAAGAATTCGGGAAAACACGGCTACACCATAGCGGCGGTCATTTTTCAGTGAAGGCGAGATGCGCCCCAAGACCGACAAAGACCGCGGCAAAACCCTTTCGAAACCACCCTTGAACACGTGGCGACTCAATAACCACCCTACGAAAGGCATGAGCGAGAAAGCCATAAACCACGAACACGGCAAAGGTCATGGCCATGAATACCCCGCTCAGCAGCAAAAGCTGGGCAAGCGGCTCGGTTGTGCCTGGTTGGACAAACTGCGGAAGGAAGGCCAAAAAGAAAATAGTCAGCTTCGGATTGAGGATATTGAGCAAAAACGCCTTGACGACCAGGCCCGCCGCCGTACTGGCCGATGGGCTATCGTCGACGGTGAAGGCCGATTTGTCCCGCCAGGTGGCATAGGCGATATAGAGCAGGTAGGCAACGCCGGCATATTTGAGGGCCTGAAAAACCAGGGCGCTGGTATGCATGACCGCGGCCAGCCCCAGGACCGTCGCCATGAGATGCGGCAGAATCCCCGCCGTGCACCCGAGTGCCGCGAAGACACTTGCCTTCCGGCCTTGGACCAGGCCCGTCGATACGGTAAAGATGACCCCGGTTCCCGGGATGAGGACCACGATGAGCGAGGTGACGAGAAATTCGATGGTCAACATGCTGATTCTCCTTGGTATTGTTGGCGCTGAGTTTGTTCCGGCAAAACGGTGCAACTCTAATTTGAGTTCTTCTTCCCCATTGGAACTCCAGACTTTATAATTAGTCTGTTTCCCCAAGATTATTCTTTACTGGCCAAATAGCCCATGATCAAATCATGCACCTCGGGCCTCAGTGTTTTGATGGCCTGCAGGCCATCCGGTGCCAGAATCCTGTTGGTCAGCAGGACAATGCCGCAGCCACGGCTCAGATCCATCCACAGGGATGTCCCGGTAAAACCGAGATGGCCGAAGGACAGCCGGAAGAAATACCGGCCGCTGCTTGATCCCAGGAGAGAAGGCGTATCAAATCCGTAAATATAGCCTGAGCCACTTTCTCTGCTCCTAAAACCCTGCAATATCTCCTCACTGAGGCCCAAGCGACAGCTTTTGCCCTGCAGCTCCGCCAGGATTCCTTCGATCCATGCCAGTGTCCCGGCAAGCGTTGCAAAGAGCCCGGCATGCCCGGCCACGCCTCCCAGGGCCCGGCAGTTGTCATCATGGACAGTCCCCCGCAAGACCTGTCCCGACCACGGGCAGATGCCGGTCGCGGCAAAGCCGCTTGCCCCATGCCCTGCCTGTTTCTTAAAGCTGCGTTGAGCAGCTTGTCTGCTCAAACGAAACGTATGCCCTTGCGGTATAAAGAAGATTTGCGTCCGGTCGATGGCCAGCGGCTCCAGGATGTGTTTCTCGAAGAACCGGTCGAGGGGGAGTCCTGAGACCTGTTCAACGATCCAGCCGAGCAGGATAAACCCCAGATCGCTGTACAGGCAATTTGTACCGGGGATATTGCAGAGTTTTTCGCCGAGGATTTTGGCGATCAGGAAATCTCGCCTCTCCTCTTGGGGAAGCTGAATGAGTTCAAGGTAATACGGTTGATGGGCGGACAGACCGGAGGTGTGGTTGATGAGCTGGCGAAGGCTAATGTCGGCCTTGTCGCTTGCAATCTTAGGGAAATATTTTACCAGGCGGTCATCAAACTTCACTGTCCCGCTGCTCGCCAGGAGCAAAACCGCCAGGGCCGTCACCATCGGTTTGGTCAGCGAGGCCAGGTCAAAACAGGTATCTCCTGACACTGCCGAATCGCCCGGAGCAAAGCCTGTCGTGCCGTAATACCAGGCATCCCGGCAGGTCTCTCCCTGCCTTGCGGCAACAAAACCGAGCGAACATGCCGAGAAGGCCTTCCGGTCGAGATAGCCGTTTACCAGCGCGTCCATTCTTTGCTGCATGTCACCATGATTGACGGTGCTTATCGGCATAGCATCAAGCCTCTGCCTTTATCCCTTCCGGCCGCTGACCAGAAAGACCGAGAAGTTTCTCTTTGTCCCGCCGGCAGCGGGTTTGACGAGTTCGGTGGCGGTACCGTCCTCAATGTCGAGCAATCCGGCACCGGCGAACATCGCCCGCACCATTCCCCGATCGAAACCGAAGTGGTGAACGCCGGTGTTGTCGTCGTGGAAGAGGCCACCGTCCGGATCGAGGTCGGCGACGGCCAGGATGCCGCCAGGGGCAAGGGCACTGCTGAGATGGCCGAGCAGGGCCTTCGGATCGGCGATATGATGCAGAGTCATGCAGGAAGTGATCAGGTCATAGCTCCCGGCCAGGACCTCGCCCTTCTCGACATCGACCAACTGGGTACGAACATTGGTCAATTTGCCGATATCGACCTTGGCCCGCAGGATTTCGAGCATCCCCGGCGAGCTGTCGATGCCGGTGATCGAGGCGACCAGCGGCTGGAGTTTCAGGCTCAACAGCCCGGTGCCGCAGCCGAAATCGGCGGCATTCATTGCCCGGTTCGGCGAAACCCGGCGGATGATCGCCTCCGCCACCTCTCCGGCCAGTTTGACCCGCGCCGGGTTCTCGTCCCAAGTGGACGCTGCTGCGTCAAAATCCTTTTTATCTGTGGTCATAGCAACCCCATGCTTTGGCAGTATTATTCAGGTAAGGTGGCAAGGCCGCTGAAAGCTCTTCTTGGTATGCCACCGCCAACAATAATCACCATTTTTACCAGCAAGGGCCTTTTCTTGCGAAAACCACTATTTTTCATTCAGCTCTCAAGGAAGCTCAATCGCCCAGCCGGCAAGCGGTGGTACCGTCTTTACCATGTCCTGTTTCTGGAGAAAGGCGGCAAAACGAACATAGCGGTTGCGATCGAGGGCGCCCGGCCTGAGGGCAAAGCGCGGCAGGGTATCACGCCAGGCGCGGCGGTTCAGCTCGTCATCGAGATTTTCCCGGCCATGGCTGGTAAACATCTTCCAGCTCTCCTCGGGGTGATTGACCAGGTACTGCACCCCTTCTTCCAGGGCATCGACAAAGCGGCGCATCTTCGGGTCAGCGGTGGCGGTGTTCTTGGCGACGAGGATCAATTCGTCGTAGGCCGGGACGCCGTATTCCTCAACGAAAAATGCCCGGCCCGGCCGCCCCTCGATGGCCATCTGGTTGAGTTCAAAATTGCGGAAGGCACCGATCACCGCATCAACCCGGCCAGCCAGCAATGCCGGGGCGAGAGAAAAGTTGACATTGACCAGCTTGACATCCTGCAGCGTCAAACCCGCTCCCGCCAGCATCGCCTGCAGCAGAGTGGTTTCAAAGCCGCCCACCGAATAGCCGACCGTCTTGCCCTTCATATCGGCAAGGGTCTGGATCTTGCCATCGGCCAAAACCACCAGGCAGTTGAGGGGGGTGGCGACCAGGGTGGCGATGCGGGTGAGCGGCAGACCCTGATCGACCTGAACCTGGTGCTGGTGCTGGTACGACACGGCGATATCGGCCTGGCCGGCCGCCACCAGCTTCGGCGGATCGTTGGGATTGGCCGGGGCAATAAGCTCGACGTCCAGGCCTCGCGCGGCAAAAAAGCCCTTTTCCAGGGCAACATACAAGGGTGCATGGTCGGGGTTGATATACCAGTCGAGAAGAACAGTCAATTTTTCTCCGGCGATGGCTTGGGCGGCAGGCAGCAGGCATGCCGCCACGACAAGAGAGGCTACGATTTTCAGCAATCTTTTCATGAGTTTTTTCCTTTTTCTGGTTCCCAGAAGATGAGCCTTGCGAGAAGGCGGTCAACGATAAAAGACAGGAGGAGAGAGACCCCCGCCAAAACCGCCAGGGCGGCAAACATCCGGTCGATCTGCATGCGGCCGTTGGCGTGGAGCATATAATAGCCGAGGCCGGAACTCGCCCCCACCCACTCCCCCACCACCGCGCCGATCGGCGCCACCGCCGCGGCCATCCTCACCCCGGCGGCAAAGGCCGGGAGCCCGGAGGGGATGGTGATATAACGGAGGGTGGCGGCGGGCCCCGCCCCCATGATCCGGGCAAGCTCCAGCAGTTCCGGATTGGTGCGCCGCATCCCCTGATAAAAGGAGGCGGCCACCGGAAAAAAGATGATAAGCAGGGCCATGGCGATCTTCGAGGCCATACCGTAACCGAGCCACAGGACCAGCACCGGGGCGAGGGCAAAGACCGGCAGGGCCTGGCTGATGACAAGAAGCGGCAGCAGCCACCCTTTCAGCCGGGCCGAAACGATCATCGCCAGGGCGCAGGAGGTGCCGAGGAAGATGCCGAGCAGCAGACCGACAAGCATCTCCAGGGAGGTAATCGCTAGGTGGCCAAGCAGGACTGGAAACTCCGTCACCAAGGCCCTGGCGACCGGCCAGGGGCCGGGCAGGATATAGGCCGGGGCGCCGGTGAAAATGACAATGCCCTGCCACAGGGCCAAGATGCCGAGGCTAAGCACGAGAGGTCTGACGGTCACGGGTTCTCTCCATCCATGAGCATGGCCAGAAGCTCGGTATACAGCCGGGCGATCTCCGGCTGACCGGGAGACCGGGGCGGCCTGCCCGGCGGTTCGAAACTTGCGGCGACGCGTACTGGCCTGCCGCTGAGGACAACCACCCGGTCGGCAAGGCGCAGGGCCTCAAGGGGGTCGTGGGTTACCAGCAGCACCGTCCGCCCTTTGATCATACCGGCGGCCAGATCCTGCAGGCGCTGGCGGTTGAGGGCGTCGAGTGCCGAAAACGGCTCATCCATGAGGACGATTGCCCGTCCCTCCATGAGGGTACGCAATAGGGCGCCGCGCTGGCGCATGCCGCCGGAGAGCCTGCCGGGCAGGTCCTGGCCGTGACCGCCAAGCCCGGCTCGGTCCAGGAGGGCAGAGGCTCGCTGCCGCAGGGAGTCATTCAGTTCGCCGCGCAGTCTTGCCCCGAGAAGGATATTGTCGAGCAGCGGCAGCCAGGGCAAGAGGAGATCGTCCTGGCCCATCCAGGCCACCGCCATCTTCGCCCTGGCAGGGTCGAGTTCGATGGAGCCGCCCGAAAACGGCGGTCCGGATCCGGCGATGCATTTCAGGAGGGTCGATTTGCCGCAGCCACTTGGCCCGAGCAGGCAGGTGGTCCGGCCGCCGTCCAGGCGCAGGGAAAAATCATCGAACAGCCGCCGGGCGCCAAAGGCCACGGTGAGGCGATCGATGATCACCGCCGGAGCGGCATCCCCGGCTAAGGACTCCCCCGGATCAGCGGCGCAGGCCAAGACCTCTCTCACCAGAAACCGTGGAAATGGTGCACCGGTCCATGCCCCTGGCCGATGGTATAGGCAGCTCCGGCGCCGATGGCCTCGGTTATGTAGTCCTTGGCCTGGCGCACCGCATCCTCGACCTCGGCCCCTTTCGCAAGGCCGGCTGCGATGGCCGAAGACAGGGTGCAACCGGTGCCGTGGTTGTTGACGGTGGTGATGCGCCTGCCGGGCAAGTTGACCATCCGCTGCTCACCGGCCAGATACAGACAATCGTCGCAGTCGCCCGCTACCAAATGCCCGCCCTTGATCAACACATTGCCGCAGCCCAGCCCAGCCAGCTCAACCACCGCCTGATGGATGTCAATGAGGGTCTGAACCTCCCGGCCCAGGAGCACCGAGGCCTCGGGGAGGTTGGGGGTGATGACGTCAGCCAAGGGGATGAGGTATTCTTTCAGGGCATCGATCGCCTCATCCTGGACAAGCTTGTCGCCGCTCTGGGCGACCATGACCGGATCGAGGACAATCCGCCGCACCCCGTGCCGCCGCAAGCCCTTCGCCACCGTTCTGATCAGGTCGGCGGAAAAGAGCATGCCGATCTTCACCGCATCGCAGCCGATGTCCGGGAGCACCGAATCCATCTGGGCCCGGACAAAATCCACCGGTACCGGATGAATGGCCGAGACCCCCAGGGTATTCTGGGCGGTCAGGGCGGTGATTACGCTCATGCCGTAGCAGCCGTTGGCGGCGATGGTCTTCAGGTCGGCCTGGATACCCGCCCCGCCGCCACTGTCGGAACCGGCTATGGTTAAAACCCGGAAATAGTGTTTTTCGTGTGTCATAATTTCCTTTCCTTTTAGTGCCTTACTCGAGAATAACTGGCATAAAAAACAAGCAAATGAGTTTGAAAAGCCTTGGTGATAGGGGTACAACCAAGGTACTTATACCGCTCAAGGGGGCGCTAAAAAGAGTCCCCTCTGCAGTGGGAGAGGATTACATCCCTTGGCTTGCGGGCACCAGCCCGCTTGAGTTACCTCGATATATTCGCTGTTTCAGTGCCGCCGCGGCAGTCTCGGGACAGGAAGCGGCAACAATCGCCGAGACCACCGCCACCCCGTCCGCTCCGGCGTCCATGACCTGCGCCGCATTGCCGATATTGATGCCGCCTATCCCGACCAAGGGCAGGCGGACCCTCTCCCTGATTAACCTGATCCCCGCCAAGCCAAGGGGTTCCGCCGTATCCTTTTTTGTATTGGTGGCAAAGACCGGACTGATGCCGATGTAATCCGCCCCCTCTTCTTCCGCCCGCAGCGCATCGTCAAGGGATTCGGCGGAGACACCGATGATCATGCCAGGCCCGGCTATCCGCCTGGCATCGGCGATATGCATATCCTTCTGGCCAAGGTGCAACCCATCGGCACCGGCCGCGAGCGCCACATCCAGGCGGTCATTGATGATCAGAGGCACACCGCTGCCGCGCAGCATCTCTGCAAGCAGACGGGCCTCGGCAACAAACTCCCGGGTCGTGCAGTGCTTTTCCCGCAGCTGCACGGCGGTAACCCCGCCGGCAACCGCCGCCCGCACCACCTCGCAGGTTGTCCGGCCCAGCGACAGGGTCCGGTCGGTTACCAGATATAGGGAAAAATCAATCATGACTGACCCTCATCAGGTGACGGTAAAGAGGCAACGCTCGGCAACCTCGTCCGGGGAAAGACAATACAGGGCGTCAAGGAGGTTTATCATAAAGGTACCGGGTCCGGATGCTGCGGCGCCTGCCCGCTCGCCGGCGGCGCCGAAGAAGGCAAGGCCTGTGGCCGCAGCCGACAGCGGGTCCGGGTCAACCGCCAGGAAGGCGCCGATGATGGCAGTGGCCGAGCAGCCGGTGCCGGTGACCATCGGCATGAGATGGTGGCCGCCGGTTACCCGCACCAGCCTTTTGCCATCGGTGACCAGATCGGTAGGGCCGGTGATGGCGACGGTCGTCCCCAGAGTCAGGGCGAGCTGTCGTGCCGTTTCTCCGGCGTCATCGACCGCATGCAGCGAGTCAACCCCTTTGCCGCCTCCCTGGCCTGTGCCAAGGGAAAGGATCTCCGAGGCGTTGCCGCGCACCACGCTGACCGTGGTCTCGGCAAGAATTCTTTTGGCGGCAGCGGTGCGCAAAGCGGTGGCCCCGGCCCCCACCGGATCAAGAACGATGGGCTTGCCGAGGGTCGTCGCCCTTTTTCCGGCAAGGACCATGGCATCGACCCAGGGATCGGTCAGGGTGCCGATATTGAGCACCAGGGCCCCGGCAAAACCGACCATCTCTTCCACCTCAGCCTCGGCATGGGCCATGACCGGGGAGGCCCCCATGGCCAGGAGGACATTGGCGGTATAGTTCATCACCACAAAATTGGTGATATTATGGATCAGCGGTTTACTTTCCCTGATTTTCTGGATATTTGCTGCGGTTCTGTCTACTAGATCTAACATGATGCGCCTCGTTTCCGGAAACGATAATGAGGAAAACGGGCGGACACAACGGGAGAGAGTACACCAAACCAGGATACCAATAACGATATGTCTGCAATTCCCTACGCTGGAATTAACCAGGTCAGGTTCAACGGGTATGATCTCAGGCCTTGCGCCACCCCTGCATAAACGCGTGTGCGTTTCCTTCCTATAAAAAAAGAACCGGTTCTTGTCAATCCTTAGCTCCTGGGCCGGAAACTTCTTTTCCCTTGGCAAAATGACAATAATACCTGGAAAAGTTCACATTTAACCGCACTGGCGACGTAGGAGGGGCCCTTTTCTGGGTGGTTTTTATCGAAAATTTTTCTGAAAAAATCCATATGGTCGTATTGTCATTTTCGCTCCTTTTATGGATACTATTGCAACCGGTAAACTCCTCATGTGTATAGTTTTACCTCGTCATATCACAGTGTAGTACCGTTTTTAGCAATACTGGGATGGCCGGCCCACAGGGTCTATTAAAGAATTTCATGTATCTCTAAAAATAGTATTTGATTAATCTCTTAAATAGAGTTACGCTCAGGTACATGTGAAAAATTCGATATCTCGCAGGCAACTGTTGCCGTTACTCTAAACCTTTTCGGAGCAAGACTATGCAGGTTGAGATCTCAAGAAGGAGATTTCTGCAGGGAAGCGTGGCCCTCGTGGTGCTGGGCGGAGTCGGCGGTGCAACACTCTCCGCTACGGATCTTCTCGCCAATTTCCAAAAGGACACGGCCGTACCGACCGGCACGATCCCGACTATCTGTGAAATGTGCGTCAACAAGTGTGCGGCCATTGCCCATGTCCGTGGCGGCATCGTCAAAAAACTTGAACCCAATCCCTACTTCCCGAAATCGAGAAACATGCTGTGCGCCCGAGGCGCTGCCGGCATTCACGCCCTGTACGATCCCGACCGGCTGAAATACCCGCTGATCAGAATAGGCAAACGGGGCGATGGCAAATATAAAAGGGCCACTTGGGATGAAGCCTATGCCTATATCGAAGAAAAGCTCGTTAAGATTCTCGATGAAGAAAAAGACAACCGTTCCTGCATCGCCTACTGCGCCGGAGAAGGCCTGGGTGAGCATACCTACAAGACATTTATGGCAGACAAATTCGGTTCCGCCAACTTTCTCAATCATTCGACCATTTGTCTGCAGACCGCCGTTTCCGGCTACACCCTGACCATCGGCGGCTATGGCCTGGCCGACCTGGAGAATGCCAAATACATCATCATGGCCGGGGCCAATCGCGCCGAAGCGATCCTCACTCCGGACACCATGGACCTTTTCAAGCGCACCCGCGGCAGGGGCGCGAAACTGGTATACGTCGATCCGCGGTTCACCAACACCGCCATGCACGCCGACACCTATGTGGCGATCAAACCGGGCACCGATCTGGCCTTTGTCCTCGCCCTCACCTTCGTTGCCCTCTTCGAGGGGCTGTACAACAAGGCCTTCGTTGCCAATAATTTCAACGACTTCGACAAATACCACAAACACATTACCGACAGCGGCTACACCCCGGAGTGGGCGGAAAAGATCACCGGCGTCCCGGCTGATACAATCCGCACCATTGCCCGCGACTTCATGGCGGCGGCGCCACAGGCCATCTATTACGCCGGGCGGCGCACCACCTGGGCGAAAAATGATTTCCAGCTGCGCCGGGCGATGGCCATTTTCTCCGCCCTGGGCGGCGGTATTGACGTGAAAGGCGGCATTGTCTTCGGCAGCAAACTGCCGCTCGGCGAACACCCGGCAACGGCACCCCTGTACGCCAACGCCAAATCGCGACTGGAAAAGAACGCCGCGGCGGTTATCGGCGCCACCGGCTCCTGGGTAGCCTTTCGCAACCTGGTGGCCGATGGCAAAGCCCCCTATCCGGTCAGGGGCATGTTTGTCTACAAGCAAAACCCGATGCTGTCGGTCCCCGACACGGCGAAGACCAGGGCAATGTTTGAGAAGATGGATCTGGTGGTAGTTATCGACACCATACCCAGCGATACAGCAATGCTCGCCGATGTCATCCTGCCGGAATGCACCTATCTCGAACGGGAAGACCCGGTACAATCCTATGCCGCCATCGAACCGGCGATTATCCTCAGGAAAAAGGTCATCGAACCGATGTACGAAACCAAACCGGTCATCGATATCATGCGCGGCCTGTCCGCAAGGCTTTCTCAACCGCTCTGGGAAATCACCAAAAAATACGACGAAGACGTTCAAACAGAGCTGGAGACAAGATCCGAGGACGAGGTCTATACCGAGGGCGGCTATGATCTGACCGAGCCCTTCAAGCAATCGCAGGAAGAGCTGAACAAGCACATGGTTGTCAGCAAACACGGGGAAGAGGCCTGGAAAATCCTCCGGGAGAAGGGTGTTTACTATCCGAACATGCAGACATATTTCACGAAAATCAACAACAACACCTATGCCTGTTACCCGGAGGATAAAAAGATCTATTCGGTCCTCAAAACCGAGGAAGCGGTCGTTGGCGATCCCGCAAGCCTGCGCCGGATCTTTGCCACACCCAGCAAAAAAATCGAATGTTTTCTGGGAAGTATGGCCACCAAGGGTATCGATGCCATGCCCACCTGGAAGGACGAGGAATATGTTCGAATTCCCAAAGGAAAATTCAAATTCATCAGTGGCCGCCATGCCCAATTTACCCAGAATTCCACGCAAAACAACGTCATCCTCCTTGACCTGATGCGTGAAAATTATGCCTGGATCAACGACCGCGAGGCAAGGGAGCTGGGCATCGCCTTTGGCGACCTGGTGGAAATCACCAGTAGTGTCGGCAAGGTACGGATCAAGGCCTACCCCACGCCGAAGATAGTCCCGGAAACCATTTTCTATATCCATGGTTTTGGTTCGAAATCGGCCGCCCTCACCTTTGCCCACCGCAACGGCGCCAGCGACAATGAGATCATCGAAGGCAATATCGAACCGGTGTTTGGCTGTGCAATCATGCATGACACGTTAGTGTCCGTCAGAAAGGTGTGATTATGAATTACGCAATGGCCCTCGATTATCAAAGCTGCATCAATTGCCAGGCCTGTGAGGTTGCCTGCAAGGAGGAAAACGGCGTCCAGCTGGGCGCCGGCAAACAGCGGATCTGGGTGGGCATCGTCGAGGGGGCGGCCTCGGGCAGACCCTTCGTCAATATCTACCCTTCCCAATGCAATCATTGCCTCGACGCTCCCTGCGTCAGTGTCTGCCCTACCAGGGCCAGCCATTACCTTGAAGGCGGTATCGTCAA
Source organism: Desulforhopalus sp. (assembly GCA_030247675.1). Lineage (NCBI taxonomy): Bacteria > Pseudomonadati > Thermodesulfobacteriota > Desulfobulbia > Desulfobulbales > Desulfocapsaceae > Desulforhopalus > Desulforhopalus sp. Next base: position 819,768 of record JAOTRX010000002.1, on the reverse strand, counting down.
GGTTGATCCGAAACGCTGCATCCTCTGCAAGGCGTGCATGGAGGCCTGTCCCTATGACGCACGCTTTATCGACGATACCAAGGTGGCCATCGATAAATGCACCTTCTGCGACCATCGCCTCCGTGAAACCGCAACCACTGCCTGCCAGGCAACCTGCCCGACCAAGGTCCGCACCTTCGGCGACTTGGACGACGAGGGCAGTGATATCGTCAAACTCCTCAAAACTAAACGATTTTTCTTCCAGAAAGAAACTGCCGGAACCTTGCCAAAACTCTTTTATATCCTCCCGGATGACCCTTCCTACGCGAAGCAGAGCATCGCCCCCGGCACGGCAATTCATACCTGGGAAGATATCAAGCCTCTCTATGACCTGGCGAAAGGCAGGAGGAGTACAGAATGGAAAAGATAATTTTTGCCGGAGTACTGATCAACAGGATAACTCTCAAGCACCTGCTGCTGAATAAAACACTGCTCTTTGGCTATTTCCTCCTGGTCCTTGCCTTGGTGGGAACCTACCAGATCCTCGACATCCGCTACTTTTCTGCCGCGATAAACGCCCATTCGGCAGGACTCGACCCAACCAATCCGGCTCTCAAGGAGGCGATGCGGGCAGCCCTCTCCGGACCGGTCGGCGAGGTTGACAGAACCGTGCCCTGGTCCCTGCTCATCGCCAACTATATGTATATGATTTACACGGGAAGCGGCGTCATCTTTCTGGTGGCCCTGGCAGAGCTGCTGAACTTCCATGTGGTCGCCAGGGCGGCCGGCGGCTTCATGATGGCAGGTATTGCCATGGTCTTTGCCGGACTGTTCACCATCGCCACCGACCTCAACCTGCTGAATATGCACTGGATGCTGCTGAGCCCCAATGTCAAGACCGGTATCTGGCTGATGCTGCCCCTGTACTGTTTCTATATCCCCTTTGTTTTCTTTGAGATATACCTCATCCTTACCAATAAGCGCGAATGGGCGAAACGACTTGCCCTGCCCATCCTGCTGCTCAGCATCGTCGTCGATGTGGTGGAATACTATATCCAGGCACGGCTCTTCTCGATGAATACCGCGCGGCAATTGTGGACAGAGTTCCCGGTCTTGACCCTCTATTTCATCATCTCCGCCTTTGTTTCATCGCTTGGAGTCATGGGCGTTCTCAGTTATTTCGTACATCGGTATATCCCCGAATACCGCGCATTGATGGCCCTGGTCCGCAAGGCCATGCTCTTTTTCATCGTCGCCCTTGGGGCCTATGAGGTCCTTGGCTATCTGACGGTTGATGACAGATGGGTTGATGTGATTCTCTTTGGGCCTTTACGTACCGCCTATTTCACAGGCTACATCTTTCTCACCCTTGCCCTGCCTTTTGTCCTGCTGATTGCCTCGGCAAAACCCATTTTTACCGTGTTTGCTTCATGCTGTGTGCTGCTCGGCGGCTTTATCGGCCGGTGTATCTTTGTGTACGGTGGCAATGCCTACCCGATGTCCAACCGGTCCGGCACCGGCTTTGAAAAATATGATCAATATGCCATGGCCAATTCGTTCAGCTACGTATCTCCCCATTTTAGCGAGATACTGATCGTTCTCGGCTCAATTGGCGTGGCGATGATCATTTACAAACTTTTTGACGGTCTTTTTTCTGTTGGCGAGTTACGGGAACATCCCTAACCCACTCATCATTTCAAAAAGGTATCTGAGGAGGAACTTCGTATGCGATTAAAAACATTGGGATTAAGTCTCATAGTCGGCGGATTGCTGTTGGGCGGCTGCGCCGGCAACGGCAAAAATGATGCCCAGGTAGCTGCCCCGGCGGCCCCAGTGGCGGTGGCCCTTAAGGCACCAAGCGCCAGCGTCAAAGGGCTGATTGACAAGTTTCAATTAACAGACGTTGATTTTGCCTATGTGAAGCAGGCCGTCGGCAATGGCACACGAGGTGGCGCCAAGGCGCTGCTCATCGATGCACGGCCGAATCAGAAGTACCTGAGCGGCACGATTCCCTCGAGTATCAGCATTCCCGACACAGAGATAGCCAAATATATAGGTCAACTGGACAAGGTGGCAAAAGACAAGGAGATTATCGTATTCTGCGGAGGCTGGGAGTGTGAAAAGAGTCCCATCGTCGCCGGGCACCTGAAGGGGCTCGGATTTACCAATGTCAAACTCTATCAAGCCGGTGAACCGGAATGGGCCGGCAAGAGCTACCTGGAAGTAGGCACCCCGGTCGTGGAATCGGCCTTTAACAAGAACAGCGCCCTGCTCATGGACGCCCGGCCAAATGCTAAGTTTCTGGCAGAAAGCATCCCCGGCGCCCTGTATATGAACGATGAGGAACTGGACAAATTGGCCGGCCGCTTCCCGGCCGACAAGAGTACTCCGATCATCGCCTTCTGCGCAGGCTATGAATGTCACAAATCCCACGTCGTTGCCAATAGACTCCTTGATCTTGGCTATAAAAAGGTCAGTGTCTACGCCGGCGGCCTGCCCGCTTGGAAGGAAGCCAAATTGCAGACCACGGCCGGGGTCAAGAAGGCCGAACCGGCCACCCCAGCCGCACCCAAAAAAGACGTCTTTGTTAATGGCATAAAAGCCGGAGTCGATGAAGGGACGGTTGACGGCGAATGGTTTAAGGCACTCATCGTGGCCGATAAAGTTCCGGCCAATGCCGTTATAGTCGATATCAGGAATGCCCAGGAATCCACCGCCGGGCACCTGAAAGGCGCGATCAATGTCGAGGCCGGAAAACTGGGCGCTGCCGAACTTGCGGCAAAACTTCCCAAGGACAAGGTCGTGATCTTCGTTTGCGGCACCGGTGCCCGAGCGATGGAGGCCTTTCTGAAACTGAAAAATGCCAAGCTGGATGTTTCAAAAACCATGTATTTCGATGCCAACATCAAATGTGATGCAAAGAACACCTGTGATATCAAGGTAAACGAACCTTTCAGCTGATGCATGCGGATGCTGGCAACCCCATACACTACCTTACTACAACCTGCTCAATTTAGGAGGACACCATGTCAAAGCTCTTCAACCTGTTCCTTGCGGCAATTCTCACTGTCGGAATCTTCAGCTCTGCCGCCTTTGCCGATTCCGCCAAGGGACAAAAAATCTATATCAAAGAACTGAAGCCGGCCTGCGGTTTTGACGGCGGGGTCATGGCCAAGAAACACACCCAGGCAGAATGGAAGGCCATTCAGGATGCCGGGAAACTCAATGAGGAGATGATCAAACAATGTCCCGAGGCAAAGCCACTGAAGGATACCTACATTGAGCATGTGTTTGATTTCTTACACTTTTATGCCAGCGACAGCGGAAATGTCCCGGCATGTTAGCGTTTTACTGAGCTTTCTCGCACATAAAACCCAGGAAAATCAAGGAAATATCTCCATTATCCTGGTGCAGATGGAGCACGCTACTGCTTCATTTCCGAAGATCCACCCCCAAGGGGCGTCAAAAAACGCCCCTTGGGGGATCATAAAACCCCTTTTTTCGCGCTGAGAAATCTTTAGAAGACGGCGTAGCTGGGCTGCGGCTCAGCCGAATTTCCTAACAATTATGGAGTAAATCATGAAAAAAACAGTGCTCAACCTCGCCCTGACAGGCCTGGTTGCCGGCCTGGCTTTGCCGCCGGCGACAGTTATTGCAGCAGACGAAGACCTGGTGAAAAAAATCGAGCAGCTCTCCAAGGAACTTGAAACCCTCAAAGAGCAGGTAAAAAAGTCCGGTGAGTCCGCCAAGGAGGTGGAGACCCTCAAGGGTCAGGTGAAAAAGGTCGAGGACAAATCGCTTGGCAAATGGTTGACCATCGGCGGCGATTATCGCTTTCGCTTTGATTCCCTGCGCGGCGAGATTCCCGCCTATTACCAGTATATGAGCCCGACCTCCATGCCGGCATTGATGCCCTCGTCAAGGCCGACCAACGACTCGCTGATGACCAATCGCTTCGGCCTTAACCTGAAGGCCAAGGCCACCGAGGATGTCACGGTTACCAGCCGCCTGCTCATGTACAAAACCACCGGCAGCCAGACCGACGATGCCACCAACGAGGGTTTTTTTGCCGACCGCAGTTCGGTTCTCGACGGCACCATCGGCCACGTGCCGAGCGACAATGCCCTCCTCGTCGATCAGGTCTTCGCCACCTGGAGCAATATCGCCGACCAGCCCATGTGGTTCTCGGTTGGCCGGAGGCCCTCAACCGGCGGAGCCCCCACCAATCTCCGGCAGAACAATGACCGCCCCGGCAACGGCGGCGTCCCGGGCCTCTTGGTTGACTACGCCTTTGACGGTATGACCCTCGGCTACGCCCCGGACATCGACGCCCTGCCCGGCGCCTACGCCAAGGTCTGCTATGGCCGCGGCTTTGAAGCCGGTTATGACTATTACAACAACCTCAAGGATACCGATATGGTCGGTATCGCCGTCGTCGCCATCGACACCGATCCGATCCGCTTCGATTTCCAGTGGAACCGCGGCATCAATATCTTTGACAATCCCAACAACGTCAGCGAAGAGCTTGGCGATATCGACTGGTACGGGATGGGCGCCCTCAGTACCCTGAAAAATGTCGGCATCGGCAATCTGCACCTCTTTGCCAGCACCGGCATGAGCGTCACCCACCCGAATGGCAAGCACGCCATGATGGATTTCGGTTCCGGCCCGCAGGACACCGGCGCAGGGCTACTGGTAAACGGTGCCGATTCCAGCGATGAAACCGGCTACTCCGCCTACCTCGGCATGCGCTACGATCTACCAACCGGCACAAAACTCGGTGCCGAGTACAACTATGGTTCCGAGTACTGGATGCCATTCGATCCGGCGGCCGACGACATGTGGACCAGCAAACTCGGTACCCGCGGCAACGTCTACGAGGCCTATGTTATCCAGGAGTTGAAACTCAAACCGATCTCATCGTACTTCAGCAAGGCCTTCTTTCGCCTTGGCTACCAGTACTATGACTTCCAGTATACCGGCAGCAACAACTGGGTAGGCGCACCGGTGGAAATCTCCGACCTGGCGGCAAGCCCGATGAATGCCCAGATGCTGCCACCGCTCAAATCGGCGCATGACATTTACGCCACGTTTGAGGTGAAGTTTTAGTGTTTTATTAAAATATCTATCTGTTTTTACATATTTTATACAAGAAGGAGTTCCCCATGAAGAACATAATTGCCCTTACCGCACTGCTCACCCTGTCCATTCTGACCGGCGCGGCCTTCGCCGAGTCATTTACCATGGTGGGTGCGGTAACCAAGATCGACATGGCTGCCGACAAAAAATCGGCGACCGTGGTGTTAAAAGACAGCAAGAGCGGCGAGGATGTGGCGATAGTCATCGAGGATGAGCTAACGCTGGATAAGTTCAACGATAAACGGATCGTTGACGGCGATGAGATTCGCTGCAAATACGACAATGAAAGCGGCAAAAACCTGAGCAAGAGGTTTCAAAAAACCGCGGGCTGTTAAGCCGAGCAAAAAGCTTGCCTATAGGAAGCGTATACCCTTGCTATGCATCCACCATTATCCTGCTGCCTTGAAAACATATCTCCATGATTCCAGGGCAGCAGGAAAACATCTCCGGCAAAGAAAACCTAAAGTACCCTCCATCCCCTAACCCTAGTCCGGTAGTGAAGGCGAACTAGCTGCTTTGGGCCTCGACAATGGTTTTCTCTTTTGCCAAGCGGTAGCAAATCGACTCCACTGTTCATTTGCCATAGTCTCCACGTCGCCTTCATCTCTGAGATTTGACCAGAGACCTTTAAGAGAATTTTAGAAGCGACAGGACGGCAGGCAATTTACCGAATACTATTTGCATAACACATACAAGCACTTCTTTACACCAACAACTTACTTTCGGTTACCTGACACATACAGCCTTCATTATCTTACAAATACAAGCATCACAATAACTTAGATCAATTCTTGCTTAAACCCTGTTTTTTCGTTATTTTTCTGTTGCCTATTGCTTGTTTTCTCTGTATACAAATCTCTGAATATCCCACCCCATCTTCTATAATTTCCGTTCAACCGACAATTATCTAACTGTTTCTTGACTTTACACTCTCCGGATATTAAGGAGCGTCGTTCATGAGATACTCAATTTCTCTTCTGATCCTTCTGGTGTTTTCAGGCTGCGGATACAAGAAACCCGCGAATCCAGACAACATCCTGGCCGTTGACAAGCTTGGCAGCCCTATCAATCCGAAAAGCGGCGAAGAGTTCACCGGCAAAGAAGAGCTCAACAGGCATGTACAAAGGCTCCTTCCGGAATCGAAGAAGAGGATCCTTATCTTCATCCACGGCGGCCTTAACACGGACGATGCTGCAATACAACGTTCCAATGATTGGGCTAGCCCAATTATGCACGACGGCTATTGGCCAATATTTGTTCAATGGCCATCCGGATTCTTCTCCACCTTCAAGGAGCATATTCTCTACCTGCGACAAGGAGAATACGCAACATGGACAGGCCCGCTTACCTCGCCCTTTATCCTGTTCGAAGATGTTGGCCGGGGAATCATCCGGGCACCGATGGTCTGGTGGTATCAGGGACGAGATTTCACAAAATCAATTGCCTTCGGAAACTTACCAAGCGAAAGAGACGCCCTGCGCACCAATCAGCTGCTGGCCGTTGAACAACCCACTCGCTTCGCAGAAATCCCGTCAGTCGTCAACTCTCAGGGTCAGTTGCTCCACGAGCAGGGAATTTCTGAAAGGTTCGGAAAAGGACTGAAAAGTCTGTTTCAGTTTCATCTTGGGTTGCTTACCGCACCAATCTTCGACAGCTTCGGAACGGGTGCCTGGGATGACATGAAACGACGCACCTACCAGGCCCTGGCCAAGACCTGGGTGGAAAACCCGGAATTCCAAAGTATTGACACCTATACAAAGGAGCGGGAAGGTGGGCTGACGGCCTTTTTCGACGCCCTGAGCAAGCGTCAGCAGCGGGACGAAGATCTTGAAATTGTATTGATCGGCCACAGTATGGGGACCATAATCGCCAACTCCATCCTGAAGAAATGGCCGGAAATCAATTACGACCGGATAGTCTACCTGGCCGCCGCCTGTTCGATAGCCGATTTCCAGGGATCCGTCGTCCCGCACCTGAAGAAAAACAACAAAACGCGTTTTTTCAACCTTATGCTCCATCCTCTTGCAGAGAATCAGGAAGCTCATATGATCGGTTTTGGCGGCACCGGCACTTTATTGAATCAGATCGATAATATATATGAAAATGCCGTATCAATGAGTCAACGGACCTTAGGCAAGTGGGAAAACACCATGAACGGCATCCAGTTTTTCGACATTCCCGGCATAAGGCAACAGATCTATCTTCGTACCATGCCTCTTGGCAACGGGTATCTTACAACCCATGGGTCTTTCGCCGAAGCCTACGACAACACAGTAGTGGGGCAGTTCTGGCAGGAACGTTTCGGCATACCAAGTAATAATAAACCATAGACATGCCGCTCGCTGTCGGTCGATCGGGCGCCAAGGAAAAGGAGGAGAAACCGTCATCAACATGGTCTAATTCATAGTCCACATTCAGAAGGGGGAGGGAAAATCATGAAAAACATCTGGCTCATTGTGTTCATTGCGGTGCTGTTAACCGCCTGCGGCAAACCAACAGGAACCGTTTATTTCAATAAAATTTCCAACGGCACACTCCAAACCCCATATCAGCAAATAACAGTTACCGACCAAACTGCCATCAGCCCCATCCTTAACAATAAAACCGCTGATGGCTCCAATGTTTTTTCTATTTATCTAACAGACGCCTACTTCAAGTATCTGCCGGATTTCGGTGGCCTGAGCGAGGTGGTTATTATCGCTGAATTCCAGGAATCCCCCGGGGCGGAAAACACCATCACCACCATCCTCGGTCCATATCGAAAAATGGCCGACAGATCCGGCAGCCCTTTTAAAAACAAGTTGATCTATGGTCCGAAGGTCCTTGAATCGGATCATCTCAGTGTAAAATTCACCATCCTCGAATACGACCAGGAGGAGGCCAACAACAGTTCGGCAATGCTCGATTTTATTGCCGGGGCAGCAAATACTCTTTTTCTGCAGAACCCGGTCACCCAGGCAGAAGTCATGGTGGTGAAAGAAATCGCCAAGGCGCTCGTACAACTCAACAGAAACGATGAAGTCCTGGTCCTCGACGTCGATTTTGCCGTCATCCAGGACAATCAACGGACCCATCAAGGCTGGAACCAAGGTCTCAAGACCATTCCCCTGCAGTCAGGAAGCTATTTTGTTGCCAAACAGGAGGCCTGTTCGACCTTCACCTGCTATGGGACCATGAGTGGCCTGGCATACGGCAAGAATGACAATCCCTGGGCCCTGTCTGCCGATGTTGTCCTGGCGATACCAACCTTTCTCGTCAGAAATACCACGGATAGCGCCGACCCCGTGAGTATGGCGGATTTTGAGGCGGGAAAAGTCGGCATCGGCCCGGATAACGAAACGGTCGTTTCCCTGAAGGCACCACCTACGCCAGGTAGCGATGATCCTCCTTACCGGGACAAAACCTGGCTCCGCTTCGCCGTCCTGAAGGGGGGAGATCCCAGCCAATGGCAATTTCGTAAACCGCTGAAGAAAGCGGAAAAATCCATAATCGACCTCCAGCATGGCTATGACTGGTCGACCATTTTGAAAAACAAAGATCTCGACAAGGCAATCGAGAACCTCAAACAGGCCAAAGCCTTAGCCGCCGCCATGGAGGCAAAAAGCGCAATCTCCTTCGCGGAGGCAAAAGACGGCACAGTCTACCTGGAAACAGGCAATCCACTCGTCTGCCCTTCGCTGGCAACAGGCAAGAAAATCAATGAATTTAAAGTCTTGAGCAAAACATCCACCGATAAATATACGGTAGAAAAGCTCGATTCGGAGAAAGGCGGTTGCTACCGGTTATCAGGAAAGAAGACAGCCGAAGGAGTTGCGACCCCGCTTGGCCCCGGCGAATACAAGATACAGATTACCTATGCCGAGAACAAGGATACCCAGTCTACAACCGACAATGGCCAATACCTGTCCAGTTTTTTCGACCTCGTTGTCTATGACCCACCGAGTATCGAAAAGGCTTGCGTGACCGATGTCATGCTGGAAATATCCGGAAAAAACCTCGCCTTGGTCGAGGCGCTGCAACTGGACGAGAAAGAGAAGCCGGTGACCACGATCACCGAAAAGCTAAGTCAGCGGAAAGACGAGATAGAATTCAAATTGCCGCCACCGGAAGAGGGCTCCCCGGTCGATCTCACCAAGAAAACGATCAAGGGAATTATCCTTCGCAACGGCCAAACGTATCCCGGCGACCTTAAAATCGAGAAAGCCGGAGGAAACAATTAGATTGTCCGGACAAAGGTGTTTCAAGTGCACCCAGTTAATAAGTTGCATCCTCGGCAGGCAACACATTGCCGGGAAAGTCAATGTCGGCTGCCTTTGGCCGCAGAATGGCAACAAACGGTCGCATAGAAGAGGAAACAAATCATGACATTACCACTGAAAAAAGGTGCCCAAGGGACCATGGTGACCGAGCTGCAGCAAGGTCTTGCGCAACGGGGGTACTCTTTGACCCCTTCCGGGCTGTTCGACAACTCCACACAACGGGCAGTGCGCGCCTTTCAGTCACAGAACCTCGACCAGCATGGCCAGCCCTTGATGGTGGACGGCATAGTGGGGCCGCTTACCTGGTGGAGCCTCTTTCATCCCAAACCGCTTATCATGGCGCCAACCGCCGTCGACTACCAAACCCTCCCCCCGGCAGCGCAAGGTGGCAGCACCCAGGGGCGAACAGCCCTGGCAGCGGCTATCGGCGAGATCAACAACGGTGCAGGGGAAGTCGATGGCAATAATCGAGGTCCCTGGGTTAAAAAATACCTTGCCCCGGCCGGCCTCGACGAAGGCAATCCCTGGTGCGCCTCCTTTGTCAGCTGGTGCTATCTGCAGGCGATGGGAGGTGAGGTCCATGCCATGCCCTTCCCCTACCAGGCTGGAGCCCGTAATCTCCTGAAGGACGCGACGGCCAGAGGCTGGGCGCATGCCCCTGGGTCGGTCTATCAGCCGCAACCGGGAGACATTGTCGTCTGGTGGCGGGAAAAGCTCACCGGCTGGCTGGGGCATGCCGGACTGGTGCACTCGCTGCAGGATGGTATGCTGTACACCATCGAGGGCAACAAAAGCCCGAAGGTTCAAGGATTTTCCTATGTATTCAGTAGGATGGACAAGCTGCTCGGTTTTATCCACGTACCGTGAAAGCGTGCTCCGGATGCACACCACCTACTGGCAAAGACCACAAACCAAGCAAACACAAAATTCCTCAGGGGGAGGATTACCATGAAATACTGCGCACATATCGTCAAAATGCTCTTGCTCTTATTTGCTTGTTTCCTTCCCGTAGCCTCCTCCTGGGGTTTTGAAGTCGATGCCCATGGAATGATTTCACAACGGGCGGCAACTCTCTTTGCCGAACATTACCCGGAACAATCGACCAAGCTCGCCAGCTTCATTCAGGCCTTTATAAAGGGATCAAAAACCGAAGACGACATCAATATTACCTTGCAGCGGGCATTCAACTGGCACTTTGCCGATCCGGGCAGCCGGCTTGGCCGAACCTGGTGGGGCGCCTACCGGGCCAACACCCACCGGTTTGCTGATCTTATCGACCAACTTGCCGCTGCCGACAAAGGCGATAAGGAGGCGGTGTTTGAAATTGCCGGCAGGCTGGCGCACCACATCCAGGACATGCGCTCACCGCCGCATGCCGTACCGATCTTCCATACCTCCGGGGAGAAATTTGATGAGTACGGGAAAGAAAAAACTCTATCGTATGCCCTTGATACCGAACAGATTCGCACCGTGATGTCCCAGCCTCTGCGTATCGATTTCGCCTCCCTCGATGCTTTGCGTCAGGAGGCTGCCATCGACACCAAGCAGCAGGTGGACAGTCCTGTGGTTTTCCAAGGTAATGTGATAGCGCCAAATTGGTGGGAATTCTGGATGGGGTTTGAACAGGTTGGCAGCGCCTGCGGCAAGGAGCCCGTCGAAGGCTTCGGCTGCTTTGGCAAAAGCGTCTACGGTATCGAGACCGGGGTATTCACTCCAGAGGTATTTACCTGGTTTCATGAGCAGCAAATCCGCAAGGCCATCGCCGATACCCTGTGGCTGCTGGTCGCCTTGGGCAGGTAAGTTATTGCACCAGAAAATTGAAATAGGTCTCCGGCCAGGGCTCACCCTTCAGGGTAAAGTGCCACCATTCCTGGGGATACGGTTTGAATCCATGCTTTTCCATCACCATCCGCAACAGCAGGCGGTGGGCGCGGGGAATTGCGGCAATCTGGGGGCTGTCCGGCCATGAGCTGGGACCAAAGAAGTCGAATCCGCTGCCCATGTCCAGTTCCCGCTCCGCATCGCCACCGCCCAGCGATATAATGGTCAGATCAACGGTGCTGCCGCGGCTGTGGCCCGACTTTGCCGCGATATAGCCGTCCTTGAACAGGTCCTTCTTGTCCACATCAGGGTAGAATTCCGCCTTCATCCTGGTGTCCTGAAGGTTGCCGGCCCAGCGGACAAAGTGGTCAACCGCCATCTGCGGCCGGTAGGCATCGAAGACCTTAATGCCGAGGCCGAAGGGACGCAGCTCTTCCTGTACCTTCTTCAGCGCCTGCGCAGCTTCCTCGGTCATGATGCAGCGCGCCTTCCGGTAGCCGTCGACAGGCTCGCCGACAAAATTGTGCGTACCGGCATAGCGCAGATCAAGGCGCAGACCCGGGATCATTTCGTCGGCGTAGACGAAGCCCTTTGACAGCCTCCCGGCCGGTTCGTCAGCCAGCGACCGAGCGGCCTGCAGGTTGACCGCCAGGGAAAAGATCAGCAGTGCAATGCGCAATATCATCTGTAACCTCCAAAGCTTACCTGTTGGTAATTATTCATCCGCCGCACCACGAAACAGCGAGACAATGGACTGCCGGGTGCCCAGCACCACCAGCGGCTTGCACCCCGGGTCCAGCCAGCCGAGGACCTTCAGCATATCACTTTCGGCGAGGGCGACACAGCCCAGAGTCGGCTTATTTTCGCCGCGCCGCACGTGAAAGAAGATGGCGCTACCCGCACCCTTGACGACTGGTTCGGTGTTGTATTCGATGACGATACCATATTTGTACTGATGATCGGGCCGTTTCATGATTTCGAAGGAGACAGCGGCCGTTTCACCTTTCTTATACCGCAAGGGCATAAATTTCGTTTGAGCAGACAAGCTGCTCAACTCAGCTTTAACCCACCGGTTATAGTCAGGAGAGGAGATATCATCCACCCAGATATCGTCATCCATAACCTGCCGGTAGGGCATCCGTGAAGGGATGTTGGGTGGGTAGCCAAAGGTACGCTTCAGGGCAAACACCCCCGAGGGCGTCTTGACATCCCCCTCTTTTTTCCAGCCCGGCGGGGCGAAGCCTTTTGCGCCGATCAAGGCCGCAAGGTGGGGAAAAGCCGCCTTCCAGACGTTTCCTCGCTTTTCAAGGAGGTGCAACCTTGCAGTAAAGCCCATCGATTCGTCTCCGACAACCAGCAGCACCTGAGATGATTCCCCGGCCAGCTGGGCAAGGGATGTCTGCATCCACTCCGCTGGCGCTTCAACAGTCGAAACAGCCGGCGGCGCAACTCCTGTAAAGAAAAGGCACAGCAGGAGGGCGGCAAGAATGTGCCAGCTCCGCTCAGTATTTTTCGTCATCGTTCCCATTCCCTACCTGCCACGTAGCTGCCGGCGAATCCCATGTCAAGCCTAGATGAGGCAAGTGGCCATTACCTGCTTGCTGTCAGTCCTGCCTTCGAATATCAGGTGTATCCCTTCCTGGAGCAGCACGGTCATGCCGTCGTTGATTGCCTCGATTTTGATGTCTTCACTGTGGGCCTTGTCAATGATGAGGTTTTTGATCTTTCTTGAGGCGACGAGCAGCTCGTACAGTCCCTGACGTCCTTTGTAACCGCTATTATTGCATTTTTCACAGCCCTTGGCCCGAAACAGCACGAGGTCCTTGGAATAGGGAATATTGAGCTGTTCAAAGAACATCACGCCGTAGTGGTGGAGGAGGTAGTCATACTCCTTCCTGGTAGGATTATATGGCTCCTTGCAATCCTCGCAGAGCGTTCGCACCAGGCGTTGGGCAACGATGCCCAGCAAGGAGTCGGAAAAGTTGAACGGATCCATGCCCATGTCGATCAACCTGACCACCGTTTCCGCAGCCGAATTGGTATGCAGGGTGCTGAAGACGACATGGCCGGTCAGGGAGGCCTCGATGGCCATCTTGGCGGTTTCCTGATCACGCATCTCACCGATCATGATGATATCGGGATCGGCCCGGAGGAAGGCGCGCATGGCCGCGGCAAAGGTGTAACCTATCTGCGGCTTTACCTGGACCTGACGAAGCCGGTACTGGGTGATCTCCACCGGATCCTCGGCGGTCCAGATCTTCTTTTCCGGGGTGTTGATGTAATTGAGGATGGAATGCAGGGTCGTGGTCTTGCCGGAGCCGGTTGGGCCGACGACCAGAAAAATGCCGTAGGGCTTGGCTATGCAGGGAATCAGCCGTTTGAGGATTCGCTCCGGGGCAATTTTATATAGCGGCAGCGGCTTAGCATCGGCGAGGATTCGCATGACGACATCCTCGTTACCCTCGGTTGTCGGCAGGGTCGCCACCCGCAGTTCAACCTTGTCGGCCCTTGTAGTCGTGAACTTTATCTTGCCGTCCTGCGGTTTGCGCCGCTCGGCGATGTCGAGGTCGGCGAGCACCTTGATCCTGGCGATAACCGATCTGACGTTCACCTTGGGAATATTGAGGATGTTGGAGCAGGTTCCATCGATCCGGTAGCGCACCTCGGCATCCTGCCGGTCGCCATAGGGCTCGATATGAATATCCGAGGCACCGGCATATACCGCCTTCTCGATGATCTTGTTGACCAGGGCAATGGCCGGGGTCGAATCGACGGAAACGTCAAGAGGAGCTTCTTCCTGTTTCTGAAATATTTCCGGAACATATGTCTCTTCTTCCGGCTGCTCTTCGGCGGCCGTACCAAGCGCTGCCGGTTCTTCCCGGGCGGGCACCAGGGAGTTGATCAGGTTGCGGATATCGTCACCGAAAGCGAGGAGGACGTTGACCTTTTCCGCCCTGAAATAGTTTTTCACCTCGAGAATACCGCTTTGATTCGAGGGATTTTTGGCGGCAAAGGTAAACTCACCGCCCTTTCGTGCCAGAGGCACGACAAGGTGGGTGCGCAAAAGCTCGGCGGTGGTCGGGGTAACGAAGCTTTCAGCGGAATAATGGTTTTTCTGCAGGTCGACGAATTTGGTTTTGTAGACAAAGGCCAGGGCGTCGCCGAGGTCGGCTTTGGGGATGAGGTAATTCTCCATCAGCACGGTTTCGACTTCCTTTTCCTGTTGAGTGGCAATCACCATCGCCCGTTCCATCTCCTGCTGGGGGATGATTTCCCTCTTGACCAGTTCCTCGTAGCGCATCGGTATCTTCTTGCCGCTTTTATAGTGGTTGAAGAGGGCGATTCCGAGGGATTCGGACAGTTCTTTCAGACGCAGTTCATCCGTCTGATTGAAAGGTGTGCCGCTCCGTTTGTTGATCAACTGGATGACCCCCATCAAGGTGGTTTTGTTGATCACCGGGGCAGCAAGGATCTGCTTGGTCCTGCTGCCCGTTTTCTGGTCCCAGGTGGCATCAAAGGTCAGTGACGGATCGATCGCCTTCAACTCGCCCTTGTCGTAGACATTGGCAATATTCAGCGACCGCCTGGTTTCGGCGACAAAACCGGTGATGCTCGACCGGTTGATGTCCATGCGAATTCTGCTTAAGGATTCGCCCGGCAGCAAAACCCAGGAGACAAGCTTATTGCGCTTTGAATCGAGCATGAAAATTGTCGCCATCTCAACCTGATACAGGTCAAGGATCTTATTGCGCAGGCCAACCATAATGGCATTGGGAGAAGACGCGGCGTGGATTTCGTTGACGAGCTTCTTAAATCGCTCATCATACACCTTCTGAGAGGTTCTTGGTTCGGCAGGAGTCATGATGGCAATCTCCTATGGCAATGGATTTGGTCTCGTAACCCCAAGACCTGGAAGGAAAACCGTTAACCGCACAGCCAGCTTTCAGTGAACCAGATGACGATCAGCTCACCGGTACAGTGAGTGTATCACCGCTCTGGAACAGAAAGAAGCGTATTCATGACTGCGGTAATATTTCACCATGGAGATACCACAGGTTTTTGCCTGCCCAACACCGGCTCATCGCTCGCCAGAAAATCCTTCAGCTTGCACCGAACTAAAATAGCAGACTGGTGATTCAGTTTCTTGATGACATTGAAGTTGCACGACTCATGGCGAGTTATGCTATCAATATTGATTATTGATTCTTTTGTCATTTATGATTGTGTACTACCCGGCCAATATCTTGATAAATGAAGAAAAATATATTCTTATGGCAAATTCAAGAGCAAGTTTAAGAGGGTGGAAGCGGGTAAAGACGTTTCCTTGTTCTTCAAAAATGAACCAGGAGGAAACGTGTTGATATCAATCATCGGACTGGCGGTGTTACTTTTGCTTGCAACTTCAGGGTACAATCGGGGCTTACTGAGGATTCTCTCAGTGTTTATTGCGTTTCTACTCGCCACTTTCCTTGCCGAGCCGTTGTCCCCTCTCCTGATTGGTCCTCTCAAACTGAGTGGTTTGGTCGCCAAGGCGCTCGTGCCCTTTGCAGGGCAGGTCCTTACCGGGTTTTTGATCTTTCTCTTGTTATCGTACGTCGCCGGGCGGATTCTTGATCATCGTGACGAAGTTCGGGAGCAGTTGAATGAACACCCGATAATGGTGTGGGAGCGCTGGAGTGGGGCAGTTATCGGGTTTGTCTGGGGAGTATGTCTGGTTGTTTTTTCCCTCACCGGACTGCATGTCGTTGGTGTCGTCGAAGAAATACTTATTAATCCTGCAGCTTCAGCGAAAACGGCATCCGGAGTGACGGAGAGTGAATCAAGGGATGTCAGGGATATTGAGGGTGCACAACAGGAACTTGTTCAAGTAGCCAAGTTTGGGCATCTTAAAGAGCAGATCGAGAATTCAGCTTTTGGTTCGCTGGTCCTCAAAGCGGAGCCGATAGATCAAAGAATAAAAGTAATTTTTCAAAACCTTACCTGGGTAGTCAGCCAACCTGAGCTGTTTGAGGCGTTTAAAAATCATACGATCATCGCCAATTTTATCGATAATCCTCGGATGATCGCCTTGGCAAAAGACCATGTAATCCAGGCTCATTTGCAAAATAAGCAATATTACCAACTCCTTGACAACGAAAAGATTGCCGATTTGCTGAAAGATAAGGAGCTGTACCGAGAACTGCAAGAGGTGGAGATTGGACAAATTTTGCAGGAAATAATTGCAAAAGAAGAGGCGCATTAACGATCAGTTTGCTATTTTTTGCGACTAAAAAGAGAATCGACGAGAATAGGGCTACAAAGCAACAGCACCAAATTCCAGATTTTTTTATATGCCTCGAAGCAAATACTCTTAGAAAAGAGTACTCAAACTGGCTGTAAAGGTCGGCGGTGGAGCAATGATCTTCTTGCGGCCTGGTGAGCAACGCGATAGGATCACACGGAGAAACAAATGGATTGCTGGCGGAAGACGGTTATTCTACCTGGCAAACCTGACCGGCGATCCGATAAGATACTCCCACCAGGCAGCCCCAAAGGCAGTAATCGACAATAATTAGTGGAAGGAGTGCCGTAATGAAAAGCCGTTTCGCCATGATTCTCTTTTTCACCGCGCTGTTCATCAATCCACCGGCCTCCCCTGCCGCCGCGGCCGGGGCGCTTGCCGACAGCAAGGGCTGCGCCGACCATCCGCTTTTTACCCGGATGAACAATACCCACATCGTCTACTGCAAGGCGACGGCATTTGACAGCTTCAAGTTCAAGACCGGCAAGACAACCGACACCACCGTCGAGGGCAAGAAATTCGAGATAAAATACCAGACCGATCCGAATGTCCAGTACGCCGGGGCACTGGCGATCATTCGCAACCATCAGGAGGCCATCGGCAAGATCAGCGGCACGGTGCTGTTTGAAGACCCGCGCTACACCTGGGTCAAGGTGGCCAAGGACGGCAAAGAGATCTGGGCACAGGTGGATACCGCCTGGAACAAGGGCTACATGCTGACGATCATTGAAAGGCAGGCGATGGCCCAGGAGGTGGTGGCCAGCGCCGAGCTGTTCAAGACCGGACTTCTTGCTTCCGGCCATGTCGAGGTGCCCGGCATCTTCTTCGATACCGGCAAGGCCGAACTGAAGCCCGAGTCGCAGGCCGCCGTCGCCGAGGTGGCCAAGCTGCTCAAGGCCGACCCTGGCCTCAAGGTGTATGTAGTCGGCCATACCGACAACACCGCCTCGCTCGACCTGAACATCAAATTGTCGAAGGCACGGGCCGAGGCGGTGGCGCAGGCGCTGGTAGCACAGCACGGCATTGCCGCGAACCGCCTCAGCGGCCAGGGCGCCGGACCGCTCCTGCCGGTCGCCAGCAACGACAACGAAGAGGGCAGGGCGAAGAATCGCCGGGTCGAGCTGGTCAAGCAGTAGGAACGGTGCCTGGCATCCTCCATCATCACCCGTACCCGCCGTTTATTCCCGGCGGGGCGACCCGGCTGATCATTGGCACCCTGCCGCCGCCACGCTTTTCCACCGGCCGCCTGCTGGAGGGTGACGTCGATTTCTGCTACGGCAGCCGGGACAACCTGCTCTGGCCGGCACTCGACACCATCTTCCAGCTGGGGCTACGCTACGACGGCAGCCGAGAGGCGGTGACCGAGAGGGAGGACTTCCTTGTCCGGGAGAAAATCGGTATCTGCGACATCGTCGAGTCCTGCCGCCGGGAAAAAGTGAATGCCTCCGATCTCGGCATGGAGGATATCGTCCTTCGCGACCTTCTTGGCCGGCTGCACCACCATCCTGCCCTCAACGCCCTGATCTTCACCGGCGGCAACACCCGAAATGGCCCGGAATATCTCTTTCGCCGCCAGCTGCGAACCCAGGGTCTGCGACTTGCCGGGGCCAATGCCGATTCACCCCGGCGCCAGTATTTTCACCTCGGGGAGCGGACCGTCCACACCCTGTCGCTCGTTTCTCCGTCAAA
Source organism: Desulforhopalus sp. (assembly GCA_030247675.1). NCBI lineage: Bacteria > Pseudomonadati > Thermodesulfobacteriota > Desulfobulbia > Desulfobulbales > Desulfocapsaceae > Desulforhopalus > Desulforhopalus sp. The sequence continues at coordinate 801,600 of JAOTRX010000002.1, read as the reverse complement.
AGCCGCCAACCGCGCCATCGGCGGCAACCCGGCCTACAAGCTGCGGCGGGCCGCCGATCCGTCCTTCACCCCGTTTGACTTCCGCGTTGAAAAGTACCGGCAGGTGTTTCTTAGCTGAGAGGCGATCAGTAGACCGGAATTCCTGCCCTGTCCTCACGAATCCCGCAGGGCTAGGGCCGGTTCCAGGGCAGCCGCCCGCCGGGCGGGATGCAGACCAAACAGTACCCCGGTGATGACCGCAAAGGATGGGGCGACAAGGAGACTGAACCAGGAAAACACCACCGGCAGTCCGCCAAGCCATTCAATTGACAGGCCAACCAGGACCCCCGCCACCACTCCCCAGAGCGCCCCGGTCATAGTCAACAGAATCGAGTGACAGAGATACAGGTTGATTATCCTTCGCCGGGAGGCCCCCACCGCCATGCGCAGGCCGATCTCCCGCGTCTGCTCGGCGATATTGGCGAGCATGATATTCATCACGCCGATGCCGCCGACAAGCAGTGACAGGGCGGCAATCGCTCCCATGATCAGGGAAAATACCTTCTGGCTGTCTTCCGCCTCGCGGAGCAGGGTGAGCGGCACGACGATATGAAAGTCCTTGACCTGCCGGTGGCTGCCAAGGACAATCTGGCGGATTTGCTCAGCAAGAAACAGCACGGCCTTGTCCGAGGTCCCATCCAGAGTGACCACCAATCCGTGGAGAAGCAGCCGACTCGCCACCACCCGGGCAAAGGGCATCGAGGAGTAGGGCATGATCACCGCCCTGTCAAAATCCACTGACGACAGCCCGGTGCCTTCGGTGAGCAGCCGGCCCTTTTCGGCCGCGACCCCCACCACCGTCGCCGGATGGTTTTCCATCTGCAGGGTCGAGCCGACGTCGGCCTGCAGGGCAGAAGCAAGGGCATTGCCGATAACACAGTAGTTTTCCCGGTAGGCGACATCCCCTGCCTGGAGGATTCGGCCGCGCGCCGCGCGCAGTCCCTCAGCAGCAAACCAGCCATCGTTGACTCCCAACACCGTTGCCACAACCGTCTTGCTGCCGGCAGTTATCCGAACCGAATCTTTTCTGATAAAGGCCCCGACCTTCCCCCTGCCTCCCAGCCACTGGGCCAGCTGAATGCCATCCTCGTAGACTAGTCCCTGCGACAGATTGATGGTACTCCCGTCCTGTTCCGCTTTAGTTGGGCCGGCCTCGATCCGCAGGGTTTGCAGGCCAAGTGAGCTGAATTTCTGAAAGGCCGCCTGCTTCGCCCCTTCGGTGATCGACAGCATGGCGATCAATGCCGCGACGCCAATGCCGATACCAAGGCCGCTGAGCAGGGAGCGCAGCGGCCGGCGAAACAGGTTGCGCCAGGCGTCCCGGACGTCAAGGAGGAGGGGATGGCGGATCATGCCCAGCCACCGATTTGCAGTTTTTCCAGGCGGATGACCCGGGTGGCGTAGGCAATCCCGTCGGCATCGTGGGTCGCCATGATCACCGAACGGCCCTGTTCCGTCTGTTCTCTCAGTAATTCCAGGATTCTTCTGGAATTGCCGGCATCGAGGCTGCCGGTTGGTTCGTCGGCAAAGATTATCTCCGGCCGGCGGGCAAGGGCCCGGGCAAAAACCACCCTCTGCATCTCGCCGCCGGAAAGGGTATCGGGGTAGCGTGAGGCCAGATCGGCCATACCGACGTAGGCAAGCAGTTCAAGGCACCTGCCTTCAATCGCTGCCTGGGTCTCCGTAGGTCCGTAATGAAAGGGCAGTTGGACATTCTCGACTACCGTCCGGTCGGGCAGGAGGTGGGGCGTTTGGAAGATGAAGCCAAAGCTGAGGTTGCGTAGCCGGGCAATCTCCTCATGGCCCATCGCCGCAAGGCTTTGCCCCCGGTAGCGCACCTCCCCGTGCGAGGGTCTATCGAGACCACTGAGGAGGTTCAGCAGGGTCGATTTGCCGGATCCGGACGGCCCGGTGAGCACCAGAAACTCCCCCGCCTGAACGGCCAGCGACTGTTCGGCAAGGGCCAGGCTGGGTGTATTACCGATGCTGAAGAACCTGGCTATCTTGTCGGCTTCGAGGATCACCATGGCGGCTATTGCCCCGCCCTTTCGATCCGCTCACCTGCCTGCAGGCCCTCAAGGACTTCAACCAGCAGCTGTCCCCGGTCACCGAGAACCACCGGCTGCTCTTCCGCCGCCCCGCCACCACCCAGCTTTCGCACCATGGCCCGAGTCTCTTTATAGAACACCGCGCCGGGTGGAATGGCCACCGCCTCGCTGACCTCACGGTAGATGATCTTGACGGTAACCGACATCCCCACGTGGATCCTGTCGGTGTCGCCGGTCAGACGGACACGGGTGTAAAAGCGCCGCAGATGGCTGTTTTCCTCATCTTCCTTGGCCAAGGTCGCCACCGAATCAACAACACCGGTAAACACCCGTCCCGGGAAGGCATCAACCTCGATCTCGGCCTTCATTCCCGGACCGATGAGGGCGACATCCACCTCCCGCACCTGCAGCTCGGCGATAAGCTCACTGGTATCGGGGACCTCCATGAAGGTTTGACCCACCCAGACGCTATCGCCGATTTGAATCTTTCTTCTGCCGTTTTCCCTTGGCAGGTCTGGATAGAGGAGCACCCCATTTGCCGGTGAGAAGACATCGCAGTTGACCAGTTCGGCCTTGGCATTTTCAAGGGCGGTCCGTTTGTTTTCGACATCGCGACGATATTTTTCCACCTCGGCGGCCCGGTTCTGGACCAGAAGTTCCCCGGTCCGCTTCACCCTTTCGAGATTGCTCTCGGCGCCGCTGACCAGGAGTTCGGCCTCGCGGAGCATCTGCGGCCAGGCATAAGCCTTGAAATTTTCCAGCTCGGCGGTGGCGACGGCGACCTGCTCGGTGGCGGTGGATAGCTTATCGGACGCCTTGTCCCGTTCCCTGGTACTGACATGTCCCTTTTCCAGGAGCAGGTTCATGTCGGCCAGTTCGTTGCGGCTGATTTCCAGTATCCGTTCCGCTTGATGCACCTGCTGCTGCAGGGTCTTGCGCTTCAAGGGCCCCGAGCCGTTTTGAATATTGTCCGCCTGGATCTTGGCGATGGTCACCTTCCGTGTCGCCTCTTCAACCTTGCCGCCTTCCTCCTCTTTTTGCAGGGCAAGCAGTTTCCCGGCAGCAAGATGGGTGGCCTGGGCATCGGCGAAGGCCTGCTCGGCCTTCAACAGGCTGTCGCCGAAGGGCTTGGTGTCGAAGCGGGCAACCAGCATGCCCTTGGTTACCTGGGTCCCTTCCTTGACCATCCAGACGATCTTTGACTGATTGCTGGAGATCTGCGAGCTGATCGGCGAAATTTTCGCAGGGCTGATCACTCCCCGTTCTACAATCTGCAGGGGAAAGGAATGCTTTTCGACAACGATAATCTGTGCTGCCTGGCGGTCCTGGCCGCCGGGCGGCGACATATGCCGCCACGCCCAAAGAACGGCAAGCAGCAAAACGACAATACCTGCGCCAAGAATCTTATATACGCTCAATTTATTTAAAGATGTCATGAGATATCAGAGAAATCACTGGGCGGTTGGCGGTGAGGTTTCGCCTTCAAGGGCCATTTTCACCCAGTTGCGATCAAGCACCCCGAGATTATAGGCGACCGTCACCGCGGCGAGATTGCCGGCGGTAAGCGATCTGGAAATATTGACCTCGGCCTCGGAAAAGGCGGTCTCCGCCCCGAGGACCTCAAGGTTCTCCGACAGGCCTTTTTCGTAGCGGGTCTTGGCGAGGTCTAGGGCCAGTTCCGCCTCGTGTAACCTTCTGACGTTGATCTGGTAGCTGCGATCCTCGGTTACCAGATCAAGAAAGGCACTGCGGGCCTCCTTGCGGATCTTCCGCTGCAGGGCGGCATTGGCCCGCTCCAGCTTGGCCTTTTCGATCTTCTTGCGCACCAAGGCACTCTCTTCGTTGAAGGTGTCGAGCGGCGAAAGCATCTGCAGCTGGACCGACCAGTTGGTCTCGTCCATATCGAGGGAATCCTCGACGGTATTCCCCTCTCCCCGCTGCTCGACGGTGAAGCTGAGGCCGATATCCGGGTCGAGATTCTTTTTCGCCTTAAAGATCTCCAGATCGGCGATTTCCACGGCCACCCGGTGCGCCTGCCAATCGAGACGGGTATTGAGCAACTCCTCCTCCCAGGCCTCGGGCACCACCGGCACCATCTTGGTCACCGTGGTATCAGCCATGACTTCGGTATTTTCGGCAATCCGCAGCAGTTCCTTGAAGGCATCGGCCACCCGCTCCTTCTGGCGAATCTGCGCCTCCCGGACACTTTCGGCGTCAAGGAGGGCCAGTTCCGCCCGGTAGACGTCTACCTTTGAGACGAGGCCGACGGATTGCCGGGAGGTCGCCGAGGCAAGATGGGCTCGGCTTCTCTCCAGAGATTTTTCCGCCTTGGCCATGAGCTGCTCGGACAACACTACATCATAGTAGCGCTGCACGGTATTGAGGATAAGGGTTTGCCTGGCCCGCTCGGCGATGATCTCCTGTTCCTTTTTCCGCAATTCGGCAATATTCAGGTCATTGAGATTGTATTTGCTCCCCCACCGCCGGAACAGGCCCTGCGACACCCGCACATAGGCACGGGAATTCGTGGTGTTCTCAACAACATACCCAGTGCTGTCGTCTATTCTATTGCCGACAAGGCCATAGCTCACCGAGGTGCCCGTCTGGGTTTCCCGGCGCATTTCAAGGCCCAACTGCTGCGACCCGGTACCTTGGCGAAGACCGATGGCCGTTAAGGGAACAATTTTGGTATCAAAATTATGCTCCGCCGCGGCGGTGGCCATTTTGCTCAGTTCCACGGTATCGCGGAGATCGTAGGCTGTATCGCTCTGGGTCAGGGCCAGATCGATGGCCTGCAGCAAACCGGTGCTTTCCGCGGCCTGGCCCTGCTGAAAAATGAGCAGGAAAAAAATAGCCGTCAGGAGGCTGAAGCTGTGTTGAGCAGCTCGTCTGCTCATACGAAACGTATGCCCTTGCTGGGCTACAAAGCTGTTAAACACCCTTAATTTTGCCGTCCTGGCTGGGAAGTGCTCAACGCGATCCATAAATAAGGCATTTCCATAGCTTCTCTTTCTGATCACCACCCAGTCCAATGAATTTTGCGGCAAAGGAATTGGCATCCCCGCGTATGACCTTTGCCTTCATGGCAAATTCGTCCTCGGTAAAATCCTCATTGACGATCGTCACCTGCATGACAAACTCTTCCCCATCGGCAAGGGGCTGGGTAATTGCCGCAACGGAGAAACCACCGGTGGAAATATTTACAAGATTGCCCGTGCCGCATTGCTTGCTGGTCGAATAGGCGATCGGAATATTGTTGACATAAAAACGAATACCGTTGCGTTTGATAGTGTTTTCCAGGGTTTCTCTCGCCTTTTCATGGGTTTTTGCAAAGACCGGGACGATTCCTGACGATACTGACGACAAAAACTTTGCCTGCTCGGTAAGGAGACTATTCCCTTGAACGACCTGCACTATCTCACCCAGGCCGTTGGTCACCAGAAAATTTGCTATCTTTCTGAATGACTTGCCCCTGCTGCCACCGATCTCACATTCGGAAAAATCGTTAATGACATCAAATCCGGGGCTTAAGTCGGCAACTAGAAACGTCACATCGGTATACAGTTTATCAATCTCCTCTTTAGCGAACTCACCGGAAAGTTTAAAGTAGAGCCTGTTCTCAATGACATCCGCCTTTACTGTTAAACCCATCAATCACCTACCCTTGGTTGAGTTGGGGCAGGACCGTCCTCCCTGCCCAATTTCATCAGTCGGCACCTCAGTCTCCGGTGTTTGGTAAAAACAGCGCCAACCAATACCTATCTCCGGCAAATTCCCCTTATTAAACAACAGAATCCTAGCGCCTATAACTCATCTCCCAGCCGGTATCCAGGCTTATGGTAAAGGCCGCCGAGTTGCCGGAGGGAGTACCCCGCATAATTAACGTCAAGCTGGTGATAAAGGGACTGGTACTTACATACTGCTCGGTGAGAACCGACCGCTGAAAGGTCCAGTTGCCACCTCCGGAATGATAGGTCGCGGTACTGGTGGTTGTCGGACATGCGGTTGCGACGTTTGATTGGCTCAGCGAGCCATCCACTGCATAACTTTTTGATCCGCTGACCGTACAGCCGGTTGCCGGGTGCCTGCCGGTAAAGTTCCAGGCACCAAGAATAGTTGTTGAATCAAGCGGCTGGGCCGTGTCGCCATTCGATGAACTATCATCGCCACCACCGGAGGCGAGCGCGACGACGCCACCAGCCACGGCGAGCAAGGCCACCGAACCTATGACAATCTGGGTTGCACTGAGTCCTTCCTCTTCGGCCACCTTGGCTGCCACGGGTGCAGCCTTGGGAGCGGCTGACTTCTCGGCAACCCCAGATTTTGCTACCTGGTTGCCGGGAGCAGTTGAGGCTTCCATACCATCGGCAGCTGCCAGCACATTACTGGAAGCCGCAACCGTACCACCATTTACCGCACCGCCACCGCCTGCCTGGATACCAGCATACAACCCGGCGACCACCCCTAACTTGCCAGCCGATTCAACCGCGTCGTAAACGATATTGTCAGAAAAACCGGCTATCTCGTCCGGCGCCTGCGCCAGTTCAGTGTACACCTGCAGCGGCTCCTGTTCCTCCATATCGGCTATGCCATCCACCACCGTTACCGAATAGGTCTGCGATTTCACGACAACATTGGCCTTGTTCTTTACCAGGATGAGGTATTCAAAGGCTTTGGTGTGGTCAGCGGGGGCCGGCAGAACCCCGGCAAAACTCTGCCGGCCAGATTTCGTCGCCAGGCCCTGCAGGTGATCGGTCCTGTTCAGGGCAATAAAACTATAATCGGCAGCATCCCTTGCCTTGAAATATGCCCGTACGACATCAACCCCTTTCGGGTCGGCGATTTCCGTGTAGACTGTGAGGCGTTTACCCGCTTCGGCCCTGGCAAGCGCCTTATGGACGATTTCCGTGGTCGGCTTGGCCGGTTGGGCCGCCCCCGGCGATGCGGCCATCACCGGGCAATTCAATAAAATCATCAACGGAGTCAGCAATACCGCCAGTATCCTTTTGACTGTTCTCTGCATGTCTTCCCTCCCTTTTTTACCTGTTATACTGTCAATGCCATTACATTGAGTAATAATTTTCTTCCAAGAAATTCCAAGGGTACACTCACTACAAAATACTTTCGTCAATTTCCGCGCATTACCGTCAGCAGCTCCTCCGCCGCCTTTTGCGCCGCAAGGGTCAGCGCATTCATCCGGGCCTTCATTTCGCTGGGTGATTGGATCGCCAGGAAGTCCTGCTGGCTCGTCGCCATATGCAGGGTCTTGCCGCTGGCAACCGCAATGGCCTTGGCCGTCAAGTAGACCGTACTCTGCTGTGCCGCCATCCCTGCTGGACCGGCGACCGCCGCGGTCTGATAGCGCACCGAGCCGGAAATGACCATATCGGCCTTGGCCGATTTGCCGACCTGCACCGCATAGGAGGACAAACCCGTGCGGGCCTGCAGCAGGTTTTCCACCTCTCGCAGATCCTTCTCGGTGACCCAGCCTCCCTGGATGATATTCTGGCCGCCGCTGATGCTGTAGGCCTTATTGATGACATCGTCGGCGGTCAGGACCTGAGCCTTGGCGGCGGCAAAGGACTTGGCCATGGCGTGTTCGGCAAGACTGGTGCCAAGTTCACTGGATTTTCCACCGGCAGTCTTCGGCTTTGGCGAATCTTCAGCCTCGGAAAAGATGAAGAGGACCTTGGGATTTCCCGGCAAGGGTTTAACCGCCACAGGGATCGCCTGCGCCACGTCACTTGCCTGCCGACCGGCTCCACCCGGTTTGGCGGGCAGGCTCGCCAGACTTGCATCGATCTTGGCCACCGCATCCTCAATCGCCATATCGAGCACGGCATTGGCCAGCACCATATCGTTGCCGCCCGCCGCCCCAAAGCCGAGGGTCTGGGTAATCTGCCGGCTCTTTTCGCCCTTGCCCTGGGCCGAGGCAACTATCTCATTGGTGAGGGCGTCCTTGACCGCCAGTTCCAAGGTGACATTGACGATCTGGGTCTTGGCCTTGGAAAAAGCGGTGGAGGCATAATCCATGCGCTCGCCGTAGGAGGTAATCGTCCCCATGAGGAAATAGTCGTTGAGTAGTACCTCATGCACCTTGCGGCCGAGATTTTTATCGGACTGCAGATCAGACCATTCAAGGTTCCGGCGAAACAGTACCTCCTGTAGATTGGTCCAGTCGATGACCTTGTAATTGCCGGTGGCCTGCATCTGCCGGACGATGGTGTCACTGACGCCGTTCGGCTGATACACCAGCCGGCCGCTGGGATGATCGATTGCCACCTTGGCCACGGCAATTGTCCCGAGAGATCCCTGCCGTTCCGGTCTTTTCTGGACCTTGCTAGCGGCCAGTTCCGGCTTAGGCGGCTGTGCCACTTGAGTCTGTGAGACGTTTGTACCGGTCTGACCGACACATCCGGCAAATAAAAGCAAGGCACTGCACGCAAAAAGCAGCACCAAGCGGCTGCGAACTGTCTGGCGCAAACTGATCATTGTCGCTACTCCTCTTTTGCCTTGGTTTCGAAAGCCTTATCCAGCAGGGAATCTTGTCCCGAAACCACCCGCACCGGACCGTCGGGCAGCTGCGCCAGCATCTTGTCCGCCAAGGCATATACAGCTTCCTGCATATTCCCCCCCCCTTCAGTCAGGGCAATATCCAGAAACATATTGATCGGATCAATGGCAAATCTTCTCTTGGCCACTCGATTCTGCAGGGACGACCAGAGGACATTGCCCTGACGATCCTGCAATTTCAAGGAACAGGTAAAGACATAGGAGTTATACACTCCGCCATGCTGCACCGCACCCTGTTCAACCACCCCGGAAAGAAAGCCATCGGCGGAGGTAAGTTTTTGCAGCTCGGCAAAAGGCAGCAATTTCAGCTGCCCGGCATGGGCGACTCCGAGCTTGTACAACGATTCATCGATCAGCCCCGAATCAATCAATGAAAAGCCTTTGGCCCGCAGCCGTTCCTGCAGCCGGGTCCGGAAGTGAAAGGCGATATCTCCCTCGACGGTGAGGTTTTCCATGGGCAGTACCGCCACCTTAAATTCCGGTTGAGCCTTCAGTGCCCGCAGGAACTGTGGGGCTGCCTGCTCGACGACAGCGCCATCCTGCGCTTCCGCATTGACCGGTATCAGACAAAAAATAGTCCCTGGAAGTACTATAAAATGCAGCAAAAGGACCCAAAAAAAGCGGGAAAGACAGCAAGGCATTGCATTCGATGAAATCACTTTTTCTTTCCCCTTTCGGTATGAGAGGCAATTCGACAAGCCATTCTCCCCCTGTGGTCTCATCGCACGCAAGAACACCTTCTTCGTCCCACAATAATTACTATAATTTCATATTGATAACCGGAGCAACACATGGTAGCCTCAAAATTGAATGTACATGAAAGATTCACCTCTTTCAAGCTTGGAAGCGGCATTCTATGGGCACAGAATGCCTATCGGCCTTTTTCCCGAAGGCTATCGGTTGCCAGAGGCTGGCTGTAAAAGGTTCTCTATTATATTCTCAGGCAGTTCAGTCCAGTTATGTTGAGGTACAGTGGTTTCATCTTTATATAAGAGGACAAGCATATGAAAACTCCATTTGCAGCACGACTCGGCACATCTTTTAAACAACAGACTCTGTTAGCTGTTTCAATCATAAGCCTGTCATTTTTTACAACCGCAGACGCTCGGGCGGAACGGTTAAATTGCAATCAACCATCTACCGATATCGAAAAAATGATTTGCGGCGACGAAGAGCTTCGAAAACTCGATAAGACCATGTATGCTTATTTCATTGACGCCCTGAAAACAGATAAAAAGACCGTCATGGAGGAACAAGAGGCCTGGCTAAAAAAACGCAACAAATGTGGCGATATCGAATGCCTGGCACACTCCTATGAAGTACGGATAAAGTCCCTGGGATTAACGAAGTTCCATAATGCCTCCGTAAAATCATTTAAAAACGACATCGAACGAAAATCCAAACAGGCAGATTAACGCAGCCAGAATTAAAATCGTTAGAGCCCACTCCGGCAGTATCAGGCGGCATCGATCGGGGATGCTGCCTGAGCTTTTAATGGTTGTAGTCTACACCACGCCCTGGTCAATCATCGAATTGACCACCTTGACAAAGCCGGCGATGTTGGCCCCCACCACATAGTTGCCGGGAGCACCATAGTGCTCGGCGGTTTCCTTACACATCCGGTGAATATTCTGCATAATCCCCTTCAACCGTTTATCAACCTCCTCACGCGGCCAGTTGAGGCGCATGGAGTTCTGCGACATCTCCAGCCCGGAAACGGAAACCCCGCCGGCATTGGCGGCTTTCCCCGGTCCGTACAGCAGTTTATGGTCGAGGAAGATATTGACGCCTTCCGGAGTGGTCGGCATATTCGCACCTTCGGCTAGTGCAGTGACGCCATTGTTCACCAGGTTGTTGGCATCCTGCTCGTTGATTTCGTTCTGGGTGGCACAGGGGAAGGCGCAGTCGGCCTTATGGTTCCATAGCGGATTGTAGCCGAGGTCATGATCGGCAGCGGTATAGACCGCTTCCGGATACTTTTCGGCATAGGCACTGACCCGGCCGCGGCGAAGGTTTTTCAAATCCTTGAGAAAGGCCAGTTTGGCCCGGTCGATGCCCTGCGGATCATAGATATAGCCGGAGGAATCAGAGCAGGTCACCGGTTTGGCGCCAAGATCGAGGAGTTTTTCGATGGTGTACTGGGCGACGTTTCCGGCCCCGGAGACCAGACAGGTCTTGCCTTCCAGGGTTTGGCTGCGCGTCGCCAGCATCTCCGCGGCAAAGTAGACACAGCCGTAGCCGGTGGCCTCGGGACGAATGAGGCTGCCGCCCCAATTGAGGCTCTTGCCGGTGAGGACACCGGTGAACTCGCCCGCCAGCTTTTTATACATGCCAAAGAGATAGCCGATCTCCCGGGCGCCAACACCGATATCACCCGCTGGCACATCGGTGTTTGGCCCAATATAACGAAACAGCTCGGTCATAAAGCTCTGGCAGAAACGCATGACTTCATTTTCCGACTTGCCCTTGGGATCGAAATCCGCCCCCCCCTTCCCGCCGCCCATGGGCAGCGAGGTCAATGCATTCTTGAAAACCTGCTCGAAGGCCAGGAACTTGAGGATACTGAGATTCACCGAGGGATGGAAACGCAGGCCGCCCTTGTATGGGCCGATGGCGCTGTTCATCTGGATGCGAAAGCCCCGGTTGACCCGGACCTGTCCCTGGTCATCGATCCACGGCACCCGAAACAGAATGACCCGCTCCGGCTCGACAATACGTTCCAGGATCGCCTGACGGCGGTACTGCGGATTCTTGTCCAGCACCGGCTGGATGGACTCGAAAACTTCATGCACGGCCTGTTGAAATTCCCGTTCCTGCGGGTCTCTGTCGAGTACAAATTTAATATTCTCCATGATCTCTCCCGTGGTGTTTTTTATCTGTAGCGATGCCCCAGTATTCATTTGCTCTTTTTGTTATATCACAGCTCACACCTGTATTTCCAGGCGGGCTATCCCATTCATTCCCAAGAAAATTGTATCTTGCTTTTGGCCCTTAAAAGCTGGATTCTCAGCCTGTCTGTTCAAACGAAATCTTTGCCCTTGTGCGGTGCGAAGAGGTGCTAAAGGATCAACAGCAGATAGACGAGGGCCACTCCAGCGACCATGAGCCGCAGCACCTGCCGGGACCGGGCATCGGGCATGGAGGTGGCCTTGCTGCGCTGAAACAGGGAAATGACATAGAGACTGCCAAGGGCGCCCAGGACAAGAAGAAGCAGCGACAATCCATTCAACAGCCAGGGATGTATAGTAAACGAAAGACCGGTGCCCGGCAGATTGAATTGCCCGGCGATTACCGCCGGGAACTTCCCCGCTTCGGTGAGAAGGTAGTCGAGGCGGTAGATCAATTCGCCGCTCAGGGCCAGAGGGGTGAGCACCGGAATCATCGGTGAGGACTGGAGGGGTAAGCCCGTCTTCTTCGTCCCCAGGAAGCGGTTGCCAAGGCTGACAAGGCCGATAAAAGCGAAGAAGCAGAGAAGCAGCAGAGCAGTGAAGATGACCGGCGGAGGCATCCCGGTCGATTGCAAGGTGGCAAAATACCAGTCACTTTCCTGGATGAACCGTGCCCACTGGGAACCGGCGAGAAAGGGTATGATCAAGATGCTGGTAAGTTCGCGGCCCCTGGCGGCTACCACCTCAACAAAGGGATTGCGGAGCAGCAGGCGCGGTGAATCCTTTTCGCAGAGCAGGACACAACGGCCGCAGAGCAGGCAGTCAAGGCTATTGCGGACATTGTGGGCGCCGAGATACACCGGGCAACCGCGCAGGCCCGGCCGTCCCTTCTTGCAGGCGGTTTTACGGCAGGTCCGGCAGGTTTCCTGACTGGCCCGGAGCTCAATCATTGACATCGTGGCGCCTGCTCCAATGATTTTACCCAAGGGACAGACATAGCGGCACCAGGCCTGGTGCTTGAACAGCACGGCCATAATGGTCGCGCCGGCGAGGATGGACAGCAGCAGCAAGGCGGTACCGAGCGGGCTGTGTTTCAGGTCGGTGACCGCTTCGGCCCAGATGATCGCGGCGAAAAGCAGGACGGCGATATGAATGAAATTGCGGCGCAGGGCGTGCGGCGGCTCAAGGTTGAAGCTAAGACCTATCTTCTGCAGCAGACGGCCGATCCCAAGAAAAGGGCAGACCCCGCACCACAGTTTGCCGACGAAAAACCAGCTCAACACCACCCCGGTCCACCACACACCCCAGGCAAGAAACAGGGTGATATTGCGCTCTGGGTCCTGAGGCCCGAAGATCCCCAGGATGATCAGGCCCGAAAAGGCTATATCGCCAAAGGTTCTGAGGATGGCGATATTCGAGCGGTGGGAGAAAAATCTGCGAATGGCCGGGAAGGCGCGAAAGAGGTCGAGCCGCGCCGCCGGATCGAAGGTGAAGAGAATGTGAAGAATAGCTCTCAGTTTCTGCATGGCGGCCGGAAGGTTCAGCCTGCTCCGAAACAGCCCATACTTCAAGCCTGGTGAAAAAGCTGGAGATTTGCCGCAAGCACCGCTCCACTCAGCAGATCTTCCATGGCTCGGAGGAAGTGGTCCGTTTCCAGGCCGGGAATCAGTTTCTGCCGATGAATTGTCGACAGCACAACGATATTTTCCATCCTGGTATCGGGGATATTGGTCCGTGACACACGACAGACCCCTATCCCCCGCTGGGCGCATGCCGCGTCGAGCACATCGGTGCTGATCTCATCTTCCCTGCCCAGTCTCACCCCCAAGGGTTGCAGCGCCGTATCGTAATACACCAGGGTGCCGCCATCGCGCAGGGCCGCCTGCACGGCACGCAGGGCTTCGTGGCGCTCCAGGGCAACCACCAGATCGGCTCCTCTTTCCGGGATGAGCGGCGTATGAACCATGTCGCCGAGGCGGATCTGGGAAATCACCGTGCCGCCGCGCTGGGCCAGGCCATGAGTATCCACCGCCTTGGCGCAATAGCCGGCATAATCCGAGGCCCGCAACAGGATTTCCGAGAGAAGGCCTATTCCCTGGCCACCGACACCGCATAGATAGATATTGAAAGCTTGCATGCTGATTCTCCTTACCGGCTTTAGTACCTTACTCCCGAAAAGCTGTTTTAAAAAACAAGAAAACAAGTTCGGCAAAACCTTGGTGACCAAAAAACCACCAAGGTACGTACACCCCTCAAGGGGGTACTAAAAAGAGTCCCCTCTGCTGTAGGAGGGGTCATACCCATGGGTTGCGGGCGTTAGCCCGCTTTAGCGGGTGATGGCCTTCTGGGAACAGGTCTGGATACACGAACCGTCACCGATGCACAGGTCCTGGTTGACGGTAACCGTACCGTCCGGTCCCCTGGAAAAGCTCGGGCAACCAAAGATCTCGACGCAGGTGTGCAGCCGGGCGCATCGATCTTGATCGATCCTGACGTGCTGGGGGATGAACCCGGTTTTTCGCCTCTGCTTCCTGGCAAACAGCAGCATGCAGGGATGGCGGGCGATAACCACGTTGAAAGTATCGAGGGCCACAGCCTGCCTGACCATATCCGCCAATTCCTGTTGCTTATAGGTATCGGTTTCGAAGATATGCTGGACGCCAAGGCCCTCCAGCACCCGGCGAACCGGGATTGCCTCCGTCACCTCGTTGAAATTCCTGCCCGAACCGGCATGGTCCTGATGACCGGTCATGGCGGTGGTGCCGTTTTCCATGAGCACCAGGGTCAGCGTATGTTTGTTAAACAGGGCGTTAATAATCCCTGGAATCCCGGCGTGGAAGAAGGTTGAATCACCGAGAAAGGCGACCACCTTGCGGGAATCGTTGAAGAGGGTCAATCCGGCGGCGATTGCCGTCGACGCCCCCATGCAGAGCAGAACCTGGCCCATATTGTACGGTTCCTGGAAGCCGAGGGTATGGCAACCGATATCGGCAACGGTGATCGTGCCCTCGGGCAGGGCCTGTTTTATGGCATGGAAGGCACTTCTATGGCCGCAGCCCGGACACATCTGCGGAGGTCTTGGCGAGATTACCTCGGCAGCACCTTCGGCGAAACTTTTTCGTGCCGGAATGCTGTCCGGCCAGGTCTGATGGAGGATATCGCGCACCTTGTCCGGGGTATACTCGCCAACCCAGTCCTCCACCCCTGCCTTGCCAACTATCCGTACCCGCAGATGATGATCAAAGGCCAGGGCCTTGACCTCCTTTTCGAGGGTATCATCAAGCTCCTCCAAGACCTTGACCTCCTGGTGGGCGGCAAGAAAATCGGCAATCACCCGCGACGGTACCGGGTAGACCGAAGCCAGCTTGAGGATGTCGGGCTTTTCAGCAAGCGGCGCCAGCACCTCCTCAACAGAGAGATAGACCATCCCGGAGACGATGATGCCGCGCTGGCTGTTGTTTGCTGCAACCCGGTGGAGATGACGTTCATCCAGCCATTTTTCCACCTGCGGGAGATCGGTCAGGGCCCTGCGTTTTTTCGGGTATACCGCCGATACCAGCGGGATATAGGGGCCATTGGCAGGGTCAAAGCGCGGGGTGTCGCTTGGTTTCACCTGCGGCTTCCAGCCAGCAAAGGCCACCCGTTCCTTGGCATGACAGACATGGGTGGTCATCCTGAGGATGACCGCTTTGCCCATACTTCTGGCAAGGGCTGCGGCCTCTTTGTAATAGCTATAGACCTCGGCGGGACCCGCCGGTTCCAACATCGGCGTGTAGCTCATGCGGGCATAATGACGATTATCCTGCTCGTTTTGTGAGGAGTTGGCACCGGGATCATCGCCAAGAACGATAACCATACCGCCGATAAGATGCAGCAGGCTGAGCTGGACGAAGGAGTCGGAGGCGACATTCAGGCCGACACTCTTGAAAAACACCGTCGACAGATGGCCGTTGAGCGATGCGCCGAAAGCCACCTCGGTGGCAACCTTCTCATTGGTGGAGAACTCAAAATAAAAAGGCCGCCGGGGCAGTGGAATCGACTGGATTGCCGTGGCAATCTCCGGAGTCGGCGAGCCGGGATAGGAAGTAATGACCCGGGTTCCCGATTCGACCATGGCCCGCACCAAAGCCGTGTTCCCCATGACAATCTCGGAAAACGGCGCCTCTGTCAGCAGCATTTCGCCCATATCCTTCATGCGCTTCCTCACTGTTTATTTGAGGGACAAAAACCGGTACTCCAAACCTGTTTCGCCTTAATATGGTATACAGCCGTACGGTAGCAGAAAGCCGGCAACAGGACAACAGAAACAACAAGCCCCTCTCTTGCAGGTCTGGCCTGTCGTTTGTAGAGACCAGCAAGGTTTCCCGTTTTTCCCCGCTTCCGGTGCAATTGCGATGTAACAAAGCCTTGACGTAGCAAAAACGTATTGAAAAATATGGCAAGCTCTGGCTTGATACAACCATGACACTATCCGGTTGATTGCCGATCAAGAACAAATTTGCTCTTGGTCTCTACCTGCGGGGTGCGGATGACATGGTTGCGCCCTTTATCCAATGAGTAAACCAGGACGAACAGAGTGCTACAATTTCTGATATTCCGCTTGGCCGGTTTGCGTTGCGCACTGCAGGTTACCGATATTGAAAGAATTATCCATGCGGTTGCCGTCAATCCCGTACCCAAGGCCCCGCCAATCGTCCTTGGCTTGATCAACGTCGCCGGAGCTATCCTCCCCGTCTTGAACATCCGCGAATTGTTTCGCCTGCCCGAGGTCGAGGCCCGTCTAAGCGATACAATCATTCTCACCCGTACAACCCATCGCCCCATCGCCCTGCTCGTCGATGAGGTTGAGGGCGTCACCGAAATCAGTGCAGAGCATATCCTCCCGCCGGATGCGATCTATCCGGGAATTGACTATCTGCAAGGGGTTAGCAAACTTCGTGATGGAGTCCTCTACATCTATAATCTTGACAGGTTTCTTTCCTCCGCAGATGAATCGGCGATTGACCTGCTGCTGACCAAGGCTGGTTCAATACCAGCTCCCCAGGGAGAGTAAGAGGGTGAGAAAGAGTTCCTCCATGACCTGCGGCAAGACAGATGTCAACCCAGCTCTTCTTGCCAAACTCGGGGCATTCATTGAAACCCATATGGGCCTGCACTATCCACCCGCCCATCTCGACGATCTGGCACGGGGCTTAGGTACCGCAGCATCTGACTTCGGTTTCGACTCGGTGCAGGCCTGTGCAGAGTGGCTGCTTTCTTCCCCCACCCTGCAGCCCATGCAGATTAAGACCCTGGCCAACCACCTGACCATCGGCGAAACGCATTTCTTCCGGGACAAGAAACTCTTCGAAATCCTTGAAACCCAGGTGTTTCCAGAGATCATCAATTCCCGGAGAGGAGGTCAGCAAAACCTCAGAATCTGGAGTGCCGCCTGTTCCTCCGGGGAAGAGCCGTATTCCCTGGCAATCCTTCTGGCTAGGATGCTCCCCGATCTGCAGAACTGGAATATCTCCATTCTGGCCACGGACATCTCCCCTTCCTCGCTGAAAAAGGCTGGCGAAGGGCTGTACAGCGAGTGGTCTTTCCGGGACACCCCGTCTTGGGTGAAGGAGCGGTGTTTTGCCAGGGCAGGTAAGAAATTCCAACTGCATAAGCAATTCAGACGAATGGTTACTTTTGCCCCGATAAATCTCATTGAAGATGGCTACCCGGCGATTATCAACGGCACCAACGCCATGGATATTATCTTCTGCCGCAACGTTCTGATGTACTTTTCCCGGGACCATGCCGAGGCCGTTACCGATAATCTCGCCCGCTGCCTGGTTGACGGCGGCTGGCTGGTTTTCAGCCCCTTTGATTACCCCGGCAGCGAATGTTCAGCAATGGTTCACCGCGTCTCCTTTCCTGGGGCATTGTTCTATAGAAAGGGGCCTAAACCACCGATACCGACGCAGAAAACAACAAATGGGCCTACAAAATCCACGGTTAGGCAGACACTCACCCCGACACCTCCAGTCCAAACAACCCGGCCGGCAATCCCACCCCCTCCACAGGACAAGGCTCAACGAGATCCCCGGGAAAATGAGGATACCACTTCGCTGGCACGGCAGGTGCGGCAGCTGGCAGATCAAGGAAAACTCGCCGAGGCCCTGACCATGTCGGAAGAAGCCGTGAAAAGCGACAAACTGAATCCGTCGCTGTATTATCTTCAGGCCTCTATCCTCCAGGAAATTGGCAAACAGGAAGAAGCCGCGGCGGCCCTGCAGCGGGCGCTGTATATCGATCAGGAATTTGCCGTGGCGCATTTTGCCCTGGGCCATCTGCTGCACCGTCAGAAAAGATACCAGGAGGCGGGAAAACACCTGGAAAAGGCAAGAAGTTTATTGAGCGGATTAGCACCGGAAGATATCCCGCCTGAGGGCGAGGGGATAAGCGCGGGAAGACTGATTGCCCTGATACATACCATGACCGGAGACAGGCAGAGGAGAGCTGAATGAGCCGGAAACAGATCGATTGGCAGGAAATTCGTCACCAGGTGGAAGCAATCGGCGTTATGATCGCCAAAGGTCATAACCCGGCTCCGCAGGAGGTGGACCGGATACTGCGGCAACGGGCCGAAAGCCTCGCCAGAGAGCAGGTAGAGCCAGTCACCGGGGATTCCCTGCATGTCGTGGAATTTCTGCTGGCGAATGAGCGCTACGCCATTGAGTCGCATTTCGTCAGTGAGGTCAACCCCATGGACGACTATACCCCCCTGCCCGGGGTGCCGCCATTTGTTCTCGGTTTGGTGAACGTGCGCGGACGAATTCTTTCGGTTATCGACCTTAAGAAATTTTTTAACATGCCGCCGCAAGGGATAAGTGACCTGAATAAAATCATCATCATCGATGACGGCACCATGGAGTTCGGCATCCTTGCCGACGCGATACTCGGCATACAAAACCTCGCAGTCAGCAGCATCGCCCCACCGCCACCGGCCTTGACCGGTATCGGCCGGGAATTTCTCCGGGGTATCAGCGGAGAGCATATCATCGTCCTCGATGCCGCCAGGATCATAGGACATAAAAATATCGTGGTTCACGAAGAAGTTTGATGACAAGGAGAAGATATGAAATGGTTTATTAACCTCACCACACGGGCGAAACTCTTGCTCAGCTTCGGCTTGATGACCGTATTTCTGCTGATCGTCATTGCCAGTGCCCACCAAGGGTTTTCCATCCTGCATCAGTCCCAGGAGGAACTCTTTCAGAACGATTTCCTGCCCGCGGTCCAGCTGGTCGAGTTGCGGTCGACGCAAAACCGTGCCCGCACCCAGCTTCTGGAAATGATGATGACCACCGATAAGGTAAAACATCAGGAGTTGGAGAAAGATATCCGGGAAAGAAGCAGGGATATTGATGAGGGACTTAAGGTCGTCTCCGAATCCTTAAAAAGCCATCCTCTGGATTTACAGAAAATCTCCGAAATGGCCGCCCTTCTGGTGGAATACCGGAGGGTCAGGGATACCCAAATAGCCTTGATCCATGCCGGCAAGAGCGGCGAAGCGGCAGGCCTTGAGGCCTCCGAACAGATTGAGCGCTACAACCGCATCCGCGGCATTGCCAGGGAACTCGGCAATGCCGCCATCACCGAGGCAAAGACCCGTATCGCCGAAGCCAACGCCAGGGCGGAATTGCTGTCAAAGATCTTTATCGCGATCGGCGTCCTCGTCTTCACGTGCAGCGTGGCCGCCGCCTTCTTCTTGAGTCACCTGATCGCCAAACCGCTACAGGAGCTAACCGCAGCGGCTAAACGAATTTCCGCCGGCGATCTCGGTGTCACCATAGAAGAGAAGGACCGGCAGGACGAGGTTGGACACCTGACGATGGCATTCACCGCCATGGTTCGCTATCTTCAGGATATGGCGGCGATATCCAGGCAAATCGCCCAAGGCAACCTGGCGGTGACGGTTCAACCGGCCACCGACAAGGATATCCTCGGTATCGCCTTTGTTGATATGACAGGCTATCTCAAAAACATCGCCGCCTTGTCGCAAAGGGTCTCGGAAGGGGATCTAACAGCCACGGTACAACCGGTTTCCGGCAAAGACATTCTCGGCATCGCCTTTGCCAATATGCTTGGTAACCTGCGGAAAATAAACGAGGAGATCGGTGACGGCGTCAATGTTCTGGCCTCTTCCGCTGGCGAGATCCTCGCTTCGACCAACCAGATCGCCTCGGCAATGGCCGAGACGGCGACATCGGTTGCCGAGACGACGGCGACGGTCGAGCAAAGCAAGCAAACCGCCCTGCTGTCTTCAAAGAAAGCCCGGAGTGTTTCGGAAAACGCCCAGAAAGCAGTGCAGGTCGCCGAACAAGGCTATGCCAATGTATCGGAGACCTTGACCGGCATCAATCATATCAAGCAGCTCATGGAGACCGTTGCCGAGAGCGTAGTCCTCCTCAGCGAACAGACCCAGGCCATCGGCGAGATCACCGCTGTCGTCACCGACCTTGCCCAGCAGTCAAACCTTTTGGCGGTGAATGCGGCGATAGAGGCATCGAAGGCGGGAGAGCACGGCAAGGGCTTTTCGGTGGTGGCCGTGGAAATCAAAAGTCTCGCCGACCAGTCGAAGCAGGCGACGGAGCAGGTGCGAAAGATTCTAGGCGATATCCAGAAGGCAACCGTCAAATCGGTACTCGCTGCTGAACAGGTCAGTAAGGCGGTGGAAGGCGGGGTCAAGCAGTCGGCCGAGTCCGGCGAGTCGATCCATAAACTGGCTGAAAATATCGGCCAGGCGGCACAGGCGGCGGAACAGATAGCGGTCTCCAGCCAGCAGCAGCTGGCCGGAATGGAGCAGGTGGCCATCGCCATGGAAAATATCAAACAGGCGACCCACCAGAACGTCCTGGGGACCAAGCAAGTGGAGAATGCAGCGCATACCTTGAATGAATTCGGACAAAAACTCAAGGAGATGGTATCGCGGTTCAAGGTGTGAAAAGCTACAGAACCGCGAACCGGAAAAAGAAAAGGAACTGCCATGGGCAACGAGGACGCCGAATTCCTAAAGAAATTGCTGGCCATGTTCAAGGTGGAGGCCCGCGAGCACCTCGCCGCGATCTCCACCGGGCTCAGCATGCTGGGTAAAGACGATGGGCAAAACCATGCCGGTATCGTCGAAACCATGTTTCGGGAGGCGCATAGTCTGAAAGGTGCTGCCCGGTCGGTGAACATGACCGATATCGTCTCCCTCTGCCAGTCGGTGGAGAGTGTCTTCTCGGCCATGAAACATGGCCGCCTCGCTCCTACAACAGGGACAACAGATCTGCTGCAACATGGTGTCGATTTTTGTTACGAACTGATCGACAGTGAAAAGCCGACGGGCGCAAAAAGTGCAAAACTGCAGGATCTCATGCTGCGGCTGGACGACGCGATTTGCGGAGGACCACCGGGCCGAACTGAAGCATTCGGTGCTGTAGCCCTGGGAATGCGGTCAACGCAAGACACTGCGCCCCCGGAGCAGCCGGAGCCTCGGGCTACGGCCGACTGGCCGAAAGAACCTCCTCAGCCACCACCATTGCCGGCCGCTGCGGTTTCGTCCCCGGCTGCGCCGGAAACCATCAGGATTGCCACCGCCACCCTTGATGGACTCCTCCTGCAAGCCGAGGAGCTGATCGGCATCAAGCTGGCGATAGGGCAACGTCTCTCTGACTTGCAGGATTTGCGAAAAGATTTTGACTCGTGGAAAAAGGACCATGGACATTACCGTTCCTCGGCCGGACTATCATCTGCTGCTACCTTCCCACTATCCTTGACCAACAAGCTGGCAAGTCTCGTCAAGAACGCCGAAGCAGATTACCGCATGTCCGGTATGCAGATCGATACGCTGCTGCATGACATGAAGAAAACCTTGATGCTGCCTTTTTCAGTAATGTTTGATATGTTTCCGATGTTCGTTCGCAATCTGGCCAGTGCGGCAGGGAAAAAAGCCGAGTTGCTGCTGGAAGGCGGGGAAATAGAGATTGACCGGCGGGTTCTGGAAGAGATGAAAGATCCGCTCATCCATCTGCTGCGCAACTCTCTTGATCACGGCATTGAGGCCCCAGCGGAACGGCTGCAAAAGAACAAAGCCGCCGGTGGAATCGTCAAAATCAGGGTCGCTTCCCGCGACAACAAGATCGAGATTACCGTGGCCGATGACGGATGCGGCTTTGATATAAAAAAAATCGTCACCTCGGCCGTCAAAAGCGGCAGGGTATCCCAGGAAGCTGCCGGCAGCCTCGGCAAAGAGGAAACGCTATTATTGCCATTTCAATCCGGCGTTACGACAAGTCCGATCATAACCGACATCTCCGGCCGCGGGCTCGGCCTGGCCATCGTCAGGGAAAAGGTCGAGAAACTCAATGGCACGGTGGCAGTCGAGAGCATCCCGGATTCCGGGACTACATTTCGGATGGTGGTACCACTGACCCTGGCAACCCTCCGGGGAACCCTGATCACCGTGTCCGGCCAGGTGTTCGTTCTCCCTTCCACCAATATCGAACGGGTGGCAAGAACCAAAAGGGAGACCATTCAAACCGTCGAGAACCGCCAAACCATCATGTTTGCTGGACAGGCCATTGCCCTTGTCAGACTTGGCGATGTATTGGGGCTGCACGACCCCCGCAACCAGCGGCAACCTGATAATTCCTCTCTGCAAATCGTGATCCTGGGCGCGGCGGAAAGGCGAATGGCCTTTGCGGTTGACGAAATCATCTGCGAACAGGAGGTGCTGGTAAAACCTCTCGGTAAACAGCTGTCGCGGGTCAGAAATATCATGGGCGCAACCGTTCTGAGCAATGGCAAGGTGGTCCCTGTCCTCAATGTCCCCGATCTGCTGAAGACTGCCCTGCAAAGCCCGGCGACAATCACGGCAGGATCCCTGATTCAGGCCGAGAAAAAAAGCAGGGTCCTGGTGGCCGAGGACTCGATCACCGCCCGGATGATGCTGAAAAATATTCTTGAATCATCAGGTTACATCGTCCAGACGGTGGTTGACGGCATGGATGCCTTCACGGCCCTCAACAACCGGGACTTCGATCTTGTCGTCTCCGACGTGGAGATGCCGAGGATGAACGGTTTTGAACTCACCACCAAGATCCGCGCCGACAATAAATTCTCGGAAATGCCGGTTATCCTGGTGACCGCCCTCGAATCCAGGGAAGACCGGGAACGCGGTATAGATTGTGGCGCCAACGCCTATATCGTTAAAAGCAGTTTTGACCAAAGCAACCTTCTGGAGGTCATCGGAAGACTCACATGATCAAGGTACTAGTCGTCGAAGACTCTCCGGTTGCCCGCGAGCTGCTCATCCATATTCTCCGTTCCGACCCGGGGATAGAGGTCATAGGCTCGGCCAAGAATGGCAGAGAGGCGGTGGAATTTGTCGCCTGCCACAAGCCGGATCTCGTTACCATGGATATCTACATGCCCGAGATGGACGGTTTCGAGGCCTCGCGATGCATTATGGAAAACACCCCCGTGCCAATAGTGATGGTGACGGCAAGCCCAGACATGCAGGAACTAGATGCCTCGTTTCGGGCCATAGAAACCGGGGCGCTGACAATCCTGCAGAAGCCGCAGGGGCCGGGGCATCCCAACTACACCAAGCACGCCAGCACCTTGATTTCCACGGTAAAACTGATGTCGGAGATCAAGGTGGTCAAACGCTGGCCCCGGACCGGGGAGAGGCTGCCGCAAATGCCCTTGAACCGCGGAACTACCTCTCCCCACCACGCCACCCCGATGGAGATCGTGGCGATCGGCGCCTCAACCGGCGGTCCGCCGGTCATCGAAAAGATCCTGGCGGCGCTGCCGCACAGTTTTCCCCTGCCCATTTTGATTGTCCAGCATATGGCCGAGGGTTTTGTCCAGGGATTTGCCGAATGGCTGGGCCAGACATCCACCCTGCCGGTGCAGGTGCCTGTGCATGGCAGCATCACCCGTCCTGGTCATGTCTATCTCGCTCCGGATGGCGTGCAGATGCGAATTGACGTGGGACGAAGGCTCAGTTGCCAGAAAGAAGACCCGGAAAATGGTCTTCGTCCCGCAGTTTCCTGCCTGTTTCGCTCAGTCGCGGAAGTATTTGGCAAAAAGGCAGTGGGCGTACTGCTCACCGGGATGGGCAGGGATGGGGCTTCGGAACTGAAGCTGTTGCGAGACAAGGGAGCGGTGACAATTGCGCAGAACGAAGAAACCTCGGCGGTCTACGGCATGCCGGGTGAAGCGGTGAAGCTGGACGCTGCCAGGTACATTCTGCCGGCCGACAAAATTGCAGCGCTATTGACAGGTATTGCCATAGCCGGAACAAAAAACCAAGAGGCTACACAAAGATCTTTATGAACGATACAGCACAGAGGACTCAGCTTAACATCCTCATTGTCGAAGACAGCAAGACCCAGGCCGAGAAATTGCGATATATCCTTGAAAAAAGGAATTTTCGGGTCTCCACTGCCGCCAATGGCCGGGAGGCAATGTTTTCCATGCGGAGACAGCTGCCGGACATCGTCGTCACCGACATCGTAATGCCGGAGATGGACGGATACGAACTCTGCAAACATATCAGGGCCGACGACAAGTTGCGGAAAGTACCGGTGATTCTCATCACCTCCCTCGCCGAACCGACGGATGTCATCAAAGGACTTGCGGCCGGCGCCAGCAACTTTATCACCAAACCCTTCGATGAAACCTATATCGTCTCACGCATCGAGCATCTTATCGCCAATGCCGGGCTGCGCAACAAACCGGAAACAGTGATGAACATCAAGGTGTCTTTCTCCGGAAAAGACTACCTCATCAACGCTCAGCCGCTACAGATCCTCGACCTGCTGTTGTCCACCTATGAAAATGCCTACCGGCAAAACCGGGAATTGCTGATCACCCAAAAAAAGCTGACAGAGGCCAATGCGCGGCTGGAGGAGGCCCTGGCAAGCGTCAAAACCTTGAGCGGCCTGATCCCGATCTGCGCCAACTGCAAGAAAATCCGCCAAGACAGTGGTTTCTGGCAACAGATCGAGGCATATATCGGCGACCACTCCAATGCCCGGTTCAGCCATGGTATCTGCCCGGATTGTGCGAAAACCCTATACCCCGACCTTTTTGGTAAACCCGAAACAAAATAAAATAAAGCTGAGTGGCGCGGCTCGCCCGCTCACACGAAACATATGCCCTTGCGGTATTTCGCTGAGTCCAGCAGCTTCGTCCGCACATACGAAGCTTGTGCCCCTGGGGTACGAATTGGCAGACAAAGCGGCAAGGTGCCCTATTGGAAATCGGCCCAGCCCAAGATCACCTGTTGATGCATTTTTCCAACATGCTGGTAAAGGTCTGATAGGCTAACGGCTTGCGCAGATATCCTGCGGGGTGCAGGGGAACCAGCTTGGCCATGTTGGCCTCGCCAAGATAGCCTGAGGCGATGATGACGCAGATATCTTCACGTATTTGCTTTAGTTGCTGAAACGTCGCGATGCCGTCCATGCGCGGCATCTCAATATCCAGGACAACACAGGCTATTGCCTCTTTATGCGCCTGAAAAACGGCCAGTGCCTCAAATCCGTCACGAGCAATCAGGGTCGAAAAGCCGAAGGACTTCACCATCGATTCGGCAATTGCCAGACAAATAGTATCGTCATCGACAAGTAAAACTACCCGGGGCTGTGGCATATGGCTTCGATTTCTTCCGGAAAAAGCATTTAAATTGGTTCGGTGGATAATTGCCTAATAGAATCAGTTCGATATCTTCGCCTGAAAGTAGCATCTCACGAGTCAAAGATCAAAATCTTTTTGGGATGAGATTCTTTTTCTTGATAGTCTAAGGATCACCATCACTATGCGAATGATGCGGGGAGTTGGCCGCCGGCAAATCGGCAAAGAAGCAGCCGGGGCATAGGCAGGAATATGTATGAATACTGCCGCTTCTAATTGAAGATGGAAACAGAGCTGAAACAAGCTGCGACGAGGCAGTCCAGCACGGGACGGCGAGAAACCGCACCGCGTCGCAGCTACAATCAACTCTTCAGTAAAAAGCGGCATTGGTCAACGGCTAGGCCGCTGACCGGCCGTCAGACCTTAAAACTGCCGACAATGGCATTCAGCTCCTTGGCCATACGCTGCAGATCCTCCGAGCTGGTCTGGACCTGCTTGCTGCCACCGGAAATTCCCGTTGCGGCCAGATTTACCTGGGCAATGTCCTGGGAAATTTGCCCGGCCACCGCCGAACTCTGGCTGACATTTTCATT
The DNA here is from genome assembly GCA_030247675.1 of Desulforhopalus sp. Lineage (NCBI taxonomy): Bacteria > Pseudomonadati > Thermodesulfobacteriota > Desulfobulbia > Desulfobulbales > Desulfocapsaceae > Desulforhopalus > Desulforhopalus sp. Next base: position 775,797 of record JAOTRX010000002.1, on the reverse strand, counting down.
GACCTCCTGGATGCCTTGACTCGCCTGGGAAATATTATTGGCAATCTCCTTGGTTGCCGCGGACTGCTCTTCAACCGCCGCGGCAATCGTCGCCACGATATCATTGACCCCGCTGATTACCTCGGAGATCTGGTTGATCTCAACGACGGTGGATTTTGTCGTCCGCTGCACATCGTCGATCTGACTCTTAATATCCAGGGTGGCCTGGGCAGTCTGCTTGGCGAGATCCTTAATTTCATTGGCAACAACGGCAAAGCCCTTGCCCGCGTCGCCAGCACGGGCGGCCTCGATCGTCGCATTGAGGGCCAGGAGGTTGGTCTGCTCGGATATCTCGGTTATCGTTTCGGTAACCTTGCCGATTTTTTCGGCTGCCTTGCCGAGTTCCTGCATTTTTTCCGAGGCGCTGGTTGCCTGCGCAACCGCCTGACTTGAAATATTTTTTGCCCTCTCGGCATTCTCGGCAATCTCATTGATCGTTGAGGTCATTTCCTCAGCCGCCGAGGCCACCATATTGGTATTGGTCGAAGACTGTTCCATGGCGGCGGCGACGTTGTTCAGATTGGCACTCATCTCCTCCGAGGCGGTCGCGACATTGGCCGCCCGATGCGAGGTGTCTTCCGCGCCGGAGGACAACTCTTTGGCTATCGCCGAGAGCTGGTTGGACGAGCTGTCCACCAGCACCGAGTTGCCGGCAATCTTTTTGACAATCCCCTGGAGTTTTTCGATAAAGGTGTTGAACCAGAAACCAAGTTCGCCGACTTCATCCTTTGACCGGGCATCAAGCCGCATCGTCAAATCCCCCTCACCTTCGGCAATATCCTTGAGGCTGACAATGGCCCTGTTCAGCGGTTTAACAATGAGACCGGCGGCATAGGCAACGATGACGATGGTCAGCGCCATGGCCACCAGGGATACTATCAAGCTGAGATTGCGAATAGAGTTTGCTGCCATCAGGATCTCCTCGGCATCCTGGGTTGCAGCAATATACCAGCCGGTAACGGTCAACGGGGCGTAACCGGCAATCTTGTCGACACCCTTGAAATTGTAGGATTCAACGCCTTTTTCACCATTCAGCAGCTTTTTGACAAACTCTTCCATGCCGGCAAGCTTTTTCACGTCGAGCGACAGGATGTGTTCGGGGACAGGATGAGCAAGGATAATACCGTTTTTATCGGTCATGAAGCCATATCCGGATTGACCGATCTTCCGGCTGGAGACGAGTTTCGTGAGGAATTCCACCTTCAGCACCAGGCCGACAGCGCCAATAAAGTCGTTTGTCTGGGATTTTACTGGAACACAGATGACAGAAATCAACTTGTCCGTGGTCTTCGACCGGCTGATATCACCAATAGTTGTTTTGCCGGTTGCCTTGGCAGCCTGGAAATAGCCACGGTCGGCAACATTGCTGCCCTTATATTCCTTGCCTCCTTCCAAAACCCCGGTAAGCAGATTTCCTTCGCTATCGCTGACAAAAATTCCTTGATAGCCTTCGCCCAAAGGAGAAAATTGCTTCCCCAGCTTTACATACATTTTCGCCAATTTGTCGCTTACCCCGCCGGCGCCACTCTGCTTGAATTGACTGAGCAAATCAACTATCTGCTCGTCGGCCGCAAACACCTGCGCCACCTTCATTTCTTCACTGAGGATGCTGTCGGTCAAAAGGGCTAGATCGGATGCGATTGTTTTGGCTTGAGTTTTTGAAATTTCCGAAAGGGCGGTAGAGGATTTTATCGTAGACAGCACGCTGATAATAACGAGGGGAAGAAGAACCAAGGTGATGCCGCCCGCCACAAGCCTGAACTTGATCGATGCCATTTTGATTTTCATAGATCCTCCAGTTGCATTTAATTCCATAGGGGAAATTAATCTCTACTTAAAATAGTACATTAAAATGATGGCCTTTTGCAAATTCCCAGCAATTACAAGAAAATTTCTGCCGCACTTTGTGGTACTGCGGCGTCGGCGGTTATATTAACAACGGCAATTGGTTACAGACCATTTGTTTAATTTTTTTCGGCAAACCGCAGAGGCACAATCGCCCCAGTACGGTTTTTCCCCACCCCTTGTGCATTGAAAATGCCCCCGGTCTTATCCGGGCATGGAACAAGGCAGTATTTTTTTCAACGGATAGATTGGCAGAAATGGCGGTAGTAAGGTAAAAAGGCAATCTGGACTTGTCTTTCTGCGGAGAGGAAAAGTAGACTGCACACGTTTCTGCATTCACGAATACAGGAGGGGTGCCGGGAAAGCAGAAAGCGGCGCCTGGAAATCAACAGCAAAACTACAAAGGAGCTTGTACGATGAAGAAAATTTTCTGTTCCGGAACCTTGGTTGTGGCACTTTGGGCTCTGCTCGCCACCCCGACCTATTCCTCTGCTGCTGCCGTCACCTTGAAATACGCCAACTTCTTTCCGCCGACCCATGTGCAGAGCAAACTGGCCGAAGAATGGTGCAAGGCGGTTGAAGCAAAAACCGAAGGCCGCGTGAAAATCGAATACTATCCGGGCGGCAGCCTCCTGAAAGACAAACAGATCTATGACGGCGTGGCCGACGGCATCGCCGATATCGGTTTCTCCGTGGCCGCATATACCGCCGGCAGATTCCCGATAGTTTCCGCCTTTGACCTGCCCTTCGGATATCCATCGGGAGTCGTCGCCACCAAGGTCATTAACGATGCCTACAGCAAGCTCAACGCCAACGATTTCAAGGATACCAAACTGATGTATCTGCATGCCCACGGCCCGGGCCTGATCTGCACCAGAAATAAGGAAGTCAAAACTCTTGAAGACCTAAAGGGCCTGAGAATACGTTCGACCGGCATGAGTGCCGAAATGGTCAAGGCCCTTGGGGCCACCCCTGTCGCTATGGGCATGAGCGACTCCTACGAGAGCCTTGAGAAAGGCGTGGTCGACGGCAGTGCCCATCCAGTGGAATCCAACCTCGGCTGGAAGTTGGGAGAGGTAACCAAATATCTGATTCGCCACTATTCCTGCGCCTATACCACCACCTTCTTCGTTGCCATGAACAAGGACAAATGGGCGGCGATCGATGCCAAAGATCAGCAGGCCATTGAGGCCATCAACAAGGAATGGATCGTCAAACATGGTCAGGCCTGGGATGATAGCGACAAGGCCGGGGCCGAGGCCTTCCTGAAAAAGCCCGGCAATGCGGCTATTGACCTGGACGCGGGGGAATCCGAGCGCTGGGCGGCAGCCGTCGTTCCCGCTATTGATGCCTTTGCCGAAGGTCTCAGCAAGAAAGGCATCGACGGACCGAAGGTAATCAGCACCATCAAGGCATCACTGCAGGCAAACAAATAGCAGGATTCGCCACAGTATGATATACAACCGGCGGGCTTGTTCCCGCCGGTTGTGTTTTGGCGGTTTTTCTTCGTGGAGATACTGGTTCTGATGGAATCTTTCGATAAATTTGTAATCTTTGTCGCGGAACGGTTGAAGATGCTCGGCGCCGCCTTCCTTTTCGCCATGGCGGTGCTTACTTGCGTCGATGTCGTAGGCCGACTGCTCGGCCATCCGATCTTCGGGGCCGTCGAACTCGTCAGTTTCATGGGGGTCTTTGCCGTCGCCCTGGCTCTGCCGATCACCCAAGTACGAAAGGGCCATGTCGGGGTCGAGCTGCTGACCAGCAGGCTGCCGGCCCGCCTGCGCCTGTTTCTCTTTCTCTGTACGGAGAGCCTCAGCCTTGCGCTCTTCGTAGTCGTCACCTGGCGGATGTTTCTTTTCGGGGGACGGTTGAAGACCTCCGGTGAGGTATCTATGAACCTGCACCTCCCTGAATATGTGATTGTGTATGTCTTGGCATGTTGTTGTGCGGTCCTCTGCCTGGTCTTTTTCTCTTCGATTCTTAAAACCTTCAGAAAATTTTTGAAATCATGAGCCCCACAACAACAGGCATAATTGGCATTGTCCTCATGGTCGCGATGTTCATGACGCGAATGCCGGTGGCCTACGTCATGGCCATGGCCGGCGTCCTCGGTTTTGCCGTGCTCAGCTCGATGCAGGGCGGCCTGAATCTCCTGGCCAAGGATTTTTACGAGGTTTTTTCGTCGTATGGATTGACGACGATTCCGCTCTTCATCCTCATGGGTCAGCTGGCCTTTAACTCCGGCATCAGCACCAAACTGTACTCCTCGGCCTATAAGTTTCTTGGCCACACCCGGGGCGGCCTGGCCGTCGCCACCGTTGCCGCCTGTACCGCCTTTGGCGCGGTATGCGGCTCAAGCGCGGCAACCGCTGCGACCATGGCTACCGTTGGTCTGCCGGAGATGCGCAAGTTCGGCTACAGCGACGCCCTGGCTGCCGGGTCGGTGGCCGCTGGTGGCGGCCTCGGAATGATCATGCCGCCGAGCGTTGTCCTTATCATCTACGGCATCCTCACCGAACAATCCATCGGCAAACTCTTTATGGCTGGGATTATCCCGGCCCTTCTGGTGACAGTGCTGTTTATTATCACCGTCATGATCTGGTGTTTTTTCCGGCCGGAAGATGGGCCGCGCGGCGAAGCTTTCACCTGGAAGGAGAAAATCAAATCCTTGGCGGGCATGGGCGAGACCCTGCTGGTCTTCCTCCTGGTCATCGGCGGCCTGTTTTTCGGTATCTTTACCGCCACCGAGGCGGCTGGTGTCGGGGTCATCGGGGTGCTGGCGGTTGCCCTGCTCTTTCGACAACTGACCTGGAAGTCCTTTGTTGATGCCCTCTACGAGACCCTGCGAACCTCCTGCATGATCATGATGCTGGTGGCCGGCGCCACCGTCCTCGGCAAGTTCCTGGCGGTGACCCGCATTCCCTACGACATCGCCAACCTGATCGGCGGCTTCCATCTGCCGCCGCTGTTGATCTTCGGCATGGTGGTCATGGTCTATTTTATCGGCGGCTGCTTCATGGACTCCCTGGCCCTGGTTATGCTTACCGTGCCGGTCTTCTTCCCGCTGATCGTCGGCCTGGGCTTTGATCCCATCTGGTTCGGCATCATCATCGTCCTGGTCACCGAGATGGGGGTCATCACCCCGCCGGTCGGCCTCAATGTCTATGTAGTATACGGTGTGGCGAGAACCTTGCCGGGGGGAATCCCCCTCGAATCGATCTTTAAGGGGATTGCCCCTTTCACTCTGGCCGTTCTGGTCGGCACAATCATCCTTTCGGTCTTTCCTCAGCTGGTGCTGCTACTGCCCAACATGATGCATTAAGTAACAATCAGAAATACACAAAAATGGCCCCTTGGCAGTATCTGCCAAGGGGCCATTTTTGTGTTTATTGGATCGATCGCAAGCCGTCAAGGATACTCTTGCCCAGTGCAAATCAGCAAGCTGTCTCCTCGCAATCATGACCTTTCGAGTGCTCTCTTTCTTGCCATTTTTACTATTTCCGGATTCTCTGGTACCTTGTAAAGCAGGTACATATTTAACATCTCATGAATATAAACATTTGTGTGTACGCTCTTAATCAAATTCGGATCAAAATGATTTACAAACCGGCGAACTATAATATGTTTGGCGTGTACACTAAAGTATCCGGCCATTTGCTGACCAAATGAATCCCCGGCAATAAAGAGAAATGGAATCTGTCCGTTATTATTCGTCTTTGTAACTATTTTCCATCTTATGTCAATATTGATACCTTTTTGCAGAAAATCAGACTGAGCGGCATGGACAGTATGTGGTTTTGGGAACAACGTTAAAAAGGTATCATAGAAACCCCTTTCATTCTTTGTCCCAATCAAGTTCATAAATGCCTTATGAACCATATCTTTCTTTTCATGAATAACAAAGTCGCCAATATCAACAACCGGTACCTGAAACTTTGGGTAGCTGGCATTTATCTGGTTTACGATTGCCCGGTACGCCCAAAAAGCACCATAGGCATTCCAGTGACCATCGGTGCGATAAAACAGCATGTGTTGAGGAACTGCCCCGGCAGCAGCCTGCTCTTTAACGTCTAAAAGCGCCTTACGCAAATCGACGACTGGTATTATGGAATTATCTTTCAGGTAATTAACGAGCTGATCGTAGCGGCGAGTTTCCCGGGAAACCTTGATTGAATTAATTTTATCAGGATAGTATTCTGGGTATATTTGTGACTTATCCGGCGCCATAGCAAATATAAAAGATATCCCTTGTTCCTTCAGCCAATAATAGCGCTCTTCCAGGACAATTCGCCATTGCTCCAGCTCTTGATCAGTAAAAGGAGACAATCCGAGGTAATCAGATATAGTATCGATATATCCGACCTTTTCTCCTTCAATCTGTCGCATCCCATGTCCTTCAAAGAACATTCCTTCTTTCCCGATAATTGCCTTTTTAGTGGGAGAGTGATGAAACAATCCCAACTTAATGCTGGCATTATAGTGCAGAAGTTCTGTTCTAAAATAATACGACTGAGAATAGCTTTCTTCAAAATTCTTGAGAAATTGCTTAATACTTCTCTGAGTTATATTATAACCATGATTTTCCTTATCATAAAGAGACAACCCCTTCAGTTCATCAACAAATTTGAGTGAAGATATTGTCCGAAAGACTGGTGTAAAGATAATCAGAATAAAAACAGATATAGGTATGAGATATTTAAGAGACGAAAAAATCTCTCTGGCATGAATACGTTCATTAAGTGTTCTGATAAATATATATACGAGTGCTACTATCAGAACACTTAGCAGTATCAGCTGCAAATACGATTGACTTATAAATATTCCCGCACATAATGGCAGGACAAAGATCATGAATAATTTGCTTTTAGTATCTTGCTCGGATGATCGGCCCTTTTCAATCCGAAGCATATAAAAAAGCAATATCAAACCAAGACAATATAAAACTATTATATACCCAACAGGTCTGGAAGGTCGTGGATAGCGAAGATATAATTGCGGATCATCAGAGGTAGACTTTACTGTCAGGCTATTCCCTGTTTGTTGAAGATTCAACTGATAAGAAATCACCAAATGCTTCAGGAGATCACTCCCAGAAATTGAGACTTCATCCCCCAAATTTTCTATCGAAATACTGCTTATTGTTATACGTTGCTCTTTTAAAATACCGTCTTCCGATCGTGGGGCTTCAGAAAATGGATCGAGACGTATGGTTCGCTTCTTGCCGATTTTTGCAAATTTGAAGGTTTGCTTACTCTGCCCCGCCCGATATTCTTTGTCAATCATGGTACCAGAAGAGATAACTGACATTACACTGGCCTGGTCGGCATTAAAGGTAATTGTAATTGCAGTTGCGCTCTGTTTAATGAAAAAATAAAACAACGATGCGAGAAGTATCCCGAAAAGAAAGTGCTGCCAGAATTGTTTGAGGAAAGAAAGACTTCCTTTAAACTTATTCATTAAAATCGGGAATATATGAAAGGGTTGTGTGAATCACCAAAAACTTGAGCAGCCCCATAAATTAACACAGTACCAATAAAAGCTACATAAATAGCGGTCGAAACAAAGTGGAAAGCGATACTTTTCCATCCGACAGCCACCTCACGGCAATCTTCCCACTTCCGCTTAAAATATGGAAACAATGGTGTCGCAAAAATAATCGCAAATACCAGAGCGGCATAAAATTCATTGGCCATTGCAGTAAACAAGGGGCCGTCCAGATACGCAGGTTTGCCAAAATTCACTAAAGATTTGATATAGAGCAGCGCATATGCAATTGTCTCTGATCGAAAGAATATCCAGCCAATCATAATAACGAAGAATGTATACATAGCCCGCACCACAACAGGCAGGGAGTTTAACAATTTTCCGAGGATGCTTCTTTCCAGGGCGAGAAACAGGCCATGATACAGTCCCCAGATCAGAAAGGTCCAGCTTGCTCCATGCCAGAGGCCGCATAAGGAAAAAACCAGTATCAAATTCACATAGGTTCGTACCTCTCCCTTTTTATTTCCCCCCAAAGGTATATACAGGTAATCTCTAAACCATGTGGATAGCGATATATGCCATCTGCGCCAGAATTCTTGTATCGATAATGAGCTATAGGGGTAATTGAAGTTTTCCAGAAAATGAAATCCGAACATCCGTCCGAGACCAATAGCCATATCAGAGTATCCGGAAAAGTCGTAGTATATTTGTAGTGTATATGTAAGTATCCCCAACCACAGCAGACTTGCCGGCAAGCCTTCCGGCGATAAGGAAAATATATGATCGGCAACGGCGCCTAATTGATTGGCAATTAAAATTTTCTTTCCGAGTCCGGTAACAAATCTATAGATTCCCTGGCCAAGGTCTTCAAAAGATATATGTCTTTCAACGATATGCCTTGCAACATCGCGATAGCGGACAATCGGTCCGGCAATTAAATGGGGGAAAAGTGAGATATAGAGGGCAAAGTTAAGAGGACTGCGTTGCATTTCGACATCTCTTCTGTAGACATCGATAAGATACGATATGGCCTTGAAGGTAAAAAAGGATATGCCGATGGGCAGGTAAATACTGTCTGTGACGATGCCCGGGTGAGCAAATTTGGCTACTACTGCATTGCAGTTTTCAACTAAGAAATTGCCATATTTGAAATATATTAAAGGAAGAAGGTTTGCTGCAACACCTAATGCCAGAACAAAACGGCTGACCTGACGTCTTAAAGCAGTTGCATCAAGCAATAAGCCGCAAAGCCAATTAATCAGTATTGTATACAACAACACTACTATATAACCAACTTCGCCCCACGCATAAAATAACAAGCTGGCTATCAATAAAACGATATTTCGTAGCTTGGTTCCTGCAAAGAAATACACTATCAGCGTCAGAGGTAAGAACAGACAAAGAAATATTATCGAGCTAAATAGCATGGTGCTACCTTGGAACGCAGAGATTCAATGGAATCATCTTGGAAGAATTCTTCTTCCACAAGGAGTGTCGGAAGAATGACCACGAGTTGGCAACGTCAGCGGACGTCCTGCCCGGCGGCCATATCGTGGCGGCCACTCCGGTATCCCGGCAACGGAACACCAACGGGTCGGACAGGCCTTGCCGAGCATGGGGTGGCCGGGACCCGGCAAGGCGTACTCTTCTCCAGAGCACGAGGCCCGGGATGGTTACCGAGGCCTCGCAAACCCTTGCCAGGACGTTCCGCTTTCTGTTCAACAGCTTGATAAATCTCAATAAACCAACAAATTATCATGACATGATATGCCGCACAACATAGCAGATCAAGAGGGAGAATGCAGTGAATTTTTCAGATTTACCGGACGTTTTCACAGGACCGGCGTTTCCATTGGGAGACCTAGTTCACCTTCTTTTCCCGTCCCTGCCATTCCTGTTGGCGGAGCTTGAACTTAAGGATCTTGCCGGTCGCGGTCTTCGGCAGCTCGCAAAAGACGATGTCCTTGGGTGCCTTGAACCTTGCCAGGTTTTGCTTGCAGAATTCGACGATTTCCTCAGCGGTCAGCTCGCTTCCCGGTTTCGGGGTAACAAATGCCTTCGGCACCTCACCCCATTTCTCGTCCGGTGTGGAAACGACCGCTACCTCCTGAACCTTGGGATGGCGGTAGATGACATTTTCCAGCTCAACCGACGAGATATTCTCCCCGCTGCTGATAATGATGTCCTTGTCCCGGTCCACACTCCCTGTCTCGCTTTAATCCGGGCGAGTTCCTCCTTTGCCAGACTGTCCCAGTTCGGCTGGCGGGCACAGACCGAATAGGGAACGTATACTTCGGTAAGTCCGTATACATGGACGATGGTCGCCCCCATCCCTTCTATCTGTTCTATGACCGTCGGCGACGGCGGGGCCCCGGAGGTAAGAATGGTCAAGCGGTGATCGATCTTAAAATCCCTCGATCTGGGGTCGGAGAGCATATCATAATGAGGATGGTCGGAGCGGCGCACATATGCGAGACCTTTTCCGCCTCGATCAGGCGGAGTATCTCCGACGCCGATAGCGCAAGCAGGCAGACATGGGTGCCGCCGATGGCGGTGACCGCCCAGGTAAAGCACCAGCCATTGCAATGAAACATCGGCAGGGTCCAGAGATAGGCCGAGTCACAGGTCATCCCCGTCTCCTGAATCTCGCTCAGGGAATTAAGGTAGGCACCGCGGTGGTGATAGACCACCCCCTTCGGCAGGCCAGTCGTGCCACTGGTATAGTTGATGGTTATGGGCTGATACTCATCGGCAACCTCGATGGCCACCGGCGCCGGCGATGCCTGGGCGAGGAACTCCTCATATTCTGGCCCGGAAAGCGGCATTTCGGCAGCGGCGTCGCAGATATTCACAAAAAAGGCTACATCCGGCAGTTCCGCCAGCACCGGCTTGATCGATCCCGCCAGCTGGTTGTCAACGAAGACCGCCTTCGAATCGGAATGTTTGACGATATAGCCAATCTCTCAGGGAGAAAGCCGGACATTGATGCTGGCCAGAACCGCGCCGATCATCGGCACGGCGTAATGCGCTTCAAGCATCTGCGGAATATTCGGGCAAAGGAAGGCCACCTTATCGCCTTTATTAATCCCCCTAGCACGGAGACCCTTGGCCAGGCGATAGACGCGATCATGGAACTAAGCGTAGGAATACCGCTTGTCATTGTGGACGACCGCGGTCTTGTTCGGGTACACCTCGGCGCTGCGCAGAAGAAACTTCACCGGGGTAAGAACATCCTAATTAACACTCGACTTGTTCATCGGGTGGTACTTCCTTTGGGACATAGGGGAATGACCTGTGGCCGCTGAACCCGCTCCTTACGCGCAGGCTAAGCGGCCTCTTGACATACCGTTCTGTTATTTGAAAAGAGACAACAGTACGCCAGCTGAAACAGCGGACCCAATGACACCTGCAACATTCGGCCCCATGGCGTGCATCAGCAGGAAGTTGCCGGGATTATCTTTCTGGCCGACGACCTGGGACACCCGGGCGGCCATCGGTACCGCCGATACCCCAGCCGAGCCGATGAGCGGGTTGATCCCGCCACCCATTACCTTGTTCATCAACTTGGCAAGCAACACCCCAGCTGCAGTGCCGATGGCAAAGGCCGAGACACCGAGAACCAGGATGGCCAAAGTCTCAACCTTGAGAAAGTTCTCGGCGGTGGCTGTCGCCCCCACCGACATCCCGAGAAAGATGGTGATGGAGTTGATAAGGGCGTTCTTGGCGGTGTCCTCCAGTCGGCTGGCCACGCCGCATTCCCGGAAGAGGTTGCCGACCATCAGCATACCGATGAGCGAAGTGGCCGGCGGAACGATGAGGGCGACGATGATGGTGACGACTATCGGGAAGATGATCCTCTCCTTCTTGGAGACGGTACGCAGCTGGGTCATGACGATGCACCGCTCTTCCTTGGTGGTCAAAAGGCGCATGATCGGCGGTTGAATGATCGGTACCATGGCCATATACGAGTAGGCGGCAATGGCAATTGATCCGAGAAGATGGGGAGCAAGGCGGGAGGCGAGAAAGATTGCCGTCGGACCGTCGGCACCACCGATAATGCCTATGGATGCAGCTTCCTGGGCCGAGAACAGGCCGGAGCCGATGGCTCCCATAAAGGTGAGGAAGATGCCGAACTGCGCCGCCGCCCCGAGGAGCAGGGATTTTGGATTGGCGATCAGGGGACCAAAGTCGGTCATGGCGCCGACACCCAGAAAAATCAACGGCGGGAAAATGCCCAGATGGTCTCCCTGGAAAAGATAGTACATAAGTCCGCCCGGCTGCACAGTATGGATGATCTTTTCCTTGATTTCCATGACAGGCGGGGCCATCATATCGGCCAGCGGCAGGTTGGTGAGCAGCACGCCAAAGGCGATTGGAATGAGGAGCAGCGGTTCGAACCCCTTGGCAATGGCCAGATAAATCAGCAGGCAGGCGATACCGATCATCAGAATGGAGCCGAAGGTGAGATTGGCGACCCCCATGCTCCTGATGAAATCAGCTAAAGCTTCATACATATCGAACTCCTTTAGTACCGTAGAGAATCTTTACGCGAGAGTAATGAGAACATCCCCGGCATTGACCGAGGCCCCTTTTTCCACCTGTACACGGCCGATGACGCAATCATGGGGGGCAAGGATCTCATTTTCCATCTTCATCGCCTCAAGAATCATCAGGGTCTGGCCCTTAGCGACCTTGTCTCCTGCCTTCACCCGGACATCGAGAATGGTTCCCGGCATCGGGGCCTGGATGGTGGTGGCACCATTCTGAACAGGGGCCGCCGCCGGGCTTGCCGGTTTTTTTATCTCCTGCGGCGCAGGACGGGCGGCGGCGGGTTGCGCTGCCCTGGCCGGTGCAGGAGATGCCGCGTTGGTGACTTCCTCGACCTCAACCTGGTATTCATTGCCATTTATCCGTATCTTGAACATCTTCATATGCACTCACCTTTTAAATTAGAGTCTCGTATTCATCTGGTCGAGGATCCCAGCGATGCGCCACTGCGTTGCCGGGACCTCAATTTTTCTGATATTGCGGATCACCACGTTTTCCGCGGCCGTCTGCATCTGCATTGCCACGGCGGCGGTAATCACGGCGACGATTTCTTCCTCGTCACTGTTTTCCTCGTCATTATCTTTCTCGACGGTTTCCAGGGCGGTATTTTCGAGGAGGACTGTTCCCCCCACCTCCTCCGCCGGTCTTTCCATTTTCACCATAATCCGGGCCAGCAGATCGATAATAACCTGCAGGAGAATAAGGGCGAGAAAGGTAATACCCATGCCCAGGAAGGTGACGAGCAGACCGCCGGCCATCTTCTCTGTAAAAGAAAGGGTCTTGATGGCCTCAGGGTTGGCCAGCTGCACCAGGAGTTCTGAAATTCCCATTGTCGTCTCCTGTTTAAAGAGGGATGTTGCCGTGTTTTTTGGCGGGGCGTTTTTCCCGTTTGCCATCCAGCATGGCCAGGGCGTCAATTACCCTCTGCCTGGTGGTGTGCGGTTCGATAACATCGTCGACAAAACCACGTTCCGCCGCCTTGTAGGGGGTGGCAAACTCGGCGGCGTATTCTTCGAGGATCTGCTGGCGCATGGCCTCTTTATCCTCCGCCTTGTCGATATCGTTTTTGAAGATGATATTGACGGCGCCGTCGGAACCCATGACCGCAACCTCGGCGGTCGGCCAGGCGTAAACCATGTCCGCCCCTAGGGATTTCGAGCACATGGCCACGTAGGCACCGCCGTAGGCCTTTCTGGTGATGAGAGTTATCTTGGGAACGGTGGCCTCGCTGTAGGCGTAGAGGATCTTTGCCCCGTGGCGAATAATGCCGCCATATTCCTGGTTGGTGCCGGGAAGAAATCCGGGCACATCGACAAAGGTAAGCAGAGGGATATTAAAGGCGTCGCAGGTCCGAACGAAACGGGAGGCCTTGTCGCCGGCATTCATATCGAGACATCCGGCCATGACATTGGGCTGATTGCCGACCACGCCGATGGCCCGGCCATTGACCCGGGCAAAACCGGTGATCAGGTTCTTGGCAAAGTAGGGCTGATACTCCATAAAACTGCCCGAATCGACGATATAGTTTATGACATCAACCATATCGTAAGGCTTGTTGGGATTGTCCGGGATAATTTCATTGAGTTCATGAAAGAAGCGGTTGACATTTCGGACCCCACCTGCCTCCGGAGGGGTTTCCATATTATTCGAGGGCAGGTAGCCAACCAGCCGCCGAATGCCGTCGAGACAATCCTGATCGGTCTCGGCAATGAAGTGGACGTTGCCACTGACACTGTTGTGGGTCATGGCCCCGCCAAGGTCCTCGGCAGTGACCTGCTCGCCGGTGACGGTCTTGATAACCTGCGGGCCGGTGATGAACATCTGCGAGGTCTTGTTGACCATGAAGATGAAGTCGGTCAGCGCCGGTGAGTAGACCGCCCCGCCGGCGCAGGGTCCCATGACCGCGGAGATCTGCGGCACGACACCTGAGTAAATGGCGTTGCGGTAGAAGATGTCGCCGTATCCGGAGAGGGCGTCCACCGCCTCCTGAATACGGGCCCCGCCGGAATCGTTGAGGCCGATAATCGGCGCACCAACCTTGACCGCTGCATCCATGGCCTTGACGATCTTGCGGGCGTGCATCTCACCCAAAGCGCCGCCGGTGATGGTAAAGTCCTGGGAAAAGGCGTAGGCCAGCCGGCCATCGATCTTGCCGTAACCGGTTACCACCGATTCACCGTCCAGATCGAGTTTATCCATGCCGAACCTCGTGCAGCGGTTCTTAATAAAGGCATCCTGCTCAACAAAGGTGTTGGGATCAAACAGATACACAAGCCGTTCCCTGGCGGTCATCTTGCCCTGGGCGTGTTGCTTGTCGATCCTTTGCTGTCCACCCCCCAGCGCGATCTTTTCCTTTTTTTTGAGCAGATATTCTCTCTTGTCAAAAGACATTGTTCAACCCCCTTCGTGTCAATGGTGCCAATCCGGCAAGAAACCCTTCTAGTGGTTAGACGGAAACATGTTATTCTATAAAAAACACACAATATACTGATATTAAATATGATAATATTTAATATCAATCACTCCCGACCAACATGAGAAACAATGTTACTGCACAAAGTACATAGAGTATCTCCATAGCACCTGTCAATGAAAAAGAAGGAAAGGAAGGGGTAACTATGATTTTTTTTTGAGAAGTAAATAAGGAGATTCGATGTATTGAGGGGAAATCATATCCCTTTTTCAAGTAACGATGAACAGATAGGGGGGGCATGGAAGCACGGGCGACGGAGCGGGCCGAGAATTGGCGTAAGCACCAAGCCAAGGCCCGCGACGAGGATATTCCGCTATTTCTTCTGCAGCTGTTTGGCGCCGCCGAGTTCGGCAAAGCCGGTCTTCTCAAGATCGGTCCACAGGGTGCCTTCACCGGAATGGATGATGTTCACCTTCACCGCCGGATTGAGGGTTTCGGCAAATCGCCACTGGACGTAGGCGCCGGGATCGTTGAACACCGCCGTTTTCAGCTTGAGACCGTTGGCCCTTTCACCATCGACCTTCTGCAGGGCAGTGGCCTTCGCCTGACCAAGGACACGCACCTTATCGGCGGCAATGGCCGCGGTGAGTTTCTTGATCTCCGCCGCCTTCATCAGGGTCTCGGCCTGAATCTCCGCCACCTGTTTGCCGAGGTCGGCGGCGATTTCCGCCTTCAGCTTCTCTGTCTCCTGCTGCACCTGTTCGCCGCGCTGCTGGATCAACGACACCTCGGTGTTCAATTCCGCCTCTTTGCGGGCGGTGTTCTGCCGTTCCTTGTTGGTCAGATCCTGTTCGACGGCAATGCTCGCCTGTTGAATCGGTTCGCGTATCTCGTCGGGTACCTCGACGTGGCGGATCAGGGCGTTATAGACCTTGATCCCTTTGGTACCAAGGGTTTGCTCCAGGGATGCGGTGATATCATTCTGGAATTTCTCCCGGCCTTCGCCGACAATGAAGTCCTTGGCCCGGTACTCCGAGCCTTTGTTGCGGGAGATGGAGGTAATCTGCGGCATGATGATCTTGTCGACCACCGCCGGCAGGTCGCCGTAGCGCCTGAAGATATCGGCAATGCTCTCCGGCGCCAGTTCAAACTCCACCGTCATATCGAGACTGATCTGAAAGCCGTCGCGTGACGGAAAGCTCACCAGTTCGGTGAGGCTCATCTCGCCTTCTTCAAGGGGCGCCGGTGCCGGTGCCGGGACCGGTTTGCCCTTGGCGAAATCGACCTGCTTGCCGGTCTTGAACTTTTGGTCCTGCACCGCCGACGAGGACGAACGCTTGCTGAAGTAATCCTGCCGTTTGGCCTCCTGTTTCTCAAGGACCGCCGACTGCAGGACGTTCAGGGCCTCATTGCTGCCGAGTTGCCGAGCCTTGGTGACCACCTTGCCGCCGCTTCGACCAAGAAGAGATACCTGATTGATGCCGATCTCCACGACATCGACCTTATATTCCTTGGGGTTGACATAGTACAGGCCCGGCTGCAGTACATCGCGGCGCACACCCTTCTCGTCATTGCCGGCGAACTCGCCGCTGTCGGCCTGGGCACCGGACAGTGAGGTAACAACCCCGGCATAGCCGATGGGGATGCTGATGGCATCGACGGTTTCGATATGGTAGCCGTGCGGATTCATCCGGTATTTACCGGGGCCAAGGACGCTGCGCCAGATACCCTTCTCGCCGCGTTCGGCGATGAACTCACCCTCTTCGAGCTTTTTGCCGATCTTTGAGGTGATAATTGCCACCTTGCCGGGTTCAACAAGGATGACCGGCACAATCTCCCAATCGTATAACACCGGATTGAGAAAATGCCGGCCTTCGCCGAGGGTCTCTTCGCGAATGCCCTGCTGACCGTCGCGGGCAAGTATCTGTCCCGGCTCCAAGGGGGTGCCGTTTTTGGCAGTGATAATCGCCATCTCGTTGGGTCCGACATAAAAGCGGCAGAATCCCCACAGCCATATTCCTTCGCCAAGGACCAAGACAGCCAGGGCGATCAGGGCGTACTTCATCCTATTTGTCATTTTGCACCTCCTTTCGCCGGTGCAAAGGTGCTAAATATCCGCCCCAAGCCTTCGGCAGAATCGCTGCTGAGTACCGAGTTCACCTGCGGCCCGACCTTTTCATAGAGGGTGTAGCGGGCAAAGGTATCGCCGCCACCAAAGGAGCTTACCCGGTTTTTCAGAACCCCGGCCTCCGCCTCGTTCTGGGCCTTGATAGAATCCTTTTCACCATCGGCGGTAAGCAGGATCGCCTCGGCCTGGGAGGCCGCCGCCTGGTACTCAAGTTTTGCCACTTCCAGTTCCTTCTGGGCGGCAATGAGGCGAACGCTCTGGTCCTGCTGGGCGTCGATGACGGCGCGGATGCGTTTGGTATCAGCCTCGACCTTTTCCTTGCTCTGCACCGCCAGCATCTCCTGCTTGGTCAACTCGGCTTTTGATTGTGCCTGGACGATCTGTTGCTCGTATTTGGCGGCATCCTGCACCGCCAGCTCACGGTCGCGGTTAATGCTGGCGATCTCGTCGGGGACAATTATCTTCCTGACCAGCACCGATTTGATATCAACCCCCCAGCCCTTGGTCCTGGCCCGCAGATGGTTTTCCAGATCACTCTGAAATTTCTGTCTGGTCTCACCGACGATAAAGTTGACCGCCGGATGCTTGCTGCCCTCGATGCGACTAAAGCCTCTGGCCCGTGGCAGGATCAGTTTTTTAATGATATCGTCCATATCGCCTACCCGGTGAGTCAGATAGGCGGACTCACCCCGCTCGATGCTGAACTCGATGGTTCCCTCGACCGTCACCGAAAAGCCGTCCAGGGTCAGGAAGTTGATGACATCCTTGCCGGACATCTCAAAGCGCTGACTTTGGGTGTTCACCTCGACAACGTTATACATATAGGGGTTGAGGTAGTGGGTGCCGGGATCAAGAAGGCTGCCAGACACCCCTTTCAGGCCGTCCTTGACCATAAAGGTGTTCCGTTCGCCCGGTTCAAGTTCATCGCTCAGGACATCCTTACCGGTGAGATCGGTCACCACGCCGACATAGCCGGGGTTGATGTTGATGGCGTCGAAGAGGGCGACATGGTAGGCATAGGGGTTGATGCGGTACTTACCGGGGCGGAGGATCTCCTGCATGATCCCCCGCTGATTATCAGCAGCAATGATACTGCCGGGCGGTTGTTCCTCACCGTAGAGACGGGTCATGACCCCCAGTTTTCCGGCCGGGACATCAAGGATACGGTGAATCCGCCAGCTCCAGGTATAGGGGTTCTTGAAATACCGGCCCTCGGGAAGCACCTCCAGTTGAATGCCCTTCTGCCCCGGGGCAAGGGCCAGGACCTGCCCGGAAGGCAGGTTGTCGCCGGTCTTGCGGATGAGCACCGCTATCTCCCCGGCATCCGGCTCGATCCGGCAAAAAAACCAGAGAAAGATACCAGCGGCAAGCACTGCGCCGATAATCGCCGCCGGTATAATCGGCAGTCTCGGCAAGGTCGGCAGGCTTGGCATACGCATTCCAAACCGCTTTTTCACCAGTACCAGCTCCTGCTGTTCAGGTTTCTGTTGTTCGGCCATAAAGTCTCCTTTCTCCGGGAATACCGCTCTCTTTTTTTTGGCAAGGGGGAAAAGGACCGGCCACTTGCACTGCAACGACCAGTCCCTCCTGCTAGGCTATGCATTTATAGAGGATTTTTCAATTATATTATTGCCTGCCGGTCAATGCTCAAACCCTGCCAGTAGCCTCGCTGAAATTCAATTGCGTTTGCACTCTGCCCTGATATACTTAAAAAATCCCCTCACGCTGTTGCCACTGTGGCAAAGGGGCAACACAATGCCAAGGACGAATTTCCGAAGTCATCGAATCGCCGGAGTTGCAGACAATCGATTCGCCACCATGGCACTGCCGGTAAAAAACCACCACTTCGAGGTCTGGGTATGAAACGACTCCACTGCAAGATTCTTCCCAATGTTTTCATCGTCATGGCAATGCTCACTTTTCTCAACTTTTCCGCACCTTCCCCAGTGAACGCCGAGAAGATGACCCCGGAAGAAGAGCGGGAGATGAGAATTCGCAATTTAAAAAAACAAATGGCCGGTGAAACTCCAACCATCAAGCCCGGAATGTCCTTCGAAGAGCGCCTGTATATCAGGAAGCTGCAACAAAAGGAGGAAGAAGCAAACAAACAACAGCAGGCACAGCCACAACCGCCCCGCCATCAGTCGCCGTCTCCTCCACCGCCCCAGCCCCGGCAACATGAACCTAGGCAAAGGCATGACTCGGGCGATTCCTACCAACACCATCCGGGCTCAAGACCACCGGACCGCCGCTATGACCCGCCACCGGAGGCCCGCCATCGGCCGCCGCCGTCCCACCATCGGCCCTTTGATTTCGATGACCATCGGCGCCGGCACTGCCTGCGCATCTGGGAAGGTAGGGGCTACCAGTTCAACCGTTGTATGGATGGCGACTACGTTTATATGTACCCCAGCCGTTCCCATGACCGGGACACCAGCATCTTTATCGGCATTCCGGCGCCGCCGCCAATCATCCGCTACCAGCAGCCAATGTGGCCCGAGCGGATGCGCTCCGGCCGTTTCCCGACCTGGTATCTGCCGCTGGTGTCGGACGATACGACCATCACCGCCCAGGATTCAAACCGTAATTACCGGTCGTTCCACCTTCTTGGTATTCGCCGAGGCGATGATCCGGAATTCACCGCCTCCTGCATCTCCCGGAACCTCACCGATTCAAGTATCCAGGTCAACGAGATTGTCACCACCAGGCGTCACGAACGGGCTGACGTCGAGGCAGTGGTAATTTCAAACAATGCCATCCTCAATATCCAGGTTCTCGCTGATGGCTGTGCGGAATTCGACGACTCCGACTGCAATGACATGGGCCACGACCTCTGCGACAGCTTCCGCGATGCAGAAGAATACGCCAGGCGCAACAGGATAGGCATCTGGCGGTAACTCATCATAATTTATAAGATACCGATATAGAAAAAGTACCGCCCCCGCATCTTCCCGGATGCCAGGGCGGTGCTGTATTACCACAAGGAGATATCCATGGACGATATCATGCCCAGTACTATCCTCAAACACTACAAGTTGCGCGAGCCAGCCCTTTCCGGTGACGGGCTGGTTGAAGGAGGAACTCAGCTATTTGTAATAGGTACAACCGCAGACAATTGAACCTCATTATTATGCAAGCCACCTCGCAAAACGTACCGCCTTCCCGGCATTCTCACCCGGCCAGGCAGAAAGGCCGCTCCGGTGTCATCCGGGCAATACCTGCCACCCTGGTTTTCCTGGCGAGTGTTGCCGGTTTGTCGATGCTTGCCTGGTTTGCCTCGGGCTTCCTGGCCAAGGAGCACGAGGTCAAGCTCCTTGAACGTGAGCGTATAATGGCCAGCACCACCGCCGAAACTATCAGCGCTAACCTGGGCCGAAACCTTGCCCAGCTGCATAGCATCCCCATGGTCCTCGCCAGCGAGCCCTCCCTGGTAAGGACCCTTTCCCGTTTCGGTCCCGATATCCAGCCGTCGGCTTTACCCCAGGAGATACGACGCAAGATATGGCAGGCGGACCCCGATTTTATGGCATTAACCCAACGTTTTCAGAATCTTATACATCAAGCGGATGTCAGCCAGGTCTGGATCACCAATGCCGCAGCCGACTGCTTTGTCTCAGCAGGATTTCCTGAAGAAGTAACGGCAACGGGGGTCAATTATGTCAAGCGGCATTATTTCCAGGAGGCGAAACAGGGAAGAAACAGCAGCCAGTTTGCCGTTGGTGCAACAACCAATATCCCCGGCCTGTTTTTTTCTTCACCGATCAAGGCCGATGGGCATTTTCTCGGGGTAGTGGTGGTCAAAATTGAATTGCCCAAACTGGCTCCGCTGGTTGCTACCGCCAACACCTTTATCACCGATGAAAATGGTGCTATCATTCTCACCAAGGATCCGGAATTATTTCTACAAACTGTGCCGGGTGCCACTGTGACGCAACTGCCGGCGGATGCCCTCGACAATCGCTACCGGCGGCAGTCCTTCAAACCCGTCGACCTGAAGCTTGCGACCGGCAACGAAGCCGCCGGTCTTGTTTATTGGCAGGGCAGCCATTACCCCCATGTGATGGTAAATAAGAATCTTCCCGGAGAGGGTTTACAAATTCATGTATTGCGCTCCCTTGATCAGCTTGCCCAAATCCACCGTGATCGCTTGGGATTGTTTTTCCTCCTCTCATTGACAGGCTTCCTGCTCATATCTCTGGCCGCAGCCGCAATAGCCTATCTGCGGCGCAGCAAAGAAGTTCGTACCAAACTGACTGCACTCGCAAACACCGACACATTAACGGGATGCGGCAATCGACGGAGCTTTCTCACGGCACTTGAATTTGGCTGGAAATGCGCGGTTCGTTATGGCACCACCTTCAGCGTCATCAGCCTCGACCTGGACCACTTTAAACAGATAAACGACCGCTTTGGCCATTCCGGTGGCGACCAGGTGCTGTGTCATTTGGTCGGTATCGCCAGCAAGGCCCTCCGGCCCTGCGACAAGTTCGGGCGGGTCGGCGGCGAGGAATTTGCCATACTGCTGCCGCAAACACCTCAGGCTGGGGCGATGGCAGTGGCAGAGCGCATCCTCGCCGAAGTCAGAAAATCGCCGGTGCAAATCGGTGCCCAGCAATGCTCCTACACCTTCAGCGCCGGAACGGCCGAGTGGCGGGAGGGGGAGAAATCCAGTGACGACATCCTCCACCGTGCGGACCTGGCCCTCTATCAGGCAAAGGATGCGGGAAGAAACAGGGTACAGGGCGGGACGTGATCATTGGCGACCCGCCGGAGATGTCCCTTCCGCGCAACAGGAACATACGGTTCACCTTCTTTTTTCGGGAAGAAGGTACTAATCGTTGAATTTTTCCGGAACACCTGGTATTTGCAGCGGCATGGCCGTATAGGCATCCCCCAGGCAAACATTCACGCAATCCCTCCGCAGAAGTTTCCTCAGCGACTCTGCTTTTCACCCCAACAAATTTTCCAGATCAAGGAGCACAACATGACCAAAGCAAAAATGGGAGACAGGGTGTCGGTCCATTATACCGGCAAACTGGCAGATGGCAGTATTTTCGATTCAACTGCCGGCGAAGAACCGATGGTCTTCACCCTCGGAGAAGACGAACTTATTGACGGCTTTGAAGAAGGCATCCTGAATATGTCGGCAGGCGAAAAGAAAACCGTCATTCTCCCACCGGAAAAGGCCTATGGCGAGAGGGATGAGGAGATGCTGATCGAAGTCCCTCTGGCAGAGATGCCGCCGGAATTCGAGTTTGCAGTGGGCGATGAACTTGAACTAACCGACGAGAATGACGAGCCGATGGTTGTTACCGTGTATCAGATCAACGACGATTCCGTTATCCTTGATGGCAATCCCCCTCTTGCCGGTGAAACCCTTACCTTTGAGCTTGAGCTGGTAGCAATCGGCTGAGCTGTTAAGACACCGTCAGCTTGGTACTCATGCAGGGGATACCCGCACCCGGCTGGTTGCCATGAACATAGTGAAACGCTCAATACTCTTAGCCGCCGGGCAGCAGACCTCGTCTCCGGGCCTGCAAGCCATCACTTGGGTCCTGGCCCGCCGCGGTTGCCGAACAGACGTGCCGGCAACCGCCCTCCCCGCAAATTCCGGGTCACACGGAGGGAATCATGCTTAACGCCATCTGGATCGGTTTTTTCCTGACCGCTTTCCTTGCCGCCCTGCTGCAGTTTGTGATCAACGGCCAGCAGGATATCTTTGCCGCTCTGGTCAAGTCAAGTTTTGACAGTGCCAAGACCGCCTTTGAGATTTCCCTGGGCTTAACCGGCGTCATGTGTCTATGGCTTGGAGTTATGCGCATCGGGGAAAAGGCGGGCTTTCTCGATCTCCTGGCCAGGTGGCTTTCCCCCCTCTTCGCCCGGATTTTTCCTGAGGTGCCGAAAGACCACCCGGCCCTTGGCTCGATCACCATGAACATGGCCGCCAACATGCTGGGGCTCGATAACGCCGCGACACCCATGGGCATCAAGGCCATGCAGGAACTGCAGGAACTGAACCCGGATAAGGACACCGCCAGTAACGCCCAGATCATGTTCCTGGTGATCAACGCCTCGTCGGTGACCATCCTGCCGGTGACCATCTTCACCTACCGGGCGCAGATGGGAGCAGCCGACCCAACCGATGTCTTCGTGCCGATCCTCATGGCCACTTATTGTTCGACGCTGGCCGGTTTTCTCTTTGTGGCTGTGGCCCAGCGTATCCGGTTGGGTGGCGCGGTGCTTGCCTGGCTTGCCGGTCTGACTTTGCTGGTCGGCGGCCTGGCGGCCTGGTTTATGCGCCTGCCGGCAGAGGACCTGGCAAGGCAGTCATCCCTGCTCAGCAACCTGCTGCTCCTCGGGCTTATCGCCGCCTTTCTCATTGGCGCCGTGGTAAAACGGGTGAACGCCTATGAGGCCTTCATCGAGGGGGCAAAAGATGGATTTCACACCGCGGTGACCATTATCCCCTATCTGGTGGCGATGCTGGTGGCCATCGGCATGCTGCGCGCCAGCGGCGCCCTGGACATGTTGATGAATGGGGTGAGAATTCTGATAACGTCTCTTGGCCTGGACCCGGCCTGGGTAAACGGATTGCCGACCATGCTGATGAAGCCGCTCTCCGGCAGCGGCGCCAGGGGGATGATGGTGGAAACCATGAAGACCTTCGGGCCGGACAGCTTCGCCGGCCATCTGGCCTCGGTGGTCCAGGGGTGCACCGAAACCACATTTTACGTCCTCGCCGTTTATTTCGGCGCCGTCGGCATCAAACGCGTACGCTATGCCGTGGCCGGCGGGCTGGTCGCCGACCTGGCCGGGATGGTAGTGGCGGTGCTCGCCACCTATGTGTTTTTTGGCAGGTAAACCTGAGAAACCGGTAACCCCTTGTGATGCAGCCTAGTCTCTTCTGTTGCTTCGCGACACTGGATGATTTTCTGTTTCGGTCGCGACTTTCTCCTTGCGGAAGGGATCGATCCTTTCCTTTTCCTCATAGAAAGCGCCAGCCCTGACAAGCAGTTTGACGATGTCCTGGTGGTCTTTCCGGGAGGCATAATCACAGGCGGTGTAGCCGCTGCCGAGTATGTTATTTTTTGCATTAACATCGGCACCTTTGGCGAGAAGCACCTCGACGATCTCGGTGTGGCCCTCAAGGGAGGCGCCCATCAGGGCGGTTATGCCGTTATCCCTCTTCGCATTAACATTGGCGCCTTTTTCCAAGAGTCGCTGAACCTGTTCCAAATTGCCGAGAAATGCTGCCGTGATCAATTCCGCGTTTATGTCATCGGCCCCGGCATCAGCCAAGGCCTGGCCCATACAGGCCAATGAGCTGCAAATTGCCAGGAATACCAGAAAACGTCTACGCAGGTATTTTGCCATCATGCGATTCACCAGAAGTTTTGTTGCAGAAATTTGCCAACCCGTATGTCTTTCCTCAGGGCCAGTATGACCGATGGGCGCTGCCATTCATTACGACCTCACACACCCCGGTCAATCCAGCTTTAGCCATAATTCACAACGGCAATCTACCATTTTGAGGTATCTTCTGCATTTTAAAACTTGCTGAGAGTTATCTGAACCCTTTAGCGGTCACTCGTTTATAACCAATCTCATTTTTCTAAAAATTAACGGCCAAATATAAAGGAATCGCAGTCACCCGGTCAATTCATCATTCATTCAATGAACAGGCTGTCAAATTCATGCCCGGCTGCTTATTTTTTCGATCTCCTCATTGTATTCGCTTCGACAATCTTTTCCATGAGCAGGGCTAGATCCACTGGCTTTATGATATAGTCAAAGGCCCCCAGTTCCATACCGGTGATGCCGAGTTCCAGGGAACCGTGGCCGGTCAAGAGGATTACCTCTATACTGGGATCTAAAATCTTCACTTGTGACAACACGTCGAGACCACTCATTTCAGGCATCTGCATATCAAGGACTATAACATCAGGGAAAAAACAAGCGCATGCGGCCAGCGCCTCCTCGCCGGAATTGACGCTTTCCGCCTCCATATTTCGCAAACGCATGCGTTCGGCCAGAGTTGCCGCAAATCCCCTCTCATTGTCTACGACCAAAACCTTTATTTTCCGTGTCTTGCCCAAGGTAACCTCTTTGGAGCGGATGATGAGTGAGTTTTTTAAAGATGCGATGGCCGGGCGATATCACCCGGCCATCTCCAATGAACCTGCCTTGGATTATTTCAAGAACACCGGCATACCCATAAGCGGCCAAATGACCGCCACTGCCAGCCAAACCACCAGCATGAGCATGACACTGGCTATGATGCCGAATTTAAAGAATTCCCCGGTGGTGAACTGTTTTGAATTGTAGGCAATGGCGTTTGGTGCCGCACCAATCAACAGGAGAAAGGGCATACCGGCGGTCATCAGCGACGAAAAGAAGATAACCTCGCCGGCCACTCCCAAATACGGTGCGACGACCAATGCCACCGGCAGGGAAATAGCTATTGCCGCGACATTCATTATGAAGTTGGTCATAATCATAACGAAAAAGGCCATACCGAGAATAAAGACGACTGCCGGCGCATCGGTAAAAAGCTGCAACTAGTTCACCGCCAGCCATTCGGCTGCATGGGTCTGCCATAGACAAAAACCGATGGACATCGCTCCACCGAAAAGAAGAATGATATTCCACGGTATATCCTCAAGGTCCTCGACAGTGAGAATATTGAGAATAAAAAACAACAAGGTGGAACTGAGAAGAATCGCAGTCTTATCAATCGTCTGCAGAGCAGGAACCCAGTTTTTCAGGGCTATAAGAAGAATTACCGCCAGGGTAATGGTGAGGGTCAGGATCTCCTTCCTGTTCCAGCTCCCCAAGTCGATATACATCTGTTTGGCTTTTTCTTTAAGCCCCGGAATAATTGCCTTTTCAGGTTTACAGAGGACCAGAATAAGGCCCCAGATAAGAAAGACCATGAGCCAGCCAACGGGAGCCATGTAATAGGAAAGCTCAAAAAAGCTGATCTCCTTGCCGGTCATCTCCTTGAAAAAGCCGATGGCCACCGCTCCACGCGCCGCCCCCAGCAGGGTTATGATACTGCCGGCACCGGCAACATAGGCCATGCCGATAAAAAGCCCCTTACCAAATTTGGTCGGATAATCGGTGTCCGAGTAGAAGGCATTGATGGCTAAAAGCAGCGGAAACATGGTCGCCGCCACTGCGGTATGGGCCATTAAGTGGGTCAGGGCCGCAGTCATGACAAAGCAACCGAGGTAGATCATGCTGGTCTTCTCGCCAACGATTGCCAGCATTTTATAGGCCATCCTCTTGGTCAGTCCGCTCTTGGTAAAGACCAGGCCAATAACGATGGACCCGAAGATAAAGAGGACCGAGGGGTCCATGAAATCCTTAAAGGCGACTTCCGGCTTGCGGATAAGAAACATCGCCTGCACGACACCGATGGCGATACCGGTGACGCCGATCGGCAGTACCTCAAAAATCCACCAGGTGGCGGCCAGGGCAAACACCGCCAAGGCACCCTTGCCCTCCTTTGTCAGAACAAAATGATTGCCCTTCGGGTCAATGGCATCAGGCCAGGCCGGGCAGTAGTAAATTATAAAAAACAGTGCTACGCCCAAGACGAGGAAAAAAGCGCGTTTCCAATCGAACGGAGCCTTAGCCTCCGCTGCCTCAACATATGTAGATGACATGGTATCCATCCTCTTTGGCTATTTGCCGTTCATAGCTATGAGTTTATCGCCGAGAGCCCCGAAGACCTCGGCAAGCTTGACCACACCGACCAATTTGCCGTTCTCCTCAACCGGCAACACCGTTTCCTTGCAGATAACCATGACCGCCATGGCGTGGAGAAGATCGGAAGTCGCCGGCAGCACCCTGATGTTTTTTTCAATGACCGCGGTCAGGGCAGAGTTCAGATGATGGACGCCCTCTTTAATCAACACCCCGTCAAGCAGGGTCGAAAGATCACTGAATTCGGCGGTCTTGCCTTCGAATCGTTTGATGTCCACCGGTTCCAGCAAGGTTGCGAAAAGTACCTTGAGGATGCCCTGCTGGCTTACCCGGCCGACCAAACCTCCTTTTTCGTCAACAACCATCAGCTCACTAAAGCCGCAGGGGCCGGTGCTGCCGATGGGACAAAACGACCGGAGCTGGCGAATGGCTTCCTGAACCGTTCCGCTCTCCTTCATACAGGGAAAGCCAGTGAGGGGTAACATGATGTCGCGTACCGTCTGGTTTTCTGTGCTCACAATTTTTCTCCTTTTCGTGGATGCTTACCTTCCGGGCAAAGCTCAATTAAGCAGCTTGTCTGCTCAAACGAATCGTATGCCCGTGTGGTGTAACGAGGATGAACGGGAGAGTTTTTCTACCTCAGGTCTCTCCCGGTGGTTTACCAACCCTTAGTATGGAGAATCTTCTCGATTTCCTTGATGCTCTTTGACTCAAGGACCAACAGCCGCTTATCCTTGGCATTGCTTATCTTGTCGAGCAATTCAGACATATTGACCGGCTTTTCCATAAAGTCTTCCGCACCAAGCTTCATCGCCTCAATGCTGGTCTTGATCGAGCCCTGGCCGCTGAGAATAATGATCTCTGCGTCCGGCTGTTTCGCCTTGATCCGTTTCAAGGCCTCAAGGCCGTCCATGCCCGGCATCGCCAGATCAAGGACAATAAGATCAAAGCCCTCCTGCTCCACCTTCTCCACGGCCAGTTCACCACTGGTGACGGTATTGACCTTCAGGCCCCGGTTCTCCAGTCGCTCGGCCAGGGTCGCCAGGAAATCTTCCTCATCGTCTACCAGCAGCACCTTGGCCTTCAGCTCTTTGTCCATACGCCCATCCCCTTACAATAGTTGAAATTATTATCTTCGCCATCGCCACCCACCCTCCGGCTTTTCAGTCCAGGGTTGCGGGTGACGACTGATGCACCAGTTTCCTTCGTGGCCCCGGCGGTTGATAAACTGCTCTCAACCGTGCGTTAACTTGAACTGCACGATATAGACAAAAATGCCCGAGAAATAGCCAAGAGCGGCAAGGGCGCCGATCTTCTTGGCGTACCAGAAGAAATGGATCTTTTCGAGGCCCATGGCGGCAACACCGGCGGCAGAACCAATGATCAGAATTGAACCACCAGTTCCGGCACAATAGGCCATGAATTCCCAAAGGAAGCTATCGGTCGGGTAGGTAGCCATGTCGTACATCCCCATTGACGCAGCGACCAAGGGCACATTGTCAACGATGGCACTGAGCAATCCGATTAAAGTGACAATTACATCCTGTCTTCCGAAGGTTGCATCAAGCCACTTGGCAAGGGAGGTAAGGATATGGGTATGTTCAAGAGTGGCAACGGCGAGAAGGATACCGATAAAGAACACAATGCTGCTCATGTCGATATGCTTAAGGGCTGACACCAGGGTAAGGTGTTCTTTATACTCGTCTTCTTTGTTGCGATGAATTATTTCACCAACCAGCCAAAGAATACCCACACCAAAAAGAATGCCCATAAAAGGCGGAAGGTGGGTGATGGTCTTAAATACCGGCACGGCAACCAGACAACCGATGCCCATGAAAAACATCAGATTTTGTTCAAAGGGGCTGGTTTTGATATCACTGCCGTCATCAACTACAACCGGACTGATGACCTCTTTTCCCCGCAAGGTAAAATTCAAAAATAACAACGGAACAACCAGGCAGGCCAGGGAAGGCAAGAATACCCCCTCGATGATGGCAAGCGAGGTGATCTGACCACCTATCCACAACATGGTCGTGGTAACGTCTCCGATTGGCGACCAGGCCCCGCCGGCATTGGCGGCAACGACAATGATCCCGGCAAAAAACAACCGGTCATCGTGTCGATCAAGAAGCTTTTTCATCAAAGAGATCATGACGATAGTAGTAGTCAGATTATCCAGAATGGCACTGAGAAAAAAGGTAACGAAACCTACCAGCCACAGCAGTGAGGTTATCTTGGTTGTCTTGATCCGAGAGGTAATGACATGAAAGCCATTGTGGGCATCAATCACCTCGACGATGGTCATGGCGCCCATCAAAAAAAAGACAATCTGGGCTGTTGCCGCCACCGATTCCTTAAGATTTTCCGACACCAGATGGTGATCGCCACCCAAAAGGGCGTAGATCGTCCACAGCAGACCGGCGCCTATGAGTGCCGATGCTGATTTATTGACCTTGAGCGGGTGCTCAAGGGCAATAGCTGCATAGGCGAGAATAAAAACAACTACCAACGCGGTTAACATGATGACTCCTCTTTATTAAAAGTTATAGATCAAGACCGACAATCCACCCAATCAATCAACCTATCATACTGAAATTATAGTTTTATTTTAGAAAAACCGGCCGACTGCTTTAAAGATAAAAAAAGCCGCAAACCAAAGCGTCAGCTTCAATTTGCGGCTCGACCAACGAACTCTTCAGGAACAGCAAACCGTTCCTGAAGGTATTATGTATTCCGTCGGCCAAAAGTCACAAACTCAAGCAAAAACTTCAGTTAGCGGCCCGACTAACAGACAAACCCTCCAGGGGCAATCCTCTGCCCCTGAACCCATAGCTAAGCTAATAATTTTCCATTAAAAACAAAAAGCCGCAAACCAAAGCATCAGCTTCAGTTTGCGGCTCAACCAACAGACTCTTCAGGATAGGTAGATTATTCCTGAACGAACTATGTATTCCGTCGGACAAAAGCCACAAACTCAAACAAAAACTTCAGTTAGCGGCCCGACTAACAGACAAACCCTCCAGGGACGTCTCTCTGTCCCTGAACCCACAATCACACTCAATTTGAGGCAAAGATTAATTTATGCGATCTATTTGTCAAGACATTTCTGGAGCATCCAGAAACATTTTGAACTGCCACAACAGGCCGTTTCAATACGTTTCACACATCCGAGCTTGGTAGGATTTGAAACACACGGTCAATATAGCTGATCGCGCTTAAGCAAAGACCCGATCACGGTCACCCTTGCCGCGCATGACGGCAACTACACGGCTATTTTGTATATTTTTATTGGCGTTCCCTTTTTCCAGTCTCACCTTGAGGCTGCACCTTCTCACCCTCAATCTCTATTCTTGTTTGCTTTTCAAGCACCGTCCAATCATCACGTTTCGCTTGATTTTTTCAGTATAATCCACTAGCTTTGCTAGGCAGTGATTGCCGGTTCTTCGATGAAAGTTTTTCCATCTCAAGGTATCGCCACAAATCATGGCACCTCCAGAAATACACCCGGAGCTTGCTGCAAAGGAGATCGCCCCTTGGTACAAAAGAGAGAACACACCGAAATACGACAACAGCAGATCATCGATGCTGCCGCAATCTTGATTTTCAAATACGGCAGCGAGCACCTGACAGTAAGAAGGATAGCAGCGGAGGTCGGCATTTCTGAAGCAGCCATCTATCGGCATTTCAAGAGTAAAAAAAGCATCATTTCTTTTCTGCTCACCCATATCGAGGAAGTGCTCCTGACGGACATCTCTTCACAGGCCGTGGCCAACGAGCCGATAACCCTTGAAATCATAGAGAAAGTTATAGGGACTCACTTTTCCATGATCAGTAGGCGTAAAGGAATCTCATTTCAGGTTATCGCCGAGATTATCAGTCTCGGCGATAAAAAGCTGAACAAACAAGCCTCGCTAATGATTGACAAATACATCTCCCGCTTGAAAGAACTCCTCACCGATGGTGTCCGTGACGGCGCTGTCCGCCCGGATATAGACCTTGATGCCTCGGCAACCTTGCTCTTCGGTGTCATCCAAGGCTTAGTAAGCATTTGGTCCCTGAGCGAGGGCAAGTTCCCGCTGCTTGAAAAATACACCGCCCTCTGGCAGGTTTACCGCGAAGCCGTAGCCCCCCGGTAACTGCACCCACCGAACAACGCTGAATAAACCATAAATTTTCGGCGCCACGCACTGCCTCTTCCGCATCTTCGATTGTATCGATAGTTTTCTCTGAGCCCCAGCCACGCATTAAACGGCATGCCATTCTCCATCTTCAAAATTTTTGAGTTGACATGTTAGTGATCGTTTACTATTTTTGAAGTGATCACTCACCAACATAGCACAAGGATATGTCAGTTAGTAATTAGAAATAATTTAATATTTTTAAATACATATAAATTGCTTTTTAACACTGTTGCGCGGTGCAACCTGAAACCAAATAAGTCTAACAAATATCCGGTAGAATAAGGGCACGTACACCCAGCGAAGAAGATAAGGAGAGAACTATGTACTATTTCAGCATGCTTGCCTGCCTCGGCTGTGTTGTCGGGGCGCTTTCGCTTATAAAGAGTTTGGACCTGAGCGACGGTTTAACTGCGGCTATTGCAATTCCGGTGATCTTGCTGGGCGTTGTCGGCATTTCCTGGTTATCGGCCAAGGATTCTGCATCAGAAACTGCCCGAAACAAGGCAAAATAGCAAACAGTACCACAAATACCATCATCTCAATTCCCAGCCATTCACTACCTCCGAATCACACAGCCTGCCTTACACAATAAAAAAACCCGCGAGCCAAACGGCTCGCGGGTTTTTTTGCACTCTGTAAATTTTTTTGATTTTTTCAATTTGGCGGAGAAGCAGGGATTCGAACCCTGGGTGGAGTTACCCCCACAACGGTTTTCGAGACCGTCCCGTTCGACCGCTCCGGCACTTCTCCGTCCGACGGCAGTGATACCAGGTAATGATGAGTTCTTCAACAATATTAAAAGCCATAGTCGGCAAAAATCCCCGTCGATACTTCCCTGGGGCATTTTGGCTAAAGGTATTTCCTTCAATGCCCGAAAGTTATGGATTTCCCGCAAGAACACTTCTGCTCACCCTCACTGGCCCGGCAAGGGAGATAGCTGTTCCTAGACCGCAAGGGCATACGTTTTCTATGAGCAGACCAGCTGCTCAACTCAGTTTTTAACCATTGGCAAATCTTTCAATCGGCTATATGATTCGAGAGGATAACCATTCCCAAAACCTTTGAGACATCATGGCCAAACAAACAGACACCATTGAGATAGAGGAGCTGATCAAAAAGCAGATCAATCTGCCATCGCCACCGGCAATTGCGGTAAAAATCCTCAATGTAGTGCAAGAAGCTGAATTTTCACTGAAAGACCTTGAAAGAATCCTTTCCGCCGACCCAGCCCTGGTCAGTAAACTGTTGCGCGTTGCCAACTCGGCAGTCTATTCCCTGCCCAACAAGATCGGCAACATCAATCGAGCGCTTTCGATACTTGGAACCAATCTGGTAAAAAATATCGCCTTATCCTTTATCATTGCCGAAGAACTCCGCGGTCGCGCCGGCTCCACCTTCGATTTTGACTATTTCTGGAGAAGATCCGTCACCGCCGCGGTGGCTGCCGAGCTGGTGATGGGGATGACCAATAAAAAAGATGCCAACATTTTCGTGACTGGCCTGCTCCAGGACGTTGGGGTCTTGGTCCTGCACCTCACCAAGGGCAAAGAATACGATGATGTCTTGAAAAACTGCATCATCAGCAGTGATGTACGTATCAACACCAGCGAACAGCAGCATTTCCGCTATGACCATCAGCAGGTTGGCAGCATGCTTCTGCACAACTGGGGTCTTCCTGAATCGGTAACGGCGCCGACACGCTTCCATCATGAGCCCGAGCATGCCCCCAGCGATTTCCGACAAACCGCTCTGGTGCTGCAAATTGCCAATATGTTGTCGGCCATCTGCAATGGCCGGGCATCGACCGCCCTGCTCCTGGAAATCAAGGAAAAGCTGGCGACATCGTTAAATATAGACCCGGAGCGAAGCCACGAGCTTCTCGACGATGTTGCGAGAAAAAGCATCGATATTCTAGAGATATTTGAAGTCGATCCGGGAAAGATAAAACCATATTCGCTGATCCTCCAAGAGGCCAATGAGGAACTCGGCCGGTTGAATTTCTCCTATGAGCAATTGCTTCTGGCCCTCAAGGAGGAAAAATCCAAATCAGAACGATTCGCCGAGGAGCTTCGCCTGGCGAACGCCAAGCTCGAACAGATTGCCTTCCGCGACGGCCTGACCAACCTGCATAATCATCGATCTTTTCAAGATATCCTGCAAAGAGAAATGGCCCGTACCAAGCGTTATGGCCACCCCCTCAGCCTGGTGTTATTTGATATCGATTATTTCAAGGACGTCAACGATACCCACGGCCATCCGGCGGGGGATCAGGTCTTGATCAATCTCGCCAATACCATCAGCAGTGCGGTGCGTCCCAACGATATTGTCGCCAGGTACGGCGGAGAGGAGTTCGCGGTCATCCTGCCGGAAACTGATCGCATCGGCATGCGCATCTTTGCCGAGCGATTGCGGCATTGCGTAGCCACCATCACCACGGTTACCAACAGCGGATCAATCCAGATCACCATCAGCTGCGGCGGCATCCAATATGCTCAAGGCGATACCCTGACCCAACAGGAACTTCTTGAAGCGGCCGACCGGGGTCTGTACCTGTCAAAAAGAAATGGCCGCAACCGGGTGACCATCATAACCATTGATAAAAAGGGCCAGGAAACGGCGAGCTAGGTGTCTTGCTGCACATATTTCCCCAGCCCTCCGCCGAGCCGTTTATGACCAATTGCGACGTCTTGCTCCTCTTCACCCGCTACCCCGATCCCGGACACACCAAGACCCGGCTGATCCCGGAGCTTGGCGCGGCCGGTGCCGCCCGCCTGCAGAAACTGCTTACTGAGCGAGTTGTCGGCCAGGCGAGAACCCTCAATGAAAAAGGCGGCATTGCCAGCATCGTTCATTACAGCGGTGGCAGCCGGGACAAAATGGCTGCCTGGCTGGGACCGATGAGTTATGAAACCCAGGCAGAAGGCGACCTCGGCCTGCGGATGCAAACCGCCTTCGCCAGTGCCTTTGCCGGCGGAGCGAAAAGAGCGGTGCTCATCGGCAGCGATATCCCGGATCTCACCGCCGCCTTGCTTGCCGAGGCCTTCACTGCCCTGCGGAGCGCCGAGGTGGTAATCGGCCCCAGCCGGGACGGCGGCTATTACCTGATCGGCATGCAAGCCGAAGCCGCCCATCGCCTCTATCCCCTCCTCTTTAACGAAATGATCTGGTCTACCGCCGAGGTCTTTACCAAAACCATCAGGCGCCTGGCAAGTGCCGCAATCTCCCCGACGGTTCTTGCCACCCTCCGCGATATCGACACCCCGGAGGACCTGGACTTTGCCCGGGCCAAGGGCCTCCTCTAATACCGGCACACCATCCCCCTCGCACCTTCCCGCAAGACAGTGATTTGCAAATCATCAGGAGCGGTGTACAAAGAGGAAAACACCTACTGCAGAGCAACCCTCAATTCGCCCGATATCCACGGCAAGACCCATGACTGCACCATACTACGATTTCATCATCATCGGCACCGGTCCCGCCGGACTGGCAGCGGCAATGACCGCCGCCAAGGCCGGCAAGAAGATCCTGGTCCTGGAAAAGGAAGGCTCCCTCGGCGGCGTCTGCGTCAATACCGGCACCTTTCCCAGTAAGACCCTGCGCGAGGCGGTGCTCTACCTCACCGGCCACCTGAAACGCAAGGTCTTCGCGGATGAGTCCTGCGTTACCCAGGATTCGGAAATCTCCATGGAGAAGCTTAAGCAGCGTCTCTATAATGTGCGGATTGAGGAGCAGGCGATCATCACCTGCCAGCTCGAACGCAATGGCATTACCCTGATCCGCGGCTCGGCCCGCTTTCTCGATGCCCACACCATCATCGTCAAGAGTCTGGCCGCCGGCCGGGAGATCGAGGCAAGGGGCGAGCGGATCATCATCGCCACCGGCTCAAGTCCCCGTAATCCGCCGGAGGTCCCCTTTGATCACGAAACCATTCTCGACTCGACCTCGATCCTCACCATCAAACACATTCCGGAAAGCATGATCATCGTCGGCGGCGGGGTTATCGGTTCCGAGTACGCCACAATCTTTGCCGCCCTCGGGGTCAAGGTCACCCTCCTCGACCGGGGCGACAAGCTGCTGAAGTTTCTCGACCACGAAATCACCCGCGAACTGCAGAACAACTTCCCCGGCGGCAACATCAACTATATCAATAATTGCGGAAACTTCCGCATCGAAAAGTGCCCGCCCGGCGCTATGATAACCCTTGCCGATGGAAAGATTTTTGCCGCCGAATGCCTGTTTTTCGCCCTCGGCCGCGAGGCCAATACGATGGGTCTCGATATCGACCGGGCCGGCGTGCGCCTCAATGAGCACCACTATATCGAGGTCAACGAACTGTACCAGACCTCGGCGGCGAATATCTACGCGGTGGGCGATGTGGTCGGATGGCCGAGCCTTGCCTCCACCTCGATCATCCAGGGCCGTCTGGCGGCACTGAACGGCCTGAAGACCCGCGCCGAGTCGTTTCCGCAGATCTTTCCCTTCGGCATCTATACCATCCCGGAGATCTCCTATGTCGGCATCACCGAGGAGGAGGCCATCGCCCGCGACTACAAGATCGTCGTCGGCCGCTGTCACTACCACGAACTGCCGCGCGGCCAGATCTCCGGCGAACGTGAGGGCATGCTGAAGATGATCGTCCACCGCGATACCCGGGAGATCCTTGGTGTGCATATCATCGGCGGCGGGGCGACCGAGGTCATCCATATCGCCCAGATGGCCCTGTTGTACAACGCCAAGGTCGATGTCTTTATCGACAATATCTTTAATTTTCCGACCTATTCCGAGGCCCTGAAAATTGCCGCCCTCGCTGCCTCGAACAGTATCAAATACGGTGAAAACCAGGAAGACGAGACCTGCCGGAGAAGCAAATGACCAACCTCCGGGCCTATCTTGCCTGCGTTTTTATCGTCTGCGCCTGGTCGGGGTGGATTACCATCTCCCGCTACGGCGTCCAATCCAACCTGCAGCCTGCGGATATCACCCTGATCCGCTATGTGACGGCCTTGCTCTGCGTTCTGCCGCTGGTGGCGCGCCATCACTGGCACCGGTTCAAGCTGCATCAGTACCTGATCATGGGCCTCGGGGTCGGTTTCCCCTACACCATGACCTCGTTCTACGGCCTGAGGGAATTGAAGGCGGCCCATGCCGGCGTCCTGGTCAATGGCATGCTCCCGGTCCTCGGCGCGGTGGCGGCCTGGTTCATCCTGCGCCAGCGGGTTTCGGCGCTGCGCTATATGGCGATTGCCTTGATCTTTATTGCCAATTTCGTTATGGCCGGAGGCGACACCTTTTCGCCAGGTCATTCCTTTGGCATACTCCTTCTGCTCAGCGCCGCGGTCTTTTACACCGCCCATATGATCGCCATACGTTTCTGGGGCTTTCAGTGGCGGGACGTGCTGGTTACCGTGCCGGTGGTCAACACCCTTTTCTTCCTGCCGATGTGGTTCTTCCTGCCGACCTCCCTCAGCAAGGCGAGTATCGGGGAGATAGCCAGCCAGGCGGCATACCAAGGAATTATTGTCAATATAATCGCCCTGATGTGCTCGACCTATGCCATCGCCCGAATCGGCACCATCACCGTGTCGATCTTTATGTCCTTTGTGCCGGTAACGACCGCCCTGCTCGCCTGGCTGCTCCTCGGCGAGGCACTGAACCCCTGGGAACTGGTTGGCATCACCGGCTGTTCCCTTGGCCTGTTTATTTATGCCTGGGGCCAGATTATCGAAAGCCGCAAACGTATTCTCGAATAGAGAATTTCAGCGCACCAGCAGGCGGCGGATGAGGGCCGCTGTATCGCGCTGGTCAAGACGCCTGGCAACAAAATGATTCCAAAAACTCCTTGGGTTAGATAATTCTGGACAAATGCCTTCCAGAAAGCTGAGAATATGGCAAATGCAATTCCTCCTCATAAACAATTGCCTTTAAAACCGTCTTGGGAGAAATCATATCGATGAATAATATGCAAATGAAGGGGCTCTTTGCCTTTCCATCTTTCAAGTTATTTCCAGCAATTTTCCTCCTTCCTCTAATCCTTGTATCTGCACCCATTCTTGGACATTGCGAAGAACTTCCCGGCAATTCACAAATTTCTATAGCACCGGTGGCAATCTCGTCTCCACAATCTGTGCATCAAGCCAGCCAACAAGCTCAGCAGGAGCAGATCAACAATACTTACCAGCTAAATCGGCTAGAGTTTGAAACCCGGAAGAAGGAAATCAGCGGCGAGGTTTCAGGGGAATTAAATAAACTTCAGCAAGAAATAAGCACTTTAAACCGGGAAATCGCCGACGGCGAGCAGCAACTCAAAAGCTCCAGCCAACCATCCAACCCTGAGATACCAGCAGAACTGGCTAATACTGTTCGCAATCTCGACAGCACAATTTCCGAATACAATAGTCTGCTTGAAATGTGTAAGGCTATCAACACAGCAGGGTCCAGTATCCTGCCCATCACCGTTCTTAATGTATTTCTCTATTTGTTTTTTAGGAGAGTAACTGTTTTTGTTAGACACAAAAAGGCCCTTATCGGCATTTTAATTATTGTCTTTCTTGCAACTGCCACCTCATTATTTGCTGAGCCACTCGACAAAAGACTGGAAGTTGAATCCAAGTTGCAATATGCAGAAGAGATGTTGATGTTGACAGGCAACAAGAAAGCTATCTCCATTCTGGAAAACAAACAATCCCAACAAATTGTTCTTCCCGACGGCTTATCATCAGGCGATTCAGGTCTAATGATTTACAAAACGGTAGCCGCCAACAGTCCTGAGTATTATTGCACTCTGGCCGCTTTATACACGGCGGAGAAAAAACTCAGCAAAGCGCTAGAGGCAATTACTGCTATTGCTGAAAAGAAAGGACTTATTGGCAATCCGAATGAACAAATCATTATTGCTTCGATTCATTTCTTAATAGAAAACAACTCAGCAAGTATTGCCAGTAAAGCCGTGGCAAATCATGTTGGTGTGATCAATGATACAAAGGCATTGCTCGATTTGGCTGACTACCTCAAAGCCAAAGCCATGCAGGTTTCATCGGATTTGGTCATGGATTTCGTGCAAACTAAAACAACCAGTAGTTCAGGCCTGGTTGTTTTGGCTGATTACTCTTTCAAGACAGGAAAGACTGACAAGGCGATTGCATATTTGTCACAAGCATTGAATAACTCAAGAGACATCGCCGATATTCTTTTGGTAGCCGAAACCTCTTCAAGACTGGAAGCAGAGAGTGTGTTTTCTAAAATCCCAATTAAAGCAAAGACGCTTAAAGGTGAAGTTGAGCAGTTTATCGCCTTAGCAAAGATCTTTAATGAGCGAGGGGAAAGCATTCAAGTTGCCAATTCCCTGCAACAATCCTTGCTTGTGTTAACGAAGTTTGAAAAGCTCCATCTGGTAGTTCAAGCAATAATTGATTTCAAACAAGGGCCGGTAATGGCGAATTTAAGGGAAAGAGCTGTTCTTCTTTCATCAGATCTTCAACGAAATGCCAATGACAAATTGTTTACTCAGGCATATTCCCAGATCACCAGCTTGGTCGATTTTCTCATCACTGTAAACAGGACAGAGGATGCTATTTCACTTTTTGACGATTTGGTTAAAAAGATCAGAGAAGAAAGGAGGAAAGACCACCAATATGCTGCATTAATGCTTGATTGTACCCGCGACGCACTTCGACGGAACTTCAAAAAACAAGCCGCAGACATTGTCCTTGAATTAACGTTCACAAACCCTAGAGAAAAAGCGTATTCAACCTACATAGAACTTCACGAGGATTTTCTCAAATCTTTACAGAATGTCCCTGACAGGACTTTGATTTCACTGCCGTTATACAATGGGTTGATTAACGAAGATATCGATCGCCTCAGTGATGCCGAAAAAGTATATATGCAAGCTGTCCTTTTTTCTCTAGAATCTATAAACAACAGTTTGGGAGAATATTTACCCGATACTTTGAACCATTTTTTTCTTCTTGGAAGACTGTGGCAAAAAGAAAACCGAACCAATGGACTTACCTCCCTTGACGGGGTTTACACGCTTCTTGAAAAGAAAATGTTAAAGGATTTGAAGGAGAAAGAACGGCAAAGAATTCTCACCAAGCCAAACACTCACCTTGCCGAGTTAAAAGAAAAAAGAAGGCAGCAGCTTTCTTTGCTCGCGGAGCGCAATACCCAGCTTGAAAAGCAGAAAGCCGAACTTGCCATTAAACAACAGGAATTGATAAAAGCCACTGAAGTGACAATCGAAGAGAAAAAACAAAACCTTTCAGTGCTAAGCAGGAAAGCAATGCTCAATGCTCTGGCTTCGATAGTATTTCTCGCCACCATGCTTGGCCTTTTGGTTGGATGCTCTAGGCTGGCCTGGCAATACAGTCAACGGCTCAAAGAACATAAAACCTATGGGTTTTTTACAAAGTTTACGGAATGTATTGGTTGGTTGGGGGTATTTTCAATTGTCGGTTTGATACCAGGATTTCTGTTGATTTTCTCAAGCCAATTATCGCAGATTCTGCAAAAAATGCATGAAATTATCGCTGGGCAGGTCCCACAACTGAGTTATGCAGATCCCGATGTTTTCCCAACCGAGAAAAATCCTGAGCTACATAACAGTGACCCAATAAGAGGAGAACAGCTTTGAGACATGGGTACCTTTGTTTATCATTTATCCTGCTATTCTCGACAACTCTGCTTGGATGCAGCAGCAATATTCATCATATAGATACCAACATCTCCTGCCCAGTTGAATTTACCTTCAACGCTCCATTTGAAAAAACCTGGTTGGCATCATTAGCCGCAGTTAAATCATTTGCCACTGTCAACAATCTCAATAAAGAAGTTGGCCTGATTTCAACAAATATTGCTACCGTTGACGGCAACAATGAGCACTCCCGGCAACAATCATTTTGGGATGAAACATATACATTCAGTTTCACCATTATTATGTCTCCGGAGAATGGTGATAGCGCCACGCATGTTGAAACAAAAGTACAGCTCTATCGTCAACAGTTCGTAATGGCCTCAAGGACGGGAGCCCGCGTAGAGTCGGTAGAAAACTATCTGAGGGAAATGTTATACAAGGAAATCTGCAAGAATTTATTTCCAGATGGTAACGGACACTGTAGCTCAAGATTTAACATCCAACCGGTTGTCACCACTCCACTCAAGTCAGAATCTCCTCCACCTGAACCTCCTGCTCCGAAACCAAAGCCCAAGTTTGACGCAAAATTGCAGGCTGCTCAAAAAGCTTTAATCGAAGCGGGCTACACTCCAGGCCCAGCTGATGGTTTCATGGGGAAAAAAACAAGAGAAGCTTTGAAAACTTTCCAAGAAGACAATAACCTCACCATAAATGGAAAATTGGACAAAACAACCTATGAGTTTCTAATTAGCCAGAACACCGCAGGAACACCTCGTCTTGAACCAAAATTGACCCAAGACTTATTGCCCAAAACCCAACCGAAAGCCACAAACACAGAAGCCTCTCTCGTCATCCAGGACAGACCGCTATTAACACCTTCTCCCTCGGCAGCTCCAACAGGTTCTGTTGTAACGGCAACAGAAAAGAAACCTTCAGGAAATTTCGTAACGAAGGACATTGCTTATCTGCTTAAAAGTGCGGATGTCTATGGCTCAGAAATCATGGATTCTATTCCAGCCAAAACCGCTCTCCATGTCGTTTCCAGAAGCGGTGAATATTATCAGGTCAAATATAAAGGCAAGGAAGGATATATCTATTCTGATTCGGTCAGTGAACAATAGGCGAGACCCATTTATTTTCTTGCCAAAGGATGTCCCAATAGCACTTAAAGCGACAGCAGGCGACAAATAAGGGCTGCCGTATCACGTTGATCAAGACGGGTCAGACCAGCACTGGTCGCCGCCTGGACAGCCGCCGTGTACAACGCCGGGGTAACGATGGATCGGCTGCCGTACCGGCCCGCCAACTCGCCGCAGGGCCGGTATTGATCCATGATATTCAGATAACACTCCGGCGAAATCTCCTCAGCGAGAAACCGAAAAATCGCCTCCGCCTCGGCAAGACCATCCGGCATCAGGAGGTGGCGAACCAAGAGACCACGGTCGGCCAGGCCCTCCTTGTCGAGGTGCAAATCACCGACCTGCCGCTGCATCTCGACCAGCGCCTCGCGCATTCTTTCAGGATAGTCGGCTGCATCCGCATAGCGATGCCCTGACTGTGCTTCCCAGAATTTGGCGTCGGGCATATAGATATCGATGATGCCATCGAGCAGTCGCAAGGTTTCGACTCCTTCATAACCGCCGCAGTTGAAAACAAGGGGCAGACGAAGCCCGGCTTCGATGGCTGGGGGCAGGGCCGCCAGGATCTGCGGTACAACGTGGCTCGGCGTGACAAGGTTGATATTATGGCAGCCCATATTCTGCAGCTCGACCATGATCAGCGCCAGCTCGCGGTCGGCAACCGCCTGGCAATCCCGGTCTTGGCGGTGGCTGATTGCAAAGTTCTGGCAGAAGCTGCACAAAAGATTACAGCCACAGAAGAAGATCGTTCCGGAGCCGCCGCTACCAACGAGCACACTCTCCTCGCCAAAATGCGGCCCATAGCTCGCCACCTCGGCCAGGCGACCGGTGCGGCAATAGCCCCGCTCCCCCGCCGAACGGTTCACCCGGCACTGCCGGGGGCAGAGGCTGCAGGAAGTAAGAACCGCATGACTTTCTTGTATCCGTTTAGCCAAGAGGCCGCTGGCCATTGCATCAAGATATTTTGCCGTCATCGTCATGTACCTTGGTGAGCGCTCTTTTTTTCCATGGGAAAATAGTTATCTCTATCCTCTGCAGATCCATCCTTGTTATTGTAACAGACAACCATGGCCTGTCATACCGGCAATCCATCTTCCACCTCCAAAACCACACTGGCAACTATTAAGACATTCACAATGAAAACAGTTATCTACTACTATACAGGTACCGGCAACTCACTATGGACTTCTCGCCTCGTCGCAGAGCAACTGGGCGATACAAGGCTGTTTCCCATGGCCCTGATGAACGGGGACGCTCTGGCTGAAGCCGAGACGGTCGGTCTGGTGTTCCCGGTGCATATGTGGGGTGTTCCCGGTCTCGTTTTGAATTTCCTGGAGAAACTTCAAGCATCCCCCGATAAATACTACTTTGCCTTTGCAGTCAATGCCGGTCAGGTGTCACGCACCCTGATCCAGCTGCAAAACCATATGACTTCCCTTGGCCTGAGGCTATCCCTCGGTTTTGATATCGTCCTGCCGAGCAATTACATCCCCTGGGGTGGGCCAGGGCCTGCCGAAAAACTCACCGGACTTTACCGGGCCGCGGAAGAGAAAATCAAAAAGCTGGCCCCCCGCATCGCCCAGAAACAATCCGCTCCGGTGGAAAGAGGGCCTCTCTGGCAAAGGATCGTCTTTACCGCCATCTACAAATTGACCTTCAGGATGATCCCGAAGATGGACGGGGATTTTTGGGTGGATGAGAAATGCAACGGCTGCGCCATCTGCGCAAAAGTCTGCCCGGTTGGCAATATTGTCATGACCGGAGGAAAACCGGCATGGCTGCACCGCTGCGAACAGTGCCTGGCCTGCATTCAGTGGTGCCCGCAGGAGGCCGTTCAATACGGCAAGAAGACCCCGAAATACCCACGATATCACCACCCGGAGGTGCGTTTGCAAGACATCATCAGCA
This sequence comes from Desulforhopalus sp., assembly GCA_030247675.1. Lineage (NCBI taxonomy): Bacteria > Pseudomonadati > Thermodesulfobacteriota > Desulfobulbia > Desulfobulbales > Desulfocapsaceae > Desulforhopalus > Desulforhopalus sp. The sequence continues at coordinate 733,772 of JAOTRX010000002.1, read as the reverse complement.
GCGCCCCAGGAAAACGCAATTGACGGAGTTTTTTGAACACTATAAGGTAGGGGCGCAACGCAGAGCTTCACACCCCTTAGCCATGACCGCACATTACAAGGAGAACACCCCATGTCCAGCAGTTTCGGTACCCTTTTTCGTGTCACCACCTTCGGCGAATCGCACTGCAAGGCGGTTGGCGTAGTCATCGACGGCTGCCCCCCGGGCCTTGCCCTGACGGAGGCCGATATCCAGGCCCAGCTTGACCGCCGCCGCCCTGGCCAAAGCGCCTTGTCCACCGACCGCCAGGAAGCGGACCAGGTGGTCATCCTCTCCGGTACCGAAAACGGCCGCACCCTCGGCACCCCCATTGCCCTGCAGGTCGCCAATAAGGACCAGCGGCCGAAAGATTACGGCAATATGCGCGATATCCCCCGGCCGTCGCACGCCGATTACACCTACCAGATGAAGTACGGCATCAGGGCCTCCTCCGGCGGCGGCCGGTCGAGCGCCAGGGAGACCATCGGCACGGTCGCCTCCGGGGCACTGGCGGCGAAGATTCTCCAGGAAAAATTCGGCATTGAGATTGTCGCCTGGGTGTCAAGCGTCGGCGATATCGACGCCGCCGCTATAGACAGCAACACGATCACCCGCCGGGAAGTCGACGCAACGCTTATCCGCTGCCCGGACCAAGAGGCAGCGGCGCGGATGGAGACCTTGGTCGCCGAGCTGAAACAACTGGGCGATTCGGTCGGCGGCACGGTGTCCTGCGTTATCCGCAATGTCCCGGTGGGCCTTGGCGAACCGACCTTTGAGAAACTGGAGGCAAAACTTGCCCAGGCGATGCTGGCCATTCCGGCGACCAAGGGCTTTGAGATCGGCTCGGGCTTTGCCGGATCGCGGATGCGCGGCTCGCAGCACAACGACCCCTTCGTCCAGAAGAACGGACGGCTCGGTACCGCCACCAACCGCTCCGGCGGCATCCAGGGCGGCATCAGCAACGGCGAGCCGATAACCCTGCGTATCGCCTTCAAGCCGCCGGCAACTATCTCCCTGCCCCAGCCGACCGTTGACTTTGCCGGGCAGGACGCCGTCCTTGAAGCGAAAGGCCGCCACGACCCCTGCGTCGTGCCGCGCGCCGTGCCCATTGTCGAGGGCATGGCCGCCCTGGTCATTGTTGATATGCTGCTGCGGCAGGAGGCGAGAAAGGCGCTGCAGTTTTAACGTCCTCGAAATTCTCATGTAACTCTGCTTCCCTGTTTGCTGTGATGAAGGCATCGCAGCAACTCAGGGCGGCGTATTTTCTTTTGTGGAACAAGCCATGACTCCAAAACAGCCGTTTCTCAGCTGGTGCCTCGACCATTTTTCTCCACCGGAAGGACTCCTTCTGCTCATCATCTCGGTGATTGTCGGTTCTATCACCGGACTGGCCTCGGTGTTCTTTGTCAAACTGATCTTCGCCATCCAGGACCTTTCTTTCGGTTCGATTTCCGAGGCATTGCCTTTTCTCGGCAAGTGGATCTATGTGCTCGTCCCGATCCTCGGCGGCCTGCTTGTCGGTCCGTTGATTCTCTTTGCCCAAGAGGCGAAGGGTCACGGTGTCCCAGAGGTCATGCAGGCCCTGATCTTGCGCGGCGGCCGCATCCGCGCTCGGGTCGCCGTCGCCAAGATAGCCGCATCCTCACTGTGCATCGGCACGGGCGGATCGGCCGGACGTGAGGGCCCAATCATCCAAATAGGCGCAGCCCTCGGCTCGACGATGGGGCAGGTGCTGCACCTCTCCGATGAGCGAATCCGCAATCTCGTCGCCTGCGGCGCGGCGGCGGGAATTGCCGCGACCTTCAACGCCCCCATTGCCGGTGTAGCCTTTGCCATCGAGGTATTGATGTGCGGCCTGCAGATGCGGGCCTTCGGCAATGTCGTCATTGCCGCTGTTGCCGCCTCTGTCGTCAGTCGCAATCTGGTCGGTTTTAAATTTGCCTTCCAGGTGCCGGCCTATAGCTTGAACAGCTCCCTGGAGATAGTCCTCTACCTCATCCTCGGACTGACCGCCGCCCTGATCGGCATCATGTTCATCCGCATGCTCAACCTCGCCGAAAATGTCTTTGACCGCTGGAAATTCCCGCAGTTGTTCAAACCAGCGGTGGGTGGCCTGCTCCTTGGTCTGGTAGGACTTGCCTATATGCATCTGCCGGGATTGACCTTCCCGGCGGGATCGGGAGCGCACAGCGGGGCGTTGGATGTCGCTATTCCCCATATGTACGGCTCCGGATTTCCCTCCATACAGGCGGCAATTCAAGGCCATACTCCCCTATGGATATTGGTCGTCCTTATTTTCCTCAAACCACTGGCCACATCCCTGACCCTCGGTTCCGGCAACTCAGGAGGCGTCTTCGCCCCGTCCCTTTTCACCGGAGCCATGCTCGGTGGGGCCATGGGCCATCTGTTCAACTGGTGGTTTCCGGCCATCGGCCTCAACACCGGAGCCTTTGCCCTGGTCGGCATGGCCGCCCTGTTTTCCGCCACCGCCCGGGCACCGCTCACCGCCATGCTCATCGTCTTCGAGATGAGCAATGACTACTTCATGATCCTGCCGTTGATGGTCGCCGGGGTCTCGGCCAGCTATTTCTCCCAGTGGCTGCATCCGGAATCGATCTACACCTTAAAACTTGCCAAACGAGGAGTGCGCTTCGTTGAAGGTCGGGACATGGACATCATGCAGGGGGTTAAGGTCAGCGAAGTCATGCGCAGCAAGCCGGTGACCATTCAAAAAGACGCCAGCTTCTCAGAACTTATGGGCCTCTTCCAGGAAACTAACCTGCTCGGTTTTCCCGTCCTAGCCGACAACCATAAACTTTGGGGAATCATTACCTTGCAGGATGTGCACCGGGCACAGTCCCGGGAAGATTTCAGCCCGAAAGGGCTTACAGTAGCCGACATCGCGGTCGGCAGGCCGATCACCGTCTTCCCCGACGAACCGATCTGGGTGGCGATACAAAGAATGTCGCCCCGTGATCTGGCAAGGTTGCCGGTGGTTTCGCGGGATGGCTCCGATACCCTGTGCGGGGTCATCAGCCGCAGTGACATCCTCCGCGCCTATGATCTGGGAATAGTCCGAAAACAACGGGGCAACATCGTCGAACAGCAAGTAGAACTGCGCAAACCAAAAGAAAATGGTTTTGTCGATATGGTCCTCGGCGAGGAAGACTCCTGCAGTTATGCCCTGATCAAAGACCTGCACCTGCCGGAAACGATCAATCTGGTATCCATCCGGCGGGGCAGCCAGATTCTCATCCCGCGGGGCAACACCCAGTTGCAGCCGGGCGATGTAATCGTCGTTTATGGCAGGCTCACCGATATGGAAGGGGTAAAAAACATCCTCAATTCCTGCCAAGTGCCAAACCGGCCACCGGCATGACAATCCTGCCAGGGACCATCCCCCTTTAGACCTCGCTCTCCTTCACCAAACCAAGAAGGAGAGCGCCAATGACAAAGAGCAGCAGAATACTCAGCACCCCCCAGCGGGTTTCGCCGGTCCACCGGCCGACCACGGCCATGAGAAAGGGACCGGTTATCGCTGCGAATTTCCCGAAGATATTATAAAAACCAAAAAATTCGGCGCTCTTTTCCGCCGGTATCAATCGACAAAAATAGCTCCTGCTCAGCGCCTGGATGCCACCCATCGACGAGGCGACCAGGATGGCGATGATCCAGAAGGCCAGGGTCTTGTAGAACATATTGTCGATGGCCGGCAAAAAGAAGGCGGCCAGGGTGGCAAGGCAGTAAATCCCGATGCCGACAAAGATCATCCGCCGGGTGGAGGTGAGCCCGGCCAGCTTGCCGAACAGCAGGGCAAAGGGGAAGGCGACGATCTGGATGACCAGTAGGACAACAATGAGCAGGGTAACGCCAAAGCCGAGATCGCGGCCATAGGCAGTCGACATCGAGATAATCGTGTCGACCCCATCGATATAGAAAAAATAGGCGGCAAGAAAGAGAAAGGCCTGTTTATACCGGCGAATATCCTGAAAGGTCCGGTACAGCTGCCGAAAACTTTGGCGCACCGGCTGGGTACCGCCGGGAAGGCAATGCACCTGCTTGAGATTCTTTATCGCCGGCAGGGAAAGAGCCAGCCACCACAGGGCGACGATGACAAAGCCCACCTTGCTAGGACCTGCCGGAAGGCCGCCGGCCATGCCGCTGCCAAGAAGGATGCCGATAATAACCAGAAAGGGAAGAACGCTGCCGATGTAGCCATAGCCATAGCCTCTGGCGGAAATGAGGTCCATCCGCTCCCGGGTGGTAACGTCCGGCAGGAAGGCGTCATAAAAAATATTTGCCCCGGCCCAACCGACCCGGGCGAGGACAAAGAGGATGAGGCAAAGAAGCCACTGGCCACGGCCGACAAACACCAGCAGCAGGGTAAAGGCTATCCCCTGAAACAGGAAAAAAAGGAAAAACCGCTTCTTCCGGCCCTGGAAGTCGGCCATCGCCCCGAGCACCGGCGCTAAAACAGCCAGGATCAGCGAGGCGGCGGAATTGGCAAAGCCCCAGTTGGCGGTCGACTCCACGCCGCTCATCGTCGCCGCCGCGAAATCCTTAAAAAAAATCGGCATGATGGCGGTAACCATCACCAGAACAAAGGCGGAGTTGCCGACGTCGTAGAGCACCCAGCTGAGTTCTTCGCGGCTCATCTTTGCTGCTTTGCCCATCCGCTTCCTCCTTTGTCCGCCTTGCGACCAAAATCCCTTCATCCACCCGCTCGTCATTGCCGTTGCTGCAATCCTCAGTGATTGTACCTGCTCCCCTGGCCCCTTGGCCAGACTTTCCTTCGTCGATTTCACTATTGCAGAAATCTATGCTATCCTTGTCGATTGGATGCGCTTTTAAAACCCTGCAACACCGAAAAGGAAGACCCATGGGCATTTCGCCTGACAATAATTCCTCTCAGAACAATCCTCCGGAAAGCACTCTGCCCCCGGCCAGGGCCGGTCGATGGGACCGGCTGGCTCTTCTGCCCGTACCGGTCCTGCTGCTGCTGATTGCCACCCTGTGGCTGCTCGACCTGCGGACCTCCTTCGAGCAACCCCTCCTCCTGATGGTTCTCAATATGACCTTTTCGACGGTTATATCTCTTGCCATCGCCTACCTCGTGGGACGTAGCTTTCTGCAGTGGCACAACCCGGGACTCCTCCTTTTGGGCTGTGGTGTCCTGGCCTGGGGTGCCGCGGGGGCCACCGGCGCCCTTGCCGGCTTGATAAAGCCAGGCGATGGAACCTTCGATGCCAATACCCTGGTGACTGTCCACAATATCTGCATCTGGTTGTCGGCATTCTGCCACCTTAGCGGCGCCGCCATGGCGCTGCGCTGGAATGACTCTCTCCAGGCACCTCGCCTCTGGCTGGGACTTGCCTATCTGGGGATATTGATCGTTGCCGCCTTGATTGTCCAGGCAGCCCTTTCCGACTACTTTCCAGAGTTTTTCGTACCCGGTCATGGCGGGACATTGCTGCGCCAATTTGTCCTCGGCTCGGCGGTTGCCATGTTCGTTCTCACCGCAATACTCCTGCATCTGATTAACCACCTGAGCGGATTGGCCTTTGTTCGCTGGTACAGCCTGGCAGTTCTCCTTTTGGCCATCGGCTTGATCGGCGTATGGAGCCAAAAGGTCAATGGCAGTCCGGTGGGTTGGGCTGGACGCCTGACCCAATACCTCGGCAGCATCTACATGCTGATGGTCGCCGTTAGATCGGCGAGAGAACCCTACCGAAAAGTCATCTCGGAAGAAAAACTCTTCGCCGCCACACAGCAGTTCCGTCCCTCCATGGCTATAGCCATCACAATTGCCGTGGCCAGCACCTTTTCCGCCGGGGCCTTCCGTCTGCTCTTCCTGCAAAATCTCGGACAAACCATCCCCTATGTGACGTTCTTTCCGGCGGTCATCCTGGCAGCGGTGTTTGGCGGTTTGTGGTCGGGGATTGCCGCCTCCATCCTCTCAACCCTCCTGGTCATACTCTTCTGGACCGATCAAATCGGCCATGCCACCATCCATCCTGAAGCAATTACCGGCATGGTCATCTTCTTCGGCAATGGTATTATCATCTCCTTGATTGCCAGTGCCATGCGCCATTCGCAACAACGGGTTATCCGTGCAGAAAGCGAGGCCAGGTATGCCGCCGAACGGGAACAGGCCTCGAAAATGCTCCTGGCCAGCGAGGCCCGCTACAAAACCCTGGTACTCACCGCGCCCGTCGTCATAGCCGAAATCGACGACCGGGGTCTCATTCAATTTCAGAACCGGAGCCTGGTGGGAACTGCCCCGTCCGCCCTTATCGGCACCAGCAAATACGAGTACATCATGGAGGAAGACCGGCAGATCTTCCGAGAAGCCCTGGCGCGAGTGTTCGAGTCCAGGCAGCGACAACACCTCGTGGTACGCATGCTGCGGGAAAACCGGAAAATGGGCTGGTGGGTAATCGTCCTCGGCCCGGTAGTCGTAGCCGATACGGTGAAATCGGTGGTCCTGATTGCCAACGATATCACCGAGCAAAAAGAGATGGAAGAGCAGGTGAACCGGCTTATGCGCGAGCAAAACCTCATCCTCCAGACAGTCCCGGTCGGCATCATCAAGACCGTTGACCGGCGGCTGGCATGGGTGAACCGGAAGATCGAGGAGATGTTCGAATACCCAAAAGAAGAATTGATCTCCGGGACTACCCAGAACCTCTTTCACTCGCCGGAGGCCTATAAACAGTTCATAAGAGATGCCTATCGCCTCCTTGCCGAAGGAGAGGTTTTTGCTGCCGAACAATGGATGTTCCGCAAAAACGGCACGCCGATACTGGTCAAATGCGTCGGTGAAGCGATTGATTTCGCCGATATAACCAAGGGCATCATCTGGACCATTGAGGATATCACCCAGCGCAAACAGGCAGAGGCGGAACAAGCCAAATTTGCCACCCAGTACCAGCAACTGCAAAAATCGGAAAGCCTGCGTCGCATGGCCGGGGCCATTGCCCACCATTACAACAACCTTCTCGGTGCAGTAATTGGCAACCTGGAGATGGCGATTGACGATACCGCCGGGTCCCCGGGTGTCAGCGAAATCCTGGCCCACGCCATGAAGGCCACCAAACGCGCCGCCGAATTGAGTCATCAGATGCTGGTCTATCTCGGGCAAAGCAACAGCCAACCCGGGCCTCTCGACCTGGCCGAGATCTGCCGCACCAGCGTTGCCGAGATCACCGCGGCTCTACCAGGGCAAACAAGCCTTCATACCGTCCTGCCTCATCCCGGCCCAACCGTCACCGCCAACGCCAGTCAACTGGAACAAGTCGTGAAAAACCTGGTGACCAACGCCAGTGAGGCCATCGGCAACAAAGCCGGCAGCATTCACCTGACCGTCACAACGATCCCTGCCGGTAAAATCCCGGCAAGTTGCCGTTTCCCGGCGGACTGGCAGCCCCGGGATTCTCTTTATGGCGAACTGCAGGTGCGGGATACCGGCTGCGGCATCGCCAAAGAGTCCCTGGAGAAACTGTTCGATCCTTTTTTCACCACCAAATTCACCGGTCGTGGCCTTGGCCTCCCCGTGGTACTGGGGATTGTCCAGTCACAGGGCGGAGCAATTGCCGTTGCCAGTGAAACCGGGCAGGGAAGCACCTTTCGGGTCTTTCTGCCAATAACAACCTCCCAATAAACCTCGACAATCATCATGGCCGGTTCAATACCCTTCTCTTTTCTCGACATTCCTATGGCAGACCTTAAGGCCGGTGGCTATTCCGCGGCGAGCAGCATGGCTGGACTTCATTCTCCCGGCCTTGCAGCACCAGTTGACCTGGACCTCGTGACTATCGACTCGATGTTCAGCCTCGAAGAATTGCAGCGCCTGCAGGACGACTTTTCCAAGGCAACCGGTGTGGCCTCAATCATTGCCCACCCGGATGGCCGACCGATCACCCTGCCCAGTAATTACTCCCAGTTATGCGGCGAAATTATCGGCAAGACAGAAATGGGATATGTCGAGTGCTGCACTGCCTATGGATCGTTCACCCCACCCAAATCCGACAGTCCGACAATCAGGCAATGCCGCAACGGTTTGTGGTGTGCCGCGGCGGGCATCACCTTTGCCGGGAAGCATCTGGCAAACTGGATCATTGGCCAGGTGCGAGAGGATAACCAGGACGAAGGTAAGATACTGGCTTATGCCGAAAGGATCGGGATCGATCGAACCGATGCATTGGAGGCCTTCCGCAAGGTTCCCATCATGCCACGCGGGCAATTCGCGATGGTGGCCCAGCTGCTCTCTACCTTTACCAGACAGCTTTCCACCAGCGCCTGCCGGAACATGCACCAGTCCCGAATCATCTCAAGCCTCAAACAGGATGAGGAAAACCGCGAACGCTTCCGCCGCATATCATCTGTATCCTCTGATATTTCCTACTCCTGCCTTGAAGATGGAGATGGAGTTTTTCACATCGATTGGATGATGGGCGCCACCGAAAAGATCTGCGGCTATTCGGTGGACGAGATACTTGCCGAAAAATGCTGGCGTTTCCTCGTTGTTGAAGAGGATCTCCCGGTCTTTGCCGACCATGTCACCGGCCTTCCACCAGGCAGCCACAGCTCGTGCAATCTACGTATTCGCCATAAAAACGGCAAGATAATCCATATCAGCTGTCGTACCGAGTGCGCGGGCGGAGGTGCTGGCGGCGGCAAGATTCTCTACGGCGGCATCGTTGACGTCAGCGAACGCAAGCGAGTGGAAGAGGCCTTGCGGACAAGCGAGGAGCAATACCGGTTGATCGTCAACACCGCCCGGGAAGGTATCTGGGGCAAGGACAGTTCGTGGCGGACCAACTTCGTCAATCCGCAGATGGCGGCAATGCTCGGATATACCCCGGAAGAGATGCTCGGCCGGCCGGTTGCTGATTTTGTCGTCCCAGAGGAAATGGAGGACCATTACCAGCGGATACAAAAACGCATGGGCGGTGGCGGCGAAAGCTATGAACGGACCTTTCGCCATAAGGACGGCCGCAGCGTGTTGACCCATGTCTCAGCCATTCCAATCCTCGACGAACAGGACCGGTTCACCGGTTCCTTTGGCATGTTCACCGATATAACTGAGTCCAGACGGGCCGAAGAGGAAAAACATGCCTTGATTGGCCAGCTGCAGCAAGCCCGGAAGATGGAGGCCATCGGCACCCTGGCCGGCGGAATCGCCCATGACTTCAATAATATCCTCTCAGCCGTTATCGGCTATTCGGAGATGATCCGCGATGACTGCCCCGAGGGTTCAACCATGGCCCACGATATCGCCCAGGTCCTGAATGCCGGCAACCGCGCCAAGGAACTTGTCAAACAGATCCTTGCCTTCAGCCGCCAGGCAAAAACCGACAAGATCCCCCTGCAACCCTGCATGATTATAAACGAAGCCGTTAAATTGCTGCGCGCCTCATTGCCGGCAACCATCAATATAATCCAGGATATCGAGGCGGATGCCGGGACAATTCTCGCCGACCCCACACAGATCCATCAAGTGATCATGAACCTCTGCACCAATGCCTTTCATGCCATGGAGGTGAAGGGTGGCACCCTCACCATTGCCCTGCGGCAGAAGGTGCTGAATGAGGAAGGTCTCAACGGTGAGTCGCCGGTCCAGCCGGGCGGCTATGTACACTTGTCGATCCGCGATACCGGATCGGGTATCCCCGCCCACATCAAGGAGAAGATATTCGAACCGTTTTTTACCACGAAAGAGGTCGGCAAGGGTACCGGAATGGGCCTTGCCACGGTGTATGGTATCATCCAGAGCTACGGCGGGGCCATTACCTGCAACAGTTCGCCAAGAGAAGGCACCGTCTTTGATATCCTCCTGCCGATTATCGCCACTACTCCCGCACAAGAGAATAAACCGAAGGATTCTGCACCGGTAGGCAAGGAACATATCCTCTTTGTCGACGACGAGGGAATTCTTGCCGAGATGGGCAAGCTGATCCTGGAGCGACTCGGCTACCGGGTGACCGCCAGATCAAACAGTATCGAGGCCCTCACCACCTTCCAGAATGAACCGGAGGCATTCGATCTGGTTATTACCGACCAGACCATGCCGGGGATGACCGGAGTCGATCTTTCCCGGCGTATTCTCCAGATCCGTCCGGAAACACCGATTATTCTCTGCACCGGCTACAGCACCCTCATCTCCGAAGAACAGGCAAAGGCAATAGGCATCAAGGGTTTTGCCATGAAGCCCATGGCCAGAAAGGACATTGCGGTCATTATCAGGAGGGTGATGGACCAGGGGCAGCCCTGAGACCGGCTAAGAAAAGAACTTGACCTTTTGCTGCCGATCCCGTTAATCCTCATCTCCGACTTTTATCGTCCGCAGATGTTTTGTTGCGCTTATTCAAAGGAAGGCCGTTCATGCCTGTTGTCACCTATCTTTCGCTGGTTTTTACCATGTTTTTGTGGGGCGGCACCTTCATTGCCGGACGCCTGCTGGCAGGAGCGGTTGAACCGGCCAGCGCCGCCTTTCTCCGTTTTTTTATCGCCTCGGTGGCCATGCTGGTATTGACCAAGGCAATCGAGGGCAAGTTTGCCATGCCCTCGCCACGACTCTGGCTGTCCCTTCTCCTTCTCGGACTGACCGGGGTCTTTGCCTACAATGTCTTTTTCTTTTCCGGCCTGCAGTATATCAATGCCGGCCGGGCCTCGCTCATTGTTGCCGGGACGCCCTTGGTCATCACCATCTTTGCCGCCCTCTTCCTGAAGGAACGCCTCTCCCTGCTGAAGGGCTGCGGGGTTCTGGTGTCGCTTACCGGGGCTATTTTGGTCATCAGCAACGGCCACCCCGGATCGCTCTTTACCGGCGGCTTCGGCCGTGGCGAGCAGGCCCTGCTCGGCTGCGTCGCCAGCTGGTCGGCCTATTCGCTGATCGGCCGGTCGGTACTCCGCTCCCTGCCGCCGCTGACCGCCGTCTGCTATTCATCGATCATCGGCACTGTCTTCCTTGCCTTCCCGGCCGTGGGAGAAGGTCTCATCGGCAAGCTCGCCACGATCACCACCCTGTCCTGGATAAGCCTTGCCTACCTCGGTATCGGCGGCACCGCCCTCGGCTTTTCCCTGTACTATATCGGCATCAAGAAGATCGGCGCCAGCCGGGCCGGAATCTTTATCAACCTCGTCCCGGTATTCTCCCTCATTCTGTCCTGGCTGATCCTCGGCGAGTCGGTGCGAATGGCCGTTTTGGCCGGCGGATTGCTCGTCCTCTGCGGCGTCACCCTGGCCAATTACCGCAAAGCCGGGTCCTGAACCACCCTCTCCTTCTTTTTCCTGCAGGCCGGATCAAGTTCCTCAGCTGTCGGCAGGTGAATGGTGATATCCCGAAGGGTGTGGGTTTGACAGGCTAGACGCCAACCGGCCGCCAGCTCTTCGGCGGTCAGCCGGACTTTCTCCCACTCGTTTACCGGCGAGATTCCTTTCTTGCCTTCGACAATCCGGATTCGACAGCAGCCACATCTGGCCCGGCCACCGCATACGGTATGGATCGGCTGATCTTCAAGGACCAAGGTGTTCAAAAGACTCCGACCGGGTTGTGCGGCAATGGTTACCTGAAGATTCTCTATGTTTATCTGTGCCACGGAAGCACCTCCTCTATACGGTTTTGCCTGCAATACGCCAGGTCTTTTATTGACACATTCTTGACACATTTGCCGGAAGATTTGATCTCCTCTTTATATAAAAATCGTTACAGTTACTGTCAGAAGAAACAAATGCAACGAGGTCACTCTGAAGTGTAGCTTTATAATAAACGTGATCGGGAGAACAGCAATGAACACCCATGAATGGCTGGCAACTTTCCTCTTTTTTGCCGTACTTTTGGCGCTGGTCAAGCCCCTCGGTGGTTTTATGGCCAGGGTCTACCAGGGACAGCGGACATTTCTCTCGCCGCTTTTCGCCCCTTGCGAGAAATTCATCTACCGAATCTGCGGGGTACAGGCGGAGGAGGAGATGGATTGGCGACAGTACGCCGGGGCCGTGCTGCTCTCTAATCTGGTGCTTTTCCTTATGCTCTTTGCCATGCTGATGCTGCAGCAGCTGCTGCCGATGAACCCCAAGCAACTGCCGTCCTTCACCTGGCAGTTGGCGCTGAACACGGCGGTCAGCTTCGTCACCAACACCAACTGGCAGAACTACGCCGGTGAACAGACCGCAAGCTATGTCACCCAGATGCTGGGGTTTACGGTGCACAACTTCGTTTCCTCGGCCACCGGCATGGCCGTGGCCATTGCCCTTATCCGTGGTTTTGTGCGGCGCAAGACCCCAACGCTCGGCAACTTCTGGCTTGATATGACCAGGAGCATTCTCTATATCCTCCTGCCGCTGTCCCTCGCTGCCGCACTCATCCTTGTTTCCCAGGGCGTCATCCAAAACTTTAGTCCCTACAGGACGGTGACCTTGGTCGAGACGACCAAGGAGGTCGTTCTCCCCATGGGGCCAGTGGCATCCCAGGAAGCGATCAAGGAACTGGGCACCAACGGCGGCGGCTTTTTCAACGCCAATTCCGCCCACCCCTTCGAGAACCCGACGCCGCTTTCCCACTACCTGGAAATTCTTTTAATCCTCCTCATCCCCGGCGCTCTCACCGCCACCTTCGGCAGCATGGTCGGCAATCCGCGGCAGGGATGGGCCCTTTTCGGGGTGATGCTGTATCTCCTCATCGTAGCCTTTACCCTTATGCACAGCCTTGAGGCAGGCGGCAACCCACTCTTGACCGGCCTTGGCGTCGAGGGCGGCAATATGGAGGGCAAGGAGCTGCGCTTCGGCACCGCCGGGTCCAGCCTCTTTGAGGTTGCCACCACCGCCACCTCCTGTGGGGCGGTGGCGGCCATGCACGACTCGCTGACACCGCTCGGCGGCATGATTCCCCTGGTTTTGATGCTTCTTGGCGAGGTGGTCTTCGGCGGCGTCGGCTCCGGTCTCTACACCATGCTGGCCTTTGCCATCATCGCCGTCTTCGTCTCCGGCCTGATGATCGGCCGGACTCCGGAATATCTTGGGAAAAAGATCGAGGCACGGGAGATGTGGCTGTCGGTGGTGACCATACTCACCGCCGGCATCATCGTCCTCATCCTTTCCGGGGTGGCCGTCCTCGTCCCTGCCGCCGTGGCATCCATCGCCAACCCCGGCGCCCATGGCCTGACTGAAATCCTTTACGCCTTCGCCTCCATGGCCAACAACAACGGCAGCGCCTTCGCCGGCTTAAGCGGCAACACCAACTTCTACAATCTCCTTGGCGCCCTGGCCATGCTCCTTGGCCGCTACCTGCCCATCGTGGCGATACTGGCCATGGCCGGGTCGCTGGCGGCCAAGCGGTTCGTCCCGCCAAGCATCGGCACACTGCCCACCGACAAACTGCCCTTTGCCCTGTGGTTGACCCTGGTTATCCTCATCGTCGGTGTTTTAACCTTTTTCCCTGCGCTGTCGCTCGGCCCGATAGTCGAGCACTTGACCATCTGGGGAGGGAAATAACCATGGCCAGACGAACCCCTGCAAGGGTCTCCATCTTCGAGAGGCGGATTCTCCTCACGGCCCTCGCCGACGCCTTGAAAAAGCTCAATCCCCGCGCTCTATGGCGCAATCCGGTGATGCTCGCCGTGGAAGCTGCCAGTACCATCACCCTGGTGGCGTTTATCCTGTCGCTCTTCGGTGTCAATGAAGAACCGGCCTGGTTCTCCGGGCTGGTGTCGCTGTGGCTGTGGTTGACGGTGATCTTCGCCACCTTTGCCGAGAGTCTTGCCGAGGGGCGCGGCAAGGCCCGTGCCGCCAGCCTGCGCAAGGCCCGCGTCGATGTCCAGGCAAAACTCCTCAAGAGGCCGGAGTTCGACAGCCCCTATGAGATCGTGGCCGCCGCACAGCTGCGCAAGGACCACCACATCCTGGTTGAGGCCCATGATATCATCGCCGGCGATGGCGAGATCATCACCGGCGCCGCCCTGGTCAACGAGGCGGCGGTAACCGGCGAATCGGCGCCGGTGGTGCGGGAAGCGGGTGGCGACCGCAGCGCCGTCACCGGCGGCACGACGGTACTTGCCAATGCGATCATCGTCAGGATCACCGCCAATCCCGGCGAGACCTTCCTCGACAGGATGATCTCGCTCATCGAAGGCGCCAAGCGGCGCAAGACCCCCAATGAGGTTGCCCTCGACGTGCTGCTGATCTCCCTGACCGCGGTCTTTCTCCTGGTCTGCGCCAACATCAGCCCGCTGTCGCTGTACAGCGTACGGGTGACGGGACAAGGCGAGCCGGTGTCGCTGACCGTCCTCGTCGCCCTCTTCGTCTGCCTGGCGCCAACCACCATCGCCGCCCTCCTCCCGGCCATCGGCATCGCCGGCATGGATCGGCTTTTCCAGAAGAATGTCATCGCCCTGTCGGGACACGCCATAGAGGCGGCGGGCGACGTCAACGTCCTGCTCCTCGACAAGACCGGCACCATCACCCTCGGTAACCGCGAGGCGGTGGAGTTTATCCCGGTGGGCGGCTACCGCGAACGGGACCTGGCCGAGGCGGCGCTCCTTGCCTCGCTTGCCGATGAGACACCCGAGGGCAGGAGCATCGTCACCCTCGCCCGGAAAAAATACGGGCTGCATGAACTCGTCCTCCCGGCCGATGGCAAGGGCATTGCCTTCAACGCCGACACCCGCCTGTCCGGCGTCGATATTCACGGACGGCAGTACCGCAAGGGTGCCGTCGACTCGGCGATATCCTTTGTCAAGGGCCTTGGCGCAAAGACAATTCCGAGCGGCCTAGCGGACATCACCGACCGGGTGGCCCGGGCCGGCTCGACCCCCCTGGTGGTCACTTGCGACAAGGAGATTTTCGGGGTCGTCAACCTGAAAGACATCATCAAGGGTGGCATAAAGGAGCGGTTCCAGCAGCTGCGCAACATGGGCATCAAGACGGTGATGATCACCGGCGACAACCCGCTGACCGCCGCGGCCATCGCCGCCGAGGCCCAGGTCGATGACTTCCTCGCCCAGGCAAGACCGGAGGATAAGCTGCGCCTCATCCGCCAGTATCAGGAGGCGGGCCAGATGGTGGCCATGACCGGCGACGGTACCAACGACGCCCCGGCCCTTGCCCAGGCGGACGTGGCGGTGGCGATGAACACCGGCACCCAGGCGGCAAAGGAGGCGGCCAATATCATCGACCTCGACAGCAATCCGACCAAGCTCCTCGACATCGTCCTCGTCGGCAAGCAGATCCTCATGACCCGCGGCAATCTCACCACCTTCAGCATCGCCAACGATATCGCCAAGTACTTTGCCATCGTCCCGGCCATGCTGCTTGCCACCTATCCGCAGCTGAGCGCCCTGAACGTTATGGGGCTTGCCAGTCCGATGAGCGCCATTTTGTCGGCAGTCATTTTCAACGCCCTCATCATCCCCCTGCTGGTGCCGCTGGCGCTCTACGGCAGCACCGTCCGGCCGATGTCGGCCGAGAGAATACTCATCTATAATCTGTTGTTGTACGGGCTTGGCGGCATGATTGTGCCGTTTATCGGCATCAAGGCCATCGATTTAATCCTGGCAATGGTGCTATAATGACAAGCCATTGCCGGCAATGTGACCGGGCACTCGCCCGGTGTGAGAGGAAACGATCATGAAGGAACTGAAAACAGCAGTGCTGTTCTGTCTTACCGTCACCCTGCTCTGTGGCGGTCTGTATCCGGCGGTGGTGACCGGCATCGCCGCGGCACTCTTTCCCCGGCAGGCGGCGGGCAGCTTGGTCATCGACGACCAGGGCAGAACCATCGGCTCGCAACTGATCGGCCAGCCCTTCACCGCCCCGCAATACTTCTGGCCACGGCCGTCGGCCACCCCTGAATTCCCCTACAACCCTGCGGCATCAGGGGGGTCGAACTCCGGCCCGAGTAATCCGGATTTCCTGAAAACCGTTGCCCAAAGGGTGCAAGCCATCCGCGACAGCGGCGTCACCGGTGCCATCCCCGCCGATCTGATACTTGCCTCGGCCAGCGGCCTTGATCCGCATATCTCCCCCGAAGCGGCAGCAGTGCAGACGACTCGGGTTGCCATGGCGAGGGGAATCACCGGGGCGTTGGTCGGCCATCTGGTCGCGGCCCACACCGAGGACCGGCAGGCGGGCTTTCTGGGAGAGCCACGAATCAACGTCCTGGCCCTTAACCTCGCCCTCGACAAGGTGTCACCATGAGCCTGCCGGAAGATGAACGGCCGACGCCCGAGGCCATGCTGAAGGTCGCTCAGGCCGAGGAACAGGGTGAACTCCGCGGCAAGTTGAAGATCTTTCTCGGCTACGCCGCGGGCGTCGGCAAGACCTATGCGATGCTCAAGGCGGCAGGCCAGCAAAGGCTCGAAGGCCATGATGTGGTGGCGGCCTACGTCGAGTCGCACGGCAGGCCGGAAACCGACGCCCTCCTCGACGGCGTGGAGACCATTGCCAAGGCCCGCATCCTCTATCAGGGGGTACTCCTGCCGGAACTCGACATTGACCGGGTGCTGGAGCGAAGGCCGCAAATCGTCCTGATCGACGAACTGGCCCACACCAATGCCCCCGGCTGCCGCCACGAAAAACGCTGGCAGGACATTGAGGAGATCCTCGTGGCCGGCATCGATGTCTGCACCACCGTCAATATCCAGCACTTTGAGAGTCTCAAGGATATCGTCGCCCAGATCACCGGGGTTACTGTGCAGGAAACCGTTCCCGACCGCATGCTCGACCTTGCCGATGAGATCACCCTGGTCGACATCCCGCCGGAGGAACTCTTGCAGCGCCTGCGCCAGGGCAAGGTATATATCCCCGAACAGGCCGCCCTTGCCGCAAAGAAATTTTTCCAGCCCGGCAATCTCATTGCCCTCCGCGAACTCGCCATGCGCCGGGCGGCCAGCAGGGTCGACGAAGAGATGCGGAACTATATGGAGACCCGCGCCATCCCCGGCCCCTGGCCGGCAAGCGAACGTCTTCTGGTCTGCGCCAGCGGCAGCCCGTTCAGTGAAAAGCTCATTCGCACCACCCGCCGCCTCGCCGACGAGCTGAAGGCGCAGTGGTATACCGTGTATATCGAGACCCCGAGCGTCGGCAGCCAGCAGCAGGAGAACCGCGAACGGATCTGGCGCGACCTGCGTCTTGCCGAGAGCCTCGGCGGCGAGGTGGTGACCATCTCCGCATCGTCGGTCGCCGAGGCGGTCATCGACTATGCCCTGCGCCATAACGTCACCCGCATCGTTGTCGGCAAACCGGCAAAATCACGGTGGCGGGAACTGTTCCGGCCACCCATCGTCGATCAGATCATCCGCCTCTCCGGGGCCATCCATGTCCATGTCGTCAGCATCAGCGACCTCCCCGCCAAACCGCCACGCCACCTCAGCCGGCGGCCTTCCATCCCCTGGATCGACGCCCTGGCAAGTCTCGGTCTGGTGGCTGCGGCCACCCTGCTTTCGGCCCTGGCGGCGCCCTTTCTGTCGCCGATCAACCTGGTCATGCTCTACCTGCTGGCGGTGGTGATCGCCGCCATCCGCTTCAATCTGCGACCGGCCATCCTCACCGCGGCACTCGGCGTCCTGGCCTTCGACTTCATTTTCATCCCGCCGCGTGGCAGCTTTAAGGTCCAGGACACCGAATACCTGTTCACCTTTTTCGGACTGTTCGTCGTCGGAGTGGTCATCAGCACCCTGGTGAGCAAATCCCGCGAACGGGCGGAGGTCATGCGCGAGCGCGAGCTGCAGACGGAAAGTCTCTACTACCTGAGCCGCGATCTGGCGGCGGCAAGCGACCGGGAGACGGTTTTCGCGGCGGTGGTGAAGAACATCGGCGAGGCGATGCAGGCGGAACTGGCGGTCCTCGCCCCCCATGGCGAACAGATGGAGATAGTTGCCTGCAGTCAAGGCCTGCACCTCGACATCAAGGAACTGGCTGTCGCCGACTGGACATTTCGCAACCAGAGGGAGGCCGGGATCGCCACCAATACCCTTGGTTCGGCCGCCCTCCTCTACCTGCCACTGGCGACCCCTGCCTGCCCACTCGGGGTCCTCGGCGTCAAGCTGCCGGACATCGCCGGGTACCGCAACCCCCACAACCGCCGCCTTCTCGACGCCTTCGTCACCCAGATATCGCTGGCCCTGGAACGGGTCCATCTGGCCGAGCGGGCCAAACAGGTGCAGCTTCTCCAGGCCCGGGAAAACCTCGAAAGGGCGCTGCTCAATTCCATCTCCCATGACCTGCGCACCCCGCTGGTGTCGATCATCGGCGCCCTCAGCAGCCTCCGCGACGACAACCTCGACATCGACGCCCCAAAAAGGCAGGCCCTGCTTACCGGCGCCTGGGACGAGGCGGAACGACTGAACCGCTTTGTCGGCAACCTCCTCGATATGACCAGGCTTGAGGCCGGCGAGCTCAGCCTGCGGAGAGAGCCCTGTGACGTGCAGGACCTCATCGGCTGCGCCCTTGCCGCCCTTGAAACACGGCTGGGCGACAGGGAGGTGCAGGTAAAACTTGCCGAAGACCTGCCGCCGGTCGACATGGATATGGTGCTGATGAGCCAGGTACTGATCAATCTCCTCGATAATACCTTGAAATATTCACCGTCTGGGAGTCCTATAGAGATCACCGCCCAGGCCGAGGAGCGACACATCCTGCTTGAGGTCCTCGACCGCGGGCCGGGCATCCCCGAGCCCGATCTCGGGCGGGTTTTCGAGAAGTTCTACCGCCTGCCGGCGGTGGAAGGAACGAGCGGCACCGGCCTTGGCCTTTCGATCTGCAGAGGCATCGTCGAGGCACACGGTGGCACCATCCGGGCGAACAACCGCCCGGACGGAGGTGCCCGAATCACCATCCAACTCCCACGGTAGAGCTGCGTTGAGCAGCCAGCTGCTCAAACGAAACCTGCCCTTGAGGTATAACGAAAGATATGTCCCAGGAAAAACATCCCCCGCGCCTGCTCATCGTCGACGATGAACCGGCGATCCAGCGCTTTCTAAAAACCGCCCTCGAAGGCGGCGAATTCGAACTCCATCAGGCAATGGACGGCCGCGCCGCGCTGACGGCAACCGTGGCGGAAAAGCCCGATCTCATCCTCCTCGATCTCGGCTTGCCGGATATGGACGGGGTTGAGGTCATCACCAGAATTCGCCAATGGTCGCAGGTGCCGATCATCGTCCTCTCCGTCCGCGACCGCGAGACCGACAAGGTGAAAGCCCTCGACAGCGGGGCGGACGACTACCTGACCAAGCCCTTTGGCGTCGGCGAGCTCCTCGCCCGAATCCGCGCGACCCTGCGCCGGGCGCTACCGCCAAGCCCGGAGCCGGTCTACCGCATCGACGACCTGGAGGTCGACCTCGCCAATCGCCTGGTACGCCTCCGCGGCGAGGAGGTGCAACTTACCCCCACCGAATACGACGTCCTCCGCCTGCTGGTCAGCAACGCCGGCAAGGTCCTCACCCACCGGCAGATCCTCAAGCAGCTCTGGGGCGCCACCTACCTCGAACAACCACATATCCTGAGAGTGAATATCAGCAACCTCCGCCACAAACTCGAAAACGACCCATCTCGTCCTCGCTATATCGTCACTGAGACCGGGGTGGGATATCGTTTTAAAGGGCTGGGGTGAAGGGGCACAAAGCAATTATCAGGCTTAACCAGCCTTTTTCTGTTGTTTGCCCTACGTTTGGCGTAATGCTTCTTGTTTAAAAATCGAGTTGATCGACAATCAGTCCCATGGCATTGGCGATCTTCTTCAGGCTTGCCCTCCGCGGCTTCGCGATATTTTCCATTTGGGCATAGGCCCCTTGGGTCATACCGGCCCGAGCCACCAATTCTCGAAATACACAGAAGTCAAGCCTGACACTGACACGGCTAAACTGTTACCTTTGTGACGTTTTCCACTCTCAACAAGTTACATAACTTACCAATGTCCACTCTGTTTTCACTCTACTTTTCCCTTTCTATCATTAAGAAAAGGAAGCACGCCAGACTCCGGGAGCGGCATGATAGGGCCTATCGGATATTTCTTTAGTTGCAGGTAGCTGGCAAGTGTTTGCATGCGCCAGAGGGTGTCCGGATGTGTCGAAATTATATCAGGCCGTTTGATGCCACCTTCATGGCTAGCCAACACCTTAAAGACGTCAGTTGTACCTCCAGCATGACCATAAGCGCGGGCAAACAGATCGATGGCGTAACGATCTGCAGCCGACTCCCGATCACGGGAGTGTTTTAAATCAAACGTCAGCACTGAAGGAGCTATAAAACCTGGGAGATCGCCGGAGAGGCCCAACAAGGCCGTAATAGACAATAGGACAAGCCCCCTACCCAATCCTCGCAAATGGTCACGATGGGCATAATGGCCCAACTCATGGGCCAAAATCATTGCTACTTCATTCTCCGTTTTCAATTCAGAGAGCAGCCCTTTGAACACGACAATATTTCCAGCCGGCAATGCCACCGCATTAACAGCGGCCTGATCATCAACTGTAACTTTGTACGTGAATGGCGGCAGCCCCTCTGCCGGAGTCACTAAAGAGTCGAGAATTTTCTGCAAATAGTTGCTGGTGCGGGGAAAGCCACTCTGAGCAAAATTGGAGGTGATGCCGGTGGCAATGGCTACTTCAAATTTTGGGGGCATACGCTCCGCGATCTTCTCAGCCGCATACCCCAGAACGAAGTACACTCCGAAAACAATCCCCAACAACCATAAACTCAGGCGGATAAATTCCCGGAAATGGTTGTGCGTCGGGACATTTACGTTAACCTCGCAGTATCGCGGTTCAAACTTCATTTAGAATAATAGACCGCCGTGCCGCATGCCATGGCCTCTATCCCGGTTATTTTTTTTCGTTCGCCTATTTTCATGTTCTCTATCCGGACGTTAAGGATTGCATCCGCCCCCACAGCTTTCTCTTTCATACGAAGGACCGCTTCGCGGCGCGCCCTGTCCAGCATGGCTTCGGCAACGGAAATCCTCATGCCAAAAAGACTGGCCAAACTTGCCACGACCTGCTTAAAAAAATCACCGCCAATTACGACACTACCCATTACCAGTTCCGATTTGACAACAGGGCGGTCTTCCGCGAACTTCAAGGTTAATGTCGGAAGCGAGACAAGAGCTTTTTCTCTTTCAACAATGTTCCTTAAATGAGCTTTTTCTCTATGCGTCCCGATAAAATAGGAAATCCCGAAGAGTGCAATCCAGATTGCCCAGGTAATCAAGTCTGTCATGGTTGCGCTCCTATTCTACCCTGACAGCGGTGCCGTAGGTGTAGATCTCTGCCGCACCTGCAGCGACATCGGATGTTGCAAAGCGTACATTTACGATTGCATTGGCGCCTAATGCGGTTGCCTGTTGAATCATTCGGCTTATGGCTTCTTGACGCGTTTCTTCCAGCAGGCGTGTGTAGTTTTTCAATTCCCCTCCGAACATATTCTTAAAAGACGCTCCGATGTCCTTAAAAGCATTCTTCGAACGCACCGTACTGCCGCAAACCACTCCATAATGCGTTGTGATTTTCTTGCCGGGGATAGTTTCGATGTTTGTGATTTCCACTGCTCCTCCTTTTGTGTTGGTGATCATAATTAAACACCTTTCTGTTTTGTCGTGCATTTTACGTAGAATTCAGCGGACCCGCGCTGTTCGCGGGGTCCGCTGAAATGTCTGGTTGGGTAATTATTATTGAATTTTCCACCAAGACTTGCCATGCAAAGGATTCGACTCTAGTGGGCAGAATTTTGGCGTGGCCATTTTTTGAATGTCCATTGATTCTAAGAAGTCAGATGGGAATATTATTTCTACGCTGGATATTGGATTTAAACGATTTCTGAATTGTTCATCTCGAGTTAGCAGAACGTTGATGCCTGCAAATTCTGCCTCAGCCAGTAAAGTGCAATCTTTTTCCTTAGGGTGTGATTTTAGCAGTACTTCTTTTCTCATTTTCAAATCATTTTTTGACCAATTTGGAATTACCTCATGGAAAAGAACTCCAGCAGTTGATTCATGAACATCTCTCCATTTTTCTTTTGAAATATCTCCAACCTCTTTCAATACCTGAGGGAGAATGCCACAACACAACCCACCGTACAGGAATATTCTTATCATTGAGACTCGTTGTATATAATTTAACTGTAGGTCATTCAACGGATCATAATCAGGATCAATTGCTTCTATTAAATAAGTCAAAGCGTTTGAGTCTAATGATATGTTCATTTTTTATACCCAACGGTGAAATACCTGCCAGCGAATGAGCAACAACCTATTAAAACTGCCGATTGGAATGGTGTGGTTTGCTGATTAATTAGGCACAGTTTTGTGACGATTTATTTATCGAATTCCGTAAGCTTTGGCCATGAAACACGAGCGTGTTTTCCATTGCCTTTTGAAAGTTTTTTTCTTTCAATAAATCGACCTTCAAATTCGAAACCTTCGGTGATTTTTACCACCAACAGTTTGTTGAAGTTGCCTCCACGCTTTACTTGAACCATCTCTCCCGCCTTTTCTGGAGAAATGGTTTTAATTTCAATATAATCATTGCCAAGCTTACCATCTGAACCACTGGTATGTGGTTTGTGGCGCTTAATGCCATACTCGATTTCAGCATATAGCTCACCCAACTCGCCCCATATTTGTAGGTAGCGTCCTGTGAGCTCGTGGTAAGATATTGCGCTCTCGACCAGGCTCTAGAAAATTATAACCAGTTCAGGGTCAGGGGCAGACTGTGGCCACCCAACCGGCAAATCGCATTCCTCTAGGAGTTGCCACTCCCAAGGGTTATAACCGCAAGCAGCGGCATCAGCTATTTGCTCTGCGCTATAGCCGTCATTATGCATATCGTGCAGAAAATCCCAATCGCTCATATTTTCTCCTTGCCCAACGAGTCTGTAGAAAAAGCCAATTTTCAGAATTCCATATTTTCACCGGCCCGTTTATCTCAGCCTATAATTAATAGAACCGTAATTTAAGTCTTTTCGAATATCTGTATTTTAAAGTTCATTCCCAACTCTTTATTGCCCAAAAGAACTAGTCAATATCATACATTTCCTATCTCTTTCTGTGGGTACTTAGGCAAATCCCACCCCATACCTGAATATCTTTATCAGATTATGGACAATGCAGAAAAGATTCCACTGGGTGTTGACCTTTGCCTTCCCTCGCAAGGTAAATCTATCAAGGCCAAGGGCTGAGCGAATATGCAGGGAAATAGAGGGACATGGAAATAGAGGAACATCATGCTTATTTTTCATGGCTTGACATCTAATTGGCATGGTGTCCCTGTATTTCCTGGTGGATTTTATAGTTGGAAATGTGCAAAGTGTCCCCCTCATTTTCATTGAAATTGGGCTTTTTGTCATAAATGTTTTGCAATGTAAGTAGCAACGTCCCCAAACTTCATATTGGATAAAGCGTAATTGTGGTCTGTCCCTGTTTCTTCTCAGAATGTCAATATGTTAAGCCTGACCCCGTCCCTACCTATCGTTTATTTTTCCTCCGAGCATTTACCAATCCAGCTAGACCAATGCCCATTAACAGAATGGTAGCTGACTCGGGGACTGGGTCAACTTTCTCAAGTTTGATATCATCCAAAAGCATACCAATGTCATCACCCCCAATGCCTTCAAAGCTCAATTGGACTAGCTCTATTGAAGCTATGGAGAACTCTTGAGTAAAGGATGTAAATGGACTGTCCCAGGACAGAGCGTGACTGGAATTTACAAGAGAACCTTGACCAACACTTACATTAACTTGATCAATGTCCAAAGGCCTCCTTTGGTTCCCTGCCAAGCTATAGCTGAGGATGTAATCGCCTGGATCTAAGGTGAAAATATGTGTCATCTTTCCAGCATCCATATTTCCGAAATGTAAACCAGATCCATCCATGTCTACAAAAAGGCCATTGTCGGTGAGTGTATTGATTGAAAGGACAGCATCTAATGGCGCACTTACCAAATCAACATTACCATCTGAAACTGTCCAATTATCAAATGAGACATAATTTGGACTAATATTTCCATTATTTTCACCATCGAAGTTATCGCTGAAAATAAGGGTGGCGTTAACCATCCCAGCCATCCCAAGTAACATCATTCCACACGCAATTCCAACCAAGTATTTTTGTTTCATTTGTCTTTTCTCCTAAGTTTTTGCATTCAGTTAGACCACCCAACAAGGGATTATACGAACCGCCTATCAATCGCCAAAATCCCGCAAGTCGGTTCAATTCAACACATTCTCTAACATCACTCATGTATTTCCAATCCCCTTGCTTCCTGTCAAGTGGTATTTTGTAATATACTAGAATTTCACACATTATTTATTAACTGGATTATCTCTTGCCCGTACACCAATGGATGCGTTTAATTTAGCGAGAGTAAAGATATCTGCACCAAGGGAATTTTCGTGATTGTACCTCCTCCCGCTCTATTGACTGAATGCATATGTCTGGGGGAGCCATGCTTCATTTATGGGTGTTTTTCTCGCTGGATGACATAGTATATTGATTGAGCTTTGGGATAGATTGGAGGAAAGAGAAACATCTGACGTAACCAAATTTCCAGCAACTGAGGAACGCACCATGAAAATTGGCATAATGAACAACCCGTCAAAATCCATCTATGACGAGGCACGGTTTTGTGGCAAAGGCGGTTTCGACTTTTTGGATTTAACCATCGAAGGCCCTAAAGCCAGCAACGTTGATAGTGCTCAATTACGGCCGATCCTTGATTCTTATGGTCTATCGATCACTGGCCATACCGACCCCTGCCTGCCATATGGATATCCGGTCCAGGGAGTCCGGGAAGCATGTCTTAAAGAACTGGAGCGATGTGCCGGGATTTTTTCCGACCTGGGGGCGAAGGTCATGAATATTCATCCCTGCTATTTTTGTCCGCCGGCCATGAGGAAAGATTTGCTTTCCTTCCATATAGAGGCATTGCAGCCCATTGTGGAAATGGCTTCATCGTATGGGTTGACCATGGTATTCGAGAACTTCAAAGCCCCTTTTGACAAAGTTTCCACCTTTAAAACCTTACTGACGGCTGTGCCCGGTTTACAGCTGCATCTCGATTTCGGACACGCAAACTTCGGAGCCGATAATCATGAGGTTTTTTGCGCTGAACTGGGAGAACACCTCCGGCATGTTCACTTTTCCGATAACCGGTCCAGGTCAGATGACCATATGCCTTTGGGTGTAGGGTCGGTAAATTGGCAGAATGCGGTGAAATCCTTAAAGGCAACCGGATATAACGGTACCATTACCCTGGAGGTCTTCTGTAATGATCCGAATATGCAACACAAATATCTGAACCTGAGCCGTGAATTGATTTTGGAACTCTGGGAGTAGTGTCCGCTCTTCCCCAGGCGATTTCCCGTGGATATTGAAGATTACCAAGCGGCTCCTTGCGCTAGTCCGAGAGAATTCAGCAGAACGTTTGGCTCTGGATTCCTCTGCTCAGCATACCTTCACGCAACACTTCCCAGGCCAAAGAGCGCAATAGCTGAGTTGAGCAGCTTGTATGCTCAAACGAAACGTATGCCACCCTTGCGGTATAAAAGTATTTCTTTGTACTAAATCCCGCACAATCAAAAATTCCCTTGACCCGACTACAGCTTCACAGTTTAGGATATGGCCGATGAAGAACTATCGCATTACTGAACTTGCCCATCACTTCGGCCTGTCGCGCTCGACGCTGCTCTACTACGACCGCATCGGGCTGTTGCGACCGAGCGGACGAACCGAGGCCAACTACCGGCGGTACACCCAGGAGGACCTGGCCAGGCTCGAACGCGTCTGCTTTTTTCGTGAGGCGGGTCTCGGTCTTGCTGAAATATGCCTTTTACTGGACAAGGCCAGCGCTGACAGTTCGATACTTGAAAAGCGCCTGGGTGAGATCGGCCGGGAGATTGCGCGGTTAAAGGCTCAGCAGCGAGTCCTTGCCGGCATGCTGAGGAAGGTTACGGCCGGGGGCGACGGTTCAGGCCTCGACAAGGAGTTATGGCTCAGCCTTTTGTCGGCCTGCCACTTCGACGAAGCGGCGCTCAAGCGTTGGCATATTGAATTCGAACGCCGGGCGCCGGTCGCCCATCACGCATTTCTTCTCAGCCTCGGGCTTAGCGAAAAAGAGGCACTCCAGGTCAGGATGCTGACCAAAAACATCAAGGAAAACACAGTAGCAATGAAATATTTTTACCAACTCTTCGAAGATCTCCCCAGGCAGGGCCCCGGTTGCCGGGAAGCCACCCTCAAAGCCCTGGGCCTGCTGGCGGATCTGCCGGCACAACCGACAGTCCTCGATATCGGCTCCGGCTGCGGCATGCAAACCCTTCTCCTCGCCCGGCAACTGCGCACGAAAATCCTGGCGATCGACAACCACCGGCCGATGCTGGACCGCCTGGACAAAGCAGCCACCGCCGAGGGTCTGGACATCGAAACGGTAGAAATGTCGATGATGGACATGACCTTTGACAAAGACAGTTTCGACCTGCTGTGGAGTGAGGGCTCAATCTTCATCATCGGCCTTGCCCGCGGACTGAAGGAGTTCCGGACCTACCTCAAACCGGGCGGCTACCTGGCCTTCACCGAGCTGTGCTGGCTGACCGATGATCGCCCCGCCGAGGCGAAGGCCTTCTTCGACAAGGTGTATCCGGACA
This sequence comes from Desulforhopalus sp., assembly GCA_030247675.1. Classification (NCBI taxonomy): domain Bacteria; kingdom Pseudomonadati; phylum Thermodesulfobacteriota; class Desulfobulbia; order Desulfobulbales; family Desulfocapsaceae; genus Desulforhopalus; species Desulforhopalus sp. The sequence continues at coordinate 707,128 of JAOTRX010000002.1, read as the reverse complement.
TCAGGTCGACGAGCGAGGTATGCCTGCTGGCCGCCAAGGAAGGCTACAAGGTGGTTGAGACCTTCAACCTGCCGGACAGCGCCTGGTGGGACGATTACTACACGCCGATGCTTGCCCGTATGGTAGAACTGCAGGTGAAGAATGCCGGGATACCCGAGGCCGAGGCAGTCTACGCTGAATGCCAGACCGAGGCGGAGATGTTCCGCAAACACTCGAAAAGTTACGGCTACACATTCTTCGTGCTGCAGAGGAACTGACACCATGAATAACCAATACTCCAAACTGGCAATGCTCGGTTGGACAGACTGGTTCGAAAAGCGGATCGAACCGGCCCCCGGCGAGGGCAGCATCGCCCGGGTTATGGCAGTCGACCGGGAGGTGCTCTTGGTTATCAACCAAGATGGCATTTTCCGGGCAAAACTTGCCGGCAGATATCACTACCAGCATGTCCTGGCACAGGATTTCCCCAGTGTCGGTGACTGGGTGCGTATCGAAAAACAACCGACCGACGATTTCGGCATAATCCAGGCGCTGATCGAGCGCAAGACCGTTCTGCGCCGGAAGTCGGCCGGAGAATCAGTCGAATATCAGATGATCGCCGCAAACCTTGACTGGGCAATCATCGTCCAATCCTGCCACTTTGACTTCAACGTCAACCGGCTGGAGCGATATCTCGTCATGGTGCGCGATGGCGGGGTTGAGCCCTGCATTCTTCTCACCAAAACCGATTTAATTACCCCGGAAACCCTGGCCGACCAGTTGGCGGAGATCGAGGCGGTGGGAATCACCGCACCGGTTATGACCCTAAGTAACGTCACAAGGGAAGGCATCGACGCGCTTTATTCGGCACTGCAGCCGGCCAAGACATATTGCTTTGTCGGCTCCTCGGGGGTTGGCAAGAGTACAATCATCAACAATCTGATGGGTCGTGCCCAGCTCCATACCGGCGACATCAGCGGCAGCGGTGAAGGAAGGCATACCACCGTCCGTCGGGAGCTGCTCATCCTGGAAAGCGGCGCCCTGGTCATCGATAATCCGGGTATGCGTGAATTTGCCGTCCTCGGCGCTGAAAACGGCATAGATACGAGCTTTTCCGATATCATCCAGCGCACCTCGTCCTGCCGTTACCGCAATTGCAGCCATACCGGCGAGCCGGGTTGCGCCGTCATTGAGGCCTTGCGTTCCGGCGACCTCAACCAGGAGCGCTACGACAACTACCGGAAACTCAAAGAGGAATCGGAATATTATCAAATGTCCTACGCCGAGAAGAGAAAGAAGGATCGTGACTTCGGCAAATTCATCAAGTCCGTGAAAAAGCATAGCAAGGGGTAAGGGGGTGGAGCGAAAAGAAGACGGTAAAACAAAACACGCCGCCGGGTCCGGCACTGGCCGGTACTCTGACAAAAACGACTCACCGGCACGTGCATCTCTTGCGAAATTACCTTCTCGTTTTTATGACGGCTTTACGGGAACGGTCCTAATTGCGCATTGAGCCCGCTTTGCGCAGCGGATGCTGCTGGGCCCGCGGAGAGCTGATCACAGTGTGGAGGGTGGCCGCAAATATGTCAGGTTGAAATGGTTTGGTAATATACTCGTCCATTCCCGAGAATATGCACCGTTCCTTATCTTCACTCATTGCATGGGCGGTCATGGCGACAATCGGCAGATGTTTGCCGCGCAGCCTTTCGGTCAAGGAACCAACGAGATCGTCTGGTAAATCGACAGCAAGCGGCGCCCCCTCCTCGATGGAACGGATGGCCGCAGTTGCGGTGAGGCCATCCATCACCGGCATCTGGATGTCCATCAACACCGCATCAAAATCACCCGAGGCCATGGCCTGCAAGGCTTCCATCCCGTTGCCGGCGGTTGTGGCCCGGATGTCCGCCCCCAGTATCATACAGGCCAGATCGCGATTCAACTTGTTGTCGTCGACGACCAATATATGCAGGTCTTTGATCAAGGCGGGCGGCTTGACATCCTCCGCTACGGTGTCTTGATCCGGCACTACCTGTTCGAGGGAGGGTCGCAGAGGCACGGCAAAATGAAAGGTACTGCCGACGTTCACCCGGCTTTCAACCCAGAGACGGCCTTCCATCAAAGCGGTCAATTGCCTGCAAATGGCCAGGCCCAAACCGGTGCCCCCATATTTTCGCACATAGGAACTGTCTCCCTGCTCGAATGTGTTGAAAATCATCGATAATTTTTCTTCAGGAATGCCGATACCGCTATCTTCTATGGAAAAATGCAGGGTATGCTTGGCGTCGTCGGATTCGCTGTTTTCCAAAGTCAGGCGTATGGTGATGGCGCCGGTGGGCGTGAACTTGATGGCATTGCCGACTAGATTGAGCAATATCTGCCGCAACCGGAGATCATCGCCGATAAATACCAAAGGCCCATTTTCCGGCGGACAACTCAACAGCTGCAAACCTTTTTCCCTGGCAGTGCCACTCATAGTTGCAACAACGCTATCAAGTAGCTGCCGAAGGTCAAAGGGAGCGCTGTTTAAGTGGAGTTGGCCGGCCTCCATTTTTGAGAAATCGAGGATGTCGTTGAGGATGCCGAGCAGGCTTTCCGCGGAATGCTGTACCGTTTCAAGAAATTGCTGCCTTTTTTCATCGGTTTGCGCCTCTTTGGCAAGATGGGTCATGCCGATGATTGCCGTCATCGGTGTACGTATCTCATGGCTCATATTGGCGAGGAACGACGATTTGGCCCTGGTAGCAGTTTCCGCCGCCTCCTTGGCCTGTTGCAAAGCGACATTCTGTTCGGCAATTTCCTGCTGGCGCAACTGCAGTCTGGTGGTCATGGCGTTGAAGGCGGCGGCCACATTGCGTATTTCGTCAGGGCCGATCAGGTCGAGACGGAGATCCTGGTTGCCGAGGCTGATCTGCTGCACGCCCAGCTGCAATTGCTCGATGGGCCGCAGGAATTGACTGTTAAGAAAGCGGGTGATGATAATCACCAGCAAAACGGAGATGCCAAACGCCGCCGCGAGGATGACCAGCAAGGCATTGAGACTTGCGGCGTGGGCCTCAACCAGTGGCAGTTCGGTGACGGCAATCCATGGCGTGCCGGGAACGGGGATCATGGTGCCGATCACCGGTTCTCCCTTGAAGCTTCTATACGAACCGGACCATATCTCTCTATTGGCACGGATCAGCTTGATAATATCCGACTGGTCTTCCAGTTTAGTATTAGCGAGCGCCACCTCCGGTGACGAATGGGCAACAACCCGGCCATCCCGGTTGATCAGATAGGCAATACCGGTCTTACCGAAGTGAAGATTGTCAACCACTTCGTTCAAGATATGCATGCGCAAGCGGCTGGCGATCACCCCGCCATCTTTCACCGGAATGGAAAAAAACAGGTAGGGCTCATCGGTCACCGATAATTGTCGATCACCGATATAATTCTCTCCATTACGGGCCGCTATAAACCAGTTGGACTGAGGAATGGTAAACAGATTCGCCAAAATTTTCTGATTTGCCGGGGCATGGGCGATAATCCGGCCCTGGGAGTCGACATGGATCAACTCCTGGAGAATGGGTTCATTTTCCAGGAATTCTTCAAATTCTGGTGAAATATCGGAAAATTTCTGCAGTCCGAAAAGTCGCAGTAGATGCAGCAGGCTCTGCTGCCGTTTAATGAAGTCGCCGACGGTTTGCGCAACCCGCTGCGTTGCCTCCCGCTGCCTTCCCAGCCAGCCCTCGTATTCGGTTTGCCGCACCAGAAAATACAAGCCGGTTATACTGGAAAACATCACGATGAACATGGCAATACCGAACACCTTCAACAGGTTACGGCGCAGACTGCCGGATGTCTGTGGTGATGGTTCAGTATTCATCAGTCACCTTGTTGCCGAGGCGGAGCAGCGAGAAAACGTTCCCAGGCCTTATGGTACAATGATCCCGCCGCCATCTGGATAGGAAGAAAGAAATGGGCCTGACGGAGCTCTTCCGCCGTGGGGAAAATAACCGGATCATTACGCACCGCAGGATGAACGAGGGGAATGGCCGCCTCATTGGCGGTCGGGTAATTCTTTTCATTGACGATCTGGGCGCTGATCTCCGGCCGCAACAGGAAATTAATGAAGATCGCGGCAGTATAGGCGTTGGGGCTGCTTGCCGGAATGACATAATTATCACTCCACAGGGCCGTGCCTTCCTTGGGAAGAACATAGGAAACGGCCGGATTGGCCCCATGCGCCTCCTGATAGTCAAGGGGCCACCCCAGCATTATCACGGCTTCGCCGCTGAGAATTCTCGCCACCGCCTTGGGGGTATCGACCTCGATCCACTTGACGGACTGTTTCAGGTCAATGAGGCGATCAACCGCCGCATTGACTTCCTCCGGTTTTTCCGAATTCAGCTTATACCCCAGCGACAGCAGAGTCATGCCAATCAGCTCTCTTTGCTGAAGCCGTAAGGCTACCTTTCCGGCGTAGCGGGAATCCCACAGATCGTTCCAGCTGGTCACTCCGTGGCCGATGAGATCGGTGCGCACCAGTAAGCCGGTGGTGCCATAATGATAGGGGGCGGTGTAACGGTTGCCTGGATCAATGGCCAGATCGCGAAAATTCGCCGAGATATTCTTGAAATTGGGGACATGATCAAAATCGATCTCGGCCAGACGGTTGGCCGAGATCAACGCGGGAATGAAGGGATTTTCCAGGACCGCTACATCGTAAACATTGCCTTTCAGGATATTGTCGACGGCCTCTTCCTGGGATTCAAAGGTGACATAATTAACCTTGACCCCATATTCCTTGGTAAAGGCATCAAGCACCGACTTCGGCATGTCGTCTACCCAGTTATAGAACACCAATTCCTTGGCAAGTGATGGCGGGGGGGCCTTCTTCGGCCGGCTGGAATTCTCACACCCATACAGCAGTGATATCAGCGCCAAACCGCAAAGCACCGACAGCCATCTTTTTGTGAACTTCGACGAATTCCGCATCAAGGTCACTCCGTCATAAATTGTGCCCAAATATCGGCATACAACTTTTTCCCCTCCGGACTGAGGGGCAGGACGATCGAACCGTGTCCCAACTCTTTATTTCCGGGAAATACCACCGGATTGTTACGTATCTCCGGATGGACCAAGGGAAGTGCTGAGTCGTTGGGTTGCGCGTACTTTTTTTCGTTGATAATCTGCGCGGTGACTTCGGGACGCAACAGATAATTGATGAAAAGTTCCGCGGATTGCTTCTGGAGGCTTCTCGCAGGGATGGCATAGCTCTCTCCCCACAGGGCTGTCCCTTCCCTGGGCAACACAAAGGTGACCGCCGGGTTTTCTCTATGGGCCGCCCAATAATCTCCGGCATAACCGTGTAGAACGGCAATCTCGCCCCGCAACAGTTTCGCCGCCGCCTCAGCCGCCTCTATATCAAGCATGACGACCGAGGGCTTCAGCTGCAGAAGGCGCTGCAGTGCTGCTGCCAGTTCCCGGGGATTTTCCGAAGCGAAGGGAAAACCAAGGGATGTCAGGGTCATACCAAGTATCTCCCGGGGCTGCACCCGCAGTCCGATTTTACTGGGAGGCTGCAGATGCCAGAGATCCGCCCAGCCCTGTATGTGATCGCCGACGAGGTCGGTGCGCACCACCAGACCGGTGGTTCCGTAGGAGCCGGGAACCGAATAACGATTGCCGGGGTCGTACACCAAATCACGGAAATTAGCCGAGATATTCTTGAAATTCGGAACACTGGCAAGGTTGATCTCGGCAAGGAGACGATCTTTGATGAGCGAGGGGAAGAGCTGATTTTCTATCAACACCACATCGTAAACCTGGCCGGATCTGATGCGTTCCTCAGCCTCCTCGGAGGATTGAAACGACAGGTATTGGACGGGAATGCCATATTCCCGGGTAAAACCATCAAGAACTCCCTGCGGCATACTTGCGGCGTAGGTATAAAACACCAGTTGCTTTGCCGCCTGGGATGCCGATGCGCTGCAAAGCGCTTGCCCGGGCAGGCAACAGCTCAAAACCGCCAGCGTTATCGATAGCAGCAGGCCACGACAAGCCGGCAGATGGCCCCGCTTTGCTGTTGCCGACCTTCGGAGTTGCAGCAAGGCAGTACCTTTCATGAATGTGTCGTACTCATCTGAGGTTCTTTGCTCCACATTGAATGCCATCTTCATTTTCCAGCAGGCAATGCCTTGCCCATGTCAACGAAAACACAAAGATCAGATCATTTCTACTTATATATGAAAAAATGCCGGAAATACAAAAATGCCGGATGATTTTTTATTTTTTCAATCAAGGGGGATGAATGCCTTCTCTCACCAAGCCGTCCTTGCGAAAAGCACCAAGACCCAATAGTATGAGGAGAGAAGACACCACCCTGGATGGCAAACATCTGAAGATGGAGCGTGTTATGACAAGTAACTCGGGTTATTGGGCAGACAATTATCAAAGCAACAGGTTGTCGGTCGAGGACGCCATTGCCAAGATTAAATCTGGCCAGCGAATCTTTATCGGTTCCTCCTGTGGTGAGCCGCAGCAGTTGGTGAAGGGGCTGGCCGATGCCGGGACGACCTTTACCGATCTGGAAATCGTCAGGATGTTCAGCGGCGAGAGTACCTCCTTGTCGCGCATCGCCGAAAAATCGAAATCCCAGAATCTCAACATCCGCTCCTTTTATCTTGGTTCGGCAAACTCCAAGAGCTTCAAGGGCGATCTACGTTTTATCACTCCAATTAATATCTCCGATGTCCATAAGCTCATAAAATCGCGGCTGATGCCCCTGCAGGTCGCCCTGATTCAAGTCAGCCCGCCCGATGATTTCGGCTGGATGAGCCTCGGCATCTCCGTCGATGTCACCGCCTCGGCAGCAGCGGCGGCCGACCTGGTCATCGCCCAGGTCAACCGCCACATGCCGCGCGTGCTTGGCCGCAGTTCCATCCATGTCAACGATATCGACTATTTTGTCGAACACGATGAAAAGCTCATTGAGATCGGTACCTATCCGGATGTGGCAATGGCCGGGATGATCGCCCGCTACATTGCCCGCCTTATTGAAGACGGGTCGACCATGCAGATGTCCCTGGGCGGCACATCCCAGGCCAATATTGAGGCGCTGCGGGAGAAAAATGACCTGGGCATTCACACCCAGTACATGACCAACACCATCATGCGCCTGATGGCCATGGGGGTCGTGAACAATAAACGCAAGGGCTTCAACACCGGCAAGGTTATCTGCAGCAATGCCATAGGCGACCAGGAACTCTACGATATGCTCGAAAACAATACGGCAATCGAGTTTCACCCATCGAATTATGTTAATGACCCGCGGAAGATCGCCAAAAATAACCGGATGGTGGCGATGAATATGTGCCGACAGATCGATCTCACCGGCCAGGTGGTCGCCGACGCCCTGCCCTTTAATAATTTCTCCGGGGTCACCGGCATCCTCGACTTTTTTCGCGGTGCGGCGCTCTCTAAGGGTGGCAAGTCAATCCTCATGCTGACCTCCACGACCAAAGATGATAAAAACAGCCGGATCGTCCCGATGCTGCAGAACACCGCCGTCGTCGTGCCGCGCAGTGAGGTGCAGTATGTGGTAACCGAATATGGCTCGGTGAACCTCTTCGGCAAATCTCTTCAGGAGCGAGCAACCGCCCTCATCAGCATCGCCCACCCCACCTTCCGCGACTGGCTTTTCGATGAGGCAAAGGAACTCGGCCTGCTCGGGCCGGAACGAAGTCTGCGCGAGGAAATGCTTTCGATCTATCCTCTGGGACTTGAGGAAACCAGGGTAGTCGACAAGCACCGCATCACCTTCCGCCCGGTCAAACTGACCGACGAACGGATACTCCAGGAGCACTACTACGGCCTCGACAAGGTCGATGTCGTGTCCCGGTTTTTCCACGAGAAGACCAGTTTTGTCCACAAACAGATCGAACGCACCTTTGTCATCGACTACACCAAGGACCTGACAATCGTCGCCGTCGAAGGGCCGCCGGGTTTTGAGAAGATCCTGGCGGTGGGTGAATACTATCTCAATCCGGAAACGGAAATGGCCGAGATAGCATTTTCAGTGGTGAAGGAATGGCAGGGACGGGGTTTGTCGTCCATCGTCATTATCAAGCTCGCCGAGGCCGCCAAACGAAGCGGAATAAAAGGACTGACCGCCTTCACGTCGCGGGAAAACAAAAGAATGGTAAAACTTTTCAATACCTTGGACTACGAGGTACAAACCACGATACAAGGCAATTCGATATACCTGGAGGCATCTTTTACCAAGTTGAAAGGCGCAAACCAGGATACATCGTCAGGGAGATAGGTGACCTGTCGCTATACCGGTCAAATCAACCCATCTCCCTTCTTCTTCCCTATTCAGCCTCCTCGGGTCAAGCCTTCTTCAATGCCGCATGGGCGGCGGCAAGCCTGGCAATCGGCACCCGGAAGGGTGAGCACGACACATAGGTCAGGCCCAAGCGGTGACAGAAATCGATTGACTGCGGATCGCCGCCGTGCTCGCCGCAGATCCCGCATTCCAGATCGGGTTTAACACTGCGGCCCTTACTGATGGCAATCTCCATAAGGGCCCCAACGCCCTCCTCATCAATGGTGGCAAAGGGGTTATGAGGCAGGATACCTTTTTTCAGGTAATCGATGAGAAAACCGGATTCGGCGTCGTCACGGGAGATGCCGAAGGTTGTCTGGGTCAGGTCGTTGGTGCCGAAGGAGAAGAATTCGGCATGCCCGGCTATGGCGTCAGCGGTGAGCGCCGCCCGGGGAATCTCGATCATCGTGCCGAATTTATAATCGATCACCATACCCTGCTCACGCATGACCTCCTGGGCAACCTTCTCAAGAATCTCCCGTTGCTGCTGCAACTCGTTGTGGTGGCTAGTGAGCGGAATCATGACCTCCGGATGAACATCCACACCCTCACGTTTCATCTCGCAGGCCGCTTCGAAAATTGCCCGTACCTGCATCATGGTCAGCTCGGGGATGGCGATTCCCAGGCGAACGCCGCGCAAACCCAGCATCGGATTGGCCTCGCGCAGCGTTTCCACCCGTTTCAATACCTGCTCCTTGATATGGGCCTGTTCGAGGATGGCGTTGAAGTCATCCAGCCGAGAGGCGTGCTGCAGTTGCAGCTTGAGATCGGACAACTCAGTCATCAACTCGATGTGGCTCGGTAAAAACTCATGGAGAGGTGGATCGATCAGACGGATGATGACCGGCAGGCCGTCCATAGCCCGGAACAAACCGGCGAAATCCTCTCGCTGGTAGGGCAGCAGAGCGTCCAGGGCCTCCTTGCGGTCAACCCGCCGATCGGACATGATCATTTTCTGAATCAGCGGCAGCCGTTCCGTCTGAAAGAACATGTGCTCGGTACGGCACAGCCCTATCCCCTGTGCCCCGTATTCCCTGGCCCGGCTGGCATCCTGCGGATAATCGGCGTTGGCCCATACCCCGAGGCGCCTGAATTCGTCGGCCCAGGACAGCAATCGAATCAGCCAGGGATCGCGGATATCGGGGATGATGGTGGGAATGGTCCCCAGATAGACATGGCCGGTAGTGCCGTCGATAGAAATCATGTCGCCCTCGTGGATGATCATCTCACCTACCGTCATCAGCCGCCGGGCAATCTCAATATTAAGGCTGGCGGCACCGACCACCGCCGGCTTACCGAATTGTCTGGCAACCAGGGCGGCATGGCTGGTCCGGCCTCCCTTGCTGGTAAGGATGCCTTGCGCCGCCAGCATACCGTGGACATCGTCCGGCTTGGTTTCCGGACGGACCATGATGACTTTCTTATTATGCTTTTTGGCCCAGGCCTCGGCAATATCAGCGTCAAAGGCAACAACCCCGCAAGCGGCTCCCGGTGAGACGTTGAGACCCGAGGCAACTTCCCGGCCGCTATCCCTGGCCTCCTTGATCGCCGCCGGATCGAACTGGGGATGCAAGAAGAAGTCAACCTGTTCCGGACTGACCCGCAGCACTGCCTCCTGACGGGTGATCAATCCCTCATCCACCATATCGACGGCGATACGCACTGCCGCCTGAGCCGTGCGTTTGCCGTTGCGGGTCTGGAGCAGCCAGAGTTTGCCCTTTTCGATGGTGAACTCGACGTCCTGCATTTCCCGGTAGTGGGTCTCCAGCCTTTTGGCGATCTCTTCGAGTTCGGCACTGGCCTTCGGTAACTCCTTGTGCATTTCCCGCAGGTCGGAGGTCTGACGGATGCCGGCGACGACATCCTCGCCCTGGGCATTGATCAGATAGTCACCTTCAAGGACCTTTTCTCCAGTCGAACCGCTGCGAGTCATGGCAACACCAGTGGCGCTGTCCGCCCCCATATTGCCGAAGACCATGGTGACAATGCTCACCGCCGTGCCGAGGTCATGGGCTATACCGGCGGCATTGCGGTAATCGACGGCCCGTTTGCCGTTCCAGCTCTTGAAAACCGCCTCGGTGGCCATATCAAGCTGATCGTATGGATCTTCGGGAAAGGGATGGAGGGTGTGATGGCGGTAGATTTCCTTGAATTCAGTGGTAACCGCCTTCCAGTCGGCAGCGGAAAGCTCGGCCTCGGACAGCACGCCGGCCTGACGTCGCACCCGGCTCAAAACCTTTTCAAAGACCTCGTCCGGCATACCCATAACCACGCAGCCAAGCATCTGGACCAGCCGCCGGTAGGCGTCGTAGACAAAGCGCTCGTCGCCGGTGAGATCGATCATGCCCTTGGCGGTTTCATCGTTCAGGCCGATATTCAGCACCGTATCCATCATCCCCGGCATGGAGAACTTGGCGCCGGACCGGCAGGAGACAAGCAAGGGATTGACCCGGCCGCCGAAGGTCTTGCCGGTGGCCACCTCAATTTTACGTAAGGCCTCAATTTCCTGAGCCCAGAGCTGGTCCGGAAGAGTTCCTCCTCCGGCAAGATAGGCGTTGCACGCCTCGGTGGTGACAACGAAACCGGCCGGCACCGGAATTCCCAGGCGAACCATTTCGGCAAGATTGGCACCTTTGCCGCCTAATAAATCCCGAACCTTCTCCCAACTGCCACCGTGGCTTTCCTGGATCTGGTTGACTTCATCGAAAAGATATACCCACTTTTTACCCATGGCCCCCCCCCATTGATGATTGTGTGATTCCTTTTCTCAATCAAGACGACAACGAAGCTGCAAGCGAACAGCTTGTCTGCTCAAACGAATCGTATACCCTTCCGGTATAAAAAGAAACCTGCCCACCTTTACTCGTGCTAAAGATGTTCTGATTTTGCTTTAGATAATCCTATCAATACTGAGGGAAGAATTCAAATTCGGAGAGATGGTTCGGCAACTGTTACCACCGCGCAAGTGGCTAAATACACCGAAATACCAAGACGATAGAATTATCTTTCGGGTCGGTGAAAGAGAACAACTTCGGTTGCCGGCAGGGCAATGCGCATGCCCAACGGAGGGATCCCCCGTATCATACCTGCTGACGGCAACCTGTTTCCCGGGAAAACAAGAGCAAGACAAGTGAGATAGCGATCCAGGCAAGCATCAACGAAAAACCCGTTTTATAGGCAGCGGCGCTATAGATACGCGCCCCCTCGGTCATCCCGCCGGTCCAGTTGCGGTCGAGTATCCAGCCGATAGCCGGCTGCAGGATCATCGGTCCGGTCATGACCCCCATATTGATAACACCGGAAATGGTCCCGGCCAGTTCCGCCGGCACCGACTCCTTGGCAAAGGCAAAGCTGATAATCATGCTTCCCGTAAAAAAACCAGTAAGCAGCAATACCATGGTCAATGCGGTCAAGGACATATCCTGAATCAGCACCACAAGCAACCAGCCCGCCACGGCGATGGCGCAGCTGCAGGTATAGATGGTCTTGCGGTTTTTCAGCCGGTCGGACAGCCAGCCAAAAAACGGCCCGCCAATCGCCCAGGCAACCATCAGTGCCGAGGTGAGCAGCGCGGCCTGGGCGGAGGGAATACCGTACACCGTGGTAAGATAGGGGACACCCCATAATCCTGAAAAAGCCAGGACGCAGCCCACCATGCCGCCGGGAATGACGCAGAGCAGCCAGGTGTTGCGATAGGCGAAAACCCGGCGAATTCCGGCAATGACCGGCCCGGTCAGTTTCTTGCCGGAGGAGGCCGGAGCACCCGGAAAATCACAAAACCCCTTCTGACTTGGGAAATCACGGACGAACACCCAGGTGGATACGGCAATTGCCAGGGTGGCCACCGCCGAGAACATAATCACCTGCCGCCAGCCAAAGGCATCCACCAAGAGCCGCAGTGGCGTGCCAGCAAAGACGGCACCAACTACCCCGAAAAAAAGCGCCAGCCCGGATACCAATGCGAATCGCTGTGGAGCAAACCATTGCGTCGCCAATTTGAGAAGGCCGACAAATGCCACGGCAACCGAGCCACCTATCAACAGCCTCCCGGCCGCCGCCCAGCCGACGCTCGGAGAAATGGCAAATACCACCGCACCGGCAGCTGCCAGCAAGGCCCCAAGAGTCAGCAGCAGGCGTGGCCCAAGACGATCGGCTAGAATCCCGGTGGGAATCTGCATAGCCACATAGCTGTAGAAATAAAAGGCGGAGAGATTCCCAAGAACAGTGGCACCGATCTGAAAATCAACCATCAGCTCACCGGTGATTACCGCCGGGGCAACCCGGTGGAAGAACCCCATCGTATAAAAAATTGCGCCAAAGCCCCAGACAAACAGTCCGGCGGCCATGGATGGATTTTTTCTGCTATTTGACTCTATCACCTTGCAATCTCTAGAATATAAAAAATATATCGGGATGTTAGCTAACACTGTCAGCTGCCGGCAGAGGCCAGGCTACATCTTGGAAGACGGCGGTGCCGCCACCAAGTCAGCGGTCAGTCAGTAAGGCTTCCCTGAAGACCCTGAAAAGCAGTATACCATACCAATTTTTCATATTATGCACAGTGGATTTGCAGCCAGGTGACAGTGGAACCCGTTTATTTACCGCAAGGGCATACGATTCCTTTGAACAGATGTTTCTGCTCAACTCACTTAGAGTTCTACATGCGTACCGAACTCAACCACCCGGTCAGGAGGAAGATCAAAGAAGGAAGTGGCGTTCCAGGCGTTGCGCGACATAAAGATAAACAGTTTCTTCCGCCACGTCGCCATAGGGGCGGTTCCCGAGGCGCTCATGGTTTCCCGGCCAAGGTAGAAGGAGGTTGCATACGGATCGATCGGCAGCCCCTTGCTGCCAATCAGTTCGAGAATTGCCGGGATATTCGGCGTTTCCATAAAGCCGTATTTCGCCTTGACCCGGAAGAATCCCTGACCAAGGTTTTCCACACAAACCCGATCCTCCGCAGTTACCCTGGGCGTCTCAAGAGACAGGACCGAAAGCAGCACGACCCTCTCATGCAGAGCATCGTTATGTTTGAGATAGTGAAGCAAGGTATTGGGTATACCGTCCGGAGCAATGGACATAAAGACGGCGGTGACTGCCAGACGCTGCGGCTTAAAATCGCCGATATCTTTAAGAAAGACCTCCTCCGGGATCCTCATCAGACTGTAGTGTTTCGCCAAAATGGCCCGGCCGTCCCGCCAGGTGATCATGGCCACGAGGATAGCTACGGCTATGCAGATCGTCACCCAGCCGCCATCAACAATCTTCAGCAAGTTCGCACCAAGAAATGAGAAGTCGAAGGCCAAAAACAGCACCAGCAGGGAGGCACTCTTCCACAACGGCCATTGCCATCGCAATCTGGTAACCTCGAAATACATAAACGAAGTGATGGCCATGGTGGCGGTTACGGCAATTCCGTAGGCGGCGGCCAGACGGCTGGATTGACCAAAGGCCAGAACCAGTGACAAACAGGCAATCATCAATAACCAATTGACGGTCGGCATATAGATCTGTCCCCTGGCCTGCTCAGAGGTATGAATGATATGCATACGCGGGATAAAGCCCAGCTGAATAGCCTGTTGGGTTAGCGAATAGACTCCCGATATCATCGCCTGGGAGGCGATGATGGTGGCAATAGTGGCCAGGGCGACCAGCGGGTAAAGCAGCGCTCTCGGAGCCAGGGCATAAAATGGATTGCCGTTTATCACCGCCGGGTCATGCAACAAGAGGGCGCCCTGGCCATAATAGTTCAGCACGAGACCGGGCAAAACCACCCCATACCAGGTCAAGCGAATCGGTGAACGGCCGAAATGTCCCATATCGGCATACAAGGCCTCGCCGCCGGTAATGCACAGGACCACTGAGCCGAGGACAACGATGCCATGGACATGATTTACAAGAAAGAATTGAACCGCGCACCAGGGATTGAGAGCCGCGAGGATACCTGGATGTTCGAGGATCGAGCGCATCCCGAGCACCCCCAATACCACAAACCAGACGACCATGATCGGCCCAAAAAGCTTGCCGATGACGGCGGTTCCATGCCGCTGGATGAAAAAGAGGAGAATCAATACCAAACAGGTGAGAGGAACAACGTAGCCGGCGGCGGCATCGGTTGCCATGTTCAGGCCCTCAATCGCCGACAGAACGGAGATGGCTGGGGTAATGACCCCATCACCATAAAGTAGCGCCGCGCCAAAGGCGGCCAGGAAGGTAAGAAGCCTCCACCATTTCGTGTCTTTTTTCAGCCTCACCTGCACCATGGCAAGAAGAGAAAAGATACCGCCTTCACCTCTGTTATCGGCAAGCATAATAAAGCTTACATACTTCAGGCCGACGACGAGCATCAAGGACCAGAAGATCATCGACAAGATTCCGAGGACATTCTCATGGGTGGGCGGCACGCCGTGAATCCCCGAAAAACATTCCTTCACCGTATAGAGGGGACTGGTGCCTATGTCGCCATAAATTATCCCCAAGGCAGCCATGGCAAGAAGTGGCAGCTTTCCTTGGGAAGAATGCCGAGCCGTGGAGTCCAGGTCTTTGGCAATCGCCATTGCCGGAAAATTCATAAGTTCACTCGCTTATATTTCATTAGACTCGCTAAATGAAATGACAATAAAATCATCAAGACAGAGTCGCTTTTGCCTAAAATGACTTTATCGACCCTTCGCCATCTTTGCGTCCAAGTGAGGTATTCTGCCTTTTTTGATATCAAAATGGTGTCAAGACACCTGAAGGAAAGGTCAATTTTTTATCAAGATAAACAAGAAAGGCTTATAGGTGCTGCATTCATACGGAGGGAATAAATGCCTTCTCAATCAAAAAAGAACATTGGGCTTTAGAACGATGTGGAAGGAACCCCGTCTTGCCGAAAACGGCTGGGGTATTTTTCGATGCAGGATTGTCAGGTGGCTGTCTGAATTGAAGAGGAGTTTGCTCGCAAGACGTCAGGTACCATCTCCCTTTTCCACGTGATCACAATATTCGGGGAAATGTTTCTTCAGGCATTTTGGACAGATGGAATGGCTGAACTGCGCCTCGGTGTACTTTGCAACATACGATTCGACCTGGTTCCAATAGCCTTTATCATCTCGGATTTCTTTACAATAGGAACAGATGGGAACGATGCCGCGCAGAGTTTCTATCCTCTTTTGATAGGCATTAACGGAAATTTTGACGAGTACAACAACAATGCAGGTGACAACAATACAGAGGACAAGGTTAAAGAGGAGGGTTGTGAAAATCCGTCGGAGTGTTTCCTGTTCTGATTGCTCGACAACCAGATACCAGCCGAACTCCTTGATATACCGGATATTGGTGTGAATTACATGCCCATCCCGTGTCGAGATAAACGAGCTGTCAGGCAGAGGTGTTAAGGACTTTTGCAGCTGATTGGCAACCTGTAACTGGTCCGCTTGCAGTACCCCATTCTCCAGCTTTGACCCTGCCACCTTAACTACGCCGTTCTGATCGAGAAAATAAATGGTACGCCGGTATTTTTTCTGATACTCCTCAATGATTCTTTTCACGGCATTGACCGCCAAGCCAACGCCGGTGACACCGATAAACCGGCCATTATAATCAAACACCCGGTAATTGATAAAGATCGTCATCGCATCCTTATTGGCCAAATCGGGATCAACATTGATCTCGTAGTCATCGCTCATCTCCTTGACCCGAAAGTACCACCTGTCTCTCTCCTCCTCCGGTGCTACAGTTTTGAGAATCCCATCACCACGGTAATATTTCCCTGTTTTCTCTGACACCAAAAAACTGGTGAATGTGGAGTATTTCCTTTGAATTTCCTGGAGATACTGGGCTATCTGCTGCACCTCAACCTCGCCTCCAAGCAGCCAGTTTCGCAAAAAGGTATCAGTGGCCATAAAGGACGAAATAAAAATCGGCCGCAGCAGATCCCGCTGAATCTCCGAATAAATATTGTCACTGGTGAGGGGTAGCTCGTTCTCGGCGATCTCTAGCCGCAACGAGGCCCGGGAGACGAAATAACTGGCGAAACTGGTGAAAAGAAATCCAACAACAAGGAGGACACTGATAATCGGCAGGAGTTTTTTATTCACACCGTTTTCCATGACAACCAACAGATTATCTTGTCATTTATTGAAATTAGCAATGCATCGGAGTTAAAGGTTTTGTTATTAGCCCTGAGGAATTTCAAGGGGCGAAGTATCTCTCCATCCCCTTGACTTTTGGCAACAAAGACTATTCGATCAAGAAGGTATCAAGCGACTCGCCCGCTTCCACGCGTGCCTTGAAAATGTTAGGCATCCGCCCTTGACCTGTCCAGGTAATACGCTCACCGATTTCATTGTAAACTTCATATTTCGGCTTGCGGGGGGCCCGTTTTCCAGGTTTTTCAGCTGGGGTCTCGGATAATTCGCCTGGATTAATTCCATCAGCCGCCAACATTTCCCGATATTTCCGAATTTTCTCCAGCCGATCTAGATTTTCTTGCTTCTCAGCCATCTCCTCGGAAAGTCGTTCCTCAATAATCGTTTGCAATTTTTCTTTAATCTCTTCCAGTTGCTGAATACTTAATTCTTTGACGGTACTTTTCAGGCGGCGGGCGTGGGAGACAATTCTTAGAAATTCGCTCATGTTGTATTCCTCATTATATAATTACTTGAATCTAAAACGTTGCAATTAATTTCTCCGCTATTATTAGTCCAATACTTCGCCATGTCCAGTTTTTTTTTCTGCATCTAAAATCTTCAATGCAATTTTCAGTCGATTTAGCTGATCACAAACACTTGACAGTTTAATACATCTATATGATTTTTATATAGATGTTTATACAATCCAAAGGTTATTGTTAGTTAACATATTTCTCTTTCAAGCCACATCAAATACTTTCAGAGGCCTTACAAAATTCACTCTCTGGTAGAGGTGACATACATTGAAAAGTGCAAATTGGCAGAGTGAGCCGTTGTCGTATCGCTGGAAATTTTAAAACGGCTAGTTTAGGTCGTAGGCGATTTCGAGATAACGCAGGCAACAATTCAGCATGGTAACAGAGTCGAATCAATACCACGAAAGAGTCAGGCACACAACAAACCCGCGCCATTGTTATAGTTGCCTCTGCGGGAAAAAGACTATCCCTCGTAGCGTTCCTCAATAATAAGTGCCGCCCGGATCAACCATGAAACCACGGTGATTCCTAGGGCAAGAATGCCAAGGGTCACCGACAGCTCGACCCAGGTGGGGAGATAATCTACCACTTCACCAAGTGGTGAGGGGATAAGCCCTGGGACAATGAGTCCAATGCCCTTTTCCATCCAGATGGCGACAAAGAGACAGACGCAGGCAGGGAGCAGAACCTTCGGGTTGTTTTTGCCGGGATTAAAGGCGAGTACCAGGGTGGCGAGTACATTGACACAGACCGAGGTCCAGATCCACGGCACCAGCGAGGTGTGGCCGTCCATACCGAAAAACAGGTAGACGGCGGCGCTCGAATGATGGGTTGGGAAATAGAATTCCTTGAAGATCTCGGAAAACAGCATGAGCAGGTTGATGATTGCCGAAATGACGATTATCAGCCGCAGTTTATTGAAGACACTACGGTCGATCTTGTAGGAGGTGAAGCTGTGAATTACCGCCAGGATCAGGGCGATCAAGGCAGGTCCCGCGGCAAAGGCGGAGGCGAGAAAGCGCGGTCCCATCAGTGGGTTGTTCCAAAACGGCCGGGCCGGCAGCCCCTGGTACAAGAAGGCGGTGACCATGTGGATCGAGAAGGCCCAGAAGATCGACAGAAAGACAAAGGGCCGGTACAGCTTTTCGTTGGCCTTGCGCCCCATATAGTGGCTGTAGAGGATATAAGCGGGCACCAGGCCGTTCAAAAGCAGATAACCGTTCAAAACCAATACGTCCCAGGCGAGGATTGACGAAGGAAAGTTAAAAAGCCCGATACCGGGAATAAGGTGCCAGGCCTGCAACGGTCCGCCGAGATCAACAACGATAAAGGACAGGCACATGACCAGGGCCCCCACCGCCACCCCCTCGCCGATGATCACTACCCGGTGGAAATTGGGGTCATGGAAGACATAGGCGGGAAGGATGAGCATGACCGCGGCCGCCGCCACGCCAACGAGAAAGGTGAAGTTTGAGATATAAAAGCCCCAGCTGACGATATCGTTCATGCCGGTCACCGATAGGCCGAAGCGCGCCTGGAAGGAATAGGCGTAGATGCCCAGACCGATGCAGCCGAGGGTAAGCAGACGGAACAGCTGAAAGCCGATGCCGCCCCGCAGGTTCCAGCGAAAGACATCAACGATAAAGGTCTTCAGGTTTTTATTCGGATGTGTGCTCATAACCGTCCTTTTTTGCAATCAATCGATGAAATACCAGAATTTCGGCTCGGTACCGAGTTCTTCCTTCATCCGGAAGACCTTCTTGTGCTTGAGTACGTAGCGGATCTCACTGTCCGGGTCGAGGAGGTTGCCGAAGACCCGCGAACCGGTCGGGCAGGCCTCGACACAGGCCGGCAACCGGCCCTTGCGCGTCCGCTGGATACAGAAGGTGCACTTCTCCATCTTGCCGACCGGCCGCAGACGGTTGCCGAGATAGTGCTGCTTGGTGGTGATCTCGTCCCGGGGGATCTCGGGCTTGCCCCAGTTGAAGCGCCTGCCGAAATACGGACAGGCTGCCTGGCAGTAGCGGCAGCCGATGCACCAGTCGTAGTCGACGACGACGATGCCGTCCGGTTCCTTCCAGGTGGCCTTGGTCGGGCAGGCCTTGGTGCACGGGGCGTTTTCGCAGTGGAAGCACTGGGTGCCCATGTAGAACTTGTTGTCGACCGGCACCTCGTGGAAGAACTTGCCGTCACCGGTACTCGGATCGAGCTGGCCAGGTTCCATTTCAAAGATGCGGATATATTGGGTGTGGGTCTTCCTGTCGAGGTTGTTTTCCTTGATGCAGGCGGTGACGCACTCCATAAAGCCCTCGCAGCGGGTGATGTTGAAGGCATAGCCGTAGAGCACCTTTGGCAGCGGCGGCTCACTGCCGATCTGCAGATCGAGGTCGTCGTTCAAAGCCGCCAGCCGCTCCAACCGGTCGACGGTCGCGTCCTTTTCTTCCTGGGTCATCAACCGGTAATTCTTTTTGAAGAACTCTTGCCAGCGCAGGCGCATCTCACCGTTTGCCGCGGCGTCGGCACCGGGCACGCAGCCGGTCATCAGCGCCGCACCGGCCGCCGCGGCGCCGATGGAGAGGTTCTTGAGAAATGCCCGGCGGCTGCTGTCGCCCGACAGGGATTCGGCGGGACAGCTGGGATCCTTGTCGTTTTCGTGGTCGTTATCAGGTGTACGCATGGGATCCCCCGTCAATTCGTCGGCACCGAATAGGTGGCCGGAAAACGCTTGGCAAAGCGCGGTGCATGTGGGTTATGGCAGGTCGTGCAGTTGAACACCACCCGGTCCCCTGCCCAGTATTCCACCCGTTTACCATGGGCACCGCCAAGCCAGTCGCGCTTCTGGCGGAAATGGCATTGGCCGCAGAGCTGGTAGCTGTGGTCATAGTCGATCTTGTTACCCTTTTTATCTTCGAGAAAATCGCGGTCTTCCGGGTGGTGGCAGTCAACACAGGCAAGGCCGCTGCCCTCCTGGCCGTGGCGGACGACAACGTCGCCATGGGTAAGGTTGGTGGCGTTTTGTGCCAGGACCGTCTTGCCGTCGTGGCAGCTGCTGCAGACAAAACGGCCGATTTCCTGCTTACGCGCCAAAACCCGGAAAGGCCCGCTCTGCCCCTCTTCCTTGGCAAGCACCGTCGGCTGGACAACCTGCTGCACCTGCTGGACACCACGTCCGTCATACTTATCGGTCGCCGCCTTTACCGTGTCGAGAAATGTGGTGTCGCTGGCCGACCCCTGGCCGGCTATAGCCAGCATCAGGGCCACGAGCAGCACCGCAATTGTATTGTAACTCATTGTTTTCATAGTAACCCGCCTGTAGCCTCATCTCTGCGAGGCGCTGCAAACCAACAGCCCGACAAGTCCCGGGCTCCCCTGCCCTACTTCCTGGTAAACTCCCGGAAGGGCTCCTGCTGGCTGGCCGGCACGTGACACTGCCGGCAGTTGCCCCGCGACACATGCTCGACACGGATCTCCGTCACCGCCCCAGGTCCGGTGTGGCAGGCGATGCAGTTTTCGCGCAGCTGCAGAGTGTGCGGCACCGGCGGTGGTGAGCCGCCAAGGAACGTTCGGCCGAGTCGCGGTGTCTCGATCGACTGCCAGGTGCTCGCCACAAAGGGTTCATCCGTCACCTTCTGGGTATGGCACTGGTAGCACAGGGTGTTTTCCGGGTGCGGGGTCACCGGCGCGAACTTGCCGAACTCGGCGCTGTAGCCGCCCTTGCCATGGCAGGCCAGGCAGTCGCTGGCGGTGCCGCCGACGGTCAAGTCGGTCTTATGCGGGATGCGCGGCGGCGAGCCGGGATACTGGCGCAACTCGTAGAAGCCGACAAGATTGCGCCCTCCCGAATCGGCATTGGTATAGGGTTCGGGCACCGTGTTATAGGCGTTGAAGAGTTTGTCGCCCTGGTGGTCAAAATCGCCGCCCTCGTTACCCGCGGCAAAGGCCCCATTCCCGGCGAAACAGAGAGATGCCAGGCACCAGAGGGCGGCGGCACACATTCGCCGCTTTCGCTGAACATGTCTTTTCATCACGCTTTCTCCAGTCTGACCGCACATTTCTTATAGTCCGGCTGCTTGGAAATCGGGCAGAAGGCATCGAGGGTAACCTCGTTGATAAGATAGCTCTCGTCAAAGAACGGCACGAAGACCATGCCTCGCGGTGGCACGCCACGGCCATTGATTTGCGCGGGCATGACAATGCTCCCTCTGCGGGAAATGATCTTCACCTTCTCACCGTTCACCACCCCCAGTTCGGCGGCGTCCTCCGGATTGAGCTCAACATAGGACGAGGGCACGGCGTTGTGGAGCACCGGAACGCGGCGGGTCATGCTGCCGGTATGCCAGTGTTCGATGACCCGGCCGGTGTTCAGCCAGAAAGGATACTCGCCGTCCGGTGACTCGGCGGCCGGCTCGTAGGGACGGGCCCAGATCCAGGCACAGTCGTCCTTGTTGCCATAAAAATGGAAGTCCTTGCCGTTGCTGCAGGCCGGATCGTACTTGGGGTTGAAGCGCCAGCGGGTTTCCTTGCCATTGACAAAGGGCCACTGCACTCCGGAACGCTCGCGCAGCACCTTGTACGGTGCCATCTCGTGCTTCGGCCCGGCGTGGAAGCGGCGGTATTCCTCCCAAATCTTGCCGATATACTCGTCCTGTCCCCACGGAAACTGCTTTTCAAAGCCAAGCCGCCTCGCCACCTCGATCAGCTGCCAGGTATCGGACATCGCCTCTCCCGGCGGATCGACGATCTGGGCGAAATGCTGGGTGCGCCGTTCGGAATTGCCAAACATCCCCTCCTTCTCGACCCACATCGCCGCCGGCAGAATGACGTCGGCGACGTCGGTGGTCGGCGTCGGATAGACGTCCGAAACGACGACAAAGCGGTCCTCCTTCAGGGCGCCGTTGCGGTAGCGCTTGAGGTTGGGCATGGTGACCATTGGATTGGTCACCTGGATCCAGATGAATTTGATATCACCGCGGTCAAGGGCCCGGAACATCTCCACCGTGTGATAGGTTGGTTTTGGGTCGATGTTCCCCACCGGCACATTCCAGATCTCGGCGGCCATTTGCCGGTCGTGTTCGTTCATTACCGTGCCGTGCGGCAGGGCATGGGTTAAGGTGCCGACCTCGCGTACCGTGCCGCAGGCGCTCGGCTGGCCGGTCAGCGAGAACGGTCCGTTGCCCGGTGTGGAGATCTTGCCGACGAGGAGGTGAATATTGTAAACAAGGTTATTGATCCAGGTGCCGCGGGTGTGCTGGTTCATACCCATGCACCAGAAGGAGGTCACCTTCAGGGACGGGTCGCCATACAGGGAGGCAAGGTACTTGATGTCCTTGGCCGAGACCCCGGAGATCTTCTCGACCTTTTCCGGGGTATAATCGGCAAGGAATTTCTTAAACTGCTCAAAATCGATATTCTCCATCTGATCGGTGAAGGCAAAATGGTCCTCGGTGCCGTAGCCGATATTGGTCTTGCCCTTGTGGAAGGAGACGTGATCGGCAAGGAAACTGCTATTCACCCAGCCGTTGGCGATAATTTCATGACAGATGGCATTGGCCACGGCCAGATCGGTCTGCGGTTTAAAGAGGATCGACTTGTCGGCCGCCAGGCTGGTACGGGTGCGACGGGTAGCGAAGTCGATGATTCGCACACCCTTGCGGCGCTTGCGGTTGGCGATCATTCGCGAGAAGAGCACCGGATGCATCTCCGCCATGTTGTTGCCCCAGGTGACAAAGACATCGGCGTTGTCGATATCCTCATAGCAGCCCATCGGTTCGTCGATACCGAAGGAGGTCATGAAGCCGGTGACGGCACTCGACATGCACAGCCGGGCGTTGGCCTCGACGTTGTTGGTGCCGAGACAGCCCTTGAAGAGTTTCGAGGCGACGTAACCATCAGGGATGGTCCACTGCCCGGAACCGTAGACCGCCACCGAATCCTTGCCGTATTTGTCGCGGGTTTCCTTCAGTTTCTGGGCCACCAAGTCGAGGGCCTCGGCGATTGGCACCTCGACCATCTCGCCGTTTTTCCTGATCTTTGCCTTAGTGATCCGGTCGGCGCCATACAGAGCCTGGACGGAATGGTAGCCCTTCATACAGCACAGACCCTTGTTGACGCTGCAGTTCGGGTCACCCTTCACCGCCACCGCCCGGCCGTCGACGACGCCAACCAGCACGCCGCAGCCGGTGCCACAAAACCGGCAAGGCGCCTTCTTCCACGAGACAACGCCGGAATTGCCGGTAATCTTTGGCCAATCGGCAAAGCTGACTCCGGGGAAAAGCGCCCCCGCCGCCGCCATGGCACTGCTTGCCGCTGCACTGAGAACAAATTGTCGTCTGTCGAGTTTCATGATCACCTCATTTTCCCTGTTTTTCATCGTAGCCAAAGGCCAGGCTGAGAGACTGCAGGTGCTGCAGCCTCTTCAGAGCTTCCTGGAGAGCTTCTTCGGTGGTTTCGTCCGGTGTGTCGGTAACAAGAACTACTACGTCGCGGTTCGCGGCGGGAATAACATGACAATGGGCAAGAGACGCGAGTTCGGCACGAAGGGATTCCTTGGCCCCACCCACGGGGATGGCGAGATAACTGAAGATCGGCATGGCACCTCGTGTGGTTGAATGGCGAAAGAACTGCGAACCTGTCACATGTCCTCGATCCTGACACACTGCCCCGGTGAATTCCTTGACCTAGGTCAAAGAGAGACACCTGATGAACTCTTTTGCTCGTTTTCAATGAAAATCTTATTTATTTTCCTGAAAATGTTCCAGAGAATAATTGATAAAAGGCAAAAACTTTCAGCCGGCAAGGAAAGATATTTGGCGATGCAAACTGCGGAAGAAACGGGGAAACCGCGACAATCACCGCTTTCCCGGTGAGGATCCTAGAGAACGCTGACCAGCATCTTGGTGGCGACAACAAAGAGGAGAAGGGCAAATATCTTCTTCAGCTTGTCGACAGGCAGGCTGTGGGCGAGCTTCACCCCGAGCGGCGCGGTAAGGACGCTTGCCGCGGCAATGCCGACCAGGGCGGGGAGAGAAACGTAGCCAATGGAATAGGCAGGCAGTCCGGGGGCGTTCCAGCCGCCGACGATATAGCCGACGGTGCCGGCGACGGCGATCGGCAGGCCAATTGCCGCCGAGGTGCCGATGGCGTTATGGACCTTAATATTGCACCAGAGCATGAAGGGCACGGACAGGGTGCCGCCGCCGATACCGACAAAACTCGACACGGCGCCGATGATATTGCCAACGGCAAACATCCCGGCCATACCCGGCAGGTCACGGCCGCCCTTGGGTTTCTTGCCGAGAAGGATCTGGATGGCGACGAAATAGAGAAAGATAACGAAGAAGACCTTCAGAAAGTTGGAAGAAAGCGACGATGCGTAGAAGGAACCGAGGAAGGTGCCAACAAGGATGCCGACGACGATCTTCCGCACCACGTCCCAACGTACCGCGCCGCGGCGGTGGTGGGCCATAAAGCTCGACACCGAGGTGAACATGATGCTCGCCATGGAGGTTGCCAGGGCCAGATGCATGATAAGTTCCTTGGGGAAGGCATTCAGTTCAAAGACATAAACGAGCATCGGCACGATCACCAGACCGCCGCCGATTCCCAAGAGACCGGCAAGGATCCCGGCAACCCCGCCAACCAGGCAATAGAGTACAAGTGTCGTAAGCATCTTTTTTCCTTTCGAGCATATTGTTCAGGTGCCACCCCGGCGGTGGCGAAGCCGGTTACTCTACCCTCGACCCCGAAAATTTGCAAGACCCGGCCTGGGCCGCCGAAGCACCGGACGCCATCGACTTGCCGGGAAGCCTGCCGATTTCCCAGTGACTTTCCGGCAAACGGTTCTTATTATCTCCCATGGTCAAAAAACCGTAGATGGCGTACTACCTTTCTCTCAACCTTTTCGCATTTGAGCATCGGGGCGAACGTTTGAACAGCACTACCTCCAGGCCGGATCGCCGCGACAGCAGTAAACGGATGGCCTTTCCCCAAATTCGCGACCTTCTTTTCCCCTCTTTCCGCCGTCATGGTCTGCGCGTTGCCGGCGGTCTGGCGGCGCTTATCCTCGTTGACTTTCTCCAGCTGATCATTCCCCGGTTCATCAAACAGGGAGTCGACGACTTAGAAAAAATGGCCATCACCCCGGCAGGACTGCTGCGCCTGGCCGGAATCATTCTATTGATCGCCGTCGTCGTCGTCGTGCTGCGTTTTGCCTGGCGCTACCTCATTATCGGCTCTTCGCGCCTCCTTGAACAAACGGTGCGCAACCGGATCTTCAGCCACATCCTCAAGATGGATGCGCCATTTTTTGAAAAACACACCACTGGCGACCTCATGGCCCACTCGAGCAACGACCTGTCCGCCGTGCAGATGGCCTGCGGCATGGGCCTCGTCGCCGCCGTCGATGCCTTTATGATGTCGCTGGCCGCCATTGGGTTCATGGTTGCCATTCACCCCCTGCTCACCCTGCTCGCCCTGCTGCCCATGCCCTTTCTGGCGGTTGCCACCCGCATCCTTTCCAGTAAGCTGCATCGCCGTTTTGCCACGGTGCAGGAGCAGTTCTCGGCACTCACCGAATTTTCCCGGTCAAACCTCGTCTCCATCGGCCTGATCAAGGCCTATACCATGGAGGACTTTCAGACCGGCAGGTTTGACCGCCTTGGAAAGCAATACGTGCGCAGCAACCTGCGGGTCGCCACCATCCAGGGTCTGATCACCCCCCTGGCGACCCTGGTGGGCAGCGCCGGTATGCTGATGGTCCTCTACTTCGGCGGCAGCCTGGTCATCGAGGCGAAGATCACCCTCGGCGATTTCGTCGCCTTCATCACCTATCTCTACATGCTTATCTGGCCGATGATGGCCATCGGCTGGGTGGCCAATCTGGTGCAGCGCGGGCTGACCTCGCTTGACCGCATCCACGGCCTGGTCACCAGCCAGGCCCTGCTGCCCGACCCAATCCCGGAAAGTGAGCTGAAACCCTTGCCGCAGCCGGGCTTTCGCCTCAGCAATCTGACCTTCACCTATCCTTCGTCGGTGGCGCCGGCCCTCTTAGGAATCTCCCTCGACCTTGGCCCCGGCATTCACGGGGTCACCGGCCGTACCGGCTCGGGGAAATCGACCCTGTGCCGGCTGCTCACCCGGCTGTATCCGGTAGCCGACGGCATGCTCAGCCTGGGTGGCCTGGAGGTGAATCACCTGCCCCTGGCCTTTGTCCGCGCCCATATCGGCTATGTCAGCCAGGAACCCATCCTGTTCTCCGATACCATTGCCGCAAACATTGCCCTCGGCAGGCCGGAGGCGACCCGTGACGAGGTGGTTCGGGCAGCCGGCAATGCGGCGATTCACGACGATATCATGGCCCTGAAAGACGGCTACGACACCCTGATCGGCGAACGCGGGGTGAAGCTGTCCGGCGGCCAGCGCCA
Organism: Desulforhopalus sp.; assembly: GCA_030247675.1. Lineage (NCBI taxonomy): Bacteria > Pseudomonadati > Thermodesulfobacteriota > Desulfobulbia > Desulfobulbales > Desulfocapsaceae > Desulforhopalus > Desulforhopalus sp. Next base: position 680,709 of record JAOTRX010000002.1, on the reverse strand, counting down.
GCGTCTGGCCCTGGCCAGGGCCCTGCTCTGCGACCGGCCGCTGCTGATCATCGACGACGGCCTGTCAGCGGTCGATGTGGCCACCGAACATGCGGTTTTTTCCGGCTTGCGCCGACATTTCCAGGGAAAAACCGTGGTTATTGTCTCCAACCGCATAAAACTCCTGTCGATGACCGACCATATCATCATCCTCGCCGACGGCCGGGTGGAAAGTGAGGGCGACCACGACCACCTCCTCGCCGGCAACTCCCTGTATCAGGCGATGTTTGAAAAGCAGATGCACCAGGAAGCAGCTGGGGAGGTCACCCCATGATGGATTACGGCTACAGTGAAGAAGGCCGCCAGGCCTCCCTCGGCGATCTGACCCTGTGGCGGCGCATCCTGCAGTTCTCCGCACCCTACCGGATCGGCCTGATTGCCGCCGTGGTCATCTCCTTTCTCATCACCTGGGCAACGCTCGCCCTGCCCTGGCTGGTGCAGACCGCCATCGACCAGTCCATTACCGCCACCACTCTGCCGACAGCTGAGCGGCTGGCTGGTCTTGCGAGAAATGCCTGGCTGTACGGCATACTCATCATCGCCGTATTCCTGGCGACCTTCTGCCAGATCCGCATCCTTGAATGGGTGGGGCAGTGGGTCATGCACGGGGTCAGGCAGACCCTCTTCAACCACCTGCTGCACCTCGATCTGCCGTTCTTCAACACCCGGCGCACCGGCCAGCTGGTGACTCGGCTGACCAACGATATCCAGAACATGAATGAGATGTTCACCTCGGTTATCGTCTCGCTCTTCAACGACCTGCTGCGCCTCATCGGCATCCTCGTCCTGCTGTTCTGGATGAACCCGCGGCTGGCAATGGTGATGGCCATTTTCGTCCCCATCGCCCTGCTGATCACCATACTTTTTGCCAGGCTCGCCCGGGAGTGTTTCCGGGGCATCCGCAGCCAACTGGCCAAATTGAACAGTTTCCTCTCGGAGACCCTGTCCGGCATCGCCATCATCCAGCTCTTTGGCCGACAGAAAACCTCGCGGCGGACCTTTGAAGACCTGAGCGCCGGATATCTGCGGGAAACCCTCAGTCAGATCAGACTCTTCGGCACCTTCATGCCGCTCACTGAGTTTCTCAGTTCGGCGGCGGTGGCCCTGATCCTTTGGTACGGCGGCGGCGAGGTGCTGCAAAAGCGCTTGACTCTCGGCGAACTGGTCGCCTTTATCTCCTATATGCGGCTGTTTTTCCAGCCCCTCCGCGAGCTTTCCCAGAAATATTCGATTGTCCAGTCGGCCATGGCCTCGGCCGAACGGATCTTCCAGCTCCTCGATACGGCAAGCGGCATCCCGCAAGCCAAGGTCCCGGCGCGCATCGAAAATCTGCGGGGCAACCTGGAGTTTCGTCATCTCCAGTTCGGTTATGAACCGGACAATCCGGTGCTGCTCGACATCTCCTTCAGCCTGCGGCCCGGACAGACGGTCGCCCTGGTCGGCACCACCGGCTCCGGCAAGACCACCCTGGTCAACCTCCTCCTCCGCTTCTATGACCCGCAAGAGGGGCAGATCCTCATCGATGGCCGGGATATTGCCAGCCTGGGCCTCAAGGACCTGCGCACCCTGATCGGGGTCATCCTCCAGGATGTCTTCATCCTCCAGGACAGCCTGCTTGCCAATATTGTCATGGATACCGGCTGCGACCGGGCGCAGGTGGAAGAGGTGCTGACCCGCACCGGCATGGACCGCTTCGTCAACAAACTGCCGCAGGGCCTGGACACCCTCATCGGCGAGGGTGGCACCGAGCTGTCCACCGGCGAGAAACAGCTGCTGTCCTTTGCCCGGGTACTGTGCCGCAACCCGGCCATCCTCGTCCTCGACGAGGCGACGGCGGCGATTGACACCGAATCGGAAAACATCCTCGAGCAGGCCATCGCCGACAGTTTTACCGGCCGCACCTCCCTGGTCATCGCCCACCGCCTTTCGACAATCCGCCGTGCCGATCATATCATTGTCATGGCCCACGGCCGGATCGTCGAACAGGGCAGCCATGAAGAACTCCTGTCCCACAACGGCCACTATGCCATGTTGGTGGCCATGGACCTGCAAAACGGCAGCTGATCCCTCGCCGGACCATTTCTCGTTTGCATTCCATCCGCTTTTTCCGATAGGATTAGCGGAGGACGCCTCGTGGCCGCGATAACTGACCGGCACTCCTCCCACCTCCCCCTGGCCTGTGCTGTATCCACGTACTCACGGAGGTTTGGCTATGCATGGCTTATCCTTTCCGCAGTTGGCGAAACTCCATCCCTTTCACTTCGCCGTCGATTCCCGCCTGATAGTCGTACAGGAAGGCGAAAGCCTCCACACCGTCGTGGGCTCGGCGATCGGCACTCCCCTTGCTCAGCTCTTCACCTTTCTGATGCCGGTGGTCGCTCCTGACTGGGACTCCATTCACCTCCATGCCGACAACACCTTTCTTCTCCAGGCCATCGATCACCCTATCCAGTTGCGGGGAAAATTTTTCCCGGGCCATGACCGTCAGCTGCTTTTTTTCTTCGGTGAACCTGCTGGGCCCGCAACCATTGACGATGAGGTGGACGATACGGTGCAGATGCGCCTGCAGCTCCTCTCCAAGGTCTTCATGAGCGTCTCCGACCCCATTCTCATTGAAGACCTCGAAGGCAATGTCCTGGAAATGAACGATGAAGCGGTACGCGCCTACGGCTGGCAACGACAGGAGCTGATTGGTAAGTCGCTGAAGACCATTCTGCCGCCCAAGCAGCATGCACGCTCCGACACCTTGCTGCAACGCTGCCAGGCAGGTCTTGAAATTAACAATATCGAAGGGGAAAGATGGACGAAAGATGGCCGGATCATCCCCGTCCTCCTCACCATGACCCTGCTCCGTGACCAGGGCGGACGACCGACCGGTATCGTCACCATCGCCAAAGACATCAGTGCCCGTAAGCAAAAAGAGCAGGAGTTGGAAAAACAGCGGCGGCTTCTCGAAGACCAGGTCGCCCTGCGCACTTCGCAACTGCAGGCGGCGGTGGAATCGGTGGAAAAGGCCAACAGCGAACTGCAGCAGGTTCAGGAAAGGTTGTCCATCGCCCTCGACTCCGCCCAGATCGGCATCTGGGAATTCAACGCCAAGACCAAGGTGGAGACCTGGGATGATCGGATGTATGAACTGTTCGGCGTCGACAAAACGACCGCCGCCAACCCCCACCAGGAGTTTGCCAAGGGCGTCCTGCCCGAGGACCTCATCAAGCTGCAGGAAGAGATTCGCCTGACCATGCGTGGTGAGATAGATTACGACACGGTCTATCGGGTCCGCTGGCCCGACGGCACCCTGCGCTATATCAAAGGTTCGGGACTAGTTATCCGTGACAGCGACGGCGCACCGATCAAGGTCATCGGTGCCAACTACGACATCACCGAACTGAAAAACTACGAAACCAACCTGCACATCGCCAAGGAGGCGGCTGAGGCCGCGAACATTGCCAAAAGCGACTTTCTTGCCCGGATGAGCCACGAGATCCGCACACCGATGAACGCGGTCATCGGCATGACCCATCTCGCCCTGCAGACCGACCTCACCGCCAAACAGCGCGATTACCTGCAAAAGGCCCACGGCGCGGCTATTTCCCTGCTCGATATCATCAATGATATCCTGGATTTTTCCAAGATCGAGGCAGGCAGGATGGAACTTGAGGCCACTGATTTTTCAATCGACGAGGTCCTCGAACAGCTCTCCAACATCTTCGCCATGAAGGCAGCAGAGAAAAATCTTGAGCTGCTTTTTCATGTCCACCCCGAGGTCCCCGCCTTTGTCTGCGGCGACCCCCTGCGCCTTCGCCAGATCCTCATAAACCTCACCGGCAACGCCCTGAAGTTTTCCAGTCAGGGCGAGATCGTCGTCGCTATCAAACTCCTTGAATCGAGCGAAACTGCAGTTCGTCTGCACTTTTCGGTGACCGATACCGGCATCGGCATGACCGAGGAGCAACTGCAAAAACTCTTCACCTCCTTTTCCCAGGCTGACGGATCAACCACCAGACGGTATGGCGGCACCGGCCTCGGGCTGGTGATCTGCAAGCGCCTCGTCCACTTGATGCAGGGCGACATCAAGGTTACCTCAAGTCCAGGCCAAGGAAGCACCTTCTGTTTTACCGCGGTTTTCACCCCCTCGCCCAAATCAAGCCAGCAGGAATTTGCCATCCCCGATTGGTTTAGCGATCTGCGGGCGCTGATCGTCGATGATAGCGCCGTGTCCAGGCGCATCCTCGGTTATGCCCTCGAATCCTTCAGGATACCGTTTACCGCGGTTAATTCCGGGGAAGAGGCGCTTGCGGCTATAGATGCCGCCGCGGACGCCCGATACCGCCTCATCCTGATGGACATGGAGATGGCCGGGATGGACGGTATCACTGCCTCTAAAAGGATTTTTGCGAAATACCAGGGCGAGACCGCACCGAAGATTATCATGGTCACCGCCTACGGCCAGGAAAGGCTTGCCAAAGCCGCCAGCGCCGCCGGTATCCACGGCTTTTTGGTGAAACCGATTTCAAAGGCGGCGCTCTTTGATGCGATTCTCGAATGCTTCGGCTTCGCCCCTGAGCGACAAGCATGTGCTCGCCCGGGGGATGCTGCCTTTCAGCAAACCAGGTTCATTGGCGGCAGCCGCGTTCTCCTGGTGGAAGACAACCCCATCAATCAACAGCTGGCCGCCGAACTCCTTCTGCAAGCAAACCTCCAGGTAACCCTTGCCGAAAACGGCGTCCAGGGAGTCGCCGCTGCGACATCCGAACGTTTTGAGCTGATCCTCATGGATATCCAGATGCCGGAGATGGACGGCTATACCGCCTCCGGGATGATCCGAGCAGCCGGCAATACCCTTACCCCGATCATTGCCATGACCGCCAACGCCATGGCCGGTGACCGGGAGAAAAGCCTTGCCGCCGGAATGAACGACCACCTGACCAAGCCGATCGACCCGGCTGAGCTGTATGCGATCATCGCCAAGTGGATCGCCCCCGTGGACCAGACACAGCAAGGCAGTCGGCGCAGCACTTCGCCTCCGGATGCCATCCCTTTAGAGCCGCGACTGGCGACCATTCCCGGCATCGACACCTCGGCCGGCTTGCAAAGAGTCAACAGCAGCCCGCAACTCTACAGGCAGCTGCTGGAAAAATTTATCGAAGACCACCGCTCCGACGCGGAAAAAATCGCTGAATACCTGCAGACCGGCGACACTGCCACCGCCCTGCGCACCGTCCATACCCTGAAGGGAATTGCCGGGACACTTGGCGCCTTAGCTCTCCAGGAACAGGCTGCCGCCCTCGAACAGGCCTTGCTGCAGGACGACCGGGAACACTACCCGCTGCTCCTCAGCACATTGACAAGGCAACTCCAGGAAACCTCGGAGCATATCGACAGCGCCCTGGCAGCAACCGCCATTGCGCCGGCCCAAACCATGGATCTACAAGGGGGGACTGAACACCAGCTGCGTGCAATTCTGCAACGCCTCGAAACACCTATCAAGAAACGAAAGCCGAAACCGGCTATGGAAATCCTCGCAGAATTGCAGGATTTTCACTGGCAGGAAGAGTACCAGAAGGAACTTGCCCTCCTTGAAAAGCTGGTAAAGAAATACCAGTTCAAGGAGGCAGGAGCAATCCTTGAACGGTTATTTCTTTCATTAAATGCTGAAAGCGGAGGATGATATGGCCGAATATTCACAATGTTCCATATTGATTGTCGACGATACCGAAGAAAATGTCGACATCCTCGTCTCGGCCCTTGGCGATCTCTACGACATCACCGTTGCCATTGATGGAGAAACCGCCCTGGAAATCCTCGAAGACTTTACCCCGGACCTCATTCTCCTCGATATCATGATGCCCGGCATCGACGGCTACGAGGTCTGCGAGCGACTCAAACGGCAGACCCGCACCCTGAAGATCCCCATTATCTTCCTCACCGCTCTCAATGAGCCGGAAAGCGAGGAAAAAGGCCTTCGCCTCGGGGCGGTCGATTACATCACCAAGCCGTTCAATCCATTTTTGGTCAAGGCGCGGGTGAAGAATCATCTCGAATTGAAGATGCACCGCGATAACCTTGAGCAACTTGTACAGCAGCGCACAGCCGAACTTGAACTGACCCAGGAGGTGACCATTGAGAGCATGGGCACCCTGGCGGAGTACCGGGACCCGGAGACCGGCGGCCATATTCAGCGAACCAAACATTATATCAAGGCCCTGGCCAGGCAGCTGAAAAAGAGCGGCAAATACGCCTTCTTCCTCAATGACCAAACCATTGAAGCCCTGCATAAGTCAGCGCCTTTGCATGATATCGGCAAGGTCGGCGTGCCCGACCATATTCTTCTTAAACCCGGGAAACTGACAGAAAGCGAATTCGAGGAGATGAAAAAGCATACGATTTATGGCCGTGACGCCATCTCCAAGGCCGAAAAAAAACTCGGCGACGGGTCGTTTCTCCGTTATGCATTGGAGATTGCCGAGAGTCACCAGGAAAAATGGGATGGCAGCGGCTACCCAAACGGCTGGGCGGGAGAGAATATACCCTTCTCCGGGAGGTTGATGGCGGTCGCCGATGTCTACGACGCCCTGATCAGCAAGCGAATATATAAGGCGCCGTTCAGCCATTCAAAGGCGGTGGCGATAATACTTGAGGGCCGGGGCAGTCACTTCGATCCGGACATCGTCGATGCCTTTGCCGAAGTGGCCGAGGAATTCCGGCAAATCGCTTTGGAACACGCCGATTTCCCCGAAGAGCGGGAGGCGCTGTTGGAATAAGGCCCCCCCTGGGGCTGCGGCAGTCTCAGGACATGCCCAGGTAAGCCTTCTGCACCGCCTTATTATTGCGGAGATTCTCGGCCGAATCGGTAACAGTAATTTCGCCGGTCTGCAGGACGTAACCGCGATGGGCGATGGACAGGGCCATCAGGGCGTTCTGTTCGACCAGGAGAATGGTGGTACCCTGGTCATTGAGTTTTTTGATGATATCGAAAATCAGCTCAACGAGGATCGGCGCAAGGCCCATCGACGGTTCGTCAAGCATGAGAAGGCGCGGGCTGAGCATCAGGCCGCGGGCGATGGCCAGCATCTGCTGCTCGCCGCCGGACAGGGTTCCGCCGAACTGATCAATGCGTTCCTTGAGGCGGGGGAAGAGAGCAAAGCCATTGTCCATCCGCTCTTCGACGAGCCGTGAGTCCTTGACCGTGAAGGCTCCCATCTCCAGATTTTCCTTGACCGTCAGTGTCGGGAAGATGCCCCGTCCTTCCGGGACATGGACCATGCCCTCCTGGACAATCTCGTGCGGTTCCATCTTCGAGATATCCTTGCCGTCAAAGAGGATCCGGCCATTTTTCGGATGCATCATCCCCGAGATTGTCCGCAGCGTTGTGCTCTTCCCTGCCCCATTGGAGCCGATCAGGGTGACAATCTCCCCTTGATTGACCTTCACGGACACCCCTTTAATTGCATGGATATGCCCGTAATAGCTATGAATATTCTCAATCTCCAAGAGACTCATTGCATCTTCTCCTCATGCTGTCCGGCAACGGCGCCGCGACCAAGGTAGGCCTCGATCACCCGGGTATTGTTGCGTATCTCCGTGGGCGTGCCCTGGGCGATTTTCACACCGTAATCCATGACGCAGATGTCCTCGGATATATTCATTACCACTCGCATATCGTGCTCGATGAGGAGGATGGTAATGCCCTTTTTGTCTCGGATATCGCGGAACAGCTGGACGATGTCCTCGGTTTCCTGCGGGTTCATGCCGGCGGCCGGTTCGTCAAGGAGCAATAGTTGTGGTTCGGCGGCGAGGGCCCGGGCGATTTCCAGCCGGCGCTGGGCACCGTAGGGAAGGTTCTTTGCCAGTTCGTTCTCGACGCCGTACAGGCCGACATACTGCATCAACCGCAAGGCCTCGCGCTCCGCCTCCTCTTCTTCCTTGGTAAAGGCCGGTAGCCTGAACAGCGTCGCGATGGCCGATTGTTTGAAATGAATGTGCATCCCGACCATGATATTCTCGATAACGGTCATGTCCGGAAACAGGCGGATGTTCTGAAAGGTCCGGGCAATTCCCCGGGCGGCTATCTGGTCCGGCCGTAGTCCGACCAGCGATTTGCCGTTAAAGGTTATCGATCCGCCATCCGGCTTGTATATCCCGGTGAGGGTATTGAAAAAGGTGGTCTTGCCGGCGCCGTTCGGGCCAATGATCGATACTATCCGACCTTTTTCGAGGGAAAAGGTGACCTCACTGATCGCCTTTAATCCACCAAAGGTTTTGGTAATATTTGTGATTTCCAGTAATGCCATGATTGCTGTTCTCCCCCTATTTGGTCTCGTCCAGGGTCACTTGTCGTTTGCGTCGTTTGGCGGGAATCAAACCGGCAGGCCTGAAGATCATCATCAAAATGAGAATGAGACCAAAGAGCAGTTTCTGATATTTTGCCGGATCAAGCTGGGTCGACAGATCCTTCCAGGCAAAATTAATAATGGGAATGACCGCATTGCTCTGCCGGAGGTCGTTGAGATACAGGGAGAAGCCCTGGAGTACCTGGAGGTTGAGGATGGTCACCGTTGCCGCCCCGAGGATGACCCCGGGGATACTGCCGGAACCGCCGAGAATAACCATCGACAGCACCCCGATCGACTGCATGAACGAGAACGATTCCGGGCTGATGAAGGTCCGGCTGGCGGCGAGCAGCACGCCCATGACCCCGGCAAAGGAGGCGCCGACGGCAAAGGCGGTCAGTTTCATCCGCACCAGGGGAATGCCCTGGGCGATGGCGGCGGTTTCATCCTCACGTACCGCCGTCCAGGCCCTGCCGAGCTTTGAATCGTCAAGCCGCCTGGTAACTGTGACGATGACAAGAATCACTATCAGGGCGAAGATGTAAAACATCAGATTATACAGATTGGCAGGCGTCACCGGATGCCCGACCAGTGGACCGAAAAGGGTGTTGAACCAGTCGACCGCGAAGTCCGGCATGGTTGGACGCTGGATCGGGGTAATGCCCTGCGGGCCATTGGTGAAGTTGAGGGGCTTGTCAAGGTTATTGGCAAGAACCCGGATAACCTCACCGAAACCAAGGGTGACGATGGCCAGGTAATCGCCGCGCAGCCGTAAAACCGGGAGACCGAGGAGGATACCGGTAAGGGCGGCGATGATGATGCCGACCAGCAGAAACATATAGAAGGCGTCACCGGGCAGGAGAAAGGGCAGGTCGGACGGCTGGGTGCCGGGGGCGTAATGCAACACGTAAAATTGCTGCGAACCAAAAAAGGCCCACAGATAGGCGCCGACCGCGTAAAAGGCGACATAGCCGAGATCGAGCAGGCCGGCAAAGCCGACAACGATATTCAGCCCAAGGGCGAGTGCCGCAAAGACGCTGATCTGAAAGATGACCTCAAGATAAAAGATATTCCTGACACCGACCACTGGAATGATGCCAAGGGCCAGGACCGCCCCGACAAATATCTTGAAACGACCGTCAGCCTTGAGAAAATACAACGACAAAAACGAGGTGAGAAGCACCAGGAAGGCCAGATTCGATCGCTGCTGGGTATAGACCAGGAAGGTCCCGGTACCAACATGGGCGAGAATAAGGAGGTATGCCAAAGGCCCCTGGTTTATTTTATCGAACACTGCCTTGAAATACGACGAAACCATGCGAATCTCCTATGCTTTCTGGCCGACATTTTGCCCCATCAGGCCTTGCGGCCTAAAGATCAGGACAAGGATGAGGATACTGAAGGCAAAGATATCTTTGTATTCAGAGCCCGCCGCCCCCATGGTGAATATCCCCATGTAGGAACCGGCAAAGGTCTCCAGCATGCCGAGGATAATGCCCCCGAGGAGCGCGCCGGTCATATTGCCGATACCACCGAGAACGGCAGCGGTAAAGGCCTTCAATCCGGGGAAGAAGCCGATAAAGGGATCAATCCTGGTGAATTTCAGGGCGTACAGCACACCGGCCGCGCCGCCTAGAAGCCCACCGACAAGAAAGGTCAAAGAGATGATCCGGTTGACATGGATCCCCATGAGGCTGGCGGTTGACATATCCTGGGCGACAGCGCGAATGGCCTTGCCGACCCGCGTGGCATTGACCAGGTAATTCAGGCCGACGAGCATAAGGACCGCGGCAACAATGACGATAATCGATTTGATGGAGATCCCCAGGGTAAGCTTCGAGGCGCCCAGGACCATTTTGCCGAAGATTATCCTTTCATCGAAGTTGCCGAAGGTCGGCATGATCCGGTTGAACTGGCCGGAGGTCAAGCCCTCTACCAGGCGAATGACATCCTGCAGCAAAAAGGAGACGCCGATCGCCGAGATCAGGGGAACAAGCCTGGATGCCCCACGCAGTGGGCGATAGGCTATACGTTCAACAGCCACCGCCAGGCCGCCGGCGGCGAGCATTCCCAGAATAATTGCCAAAATCAGATAGGCGTAGGCCATAAACAGTGAGGCCCCGGTCAAGGCCCCGGCCGACTGCAGGAAGATGAGAAACTCCACTCCGATAAAGGCGCCGACCGCAAAAATTTCACTGTGGGCGAAGTTGATAAACTGCAGAACCCCGTACACCATGGTATAGCCGAGAGCAATGGCGGCGTAGACAAAACCGATAGTCAACCCGTCGATTACCACCTGGGGAAGATTGATGAGGGTGTAGGTGAACACGGTCACGTTCAGCTTGTCCATCAGATGGGCGCCGACGGCGGTCCGGTCGAGGACCAGGGCGAGTGCCACAACAATTGTGGACATAACTGCAGCGCTGCCGACGGAAAATGCCAGCAACTGGCCAATTGGCCGTATTAATTCATATACATTTATTTGTCTCAGGAATCGTTTCATAATCACTCCCCAGAGTTGATAAAGAACCGGCCCTTTAAACAGCAAAGGGCCGGGACAAAAACCTAGGAAGCCTTATTTGGGAGGCGCAATATCAAGGGTCTGAACTATTGCGTTGGTGTTCCACTGGGCAGGATCAGCCGATTTCACCTGGAGGATGAAATAACGGGCGACTTCCGGATCGCCGATACCATTAAAGGTATAGGTGCCGGTGATTCCTTTGAAATCCTTCAGAGCACGAATTGCCTTGGCAACGGCCTCGCGGGTCGGAACCTCGTTTTTATTGGCAACTGCGGCATTCTCGATGGCCTTCAAAGAGATGGCCATGGAGTCATAGCCCTGAGCGGCAAAAGGCTGAGGAGCGGCCTTATATTTGGCGGTAAAATCACTTATAAACTTGGCGGTTCCGGGGTAAGCGGAAGCCGGACCGGATACGTCGGAGTAGAAGGTGCCACCACCGGTGATCAGATTCTTCTCGCCAATCTTGGCGGCATCTGCAGAGGCGAAGCCGTCATCGCTCATGAAAATGCCTTCATAGCCTTTTTGCCGGGCCTGTTTGAAAAGAAGGGCAGCCTGGGGGGCCATTCCGCCGAAGTAAACGAGATCGGGATTACCGGCGATGATCGGGGTGAGGAGTGCGTCGTAGTTGGCTTTTTCTTCAGTGCCTTCAAAACCGAGGACCTTGATCTTGGTCTCTTCAGCTCTTTTCTTGAAGAATTCAGCGATACCTTGGCCATAAGCGGTCTTGTCATGAACAACGAAGGCAGTCTTTACGCCCTTGGAGGTAGCGAAATCGGCACCGACTACGCCCTGGACGTCGTCACGTCCAACGATGCGGTTTACTTCCAGGTAGCCACGGGTGGTTACCTTCGGATTGGTGTTGGCAGGAGAAACGTTGGCAAGACCTGCGGTATGATATACCTCGGAAGAGGGGATCTGGACGCCGGAGTTGTAATGGCCGACGACGGCAAGAATTGCCGGATCGGAAACGATCTGCTTGGCGTTGGCAACACCGTTATCGGGATTTGCCTGATCATCAAAAGGAGCCAAGGAAACCTTAAAACCAAGAGCGGTCAAAGGACCACTCAATTGCTCCAGGGCCAGTTCAGCACCGCGCCTGATGTCCACGCCGATGAGTGACTGGTCTCCGGACAATGGTGACTGGGTGGCGATCTTGACAATCTTGTCAGCCGCGCCCGCAGGTCCGCATAAGGCCAGGGTCATCCCCGCGGCCACCATCAGAGATAATACCGTATTTCTTCGTTTCGACATGCTTTTCTCCTCCTGAGTTGTAACAACTTTTTGTTCGGTTAACCATGCGTGCAGCGGTGGAAAACTCTTATCGACATCTCCCTCGCCATGAACCATGGCATCCTCAACGGCCCTGTGTTCTGGCCAATTTCCTGAAGGGAAAATCGGTATACTGAAATTGGATACAGTCCCAGCAGACACCGACTATCCTCCTTTGCTCAAGCGACACGAATGCTAGCTGATTGATCCGGGAGACGCAACTCATTTTGCGGATTTTCACCCTGGGGCACGGTTTTTCTTTCGATCGAGGCGAAGGTCTTGGTCATCAATTAAAGTATCACTTAATTTTTAGATCAAAATGCAGATTGTCCGGAAAGATAAATACCTTACCATCGTCCTTAGGCAGGAACTCTCGAAGAACAATCATTTCCTGCCGATATCCTTGCATGTCTGCAACAAAATTAAAGACCCGGGGCTTGCCGGCCGCCTCCTCTACGATGGTCGTAAATGGCGTTTTACCAAGCATCTCACCGTTGAGGCTGATGGCAGCCCCACTCGGCTCAGAGCTTATAGCAATTGGAAATCTCTTGCGCTCCTCAAGAACGAAGTGGAGTTTGTCCGGGATGATGTCCCGTATTTTCTGATAATAAAACAGTTCCTTGAACACCTTTTCCACGGGCTTATAGTTCTCTTTCACAACCCGAAAAGAATAGTAGTTATAATCCCCGCTCTTCTGTTCAACGACAACATCAAGTGGTGTCTCGCCCATAACTTTTTCGTTATAAAACACCGTGCCGCCGGGTGGGTCAGTGCTGATCCGCACCAGCTGAGACCCCTGCCCGCACCCGGAAAGAACGAGTAAAACCGCCGCAAGGCACCACCATTTCACTCTTGCCACACCAAACCTCCTTTTTTTTGCCGTCGCTACAATTCCGAGAAAACCCGTCGACCAACCGGCTGCCATAATTATCTTGCCTTTCGCCGCAAAGAGAATCACTGTAACCTGGCAGGGCCATTGTAGTCAATTTTGGTTCTCTGAGAAAATTTATTTGCATGTTTCTACGAGGATTTTTTTACCAGCAACCGAATCCCTTGAACAAATCCGGGGAAATTCTCCCTTCGCCCAGACTATGACACAAACTCCCTACACAGTAAGCGACGAAGACTTTAAAAAGGTTATCGCCGACTTCTTAGACCAGGGGCATGTCGAAAACATCGTCGCCATGTTCCGCCGTGAACCGCTATATTATAGCTGGATCGGGGACATCCTCCGCGACGAACGGTTCAGCGTTCGTCTCGGTGTGGCCGTCCTTTTCGAGGAGCTGCAGCAAATCCAGCCCGACATGCTGCCGCTTGCTATCCCTTCCCTTGCCGAACTCCTCCTTGCCCCTGAGCCGCTGCTCCGCGGCGAGGCCATTTCTCTTCTTGGGCTAATAGGCGGTGCGGCGGCATTGGAACTGATCGGTCGGTACCGCGACGACCCCGACCCACAGGTGCGGGAGATGGTGTGCTTGGTCCTGGAGGAACAGCCGTGAGAGATAAACAAAGTGGAGGCAGCGCACGGTCACGGCGCCTGCCCTGGTGGCTGAGCGTCCTGCTGGCAGCAGGTGTCTATTGTGGCCTGAAGTACGGGGCACCGGCCATACATTCGGCCAATCCATTTATACAACAACTGCTTGATGCGGGGCCGTTTTTTGCGCCTATCCTGGCCATCCCTTTACTTCTTCTTGCCGCCAAGCAACTCTACGACACAGATCCCCCGCAGGGCGGAGAACCACCAGCGGAGTAAGCCGCCCCTGCGACGTGGTTATCCCGTTTCTAAATCAAGATGAGAACGAAGCTGCAAGCGAGTAGTGACGAAACAGCACAGAGAACAGTATGGAGAGGAGCCGCACAGAGCAGCAGCTGGAGGTACCGCTTGATTGACAATTAGAATTGCTGCCTGGTAGCGAATTGACGTCCAACAAAGAAAACATCAGTATTCGGTGAGGATGTGGACGCAAGACGCCAATCCTCACCGAATATCACAGAAAAACTTAAAGCCTTAATACAGTCCCAACAGATTGAGGGCCAAGAGAACAAGGCCCACGCAGGCAACGCGCTTTACCACCAGCGGGCTGACTCGTTTGGCGATCTGCGGAGCGATGTAGCCGCCAAGCAGGGCTGCGGGAAACATCGCCAGGAAAAAAATCAGGTCAAAGTTGCCAAATTGATAATGGCGCATGGTACTGACCGTGGTGCTGAAAAAGATGGCGAGCAGAGAACTGCCAACCACCAAATACATCGGCAGGCGCAAAGCCACCGACATAAGCGGCACCATAAACGGCCCGCCGCCAAAGCCAAACATCGAAGACATGACAGCAATGATAAAACCGCCGATACAGCCGACAAACATATTTACTTGAAATTCCTGACCCCAGAATTCTACTTTCATATCGGATTCCTCCTCGAATTATCCCTTACTTTTTACCTTTGGCGGCATCTTCTGCGCGTTTCTTAAACTCTTTGAGAATGGCTTGTTCCTTTTTGTTTTTCGCCAGATATGCCGGCATGGTCTGCCAAAGCATAAGAGCGGCGAGAACAATCAGTATCCAGCCAAAGGCAAACTTGAACTGATCAAGGGTAATCATCTCGGTCAGCTTCGGACCAATGAAAGCGCCCAACAACATCGAACAGCCGATACCGCAGCCTAGTTTCCAACTAATGAAATTAATCTTCGAGTAGTTGAAGATTCCGCTGCCCTGAGAAAAGAGCACCGTCGGTGTCACCGTACCGGCAACGATGGTGTGCGGCAGGGCTGGGAAGAGGGCGAGAAGCAGAGGATTCATAATGAAACCGCCGCCAGCCCCCATGAGCACGCCGAAGATGGCAACAGCCAGAGTGAGAAAAAACGGGTAAAACAGATTCATGCTGGTACCGGCATTCTCAAGATACATCGTCGGGAAGGAAATTTTATTTTCAAAGGTCGCCGGTTCGCTTTTCGCCTTCTTATCTACCACTGCGACAATATTGTATTTCCCGGGGGCAAGGCCATCGCGGATTTTGATATCGGCGGTGTAGGAACCGTCGGGTTTGACATCGACTGCCGCGGCGACAACCTTATCAACGCTTTGGAAACGGGCCTTGACCAACTGCATTGACCGTTTTTTGCCTTCCTTTTCATCCATCGTCTCCAGCAAATCACCCCGGCTGCCGATAACACTTGCCATGAGGGTCGATTGATAGCGTTCGGCTTTCGCCTTGGCCGGCACATTATAGGCGACATCCGCCCCAAGATTTTTAAGCAGGGCTGAATAACTCCATTTCTTACCTTCTTTTTTAGCTGCATCGATAACCGGCTGAAGATCTTTGGGAACAAAAGTCTTGTAGTAGGACGGCATCTCGTTAGTTATGTAGAAGATATACGGCCTTTTGCCGCTGTCCTTGTCTACTTCACTGTCGAAACGGCTAGCTCGCACTTTATGGTCTACGGACCAGACCTCGAGAAAAACCGGCTTTCCGGCCGGTGCCTTGCCACTGACCTTGATGACGCCGCCATTGTTCAACTCGGTCTTGTCAATGCCAATGGTTGGTGCGGCTACCGCTTCCGGTGCCGCAGATGGCGCTGCGCTGCCGGTCTCCGCCGCATTAACGGCATTCGTGCCGAGAAACGCTACCATTGCCATGAAAAGCCACGGTAAGAAACTCATCCTCTTTTGCATACCTTTTGTCTCCTGTTTGTTGTTGACCCCGCACAATCACTCTGTGTTGGAATTTCCGGGGAGCCCCTTTGGGGCGCTATTCCCTTTTATTCGCCGGCCATCCTGCCGTTTCGCGGCAGAATTCCCTTTTAAAAACTGCAGTTCGTCCCGCCAGTGAACCTCGCGGCTCCCTGCTGCAAAAGCAAGCTCTATGCCAGTGCCGCCACATTGCCAAGAAAATGAATTTGCTGGATCGTTTACCACGTCAACCACCTTACAATGCGCTCGGCAAGCCTTAGAAATTGTCCTCTAATTGATTGTTTCTAAAAGAAATTGATTATTTGACAGTGCAATGATACCGCAGAACGCGCCGAACCTGGCCGCCGTCAACGGTCCAACCTGGCACCCGGCAATTCTCCCCCACCTGCAACACAACTCATGCAGTTGCCAGCAAGTCCTTCGCCATGAATGACCGGCAAAAAGCTCTAACAGGCCATGGCAACTCATTTTTTGCACTGCAACTAGAAAGGTGCATCAGGCAATTCCCGCAAAGAAAGGCCGTCGAGCCGGCCTCTCTTTTTCCTCCGGAGAGGTGATTCGTCTGGTGATATTTTTGCCTGTAGCGAGTATATGAGGGAAACACCATGCGACCGGTATTTGAAATGCGGGCGAGCGCCCGCAACCCAATGGCTGTAATCCCCTTCCACAACAGAGGGGGACTCTGTCTAGTACCCCCTTGAGGGGTATAAGTGCCTTGGTGGTGGCGAAGTCATCGTTGCTTTCTCATCCTCAAGCTCTTGTTTTTATGACAGTTTTTGTGGAGTAAAGCACTAAATGACGAGGGCGCCGAACCGGTTGCCCTCGGGACAATCAGCAACAACAGAGAAAGAGTATCATGAAAAATCAGGACGAACTTATTGCCCAACTGGCGGCAATTTTAACGACCGGCGAGAAAGTGCTTGCTACCGAGACCACCGGCAGCCAACAAAAGAGTCTGGTGAGCGAGGAGAAATTCCATGATTTTCGCATCTCCGCCCTTTCCTATCTCAGCCGGGTCTTTGGCCCCGACAGCACCTATCACCAGAGCTTCAAGTCGGAGGTAACTCACTCCACCGCCAGCAGGACCCGGCGAGGCATCGGCATCCTCACCGCCGCCGAAAAAGACCTTCAGGGTGATTGGCTGGAGACCACCAGGGGAGCCATATCCCGCGACGTGTTGACTGACATGCTCCGTCAGGCCCGGACGCAGATGGAGGAAAGAAATCTCCGGGCGGCAACGATTATCGCCGGGGCGGTCCTAGAAAAACATCTACGCGACATCTGTATCGCAGCCGGCATAAAGATCCACAATGAAATTCAGGGTAAGGCGGTCGGCAAGAAGGGACTGCAATTGACCGGAGAGGCATATAAACGGAAGCTTTACGAGCGACAGGAAAATAAAGAGGTGATTGCCTGGCTGGAACTCTTCGCCAAGGCCGCCGAGGCGAAAAGCGACGACCTCCCGGCAGAGCAGGTGAAAAACATGGTAAGCGGCGTCCTCAGTTTTCTTACCAAAATAAGACACTGAGCGGTCAGCCCGCCATGCCACACCAACAAGAATTTCTCCGCCCCGACACCCTGCTGTACATCTATTATATTGATGGGATCATTCCCGCCCATCACCCCATTGCTGCCAAAGGTTTTATCGGCAACTGGGTCGAGGACAACTTCAGCTTCCTGTTCTTTACCCAACCGGCGCACCAGCTGGTGGAGCGAATCCTCGCCGAATTTCCCGGGCGCACCCTCCTTGACGAGTACGCAATGACCTACCTCCAGTGGCAGGGCGGCACTATTGAACCGTTGCGTATCGGCCGCTTTATCCTCAACCCGACCTGGATTAAGGCCTCCCCCGGGAAAAACGACGTGGCGATCACCGTCGATTCCGGCGTGGTCTTCGGCAACGGCAGCCATACCACGACCCAGGCCTGCCTGGAGGCCATCGATATTGCCTGTGCCGGCAACAAGGTGGGGAGCATGCTCGATCTCGGCACGGGGACCGGCGTCCTCGCCCTCGCCGCAGCCAAACTCGGCTGCAAGAAGATAGTCGCCGTCGATTATAACTACCTGGCAGCGAGGACCGCCCGCCGCAACGTCCTCCTTAACCAGCTGGAAGACCGCATCCTGGTGGTCAACGGCAGGGCCGAGGAGCACACCGCCATTGCCACCGATCTGTTGGTCGCCAATATTCACTACGAGGTGATGAAGGACCTGGTACGCACCGACGGTTTTCTCCGCCAGAAATGGTTCATCCTCTCCGGCCTGATGAACAGCGAGGTCGAGAAAATCCTCGAATATCTCGCGACCCAGCCGGTTCTCATCCTCAAGCGCTGGAATCAGGACGCAATCTGGCACACCATTTTGGGGATCACCCAACCGTCCCCCTGACCTCCGTTACGGGGAAAGCCCGGAAGGCGCGGCGGGAGTCGGATATCGGTTCAGGAGTAACTGAGCAGGATCTTTTTTACCACATTTCCGTCAGCGGCACTGCCGAAGTGGTTCATGATCGGACGCATCGCCTGCATCCGGTTGGCGAATGTGGAAAAGTCGATATTGCCGTCAATCCAGGCGCGAATCTCCTCTTCGCTTGCCGCCTGCGGCAGATATCCTTCCATTATGACCAGGAAGGGGCTGCTGTCTTTCCCTTGGGCCGCCAGCAACTCCCGCTCCGACTTGATAAGTTTTTTGACGATGGCGATAACTTGGTCATCGCTCAACTCTTTTTCCACCTGCCGGCCAAACTCGCCGATCAAGACGCGGATCGCCCAGGTCCGGTCGCTGTCCTTGGCCTTCATGGCCACCTTCAATTCATCCTGCAGTTGCTTCTGTAAACTCATAATTGCTCTCCAAAGATATCAAAACGCCTGGCAACACCGATTTTGTCCCGGCCCAAAGAGCAAACGATACCACCTTCACACCGAGAAAAACAGCACTTTCCCAAGTCCTCCGCGAAGGACTTGGCACCGGTACACCTCACCCAGGTCTACCGGCAAAGGGTTCTGGAAAAGCTGGCTAAACAAGCGCAAGATATGCTACCATGAGGACATTTAACACTTACTGCCCATCACAGGAGGAGCCAATGACACTCTTACCGGCCATTGAAATGGAAACCCGGCCCAATCCCGACAGTGCGGTTATCTGGCTGCACGGCCTGGGCGCGGACGGCAACGATTTTGCTCCGATCGTCAGTCAGCTGCGCCTGCCAAAAGAACTGGCCATACGCTTTATCTTTCCCCATGCCCCGAGCATGCCGGTAACCGTCAATGGTGGCTTTGTCATGCCCGCCTGGTACGATGTCTTTGAGATGCAGATCGACCGCAAGGTTGACCTGCCGGGAATCCTCGCCTCGGTAAAGGCCATTGGCGGCTTTGTCGACCGGGAGCTTGCCCGCGGCATCGCCTCGAAACGGCTGGTAATCGCCGGCTTTTCCCAAGGAGGGGCGGTTGCCTACCACCTGGCACTCAGCCACCCAGCACCTCTTGGCGGCCTGCTGGCGATGTCCACCTACCTGGCCACCGTCGAGGTACTGACCTTCAGCCCGGCTAACAAAGCAATCCCCATTGCCATCCATCACGGCACCTACGATAAAATTGTCCCCGAGGTCCTCGGTAAAAAGGCAGCCGGTCGCTTGAAGGAGGAAGGCTACCGGGTCAGCTACCAAAGCTACCCCATGGAGCACTCGGTCTGCCCGGAACAGATAGACGACATCTCCAGGTGGCTGCAGGGCGTGCTGCGCTGATAGCCATAACCCTATATCCCCCGGAAACCCATTGGAGACACCATGGATCCGTTGTCCTTTATTGCTGAACAGAAAATTGCCCAGGCCATGCAGGAGCGTGATCTGAACTCGCCGAAATGGAAAAACAAACCCCTTCCCCTTGATGACGACCGTTTTGTTCCTGACGACCTGAAAATGGCCTATAAAATCCTCAAAAACGCCGGATTTCTGCCGCCGGAAATTGAGCAACGCAAAGAGGTGAAAAAACTTGAAGACCTCATCGCCTGCACCGAGGATGAACATGAACGGCTCAAGCAGATGAAAAAGCTCAACGTCCTGCTCATGAAGATAGATGCCCAACGCTCCTCGCCGGTCAATATCGCCGAACAAAGCGATTATTATCAAAAGGTGGTCGAACGAATTACCCTGCACTCAAAATCGAAGAAATAATTCGCACCTCCCGCCAAATCCTGAGTTACGGAACAAGGAGCCGTAAGAAAATATCTAAAAAACATGACCTTATTTCCTTACACGTTCTAAATATTCCCACAGAAGCTACCGAGAAGAAATCGAATGCCGGTGAAATGCCCCCCGGCGTCGGCTCTTTTTTGCCGAAAAAGTGACGCGGCAACTTTTCTTTGATACAATTTATAGCGAAACTGAAGATCGACCGGCAGATGCACAAGCTGCCCCCATCCCCGTCGGCGAGGACGGCATGCAATTTTGTAAAGACTGCGGAGGAGTGCTCAATCTCTTCGGAAAAGACGACAGAGAGCTCTGCCCCGCCTGTATCCAGAACCGGAAACCGGTGCCCACGCCACCTCCGGCGCCGCCCCGCGAGGAACCTGCTGATTTCCTAGAAGATACGGTTTTGTCTTTAGAAAATGGCAAGATGGTTCTCCGCTCCAAAGAGGGTTGGGAACTGTGGAGTGCCATGCCGGGAACCAGTACCGAACTGAAAACAGTGCTTTCCCAGGCGCGGCGGATTTACGCCATCCGCCTGCGACGGCAGAAAAATTAGGAGCCGCAACGCCAGCGAGCCGGCCTTTTACCAATGGCTGAGCACAACCATTCACGGGAGTCTATGAGGATATGTCGGTTTCAATTTCAATAGGATCAGGAAAGGGCGGCACCGGAAAGACCGTTGTCATGGTCAACCTTGCCTTAATGCTCGCGAAAATGGGCAAGAAGGTCTGCCTGGTCGATCTCGATCTGGGTGGCGCCGATGCCCATGTCCTGCTCGGACTCTTTGATCCGAAGAGGACACTTACCGACTTTCTCACCAGAAAGGTCGATTCCCTTGCCGATGTCGTGCACACCTTCTATTCCTTCAACGGCCTGCAGTTCATTCCCGGAACCGGCAACACCCTGCAGACCGCCAATATCAGCTATCAGGAAAAACAAAGACTGCTCCGCGCCCTGACAGCGATTGAGGCGGATGTCCTGCTCCTCGACGTAGGTGCCGGCACCGGCTACCATGCTCTTGATTTCTTTATGTTTTCTGACCTACAGATCTGCGTCACCCTGCCCGATCCCACATCGATTATGGACATGTATACCTTCCTGCAGCTGGCAACGGTTCGGAAGATGCTGAGCTCCTTCCTGTCGCAAAGCGATGTCGGCACCGCCTTAAAATCCCATAGTTTCAAGACCCTCACCGAGGTCCTCGACCTGGCCGAACAGACAAGGGAAGGGGCGCGGGAAACGGCCCAGGAAAGCCTGCGCTACTTTCACCCCCTGCTGATTGTCAACCGTGACAGCGATGGCGGCAGCGTCAATAAAAGCAAGCTCCGCAAGATGGTGACAAAATACCTCGGCATAGACATCCCCGAGCTTGGTAATATCCCCGAAGACGGAAAAATCGACGAGGCCCTCAAATCCTACCTGCCGATCTGCGAGCTGTATCCCACCGCGCCGGCAGCCATTGCCCTGGCGGCAATCGCCGACAAACTCGACAAGGTCATTGGTCTCTTTGCACCAAAACCTGCTGTTCCATAAGCCACAGGCAACAGCTGCCTGCCAAGGGACAAAACTTACATAGCCCGCGAATCCCGGGTTGTCATGAGAAGAAAAAGGCCTACGGGGATGTAGGAAGAAAGGGCCAGGGCGGCGATATGGGGAAAGATCACCTCGGTCTCCGGCGAGTAGATGAGCAGGTAGGCGACAAGAAGCGGCATCTTGTCGAGTTGAAAAAAGGCAAAGAGGCCAAGGACAAAACGACGCATAAGATCGGGATGGCGTTCGGAACCGCCCTTTGAGGCCCGGTAAAAAAGCCCGCAGGAAATAGCCACTCCAACCAAAAACAGCGAGGTACCAAAAAGCACCTCGGAGGTCAACGCCGCCGTGTCGGCTGTCCGTCGCACCGCATCGGACGGAAACCAGTATACCGACGAGGCAAACATGCTGACCAGATAGCCGACGACAGCGCCGAACAGGTATTTGAAGTGAACAACCGAGACTTCCTCCGCTTCGGCGGGCTTTGCCTTCGCCAGAAAAAGCACCGCGACCATCCCAGCTAGAATTACGGCTATCACGAAATACGGCCAGGCGGGAACCCGCTCATAAACCGGCAAAAAAAGCCGGTCGGCGTTGACCGGCATGGTAAACAAGACCCCGAGCAGCAGGGAACACACCGCCCCGAAGCCGAGAAGAAAGGCGGTCATCAATTTTGCCAGTCCGGTCAGGTAGCTGAGTCCACCGACCAGAGAGGCGAAAACGGCAACAAAAATTCGAACGATCATCGTTTACGCAACTCCTCCGCCATCCCCATAAAGGCCATCAATCAGGATATTCACACCAGGTACGATCATCTTCCGGAAAGTGCATTCCGGGCAGCCGGCAACATCGAAAAGACACACTTGACAAGCGGCACTCGCTTGCAAACCCACCGGAATTCCGCCCACCTTTACAATAAATACCTCTTGTTACGGATTGTGGCAACCCTTTCCGGAACGGCACGGGAGCGAACCATGCCAAGACTGCCAGTGATTTCCGGTAACAGGTAACCTTGATACCACTCCGTGGCATGCTTAGAGTCTTGCCGTATAATTCCGCTGGCAAAGAGAGCCTTCTCTAGGATTTTTATACCACAAGGGCATAAGTTTCGTTTGAGCAGACAAGCTGCTCAACTCAGCTTTAATAATCGCCATTGTCACCGTAAGGAAGAGCAAATGAATATGCCGATCCACCACACTACCCTTGAATCTTTGACCTTTGATAACCGCTTTGCCCGTGAGTTGCCGGCCGATCGGCAAACCGGCAATTTTTGCCGCCAGGTGGAGGGAGCCTGTTATTCACGGGTGATACCGGCCAGGGTGGCAGCCCCGAAACTGGTCGCCTACAGCCGTGAAGTAGCAACGGCAATCGACCTGGATGAAGCGGCCTGCCTGTCCACGGATTTCACCGCGGTCTTTTCCGGCAACAAAGTTCTTCCCGGTATGGATCCCCTGGCCATGTGCTACGGCGGCCATCAATTCGGCAGCTGGGCCGGGCAGCTGGGCGACGGCCGGGCGATCAACCTCGGCGAGGTCGTCAACCATCGCGGTGAGCGCTGGGTCCTGCAGCTGAAGGGGGCGGGACTCACCCCCTATTCGCGTCGCGGAGATGGTCTGGCCGTCCTCCGTTCGTCGATTCGCGAATTTCTCTGCAGCGAGGCAATGCACCACCTCGGAATACCCACCACCCGGGCCCTCAGCGTCATCGCCACCGGCGAGCCGGTGCTCCGCGACATGTTTTATGACGGCCACCCGAAGAATGAGCCGGGGGCGGTGGTCTGCCGGGTCGCTCCATCCTTTCTCAGGTTCGGAAATTTCGAGATCTTTGCCGCCCGTGGTGAAACAGCCCTGCTGCGGCAACTGGCCGATTACACCATTCGCACCGATTTTCCAGACCTCGGTCCCCCGTCACCGACGACCTACGCCACATGGTTTACCGAGATCTGCCGGACAACCGCGGCGATGATCGTCCACTGGATGCGGGTCGGCTTTGTCCACGGGGTCATGAATACCGACAATATGTCGATCCTCGGCCTGACCATCGACTACGGCCCGTATGGTTGGCTGGAGGGTTTTGATCCCGACTGGACGCCGAATACCACCGATGCGCAAGGCCACCGCTACAGTTTTAACAATCAGCCACATATCGGCCAGTGGAACCTCCTGCAGCTGGCCCAGGCCATCTACCCCCTGGTGGGCAGCGTCGAGCCCCTTCAGGAGGCTCTGGTCGAATACAACAACCTCTTTCTGCGCGGCTGGAACGAGATGATGGCGGCAAAACTCGGGTTGACCGGATTCGATGGGGCAACCGACGACCGGATCATCAAGGATCTGGTGGAGATCCTCCCGTTAGTCGAGACCGATATGACCATTTTCTTTCGAAGGCTCGCCGCCCTGCCGTCAGACCTGGTGATCCGGGACGGCGACAATCTGCCGGCGGTCCTCCTTGACGCCTATTATCAGCCGGAGGCAGCCGACGGGGCATATAGGGCAAAAATGGTCACATGGCTGAACACCTATCTCAGCCGGCGGCGCAGCGACCGTGGCAGCGACGAAGACCGGCGGCTGCGGATGAATGCCGTCAACCCCAAGTATGTCTTCCGCAACTACCTTGCCCAGCTGGCCATCGATAAAGCGGAAGGCGGCGATTACGCCCTGGTGGCTGAACTCCTCGATGTGCTGCGTCATCCCTACGACGAACAACCGGACAAAGAGCATTACGCCGGAAAGCGCCCGGAGTGGGCGCGTAACCGTGCCGGCTGCTCAATGCTGTCGTGCAGCTCGTAGATACCAACAAAAAAGGGCCTTTCCCCGCTCCTCCGGGGAAAGGCCCTTTTGCCGTCCGACCTGCCTACAGGTCAATTCCAGACCACCTGAGTCTGTAGATACTCCTGTTTTTGCCGCCAGCTGAGCTGGTCAAAAGTATCTCGGTCCTTCTTCTGGCGCCTGTTGAGAGCGCATACATATTGCCGACCGTCCTTCACCTTTACCAGGATAAATGCCTCGTATGTGCCTCTCATTTTGCGCTCCTCCATGTTTTCCGGAACCGTCTGTTGCCGCTATTGCAATCGGCTGCCTCCGCTTCCCCCTCACCTCCTGCAATTATATATCCCATTGTCATGAAGAGCCAGTCCCCGGATGAGAAATAGTATTGATTTAAATACCTTTTACCGAACGACACATCGGTCCGTACGCCCTCGGCCAAGCCCTTTCCAGGATAAAACAACCGAGTATTGCATACATGGAAAACAGCAGATCAAAGAAGCAAGGCAACCGAAAGGGAGATGAAGGAAAGAACAGTGGAGAGGACGATTGACGCGGAAGCGAGATTGGTATCGCTGCGCATCTGCGAGGACAAAACATAGATGGCGGTTGAGGCGGGCAGGGCAAGGAAGATCATGCCCACCTTGAACGGCAGGCCGGTAACGTTAAAGAGGGCAAAGAACACCCAGCCGAGTGCCGGCAACACCGCCAGTTTCAAGACCGCTGCCAGAAGCGCAGGTCCAAGATTGCCTCTAACCCCGGCAAAGGACAGGCTGCCGCCGATGGAGATCAGGGCCAGTGGCAGGGCCACCGAGGAGATCAGGCTGAGGGCGTTATTGATGAACACCGGGAAACTGCCGAACAGCCGCGAATAGACAATACCTGCCAGGCACCCGAGAATCAGCGGATTGGATATCAGCGACCGGCCGACTATGATGATCCGCCGGCGCAGGCCGACATTGACACCGGAAAACCAGATGCAGGTGGAAACGGCGAACAAATTGATGAGCGGAATGGAGAAGCCGATCATGATACCGAAATACTTCACCCCTTCCGCCCCAAGGCTGTTGAGAATGACCGCGACTCCAATATAGGTGTTGAAGCGGTAGCAGCTCTGGGAAAAGGAACCGGCCTGAAAATCGGAGATGGGCAAAAGTTTGATGACCAGGGTGCTGAGCACATACATGGCCAGCAGGGCCGAGAGGCAGGCCAGGCAAAAATCCCAGTCGATCCCTTGGTCAAGCGATGCCCCGCCGATCTTCCAGAACAGCATGAGGGGGAAAAAGAAATAGTAGATGAGCCGGTCGGAGGTGTTGAGAAAAAGCGTATCGGTCAGTCCCCGGCGCTTGAGTACCGCACCGAAGAGGAGAAGGACGAATATGGGGAAAAGTGAGTTAAGGACAATCACGACAGGCTCCGGAAACAAGGGATTTTGGCCTTATCCCTTACACCTTTTACCGGGAATTCACAAGCAATGGCACTTCCCCCGGTACCCCCGCGGCAAAAAATATTTCCTTGCCTTTTGCCGGAAAGGGTTACTATAGTTTCCCGCCGGGGAAGGTGACCGGATAGCCGCTGCAATCCGGCACCCAGCAACAAAAATCAACCAGCAGCCCGTGGGCAATGCCAGACGACATCACCGTACGCATGCAGATTCTTGAGGAAAAATTCGCCCATCAGGAGCGATTGGTCGATAGCCTCAATGAGGTGATCATCGACCAGCAGAGACAGCTCGACCGGATTGAAGAGCATCTCCGGCAAGTCCTGGCAATGCTCGAGGCCGCCTCAGACCATTTACCAGAAGGCCAGGAGCCGCCGCCCCCTCATTACTAAGGCCCGCACAGGGATTAAAAAATGCTTTTTGGGGTGGCCTACTCTGACCACGACACAACACATCAACAACAGCATGGAGACCCGTTTTGGCACAGAAAACCATAGTTCATAAGGGATATCACGGCACTATTGAGGTAGATACCCGAGATTATTCTTTGTACGGCAAGATTCTCTTCATCGACGAAGATCTCCTCTATAAAGGTCACAGCTTTGAAGAGCTTGAGAAAAACTTCCGAGAAGCTGTTGAAGGCCATATCCAAAACTGTATGGAAAAAGGCAAACATCCACCATTTACTGAATAAAATCTGAATATTACCAACACTCCCCTTTTCGATTATGTACCATTGTGAGAATGATTGTTGAGAATTGTCTGCCAATAAGCTTTTTCACTTTCAATTTCGCGCAAGGACGCGTAAAAGACATCTAGCAATTTTTGGGGTTTTCTACCCGTCTTTTTCCCGTAGCAGGACGCCTTACAGCGAAAATGGGGCGGGGCAAAAATGTCACTTTTCCGATGGAGGAAACATGAAACTGATACAAAGCGGAAAGATGGTTGCGGCGATGGCGCTGATGCTGACCTTTTCAGCACCAATCCCAGCAATGTCCGGCGATACCATCAAGATCGGTGTGGCCGGGGCACACAGCGGCGACCTCGCCACCTATGGTCTGCCGACCGTCAATGCCGCCAAGCTGGTTGTCGACCAGGTCAACGCCAAAGGCGGGATCAAGGGCAAGAAGATCGAGCTGCTCATCGAAGACGATGTCTGCAAGCCGGAAGTAGCCACAAACTCAGCGACAAAGCTGGTTTCCCAGGGCGCCGAGGTGATCATTGGCCATATCTGTTCCGGCCCGACCAAGGCGGCACTGCCGATCTACAAGAATGCCAACATCCTCGTTATTTCCCCTTCTTCGACCAGCCCGGACCTGACATATAGCGGCGAGTATCCGAACTTCTTCCGGACCATTGCCCCGGACGACACCCAGGCCAAGGTTGATGTGGAATTCGCCCTCAACAAACTGGGCTTCACCAAGATCGCCCTGGTCCACGATAAGGGTGACTATGGCAAGGGCCTCGCTGAGTTTGCCAAGTCGTTCATTGAAAAATCCGGCAAGGCCCAGGTGGTACTCTTTGAGGGTGTAACCCCCGGTGCCGTCGATTATTCGGCCATCGTCCAGAAGATCAAGCAAAAGGACGCCCAGGCGGTAATTTTTGGCGGCTATCACCCGGAGGCCTCGAAGATCGTCAGCATGATGAAGAAAAAACGTATGACAACTGCCTTCATCTCCGATGATGGCGTCAAGGTCGATACCTTTATCAGTGTCGCCGGTGCCGACGCCGAGGGTGCCTATGCCTCCGGTCCGATGGATACCACCAAGAATCCACTGTCCATCCAGGCCAAAGACGAACATAAAAAGGCCTTTGGCACCGACCCCGGTTCCTTCTTCGAGAATGCCTATGCGGCGACGCTGGCCCTGGTCAATGCCATCGACAAGGCCGGCTCCACCGACCTGGCCGCCTTGAAAAAGGTCTTACAGACTGAAAAGGTCGATACCCCGCTCGGCAGCATATCTTTCAACGAGAAAGGTGACGCCATCGGTGTCGGCTTCTCCGTCTATCAGGTTAAAGACGGCAAGTTTATCGAGTTGAAGTAGTTTTCTCACAGTGTTTTTCCGTTGCCTGAAGCAGACGGTGCAATTCCCGCCGACCGTCTGCTTCAGGTTCTTTTTTATATAGCCCGGACTATGGATTATTTCATCGAGCTACTCTGCAGCGGACTGACCCGCGGTGCCATTTATGCCCTGATCGCCCTGGGCTATACCATGGTCTACGGCATTATCGGCCTGATCAACTTCGCCCACGGCGAGATCTATATGATCGGCGCCTTTACCGCCTATATTGTCGCGACGGTGCTGACCATCTATGGTTTTCCACTTTTAGCCATCGTCGTCCTGGCGGGACTCGCGGCGGTGGTGTGGTCCAGTGCCTATGGCTACACCGTCGAAAGAATTGCCTATAAACCCTTGCGCCATGCGCCTCGGCTGTCGCCCCTGATCAGCGCCATCGGCATGTCAATCTTTCTGCAGAACTATGTCCTGCTTGCCCAGACCCCCGATTTTCTGCCATTCCCAACCCTGATCCCGGACTTCCCCTTTATGGAACCGATTGCCCATATCATCGGCTCCACCGATCTGGTTATTCTGCTTACCACCACCATCATCATGATCGCCCTGACTGTCCTGATCAAAGGGACCAAGATCGGCAAGGCCATGCGGGCGACCGCCCAGGACAGGACCATGGCGATGCTGCTCGGCATTGATGTCAACAAGATAATTTCCGCGACCTTCATCATCGGCTCGGCACTGGCCGCGGTGGGAGGACTGCTGATCGCCTCGCATATCGGCCAGATCAATTTTTCTATCGGATTTCTCGCCGGCATCAAGGCCTTTACCGCGGCGGTGCTCGGCGGCATCGGCTCGATCCCCGGAGCAGTCCTCGGCGCACTCGTTCTCGGACTGACGGAGAGTTTTGCCACCGGCTACGTTTCCAGTGATTATGAGGATGTCTTCGCCTTCTCCCTCTTGGTCATCATTCTCATTTTCAAGCCGTCCGGCCTGCTCGGAAAGGCGGAAACCAAAAAGGTTTGAAGGGAGGAAAACCATGTCGCCGTTGAAACACACACTGAGGGGCCTGCTGCTTTCTCTCTGGTTTGCCGCTTTGACCTTCCCGATCATGGTGATCAAGGTCAACCCGGTGGAAGGAACCGTCACCTGGCGGTGGCAAAACGCCCTCTTCGTCGCCGGCGGGGTGTTTTTCATCTATCTGCTCGTCCAGCTGGCCTTGCGTCATAAAGCGGCGTCGAAAAAGGCTGGCGCCAGCGATGATACCGGCGAACAGGAATCCTTCATCCACCGCATCCTGCAGGACCAGAAACAAAAATACCTGCTCGGCGGCATCCTGCTCGCCGTGGCAGTGGCCTTTCCGACCTTTTCCTCGTCGTACCAGACCACCGTCATGACCACCGCCCTGATGTACGTCGTCCTCGGCCTTGGTCTGAATATCGTCGTCGGCATGGCCGGCCTGCTTGACCTCGGCTACGTCGCCTTTTATGCCGTCGGCGCCTATTCCTACGCCCTGCTCAACCATCATTTCGGCCTCGGCTTCTGGGCGGTGCTGCCCATCGGCGGCGGACTCGCCGCGCTGTTCGGCATTCTCCTTGGTTTTCCGGTCCTCCGCCTGCGCGGCGATTATCTGGCCATCGTCACCCTCGGGTTCGGCGAGATCATCCGTCTGATCCTCGAGAACTGGGGGGAATTTTCCAAGGGTCCGAGCGGGATTTCCAATATTGCCCGCCCCGGTCTCTTCGGCATCGAACTGAGCCTCGATTCGGCGATCATTTATAGTTACTACCTGATGGTTCTCTTTGTAATCGCTACCATCTTCATCGTCAACCGCCTGCAGGATTCCCGTCTTGGCCGGGCCTGGATCGCCCTGCGCGAAGACGAAATCGCCTGTCAGGCAATGGGCATCGACAAACGCAAGACCAAGCTGGTGGCATTCTCCCTCGGGGCCTTCTGGGCCGGGATCATCGGCGTGGTCTTCGCCGCCAAGACCACCTTCATCAACCCGGCCAGCTTTACCTTCCTGGAGTCGGCGATCATCCTGGCCATTGTCGTCCTTGGCGGCATGGGCTCAATCGTCGGAGTCATCCTTGCCGCCCTGATCCTCATCCTCCTCCCGGAATACCTGCGCGAGCTGTCACAGTACCGGATGCTCGCCTTTGGCGCCATCCTTGTGGCGATGATGGTGTTCCGGCCGCAGGGACTCATTGCCAGCATTCGCAGAACCTATAAATTTGAAAAACCGGCACCTGCCGGCAAACCTCGCTAATGGAAACGGATACCACGCCAATACTCAACATCAGCGGTCTCACCATGGATTTCGGGGGCATTCGCGCCCTCGACAGGCTCGACCTCAATGTCCGTGCCGGCGAGATCGTGGCGCTCATCGGACCGAACGGGGCCGGCAAGACCACCTTTTTCAACTGCCTCACCGGCATCTACACGCCAACAGCCGGTGAGCTGGTCCTCACCCCACCCGATAGTTCCAAAAGTATCAACCTGAAGGGGCTGAAACCGAATCAGGTAACGGAAAAGGGTCTGGCCAGGACCTTCCAGAATATCCGCCTGTTTTCCCAGATGACCGTCCTGGAAAACGTCATGATCGGCAGACATTGCCGGACCAAGGCCTTCATCGTCGGCGCCATCCTGCGCAATGCCGCCACCCGCCGGGAAGAGCAGCAGATTGTCGAAATGAGCTATGCCATCCTCGAAAAGGTCGGCCTTGCCCACCTCGCCGGTGAGTTTGCCAAAAATCTGTCATATGGTGCCCAACGACGACTGGAGATCGCCAGGGCCCTGGCCACCGAGCCCTTCCTGCTGCTCCTTGACGAACCGGCGGCCGGCATGAACCCCCAGGAAACCCACGAGCTGGATACCCTGATCCGGGAAATCTCCGCCGACGGCCATGCCATCCTGCTCATCGAACATGACATGAAGCTGGTGATGAGCCTGTCGGACCGGATCTTCGTCATGGACTACGGCAGGAAAATCGCCGAGGGAACTCCTTCCGAGATACGTGCCAACCCGGCGGTGATCAAGGCCTATTTAGGTGAGGACGTCGATGCTTAAACTGGAAAACGTACAGGCCGGTTACGGCAACATCCTGGCCATCAAGGAGATGAGCATCGACATCAACGAAGGCGAGATCATCACCCTGATCGGCGCCAATGGGGCAGGCAAAAGCACGACATTGATGACCATCTCCGGGGTCGTGCCAGCCCGGGGCGGGAGAATCCTCTATCAGGGGCGGGAGATCCATAAGGAAACCCCCGACGCCATCGTCCGGATGGGTATCAGCCAGGTCCCCGAAGGACGCCATATCTTTCCCCAGCTGAGCGTTCAGGAAAACCTCGACATGGGCGCCTTCCTGCGTAACGATAAAAAAGAGATTAAACGCGACCTCGACTATGTCTTCTCGCTCTTTCCTATCCTTGCCGAGCGGCGAAAACAGGAGGGCGGCACCCTGAGCGGCGGTCAGCAGCAGATGCTGGCCATGTCCCGGGCTCTGATGGCCCGCCCCAAGCTGCTGCTGCTCGATGAACCATCCATGGGGCTGGCGCCGCTGGTGATCAAACAGATCTTCGAGATCATCAAACAGATCAATGCCGAAAACCGCACCACCATCTTCCTTGTCGAACAAAACGCCAACCAGGCCTTGAAGATCGCCCACCGGGGATATGTTATCGAAAACGGCCGGATCGTCTTTGCCGGAACCGCCCAGTCCCTGGCAAGCAACAGCGATATCCAGAAGGCCTATCTGGGAATTTAAACGATTGATGGGTTGGTGCACCCCTGCCACTGCGCTGTGCAACCCTAAGGTTCTTCGTTACAAGGATTGCAGACGGGCGTAGGCGGCAAGGAGGATGGTCTTGCCATGATCCTCAAATTCCACCTTCAGGCGCCCCTGCTTCCTGTCCATGATCTCGGTCACCGTCCCAGCGCCGAAGAAACCGTGCCAGACCCGCAGCCCTTCGGCTATATCACCAATCTGAAGAACCTTGCCTGCGCCCCGGTCCACTGGCTCGGCTGAAACGGTATCTCCTCTGCGCAAGGCCAGAAGTTCCGGCTCACGCCCCACCGCCTTAAAGTATTCTTCGGCTATATCGATATCGCCGGCAAGGGAGACCTTCTCTGCCGCCACCAGACCATGCAACACCTGGCCAAGATCCGCGGAAAGTCCCGGATTCGCCTCATACAGAAAACGGCTGGTGCAGGCCGGTGGACCGGGATACCTGGCGCTGCCTTTTGCCATGCTGCGCTTGAAAGCGGCATCGGTCGGATGAATACAGACCACCCTCTCAATGACCCTAGTCATCGCCACGTAAAACAGCCGGCGCTCGTCTTCCAGCTCCACCGTCGCGCCCTGCTCGCGGTAAAAGGGGAAGGAGCCTTCCTCCAGGCCGGGAAGGACCACCAGGGGCCATTCCAAGCCTTTTGCCCGGTGGACGGAGGTGATCAGCAAACTGCCCGCCGCCCCGCTCTGTCCGGCCTCGCGCAGTCCGGCAATTTTTGCCAACAGCTCCACCACCGACAATTGCTGGCCGGCGGCAAAATCGATAAATGCCTGGCAGGTTTTCACCCGGTTTTCAGCGGTCGCACTACGCGCCGAAAAGGTATCATAAAAATCGTAAAGCTTCAGTTTATCGACGATGGTCTTCAGCAACCCGGCAGCCGATCCGGAGTGCGGCATCTTCGCCAGTTGGCGCCAGTTTTCGGCGGTTTCAACAAAGCGTTTCTTGAGAAAGGGTGGCAGATCCCGGTCACTCCAGGCAAGCAAGGTCTCGGGGGCGGCGGTCGGATCCTCGGCAATAGCCTGGGCAAGCCCCTCCAGTTCCTCGCGTTTGACGCCCATATGCGGCTGGGAAAGCATGGCATGCAGGATGCGGACCCGGTTTGGCAAATCCTCGGCACCAAGGGTTCCGGAGACCAGCTGGAGATATCCGGTCAGTGCCAGAATCTCCGGACAATCGAACACCTGGTTGTTGCCCTCAAGACGATACGGTATGCCCGCTTCAAGAAGGGCCAGTTCGACCGGCACACTTTGGGCAAAGAGCCGGACGAGCACTACAGCCTCGGCAAGGGACCGTCCCTGCCCCGACCACTCGCCAAGGATGGTCAGCACCGGATGGCCAGGCCTTGCCGAGGTTGTGCCGGCAAACTTGTCCGCCTCTTCAAGGCAGGTGATCGCGGTACAGGGTGTCCCCCCGTGGGAGATGCAAAATTTCCGGTCGCGCTTACGGTTATTGGCAATGAGGTGGTTGGCGGCAAGGGACAGGGCGTGGCCGTAGCGAAAGGTATAGGAAAGCAGATAGTTGGCAGGGTTGACGAAATCCAGCTGGAACCTGGTGGTAATATATTCCGGCTGGGCGCCCCGCCATTCATAGATGCACTGATCGACGTCGCCGACGACCATCACCTTCGCCCGCTTGCCGGCGAGGATCTTCAAAAGCTGCTGCTGGGCCTCGTTGATGTCCTGGTATTCATCGACGATGATATGCTCGACCCGGTCGGCAACCCAGGCGGCGAGATGCGGGTCAGCGCGCATTGCCAGGAGCGGTTCGTAGATGAGGTCGGCATAGAATCTGATCTTTTGTTCGCGCCGCACCTTTTCAAAGAGCTCAAAGGCCTGGACGAAATAGCCGTAGCGAGCAGGCAAACCGAGGCCCGCCAAGACCTGCCCGACATCAAGCACCGTTCCCTTCACCCGGTCAAGAAAGGTGAGAAACTCTTCGACCTCCTCCCCGGAAGGCCACCCCTCAAACTCCTCCTTGTACAACTCAGTCACCACCTGCCGGGCCAAGCGTTCAAGGAGGTATTCGTCGGTGACCAGGCGATAGGCCGGCAGGGCGCCGCGCTTGGTAAAGCTGTTGACCAGCCGCAGGCCAAGGGAGTGGAAGGTGCGCACCTCCGGTAAAGGGCAATTAAGGCCGCCGAGATTTTTGGTCATTGCCTCGGCAAAGCCGTCCCGCGCCGATTTATTGAACATCAGCACCAGGATCTCACCGGCCGGTGTGCCATGGCGGAGCAGATGGCCGATCCGCTCGACCATCGTCGTGGTCTTGCCGGAACCGGCTACGGCACTGACCCTGGCGTGACCGCCGCCATGACCTACAATGCGCAGTTGTTCTTCGGTAAGATTCATCGACGGATAACGAACAAGGGGCACTTTGCGACGGGTGCCGACTGGAACCCGGAACTATCTTTGTTTAGGCGGCAGGGCATCGGTAATTGAACCATCGACAATCTCGGCGGCAAAGGCAAAGGTTTCGGCAAGGGTCGGATGGGCATGGACGGTGCGGCCGATATCCCGGGCGGTGGCGCCCATTGCCAGGGCCAGCACCGCTTCATGGATCAGCTCACCGGCATTCATGCCGCAGATTCCGGCGCCGAGGATCCGGCCATTTGCTTTATCGAACAGGGCCTTGGTCACCCCCATCTGGGCGCCGACGCTGAGGGCCCGGCCACTGGCACCCCAGAGGAATTTGCCTTTATCGAATTCGATATTTTTCGCCTTGGCCTCCTTCTCCGTCAGTCCAACCCAGGCAATCTCCGGGTTGGTGTAGGCGACGGAGGGGATGGCACCTGGGTTGATGGCAAGCTCATACCGCAAGTGCATAAGTTTCGTCTGAGCAGACGAGCTGCTCAACTCAGCTTTATACCCGGCAATTATCTCGGCGGCCAATTTGCCCTCATGGGACGCCTTGTGGGCGAGCATCGGTTCACCGACGACATCGCCGACACCATAGAAATGAGGGATATTTGTTACCTGGCGTTCGTCTACCTGAAGAAAGCCACGTTCGTTCAGTTGCAGGCCGATCTCGACAAGTCCCATGCCGGCAGTATTCGGACGCCTGCCGACTGCGATGAGTACTGCGTCGAACTGGCCGCCCTCCGGGACATTTGTTCCTGCGAATTGCGCTTCGATGCAGTCGGCGGCGAGAAGAATCTTTGTCACCTTGGTCTTGGTGAAAATGCTGTAGTGCTTTTTCAATTTCAGAAAAAGCGGCTGGACAAGGTCCTTGTCGGCGGGAGGGATAATCTGGTCAAGCATTTCGACGATGGTGATCTTCGCGCCCAGGGCACTGTAGATTTGCGCCATCTCGAGACCAATGATGCCGCCGCCGATGATCAGCAGCCGTTCCGGCACGCTCTTGAGATGCAGGGCCGCCGTCGAATCCCAGATGCGCGGATCGGCAGGGATATCCGGCAGGACGAAAGGACGGGAGCCAGTGGCGATAATGGCATTGCGAAACTGCACCTCCTCCTGCTTGCCTTCGGCCCCGGTAACGACCAGAGAGGACCGGCTTGTAAAGCAGCCATAACCGTTCAGGCGGGTGATCTTTCGTGCTTTGCAGAGGCC
Source organism: Desulforhopalus sp. (assembly GCA_030247675.1). NCBI lineage: Bacteria > Pseudomonadati > Thermodesulfobacteriota > Desulfobulbia > Desulfobulbales > Desulfocapsaceae > Desulforhopalus > Desulforhopalus sp. The sequence continues at coordinate 645,582 of JAOTRX010000002.1, read as the reverse complement.
GTCAAGACCTGCGGCCAACTGCTGGATCACCGCATTTTTCTTTGCTAGCAACCGCCCTAAATCTATCTGCGGCCTTGGGAAATCTATACCGTACTCGCTCGCCTGACATGCCTCTTCGATGGCTGCCGCAGCGTGGAGAAGTGTCTTCGAGGGAATGCAGCCGACATGCAGACAGGTCCCGCCAAGAACCGGCTCATTTTCCACAAGACAAACGGCCAGGCCAAGATCAGCAGCACGAAAGGCGGCGGTATACCCACCAGGGCCCCCGCCCAGCACCAAGACATCGTATACTTTTTCTTCGCTCATTTTCGGTTCCTAACGGAGAGAATCGAATTCATATTCCGCCTTTTATCGGGATCAGGGGGTTAGATACCTAACCCGGTCGTACAACAATGACGACTGCGGATGCCCGGTGGTTTCCCCCTTGGGGTAGCCTATGGCAATCATCGCCTCAACCACCATGGTATCCTGCAAGCCCAGGAGTTTTTTCACATATTCCTCCGCCGATACCTGGTTGTCGTGCTCCCGCATTCGCACCTGCACCCAGCAACTCCCCAGACCAAGATCCGCCGCCGCCAAATGAACGATCAGGGTAGCAATAGAACAATCCTCAATCCAGACATCGCATTTTGCCGGATCGGCACATACCACTATGGCAAGCGGCGCATTTTTCATAAACGTCGACCCATGAACCTTGGCTTTGGCCAGGTCCTGGATGACTTGAGGATCGGAAACCACTACAAACCGCCAGGGGTTGAGACTGCGGGAAGACGGAGAACGCAGCATGGCCTCAACCAACAGGTCGACTTTTTCTTTCTCCACCGGTCGCTGAAGGAATTGCCGGATGCTTCTGCGTTTTCGTAAAAGATCAATAAACATATCTGTTCCTCAGTTAGAAAAAGCAGCTGAACGCTGGCTGTCGAAGATATGGACGAAGAGCAAATAATCTTAACTCTGTCCAAAAAGAATGTATAATACCCAAATTATTTTATCCATCAATGACCAATCAAGCAGATGGCTGATTGCAGGACCTTTGCATCTGTACCGTTGAGAAAGTCCTCACCCTTGCAACCGGGCAAGACAGCCAAATAGAACATAACAAGGAGCATTTTGGAAACAACGCAGATGACCGGCACCGGCGAGGAAGGACTTATCGTCGCCCATTATGGGGTGGCGGTAGAGGTCCTCTTTGCTGCAAATAGTGAGCGAAGGATGATCCGGGTCAAGCGCAACTCGGGTCATGTGGTCGGCGACAAGGTGACGGTCAAGGAGGATGTCCTCACCCGGCTTCCCAGGACATCGGAAATCTCCCGCATGGACGCCCGCGGCGGCTCCCACCTGGTGGGAGCCAATCTTGACATACTGGGCATTGTCGTTTCTTGCGAACCGCTGCCGCCGCCGGGCTTTATCGACCGGGCAATTGTCGCGGCCCGAAAGTCCAGTATCCAACCAATACTGATCATCAACAAATCAGACCTTCCCTGCTTTGCCGCCTATCACGCTGCAATTGCCCCGACATATCAAGAATCGACCAATATCTTTGTGCTCAGCGCAGCTAACGGCACTGGCCTGGCCGCCTTGAGCAATTTCTTCAGTGAAGGACACAGGGGCATCTTCATCGGCCCTACCGGAGTCGGCAAAAGCTCCATCCTCAACAGCCTCCTTCCGGATATCGATCTACAGGTCGGTGAAATCAGCGAAAGCAAAAAGCGGGGAAGGCATACCACGACCGTGTCCACCCTCCACTATCTCAATGGCGGAGGGGAAATTATCGATTCGCCCGGCTTTAATGATTTCGGCCTGATCGATGTCTCACCAGCAGCCCTCGCCGCCCATTTTCCAGGGTTTGAAAAGGCCGGAAGAGAGGGATGCCGGTTCAGGGACTGCAAGCATAAAGCCGAGCCGGGCTGCGCAGTCACTTCTTTGCTGCACAAGAAAGAAATTGATGAGAAACGCTATACAGTATACCTGCAGATACTTACCGAGACTGAAGCGTTACCAACTGATTCAAAATACCGGGAAATGCGTCACCGGCGGAAGAAGAATGGGTGAGGCAAAACTAGGACAACAGATGCGACAAATCTTTTTCAAAAGGAGCATTACCTTCGCTCATCTACAACAGCGTTTACATCCTTCGTTTAACGACACCACGATGGTTTGGTATATCCAAAACATCTTTCTTATAAATATGACCATTCGCTGACACATTCCTTTGAAGCCACGACTTAACGTGCTGAACTAAATTCCATAACTTCTAAAGCTATGTTTCTCAGTGACATCCCTGTTTTGCGAAGTGTAAAAATCTGGTATCTTGGTCCTTGGGTGAGTTGCAGATCGAGTGTTCTTTGATTTTACACTAACGACATGGCGTAAGAGTGACAGCCAAATAAAAATTTCAACTCACCTAATTTCCCAATTTGAGTCTGTAGCACTTATTGTACTGCTACCACAGAAGTAATAATCTTCAAAAGAAGCGTATTAGGTAACCCCACCCAGGGAATCCCATCCTTTTCTACCTAACTAACATGTTTAAAATAACACCCTATGTATAGGATACCTATTAGGGCAGAATCGAGAGATCAAATACTTAAATATATCCTCATCAGCGCAACCGGATATATTTTTGTTTTTTCCGGTCTATTTATCTTTATCGAATTGTTCAAATTTAATGAGAAATTATCATTTTGCATAATTTATGGAATATGTTACATATTCCTTTATTATATTCAATTGAAGGTTCTTTTTAACTCGCAACATGATCATAAAAAATTTCTAAAATTTGTATTCTATTTAATTTTCCTATATCTATTGGCAAATTTATTATATAATTCACTTAATTTTCTTAATTTCCACTACCTTCTCTCTACTGCAATTTCAGTCACAATCTTAATACCGATTCGTTTTATAATAATCAAATATTATGTTTACAAAAATTAACTCCCGGCCAAACATAGTTCACCCATTTTTATAAAACATACACTCTACAGGGTTAATTGACATATGACTGAATTAATATGTCTTACTCTTGCTCTTAATGGTAAAAAGCTAAGATGAACAGCTTTATTTACAAAATTGATTACATATCTCAAAAGTTCTTCACATCTCTACTCTTCACCATACCTGTCCTCAAATCTATCAAGATACTTTTCCATAGAATTCGGTTCAACACAGGAAATATTAATATCTCTACCGACGTTGTTATAACTAACTTTGACAAACCAAATCCATCAAGTGGAATAATCTTTCATGGCAACTGTATCTTGTCACGGCACATTGAAATTGACATCTCGGGTGGAGTTGAAATCGGCAATAATGTCTGCATTTCAGACAAGGTCACGATCCAAACCCATAAGCACGAGTTTGATGGCTTCAGCATTTTTGACAACATTACCAGTCAATCGCCTTTGCGCATTGAAGACGAGGTTTGGATTTGCAACAATGTGATAATCACAGAATCTGTTAAACATATTGGCAAAGGAGCGATCATTTCTTCCGGCGCCGTTTTAACCAAAGATGTCGAACCTTACAGTGTAATGGCCGGAATCCCTGCGAAACACATTAAATATAGAAAAGAGATACCCTATGAACCATAAACCGATCTGGAACTCCGGATTCTCAAAAATATATTTCAAAAAAGCTATAAAATTCTTCCTCATTCACATATCGAAACAATTTTTTATAGCTCCTGGTTTAAGAAGTTATCTCTTAGCTGCCTGCGGAATTAAATTTTATGACCGGAAAAGCACGTTCATCGGATCGGATGTTTTGTTTGATACAACAGAAGGAACAACAACAACAATAGGAAAAAACGTTGTTATAACTAATGGCTCAAGAATAATAACGCACTACCCTATACTGTCGAGAACAGGTATCAAAGAATACAGGAAAGGCGATGTGGTAATTAAAGATTATGCATTCATCGGCATGAACACGCTCATTATAAAACCGGTCACAATCGGACTCTCGGCAGTTGTTGGCGCAGGATCGGTGGTAACCAAGGACGTACCAGATTATTCGATTGTTGTCGGTAATCCGGCGTCTGTAATAGCTACAATTGATACTACTCCTTAAACTTCATACTCTTAAGCAAATACATGATCTTTTCCTGATTATCTCGAATTCTTCCAAGAATATCCGCAATAAGCGCCAGGACAAAAAAGATTACTGCTACAATCTCAGTCAAGACAGACAAAATCCCAAGGCCTTTATAGGGACTTATCGTACCGATAAGTAACCAATGCAGAGCTACAAAAACCCCAGGGATCAACCCAATAATAAAAACAACGGCTGCTATAGCGCCAAAAAAGTAAAACGGTTTATAGTCTTTTAGCGACTTTAAAATTATCTTTCCTGTCTGCACACCATATTTCAGAAGACTATTGGCCACTCTTGAAACGCGATCATCAAAATACTTGACTGAGACAGGTATTTGCTCAATACAAAAACCCTTGTTAACAAGATCTAAAATAGTTTCGTGTGTATATGTAAATTTTCCTTGCAAATTCAGACTTAGAAGGCATTCCTTGGAATACGCCCTGAAGCCGCAAGAGGCATCCTCAATTTTTTCTCCGCAAGCCCAAGAAACGATTCGATTCACCTGCTGATTCCCCCAATATTTTATCTCAGGCATATTTGCGGGCTTAGCATTTGTAAATCTTTTTCCTATACAAAAGTCTGCGACGCCCTGAACTATGGGTTTTATCATTTGGGATATTTGCCCTACATCGAATTGTCCGTCAGCATCAATACTGCAAAGAATATCAACCCGCCTTTCCAAAGCGACACGAACCGCAGTTTGAAAGGCTCCACCGACACCTTTATTGGATTTATGACTAACCACAAAGGCACCAGCGGCCTCTGCTTCCCCTGTGGTATTATCGCTGCTCCCATCATTGACGACTAAAACCTTAACATCTTCAATTCCTACAAATGATCCTGGTATACTTGCGATGACCTGCCTGATTGTTTTAGCCTCATTAAAGGCTGGAATATATATCAATAGATTCATTTTTTACAGGTGAATTGAATTATTAAAGATTACAACAGTAGGAGAAAAATGGATTTCTTTACTATCCAATCAATCACGCTAATCCCTCTTTATTTCGGCAAAAAAGATATCTTTATCTAGCTGGATTAACTCTTCGGTCGTCCTATTTTTAAATGTATTCTTCATAGCATCGTCAGGCTTCCACAAAAGTACATGCGTAGGCTTGGTGTTTTCAAACAGTTTATTGACATCTTTATATGGAAATGTACCGATAAATTTGTCGACTTTATACGGTAGGAGAAAATACTTAATTATATTGTGAGAATGTCTTCCACTAACAAACCTTTGATCATCGACAGGGCTATAAATAGCTATCCTGGCCTGGCTATCTCCCACCTTTATTTTTATTTTTGTTGCAATGCTCTGATAAGACGGGAGAATAATTTCTGCTGCAATTAGTTTTTTGCTTCCAAGTCCTCTTAACTGGATGCAAGTTGAAATCGTTAAATATACTCCGCTTGCACAAAGTAACAGTACAAATGCTGTAGAAAGATAACCTCTGTCGTTAGTCCTGTTTTCAGTAATAAGAAGCAAAGGAAAAATTAATAATCCAGCGGTAATGTATCGCTTCAAACTATTTGAGTGAAAGCTTGTTGGGTGAATAAAATAATAGGCAACACCAGCTCCTGACACAAGGAGGAACGCCAAGAAAATCGCGAGATTTCTTCCAGTAAAGTACTGACTACGCAAAACAAACAAGACAAACAAGCAAAGCCCATATATCAAGTATTCGAATGAGGAATAAAGATAAACAAGAATTTGCAGCAAACGATTCGACAAATAAGAAATTGTCAGTTCAACCGATGGGGAGTAAAAATTTAACTCTTGGGGCAGATATAAATTGATATATTTTTTATAATAAAGAGTGGAACCTATATATAAGCAGGCAAAAAGAAGAAAGCCTAAATTAACTTTTGTGGTAAGGCTTTTACTTAGCTCTTGTAAAGAGCAATGTGTTCGATAGACCTCGTAAAGCAAAAAGACGACAACCAATTCAAGAACATAAATTATATTTGTCGGCTTGATTGCCAAGATCACAATTAAAAAAAATATTATTGCAGATGTCCTCAAGTTCCCCTGAGCGATAAAAATAAGAGTAGCGACAATGGTGATATAAAAGCATACTGCCAGGTCAGCATAAAATGTCATAGCTAAGAACTGAGTACTGAACGCGAAACAAGTCAGATAAATTCCTGTAAGATACGAGATATATCGGGGACAGTGCAGAAAATAGCCCCCAACCAATATTAACCCAGAGAAAAGATACAGGGCGTTAAATAAAAAGTTAAAATTTTCAGCACATAAATTATAGAAATTATACAACAGAACGGCATGCAGAGGAATAAAGGAAGGGTAGTTTACCAGTGAAAATAATTTTTCAGAATTGGAGGGGAGTGCGCCGTTTAAAAATATCTCTTTAGCATTCACTAACCAAAACGTAAAATGATCCCATGCTAAGGCCTGTTGTCTAAAGCTAAAAAAAATGTAGCACCCAAGAATTGTCAAAGCCGGAAGAAATAAAACGAGATGAGAAGGACTCACCCGTGGTAGGTCAGGAAGCGGACGTTTCAGCAAAAACCAAGAAGTGATTTGCTGAAAAAGAAGAGCAATACCGATTGTCTTTGAATCAATTGCGCCTCCGAAGTTGCCCCAGGTTAAAAGAATTATGCATGTCGTGCTCAGACCAAGAATTATCGGCAGACATGTGTATACAAATAGCCAATTTTCTTTAAATAACGGTGCAACGTACCAGTTTAGAGATACTCCAGACTGATACAGTATGGCAATCAAGGCAAAAAACCACAAAGGGCTAGCCAAGGTTGGCTCATCAAAAAAAATAAAACACGTCAATATCAGGATGATACAACGCAGAGCGATAGCCATTGTATATTTTTTTCTAAAATGATTATTTTTAAGGCCAAACGTGGCAGCATAAACACTTTCATGAACTTGTTAAAAACGCCAGCGACAAATTTCCACCAATCATCTTCTCGTAATTCTATTTCCTCTGTATCCAAAAGCTTCCCCCGCCTCCAAACTCGGGATATCGGGAAAAGCTTTCCTGGACAGCGGCCTTATGACGAGTTCCCATAAAATGGGCAGCCCAAACGACCTTCCAATCAAAATTGTACTGTAAAAATGCACGCAGCAAGTATTGCTCGTTCCAATTTCTCCCCTCATCAATAACCCAAACCTTAGGATATTCATCCGGCAAAAAAATATCATGAAAATGGACTAGCACACCCTGTTTGAGTCGTGGCAAGACCTCAAAAAGCAAATAATTTACATCACTTCCAACTTTTGATACATGCGATGAATCAATTACCAAGATGTCATTGGCATCCAGCCTATCAAAATATTCCAGTTCAACGTCTTCCACTCTTTTTTGTACAAGACCGGTGATTCCAGGAACCCCATCAATAAGGAATTGCCTTGGAAAGGGTTCAATACAGTAAAAATCAAGATTTAAGTTCAGGATCCGTCTATTAACTTCAGCAGTAATCAATGATGAATAGCCACTGCCAATTTCAATTACAGATTTTGGCCGATAGTGGCAAAGCATTGTGAAAAGGACTTCTGCATCCAATACCGGAAACTGATCATTACTATAAAAATAGATAGCGCCATCATCCGGTTTTTCGGTTGGAAAGTCGATTTTCGCGGTATAAGGCTTTAGTTTGAGGAGCAAGTTTAACTGCTCCTGAATATTCATTTCAATTCCTGGCATCAAATCCGTCTGTGCCCAGATCCTTCCCTCGCGATTTCGGATATCGATAGGGTCAGCTACCGGCGAATAAAAATGACCAAGCGGAAACAACATCCGAATACCAGGCTTATTTCCATTATTTAGTTCACTAACATCAATAGAAGGAGTGCTATCAAATATTTTAGTGAAGATTTTTTTAAACATGTTTGCTTGTCCAAGAGAATTTTTTGCCGTCCTGTTATAGGCAATTGTTCAAATAGGGCGGGGTGGCTTCAATTTGAGAGCAGGCCGCTCTATCCAATGCCATGATAACCCTGCCAGAATGACAGTAATAATCCCTGTGACGATAAGATAGATCTTTAAAGGCATGTGTGGCCAAAAATGGGCGATAGTCTGCTGGACAGGAAAGGCATAAATATATATGCCATATGAATAATCATACTTTGCAAATCGGCTGAGAATTGGACTGTGCGCCATACCAAAAGCAATCACAAGAAATGGAAGGATTATCCAACTCGCAATAACAAATAATTGAGGCCAGCGGGTGAGCATCAGCCAGATAATTACTGCTCCTAAAACATTACTAACCGTGAATAACCTGCTAATGTTGTACTTAAATGCGGCGGCACCAACCCAGAAATATGCTCCGCAAATTAATACTTGGCGGAAGTCAGTGCGATAGATCACTAACATTTTTGGAGTCTCCATCGCCCATAATTTTGCTAATACCACAAAGCACAAGGCTACAATAGCCCACCCAAATTTAGGAATGCGAGCTACACCGACCAGCGCCAAAGCGAAGTACATCGAAAACTCTGCCGGCAAACTCCACAAAGAACCATTTATTGCATTTGGATAATGATTTGTTGTGAATACTCCTGGTAAATTATAGGACATATACAATGCGATATTGGAGAAATAATTTCGGGTCTGCACATGTGAAAAATATTCAAAAATCGGCAATTTTGTCAGAAGTGGACCCAACATTAAAACTGTCAATGTAATGCAAACCACTAAACCAGGAAATATTCTTAGAGCTCGCCGCTGCAAGAATCGAAAAGGATGGGGATCACTTACCCAACTTTGAGCCACCAAGTAGCCACTGATGGCAAAGAAAATATAAACCCCAAGTGCTCCTAATGATGCCCAACTCATAAATGACGGAGCCGGCAATCCTAGAAAAACAAATGAATGGCCATAAAGAACTAAACCTGCGGCAAGCCACCGTAATACTGTAAAGTTATTTTGATGGATCTGGTGCGAGGTGGTATTATTGATCATTCTTATGCACGGTTTATGTAAAAAATCTCTTCAATTGACAAATTCCAAACGCCTACCTTCTCAGCATTTATTTCAGTATTCTATGTTTTTCCTGTATACGTTCATAATAATGGTCAAGATTATTTTTTCTCTTATCATACATATCCTTTTCAAAAGGTATTCGATACAACGATGTGGTCTTTGCAATTCTTAGAAACTTGTAGTTCCGCATGTATCGTATCCAGAGGTCCCAGTCCTCAAGATATTCGAGATCGGGATCGAGTCCACCGAGATTTTCAAAACATTGCCGACGAAACAGTACTGCCTGAATTGGAAAGTGGTTCCGTTCAAGTATGGTAGTGCTATCAGGTTCCACTGTATGCGCAACCTGATAATGCCTGTCATAATAGCTCGATCCATCCTCCGATTCGGTCGTTGACACACAAAAGGCTGACGCCCAGACAGCATCATTCTCAGGATTTTTTAAAAGAGCGTTGAGCAGCGTTTCCACGTGATCACAATACAACAAATCATCCTCATCAAGAAAATTAAAGAAATCACCGCTCGCTATTGATAAACCGATATTTCCTGCCTGGCAACGCCCCACCTTAGCAACCGGCCGATAAACAACATTATGCCCCCGAAAAGAAGACACGAGGTCCTGGGCAAAGCTCGAGCCATCCTCAACGACGACGATTTCCACATTTCTATACGTTTGATTTATGATCGAATAAAGAGCGCGTTCAAGATAATGAAGACGTCCTATCGTGCGCACGATAACAGACACTTTGGCATTTGATTCCACAACTGCACTGGCAAAGAAATCCCCCTCACGACGGACTTCATAGTCATTCCCTTCGAAAAATGGCTTAAAGAATTGGTTCGACTCGCATCTGGTCGATCTAAAGATAGCACTTGTCCTATCCACCTCGGTGAGTTTTTCATGCAACTCATGGGGTGCGTATTTCCCCACATACCGGAAGAAGCGGAGAAGCAAATCCCGTCCGACCTGAATATCCAAATCTTTACCAAAACGATTACGCAAAAAGTAATTATGTAGAGCACCAAAATACTGTGCAATTGGCTTAGTTTCTCCCGCCCGACTGTAGCAGTGATGAGTAATGGTGAGCGAAGGACAATACAGCAGACGATAGCCCTGGGCCCTGAGTCGCCAGCTTAAGTCAACATCCTCACAATACATGAAAAGATTGGCATCGAATCCTTTGACAGCTTCGAACGCCTCTCGCTTTACAGCAACTGCGGCACCGCTGAACCAGCTTGTTTCCAGTGAAACCGGGTCGTAACATTTAGGGTGCTCATAGGGCAATTGACGAAATTCCCAGGCAGCCACATCGTTTGCCGATCGGTTTATAATGTCGCTCAATTTCATTAATGCCTGAGGGTCGTGCAACTCCGTATCAATATTCAAAAACACTAGATACCGATTGGATCCAACCTCAGCACCTTGATTATTTGCAACGCCGAAGCCAGCATTCGTTGAATTTTTTATGATTGTAATGTGTGAAAATTGATTTGAAAATTCCGATATTTTATTTACCGTATCATCTGTTGAGGCGTTATCAATTATGGTAAGAGTTATAGTTTTTTCATGTGGCAGCAATGATCTCAGGCAGTTATCAATCCACCTTCCTGAATTAAATGTCACGAGGACCAAATCAAAGAACAAGGTCTCTTCCGAGTCGATGGAGGTTTTTTCTGCAAGGGACAGGGCAAAGGGCCTTACTGAGGCCGAACTTACTCCTGGCCTGACAAACCCTGGAATAACAGTCGGAGTGAATGACAGTCTTTTTCCTTCAACAACCCCATACTTCATATAGTGATGCAGTGGATTCATGCCACTTTGAGCAACGTCAGGATACGCGGCCAAATACCAAATCCCATTAAAAAAGGGTCCAGGATTTCGTCCTTCTTTCTCTCCGTGCTTCATGAAATGCAACAATGGATTCATACCGCTCTTTGCCACATCGGGATACACATGCAAATACCAGCGAGTGTTGAAATAGGGGGTGGGGTTCCTCCCCTCCTCAACACCACATTCTATAAAGTGTTGCAACGGATGCATCCCGGTCGCGAATACCTCGGGGTATTCGCCAAGGTACCACCGTGTATCAAAATACGGGTTAGGATTCCTCCCTTTTTCCAACCCATGTTTTATATAATCTAACAACGGGTCAAGACCGGAAGAAGCCACATCCGGATACTCTTCTAAATACCATATTGATTGGAAATAAGGGTTGGGGTTCTTCCCTTCCTTAATGCCATATTGCATATAGTGCAGCAGTGGGTCAATACCGATACTGGTAACTTCTTTATACTCATCGATATACCAACACGTTTCAAAAAACGGTCCGGGATTTCTCTTCTCGATAATTCCAAACTCCATATAATGAAGGAGGGGAGGTAAACCGCTTGCCTTGACTTCCGGATATTTATTGGTATACCAATTTGCATCGAAATACGGGTTGGGATTCCTTCCCTCTGCAATACCGTACCTTATGTAATGTACCAAGGGGTTCATATCGCTATTGGCAACATCCGGATACTCAAATAGATACCAATGGGTATGAAAATACGGATTGGGATTTCTTGCTTCCTGTGCGCCATAAAGCATAAAATGCATGAGTGGATTAATTCCACTACGAGCGACATCGGAATACTGACTTAAATACCAGCGAGTGTCGAAATATGGATTAGGATTTCTCTCTTCTTCTATTCCAAAAAAAAAGTAGTGATAAACTGGCGAGATATTTGATTCCTTAACATCAGGATATTGTAGTAAATACCAGCTTGCATCAAGTAAAGGTTGTTCCTTGAGACATTGGTGAAACTTAACATACCCAATCCATTTTTGAATATTTAAAATGTGCGCAAACTTTAACAAAGAAGAATTCGAAATATATCCATACAACTTGTTTGTTTTCATCTCTTTTTCTAACAAGTTGTGTTGCAGCACAACAACCTGCCAATCCCTCTGAACAATGTCCTTCTGAAAATTGTCTATTATTTCATGGCACCGTGCAATTTCCTTCTGCTGGCTTTCTATCTGCCACGTTGATTCACGTACATAATCATTTTCACTGAGTGGCTGCTCAAAAAGCCCACCCTCGAGCAAAGGCAACTCCCCATCGGATGCGACAGCAATTAAATACAATGGACGAGAAATACCGGAAATCTTATGATCCGTTGTCGCATTAGTTTCATAACTTCTTACTCTGCTAATACTGTTTTCCTGGAAAATTGCCGATCCATATACCATCTTTTGGCCACACATGAGATGCCGCTTGAAGAATCCCGCAAGTAATCCATCAAACTCGTCGCGATATAATTCTTTTACATGATATTTATTTTGAGTTTTTGTATTGTCGGTATATTCCAATTTGTCTGGAGTAGATATAACCAGTACTCCTCCAGGAATTAAGACTCGCTTTATTTCACGCATCATTAACTCATGCTCGGCATGGTGCTCAAGAGTCTCAAAACTAACTACTATATCGACACTTTGGTCATCTAGCGGTATAGATGCGCACGAACCAATTTTGAACTCTAGATTGCTAATGCGATATTTAGAATTAGCATGTAAAACAGCTTCTGCATCGATATCTACACCAACGACAGTGCTCGACTTAACTGCTAATAATGCAGCTCCATAACCTTCTCCGCTCGCAATATCTAAGACTCTTTTTCCTTCGGTAAATTGCATTGCAAAAAGATAACGATGGAGATGCTCAGCTTCTATGTTTCCATGTACTTCTGGAAGGTATCGTTCACCGGTCCAAGATAACTGTTGGTTTAATATCATATTAGCATTACTCATTGTAAGGATACCTCTATTGCAATCCCAGCTGGATAATCAAAGCAATGGAGTTTTACATTTTTAAAACCAGCATGAGCTACATAACACCATATGTCAGCTCAAAACTCCGTATAAACAAGACAATCATACGCTTTCAAATCAGGCAACCCATGGTAGCAATTTTTTAATCCCTCACGTTGACGAGGCATTCGGCCAACCACGGTTGGAACCGTGAAAATACATTTTCCATCAAATTTTAAAACTCGCCTGTACTCAGCTAGACCGACAATTGGCTGAGGCACATGTCCAAGAGTATCTGAGTAATTACCAAATCGAATATTCTGAATTCAACTGAAAGATTTGTCGTATAATACTCTAGATATCTAGCGAATTTGTGATCCTACAATTTACCGATTATTTTTTGTAACCAACCTGCTTTATTAATTTCTACGACGTTCAAAGAATTTGCCAGCTCTTTTTGAACGAACTGATTCGGTCTCTCTTTAAACTTATAAGCAAACACTGAGTGGATCGATGAACTCCGGAACCGCCTGGCAAAAAGCGAAAAATGAATTCTCTATGTGGATCCCTAACTCCACAAATATTCTTGGCCAAACATCCTGAACAACCCAGGCCACAAAAGGGCTATACCCTATTTAAGAAATTGGAAAACTTGAAGAGTTTGGGAAGAACTATGCTATCTCAAGTTGAGCATTGTAGTTCATACCTTGCCCATTTTAATATCTTTCATCGGCACACCGACAAGCCCTGTGCTGACGCTGCTACTATGCGATTTAAAGAGGATGGCCTCATGTATCCAATGGTGCTGCACATGGTCTTGCTGTGATCCTTCCGCCAAGGCAACGGTAACCGAATAGTCCCCCATAGGCAAGATCGGCATCATAAAGTCAAAAATGGCATAGAACGAACTTCCGGATGAAATGGTCAACGGTTTCCGCTGTGAAAAGTTGCACGTATTATCACCAAACAATGTTTGCCCTAACCGATCGTTAACGGAAAAGCCAATAATTGGGCTGAACAAGTCAATTTCTGCTCGACAGAAAACCTTTAATGCCACCATTTCTCCACCCACCACCCAGGTTAATGGATTTCCGTGCCGATCCTGGAGTTGAACCGAAATTATGTGCCCTCCGCCTTTGCCAAAAGCAGGGGAGTCAGACATAAAGGAAAACAACTCAATATCGTTGCGGTATGTGGTTGAATTTATATAATCTAACCGCATATCACGCGGCTGATCCTTGATCAACACAGCACGTGTGTCATTTTCTATTTCTGGGATTATTGCACCTTCACCCTGCTGGGATTCATAAAGCTCTTCAAGATAGAACTTGGCAATTTCCTTAGGATCTCCTTGGCGTTTTGCCACGCCTTTATCGAGCCAGATAGCACTCCGGCAGAGATTAATCACTGCCCCGGTATCATGACTGACAAACAACACTGTGCCCTTCTCCATAAACTTTCTCAGAAATCGCATACATTTCTGAGTGAAGAAGGCATCCCCCACGGAGAGAGCCTCATCGATCACCAGAATATCGGCATCCACATGGGCAATTACAGCAAAGGCCAGGCGGACCATCATACCGCTGGAATAGGTTTTCACAGGCTGTTCAATAAAGTCACCGATATCGGCAAAAGAAACTATCTCATCAAAACGACGATTGATAAGTTCATGACTGAGGCCAAGTACCGAGGCATTCATATAGACGTTTTCTCGCCCGGTGAATTCCGGATTGAAACCCGAACCAAGTTCCAATAAGGCGGCAATTCGACCGTTTGTCTGAATACTGCCGCAGGTCGGATTGAGTGTCCCGCAAACCAGCTGGAGCAACGTTGACTTACCGCTACCATTACGGCCAATAATTCCTACGGTCTCACCCTTTTTGATCTCAAAGGAGACATCCTTTAGTGCCCAGAATTCCCGGTAATACTGCTTACGGCCGCGCCGCAGCATTTGCAGGAGCCTGTCGCGTGGTCTGTCATACAGTTGGTAGCACTTACTCAGTTTGTCTACCTTGATGGCAATATCAGAGGACATCCGCGAACCCTTTTCTTGTCTTCTGGAACCAGGCAAAACCAAGCCAAGCGAAAACGAGCGAGCAGCAGTAATACACAAGCAATATTTTCAGATCAGGGACCTTGCCCCAAAACAAAACATCTCTCGTCTGTTCGATAACCGGCGTCAAGGGATTGAGTTGAAAGAGTATTTGATATGTTTCCGGGAGACTTGCGGCTGAGTAAAAAATCGGCGAAAGAAAGAGAAGAGCTGTGGTAAAGATACCAATTACCTGCGAAACATCACGCAAATAGACACCGAGCGCCGCCAACCACCAAGACACCCCGGCAGTGAAAAACAACAGTGGCAGAATGACAAAAGGCAGCAACAAAACAGTCAAATGCGGCATTCCAAACAAAATGAAATAGGCGATAAGCCATACGAAAAAACTGACGATTGCATGAAATAATGCCCCGCCCAGGGTCACCAGCGGCAGTATTTCCAGCGGGAATATGACCTTTTTGACGTAATTGGTATTGGATAGAATCAAGCCCGGCGCCCTGTTGACGCATTCGGCAAAAAGGTTAAAGACCATCAATCCGGCAAAGAGGATAAGCGCGAATTCAACCTTTGAGCCACTCCCCGCATGCCACCTTGCCTTGAAGACCACGCTGAAAACAAAGGTATAAACCGTCAGCATGAACAATGGATTGAAAAACGACCAGAGAATCCCCATAAAGGACCCCCGGTAACGGCCCACAACCTCCCGTTGCACGGATGTTTTTATGAGATAACGGTTGCGCCACACACTGGCCACCATTTCTCTTGGGGCAAGAGAGAAGTACTGCATCAGAAAGATACCCCCTGCGAATACATAAAAATTGCCAGCCGCATTACCTGCCGAATCGACAGTGTTTTGACAATCAAACGGTGCTGCCTTTGCCGTTCAGAAGGCCATTGACACGGCAAATCGTCACGCCTTGGTGAAAAATCAACGATATGTCCTCAAGAAACATGATCCGGGAGAGCTCCTGGCCCGACCCTCAACGAAAAAACTCCCATGACGGGAAGACATTTCCAGGTACACCCTATACATCAAAGGACTCCCCGGCTCAAGGATATTATCAGATATTGCCCTGGGCACAATAGGGAAGTGGCTGTGTTCACCTGCAGTCCCGGCAGACCCTTTGATAATCCTGGGGAAAATCGATTTCATGCCAGGGCTGGCCGGAGGTAGGTACTACCTTGATTCACTGCAAATCGATTATCGGACCATAGGCTGCCCGGGGAAACCTGCCGATATAGCCCTGATTGACCTGAGACACTCGTTCTTCTTTGAGAATATTTGCCGATATCCTGTTTAATTTGCAGACCTGGGCACTGTCCCCTTGGGCAGCCGCGGTGGGAATATCCTTGCCCTATCCGGGCGACAAAACCCTGGCACACCTCAACGTTCATCTCGCCATCCTTACGGTCTCTTGTCCAATTCGACAAACAGGGCATTGGGGGTGGCCCTCGTCCAGAATTTTTTGCAGCAATGAATCGCCGATGATGCCATCGGAATTGAGGAGGAGGAAATCCATATCCAGGCAATGCCTTGCCATATACAGCGAATACAGGCTGTTCATGGTCAGGTAGCCGGGGTTATGAATATAGCGGACGATCGTCGTCTTCCCTTAGGGCAGCAGACATTTCAGAATCTCCCATGACAAGGGAAGCATCCTCAACCTCCTGCCTGCCGCTAAAATTATTGCTCGCATACCGCCTGCCTCTTCTGAGTGGAAATATTTGTAATTACACGGAAATAATGCAATAACCACCCGGCTCCAGTAATCCCCATGAAGGCCCGTCACATCATGCGACCATCGCCAGGGGGGCAGCCGGGATTTATCGAGACGCTGTAGGTGATGTCCCTGGCCATACCCTTTTCGGTGTTGGCGACGGAGATCATCGCCGTCACTTGCTCGGCATCGGTCTCCCACAGTGGAAGGAGCTGATCGTTCATATAGAGTATTGCAAACTCATACCTCGCGAGCATAGGTTTCGTTTGAGCAGGTATGCCGCTCAACTCGGCTTTATCAATATTCATCGGCCACGACACCGGCGGAAGCTGCAGACGGTTGTTTGCCATGCCTATCCCGGAAAATCCTGCTGAAAAAACCGGATGGCTGCATGGGCAATGATAGTGAACAACCACTATAAAAGGATAGACAACCAGCCGTAAAGATTATACTACCTTTTTTACCGACAAACGTGCCGACGGAGGAACTGACTCCGGAGGAGATTTCGGCCGCCCTTCGGGGCTGTCGAAAACAACCCAGTAATAATTCCTCAGGCTTACCGATCTATGAAGAAATTGCTCGTGCTCATCGGACTGGCGCTGCTCGCCTACACCTTCCAGGGAAATATCACCGAGGTCTGGCACAGCCTGTCGCCGGACGGCAAGCCCAGTACGACGGTTGAAACCTTACCAGCGGAGCTGCGAACGACCCTTGATCTCGTCAAAAAGGGCGGCCCCTATCCCTTCAGCCGTGACGGCGTTGTCTTCGAGAACCGGGAAAGACTCCTGCCGGAAATGTCGCGAGGCTACTACCGGGAATACACGGTGCCGACGCCAGGGGCAAACAACCGTGGCGCCCGCCGTCTGGTGTCCGGCGGTAAGCCGCCGGAGGTCTTTTATTACACCGCCGACCACTACCGGTCTTTTACCAAGCTGAGCACAGAATGACCATGCAGCCGTTTATCACCCAGCTGCGGCAGCAGGAGCCGGGCGTGTATCATTTGCCGAGCCGGCCGGACATCTCCGGTGGTGCGGCGGATGCCGGGTCTCTTCGCTATTTTGCCCTGCCGCCTCTTCCACATGTCAGCAAGGAAGGGCTGCTTGAGGCCCTGCGGCTAGGCCTCGATTTCCCAGAGTATTTTGGTGGCAACTGGGACGCTGCCTTTGATTGCCTCACCGATCGTTCCTGGCATAAAGGCACGACGGTGGTCATCGAACTGCCCATCGCCGCGAATGCGACCGTCGAGGCGGATACCCTGGCGGTCTTTGCCGAGGTCCTGCGCGACGCCTGCACCTTCTGGATCGATCAGGGGGTGCAGCTCTACTGTCTGCTGCCGGGTCTTGCGGCAAGCCAGGCG
Organism: Desulforhopalus sp.; assembly: GCA_030247675.1. Classification (NCBI taxonomy): domain Bacteria; kingdom Pseudomonadati; phylum Thermodesulfobacteriota; class Desulfobulbia; order Desulfobulbales; family Desulfocapsaceae; genus Desulforhopalus; species Desulforhopalus sp. The sequence continues at coordinate 627,602 of JAOTRX010000002.1, read as the reverse complement.
GCGCCTGCCGCAATCCCTGCCCTGTGGCCGGTGTGAACGTAGCAACCATCGGCCTCTTTTCAATCGACCTCCCGTTCCGGACATTCCGCCATGCGGCCGGGTCACCTCTTCCCGCTGCGAGCCAGCCGCGTCGTCGCCACACCGCTGCCGACAATCAGGGAGATACCCAGCCAGGCGGCAGGCGAGAGATTTTCGTTCCAGAGGATCATCCCGAAGAGGCTGGCAAAAACCACGGTACAATAGGCAAGGTTGGCGATCGTCAGGGTCTCGCCGAGTTTGTAGGCGGCGGTCATGCACAGCTGGGCAGTAGCCCCGAAGGCCCCGACGCCAATGACCAGCAGCCAGCCGGTGAGATCGTGGGCAAGGCTGCCGTCGATCAGCAACCAGGGCAGGCCGACCAGACTGGTGACGGCTGAAAACCAGAACACCGTCCGCCATTCGGGCTCGCCGAGTTCTCCCAGCTTGCGGACATTGAGGTAGGCGATAGCGGCGATCATCCCGCTGGCAAGACCCAGCACACCACCGAGCCATTGCGCCGGATTGAAGGTCGGCTTAAGGAGCAGGACGATGCCGAGAAAGCCGGTGCCGAGCGCCACATACATGCCCCGCCGCGACGGCTGGCCGACCCAGAAAACCAGCAGCAGCGCGAGAAACAGCGGCGAGGTGTAGTTGAGGGTCACCGCCGTTGCAAGGGGTATCATGGTGATCGCCAGGAAGTAGGCGAACAGCGATACCGTCCCGGCAAGGCTGCGGCTGACATGGGTGCGCAAGTGCGGGGTCCGGGGCGACAGCCGCCGCCAGGACATCCATGCGGCAACAAGGAGCAGGGAGATAAAGCCGCGATAAAAGATGATCTCCGCCGCCGAGAAGCGGCCGCTCGCCAGCTTGACGCAGACGCCCATGCAGGCGAACATCAGGCTCGCCAGAAGGATGTAGATGATGCTCATCAGTTTTCTCTTGTCACAATATGGGCAATGACTTTGCACCGTTCACCGGCGCTAGGCCAGGTTTCGCCCTTTCTCCGACAACCGGTACTTTTTGCAGTTTGCTTCTTGGTTTTTTCGGGAATGGCCATTTCGAATAAAGCCACCCTGCAAGATAGAGGTGAGATATTCTTTGCCAAAATTCACTCTGTCTTTTAATTCAAGTAGTTCCATAATGGTTCCCCGGGTCATTTCATCCTGCAGAACCACAAGAAGTCTGGCGGCATGCTGGGTAACATACAAAGTCTTGTTCGCGGATAACGGTCTTGCCTTTCAGTCCTGGGTCTCCACATAGGTTGGCCTGGGGAAATCCAAAGTAAACATGGTGTTATAACTAATGCGTACCTCCGGACAATTCTCCATGGCCAGGGCCACCAGTTCCTTAGGTAGGTCCGAGTTGGCGGCACTCTTGAATTCCAGGGTACAGCCCTCACCTTCTTCGAGGGCCAGGGCCAATTCTTCATCGGTGATAGTGCGGTATCTCATGCGGGAAGTCTCTCGCTGAATTGGAAAATCACCTCGGTTTTGGGGTTGCCATCAAGCCAAGGGCAGTTGCCTTGAGAGAGTAAAGGATTTTGCCGTCGGTGTGGTAGTGCGAACGAGGGCTTCCATCAATGATGACAAAATTGAAAAAATGGCGGGAGACAGACGGTCGGACTGGTCGAATACTCTTCAAAAATGTCCTTATCCAGGAAGAGCCATCCGATCCAATGCAACAAAGCTACCTTTTCCCAAAAGCTTTAGCAATTATTTTAAACCTGTGTTGAGCAGCTAGTCTACTCAAACGATACGCAGTCTGCGATATAAGATTGAAGCCGACAACCAACATTGCCAGCCTAGAAAAAATAAAAAAAAGCCACTTAGAAGTTTTATCAACTAAGTGGCTTTTCTGATATTCTTGGTACGCCCGGTAGGATTCGAACCTACGACCTACGGCTTAGAAGGCCGTTGCTCTATCCAACTGAGCTACGAGCGCATATTTGCTGGGAAGGGAGAGGAGAATTACGGACGACATAATACTCAAAGATGTTTAAAATGCAACTCCATTCTTGCCCTCATTCGCCGTCGTGCGCCCTTTTCCAGACCGGGCCGTTCACTGTATCGATTACCACGATGCCCTTCCTGGCCAGCTCCAGCCTGGCCTCGTCGGCGGCCTGCCAGTTTTTTTCATTCCTCGCCTGCTCGCGGCGCTGGATCAGCGCATTGACATCAGGGGCCAGCGGACAGCCCTGAAGGCGGAAGACGTTGAGCACCTCGTTCATCTTGTTGAGGGTTTCGAGAATGTAGTTCTTCTGGTCATTATCAAGATTGTTGACCTGGAGAATGGGGTAGACCTTGCGGATGAAATTATAAATCGCCCCCATACCGCTGGAGACGTTGAGATCATCGTCCATCGCCGCGAAAAACTGCTCCTCCATCGCCGTGACAAAGGCGGTGACCTCGGGGTGCGGCCTGCCGACGGGAAGGCAATTCAGTTTACAGGTGAATTCATCGAGACGCCGCAGGGCGGTACGGACATTATCCAGCCGCTTAAAGGAAAAGTTCAGCGGCTTGCGGTAATGCACCGACAGCAGCATAAAGCGAATCTCCCGGCCAGTGTAGCCGCGCGCCAGGAGCTCTTTGAGGGTGACATTGTTGCCGGCATCGGCGGACATGTTCTTGCCGTCGACCAGCACCAGTTCGGAATGCAGCCAGTAATTGGCCAGCGGCTTGCCGGTCAGCGCCTCAGCGATGGCGATCTCATTTTCGTGATGGGGAAAGATGAGGTGCCTGCTGGAGGTGTGGATGTCCATGGTCGGCCCGAGATTTCTGGTGGCCATGGCCGAACATTCCACATGCCAGCTGGGCCGGACATTGCCCCATTCGCTTTCAAAGAAGATCCCTTTTTTCAGCTCGCCGAGGGTAGAACGCTTGAGAAGGGTAAAATCGCGGGGATTGTCCTTCTCATAATCATCAAGGTCGACGGTCTTGCCGAGCTGGATCTTGCTCAGATCAATTCCCGACAACCGCCCGTATTTTTTGAACTTTGATATATCAAAATAAATCGACCCATGCTTTTCGTAGGCATAACCCTTCTGCAGCAGCTCCTTGGCGATGTCGATCATCGAACCGACATTTTCCGAGGCCTTCGGATAACCTTTGGCGCGCTTCACCCCGAGTACGTCCATATCCTCCATGAAACCGGCGATGAATTCCTCGGTATACTGCTTCAGCGGCTTGCCCGCCTTCTCCGCCCCGGAGATGGTGTTGTCGTCGATATCGGTGAAGTTCATGTAGGCGTCAACCTGCATCCCCTTGACCTGCAGGGCGCGGGTGATCAGATCGGAGACGATAAACCGGCGGCAGAGGGCCAGGTTGGCGATTTCAAAGGCAGTTGGGCCGCAGGAATAAAAGGTGACCTGTCCCTCCTTTTGGGGGACAAAGACCTCTTTTTTCTTGGACATGGTATTGAAAAACCATAACTGTTTTTTCTTTGCATCGGTCTTCTTGGGGGGCGTGAAGAGGGGGGTGCTGAGATACCGTTCGCCGCCGTCCGGAAGAATCACCACCACCAGGCCGCTCTCCAGGTCTCTTGCGTAATCGATGGCCGCGGCCATGGCTCCACCGCTGCTCATGCCCACCAGGAGACCTTCCTTGCTCGCCAGCATTCTGGCGGTACTGAAGGCGTTTTCGTCGTCAACGAGGACGATTTTATCGGGGACCGACTTATCAAAGATTCCCGGCTTATACGACTCTTTCATGTTCTTCAGGCCCTGGATCTTATGATCCAGATGCGGCTCGACGGCGATGACCTTGACATGGGGCTGAAACTCGTGGAACCAGGCGCACAGCCCCATGACTGTCCCCGAGGTGCCAAGCGTCGCCACCAGATGGGTGACCCGCCCTTCCGTCTGCTGCCAGATCTCCGGCGCGGTGTTGCGGTAGTGGGCCCGCCAGTTGGCCTCGTTATTATATTGATCGGTGAGAAAATAGCGGTCCGGAAACTCCCGGACCATGACATAGGATTTTTCGATTGCCCCATCCGTTGCCCGGGAGGCAGGAGTCAGGAGGATCTCGGCACCGTAGGCCTGCATGATCTTACGCCGTTCGATACTCGCCGACTCCGGCATCACCAATACACACCGATAACCCTTGGCGGCACAGACCATCGCCAGGCCGATCCCGGTATTGCCGCTGGTGGCCTCAAGAACGATTTTGTCCTTGGTAAGTTCGCCGCTGGCCTCCCCCGCCTCGATCATGGAAAGGGCAATACGCTCTTTCACCGAGCCGCCCGGATTGCGCGATTCTAATTTCCCATAGATCTGTACCGTTTCACTCTTGAAAAGGCGGTTGATCCGAACGAGGGGGGTGTTGCCGATAGCACTTAAGACGTTGTCGTATAACATTTCCTGGCCTGATAAATCTGAGTCACAAGCCCCTGCCCGCCATGCAACCGGACCAAGGCCTTATTTCGTTTCCCTTTTGCATGCCTCGGCAAGATACCAGAACTGCATGAGCGCTTCCCGGCATCCTTCATCGGCAATACATTCCACCTGCCGTTGAAAGGCGTCGACCTTCTCCGAATTGGGCCGGACAAAGGTCACTGCCGGACCCGGTTTTTCCTGCCTGCGGAAGATATCGCCTTTCGGCAGAACCATTTTGATGTCCTTGATGCTGTTCAGCCTCAGGCATCTATTGAGCCGTTCGACAAGCTCGATCTTGACATACTGCAGCTGCTGCAACCAGGAGGAATTTTCGACCTCCAACCACAGCACTTCCCGCTCGACCTTTTGCGGTTGGGCGTGCGCGGCAATTTCTTCGCCGACCAGCTCATCCCATCTGACGAAGATAGAATGCAGGTCGAGCTGCTTATCCCAGCCCATGTTCCTGGTGAGCCAGGGCAGAACCCCGGAGATGGTCGCCTGCTGCTTTTTCGTTCCTGGTTTTACCATGGTGTCGTTTTACTCTTTCGCGGAGATTGCTCACCCATCTTTACTGGCAAAAATCATAATTGGCAAGCTCTGCCGGAGCCAATGAAAACGAAAAAACCCGCATTCCTCAATTTGCGGAATGCGGGCTACGGGCCTAAGGCGGGCCGTCAGGCGGGTTATCAGTACACACTCAGGTACTCTTCAAGCTCCCATTCGGTGACGGCCGTGCGGAAGCGGTCCCACTCCTTTTCCTTGGCCTCGACGTACTTTTCAAAAATATGCTCGCCCAGGGTGGGAATGGCGATGGCATTGGTCTTCAGCTCCTCAATGGCCTCCTTCAGGTTAGCCGGCATAACCGCAATTCCGACCTCTTCCATCTCCATGTTGGTCATTTTGAAGATGTCGCGCTTTACCTCCGCTGGAGGGGTGAGGCCATTTTTCACCCCGTCCAGGCCGGAGTTGAGCATCATGGCGAAGGCAAGGTAGGGGTTACAGGTCGGATCCGGGCAGCGTACCTCGGTCCTGGTGGACAATCCCCGCGCCGCCGGAATGCGGATAAGTGCCGAGCGGTTAGAGGCCGACCAGGCGCAGTAAACCGGGGCTTCATAGCCGGGGACCAGGCGCTTGTAGGAGTTTACCAAGGGGTTGGTGACCGCGGAGAAGGCCCGGGCATTTTTGAGAATGCCAGCGATATACGCATAGGCGATCTTCGACAGCTTCAGCGGACCGTTTTCATCGAAGAAGGCGTTGGTGCCGTCGGCGTTGAACAGCGACTGGTTGGTGTGCATCCCCGAGCCGTTTATACCGAAAATCGGTTTCGGCATAAAGGTGGCATACAGTCCATACTTGGAGGCAATCGACTTAACAACCCATTTAAAGGTCACGGTGTTGTCGGCGGCGGTGAGGGCATCGGCATATTTGAAATTGATCTCATGCTGTCCTTCGGCTACCTCATGATGCGAGGCCTCAATCTCAAAGCCCATCTTCTCAAGGGTCTCGATGATTTCCCGGCGACAGTCCCCGCCTTTATCCTCGGGATCGAGGGAGAAGTATCCGGCAACATCACTGGTTACCGTGGTAGGCAGGCCGTCCTCGTCTTTTTCAAAGAGGAAAAACTCCGCCTCGGTACCGACATTCATGGTATAGCCGAGCTTCTTGGCCTCGGCCAGGACCCGCTTCAGGTTGACGCGCGGGCATCCGGCAAAGGGAGTTCCGTCGGATTTATAGACATCACAGATAATACGCGCCGCGGCAATGCCCGACTTGTTGCGCCACGGCATAATGGTGAAGGTATTGTAGTCCGGCTTGAGATACATGTCCGATTCATTGATGCGCACAAAGCCGTCAATGGAGGAACCGTCGAACATCATGTCCCCGTCCAGGGCTTTTTCTATCTGGCTTTTCGGAATCGCCACATTCTTCATAAATCCGAATATATCCACAAATTGGAGGCGAAAGAACTGAATGTTCTCATCCTCGATGATCTGCATAATTTCTTCTCTGGTCATCTCTACGTTCTCCTTTATCGATAAAATAGCTGCTTATGCAGCAAGGGCATGCGTTTCGTTTGAGAAGGCAAGCTGCTCAACAGAGCACTACTTGCTTGCCCGGCTGATGGAATGGAGAATTCCCTGGGTAACTTCCTGGCGGAAATCCTCGTCGATCAATTTTTGTCCTTGGGAGTCGAGTACATAAAAAACATCTATCAACTGCTCCACCTCGGTGGCGATGTAGGCCTTATGAATATTCAGGCCGAAGTCGGCCATCGACTGGGTGATATGGTAGAGCTGGCCGGGCAGATCGCCTGCGTACACCTCTATCACCGAATAGTTTTCCGAACTCTTGTTGTCGATGATCACCTTGGAGGCAATCTTCCCTACTGCCGGGGTCCGGCCGGCATGCCCCAACGACAGTTTGCGATACAGGCGGTGACTGAGGCCCATACGGTGTTCGATGGCCAGATCGAGCTGCTGGTTGAGCAGCGGCCAATCCTTTTCAGCAAAGCTGAGCCCATCCGTCGAACGGACATCGATAACGTCAACGACCGTGCCATCGGCCCAGGTAAAGATCTGCGCCCGTACCACGGTGAGGCTGTTAAGCGCCATGACTCCGCAGATCTTGGCGAGCAATCCGGGACGATCAACGGTCATGATGAGCAGCTGCCAGGCATCCTCACCCTCCTCGGCGACAATCAGGGCCCTTTGCCGCAGCAGCTGATAATTGTCCCGTTGGGTCAGGACATGCCTGGCGACATCCTCTGGCGAAAACGACAGTATATAATCGGCGCCGAGGGTGCCGATATCGACGCGCAAATCGCCGGCCCCCCGCAACAGCATCCGCACCTGATCGCGCAGCCACTCCACCCCTTGCTCCTCGTGGGCCGCCACGTCGTGCACCCCGTGCCGCCCCATATCGAGGTAGGGATAGATCTTGAGATACATCTCCTCAAGGAGGGCTCCCTTCCAATCGCTCCAGGCCGACGGCCCGGTGGCCTTCGAGTCGGCTACCGACAGCAGGTAGAGCATACTCAGCCGGTCGAGATTGCCGATAGTTTCAGCGCATCTCTTGATAAAAACCCCATCGTTGAGATCGCGGCGCAGGGCACTCTCCGGCATAAAGAGGTGGTACCGCACCAGAAATACCAGGGCCTCGCGTTCCTCCTCGGAAAGGAGAAAGCGCTCACCGATCAGTGCTACCTGGCCGGCACCCTCAAGGGAATGATCCCGGCCCGACTTCTTGCCAATATCATGAAGCAGAGCGGCAAAATAGAGTACCCGCAAGCTCTTGATATTCTGGGCGACAACGGCCTTGGTTACAACCAGCTGCTGTACCTCGGCCACCGCCTGCAGGGAATGGCGATCAACGGTGTAGATATGATAGAGATCATGCTGGGCAAGGCTTGTAATCCTTGCAAACTCCGGGATACAAGCGGTGAGCACGCCGGTTTCCAGCATCCCTTCAAGGACCAGGGCGATATCTTTTGCCTCAAGGAGGATGGCAAAGAAGGTTTTTGACAAACGCGGCGAAAGACGCACCTTCTCGGTAATACAACCAGCCAGCCCGGCGATCAGTTTGCGGGTCCGGTGATGGAGGGGCAGGCCAGTTCGCGCCATGGCCAAAAACACCCTGACAAGGGTCTGCGGTTTTGCCTCGATCTGGGTCTTGGAAGCGGTCAGGTGGACGTGCCCCAGCTTTAGCTCGATTCCCGCCTCAACCACCTTGTCGGCCACCAGCCCGCCTTTTCCGGCCAGGCCGAGGACCTCGTCGACATGGTCAAAAAACAGGTCGGTGATCAACCGCACCTTATGCAGGGCGCCGTACAAGTCGCGCATGAAATGCTCGACACCGAGGATGCCGTTTTGCGTCTTATAGCCGAAGGCCTCGGCGACATCATTTTGTTGCTCGAAATACAGTTGGTCGTTTTTTCGCTTGCTGAAATAGTGCAAGAAACTGCGGAGTCGAACAAGCAGTTCCCGGGCCTCACGAAAGTCCCGCTTCTCGTCTTCGAGGAGGAGTCCCGCCTCATTTATGCCATCAAGACCATGCAGACCGAAGACCATACTGGCGGTCCACATCATCGCCTGGATATCCCGCAGCCCGCCTCGCCCTTCCTTGATGTGAGGTTCGAGCAGGTAGCTGTGGCTGCCGAATCGTTCGCGGCGGCTTTGACGATGAACCTTCATTTTTTCGACAAAATCCTCCCGCCGACCTTCGATGAACCGCCTGCGGTAGGCGGCAAGGAGCTCATCGTATAGCGCCCGCGAGCCGTGGACCAGCCTGGCATCAAGCAAGGCGACGAGAAAGAAGAAATCCTTTTCGGCCTGGGCAAGAGATTCATCGATGGTGCGTACCCCGTGACCAATCTCCAGACCGGTATCCCACAGCGGATACAAAACGGCATCGGCGACGCGATCGATCCGGTCGTGCAATGCCGGCCGGTACAAAATCATCAGATCGATATCGGAATACGGGAACAGCTCCCGCCGGCCATAGCCACCCAGGGCGACAAGGGCCACATCCTCTGCACAATCGCTGACCTCCGACTGTTGGAAACAGCCGATGATATAGTCATCAACCACCCGGCTATGACTACGCAGTTCGACGACGCCGCTTTTCGCCCTGGCCCAGACCTCTTCAAGGGCCTTGCGCTGTTCCCGAAACGCGGCAATCATACCTTACACCGCGTCACGATTCTCCTCACCGGTTCGCACCCTGACCACCCGTTCAATCGGCATGACGAAGATCTTGCCGTCACCAATCTTGCCGGTGTTCGCCGCTGCCCGGATCTTATCGACGACCTGATTGGCCTGTTCGGCGGCAACAACGATCTCAATCTTCACCTTGGGAATGAAATCGACGACATACTCAGCACCGCGATAGATCTCCGTATGTCCCTTCTGTCGCCCATAGCCCTTCACCTCGGTTATGGTCATCCCGGTGATGCCGATGCTGTTCAAGGCATCCTTTACCTCATCGAGTTTAAATGGCTTAATTATCGCCTCTATCTTTCTCATCCTCGCCACCTCATCCTTGTCCTTTTATGTTTTCCGGCCCGGCAAAATCCTTCCTGCCACCTGTCGTTCAGTATACCCGCAGGACATGTACCTTATATCAAGTTCTCCCTACCGGCAAGCGCCACTTGGGAACCGCCGTGAAATTCATGCAGATTCCCCAAGGCAACCCTTCCATTCAAGCAGGCAAGCTCATCAACTCAGCTATAAAACCAGAGTTGAGAGATTCCAAGGTGCTGAGATTCAGCTCCTTAATTATTGTAGGCGGTCTCCGAATGTTCGGCGGAATCCAGACCCTCCACCTCCGCATCATCGGCGAGGCGCATTCCGAGAAAACTATGCACTATCTTAAAGAGGATCCAGCTGACCAGAAAGGCATAACCCACTACAACCACCACGCCAATCGCCTGAATCCCCAGTTGTGCCGCATTGCCGAACAGCAGACCGTTGACTCCGCCGGGATTGACCGCCGTCGAGGCGAAGACCCCAAGGCAGAGGGTGCCGACGATGCCGCCGACACCATGAATGCCGACGACGTCCAGGGAATCGTCAACCCCCAGTCTTGCCTTGGCGTTGACGGCGAGAAAGCAGATTACCCCAGCCAGCCCCCCAATAATCACCGCCGAATTCGGTCCAACAAAGCCGGCGGTGGGGGTGATGGTGGCAAGACCGGCGATGGCTCCGGAGGCAGCTCCGAGGGTCGTCACCTTTTTCCTGGTCAACCACTCCATGACCACCCACAGCAGCATGCCGGCCATCCCTCCCAGATGAGTGGCGACGAAGGCGGTGGCGGCAATTTCATCGGCCGCCAGAGCCGAACCGCCGTTAAAGCCAAACCAGCCGAACCACAGCAAACCGGTACCGAGCATGGTCATCGGCAGATTATGCGGCATAAAGCTGCTCCGGCCAAAACCCTTGCGCGGCCCGAGCACCATGATCCCCGCCAGGGCCGCCGCTCCGCAGGTCGCATGGACGACGAGACCGCCGGCGAAATCGAGGACGCCGATGGCGCCGAGCCACCCACCTTTCCCCCATATCCAGTGGCATACCGGGTTATAGACCAGTATCGCCCAGCACAGGGAGAACACGAGAAAGGGCACAAAGCGCACCCGCTCGGCAAAGGCCCCGGTGATAAGCGCCGGGGTGATAATCGCGAACATGCATTGGTAGATCATAAAAACGGTCTGGGGAATGGTCTTGGCGTAGTCAGGACTGGGGGCGTTGCCTACACCATTCAGGGCAAACCACGATAGATCGCCGATAACCCCACCGACATCAGGACCAAAGGACATTGAATAGCCGAGATACACCCACTCAATCGAGATAAGAGAGATGAGAATCAAACTCTGCAGTATTGTGCCAAGCACATTCTTTTTCCTGACCATGCCCCCGTAAAAAAGGGCCAAACCTGGAGTCATCAACAGCACCAATCCGGCCGAGGCCAGGATAAATGCGGTGTCTGCCTTATTCATGCTGTAATCTCCTTTCTGTGTAAGCTGCTTTTGCCGCCGGCCACCGCCGTCCACTTTGGCCGAACGAAATTTCTGGTAATGACAGTAATGTAATAAACTGCATACCGCGACCGCTCCAATTCCCATAGTGTTACAACTGCTATGCCAAGACAGCAAATCATTGAATATCATCATGATTTAATACACTATTCAGCAAACATTCAAGCTTATAGCCAATCTCAAAAAACAACATTTCTGTAATAATTTTCCGTTTATCCTACAATTCTGTGAGAACACTACGCCCGTCACCCAACATCCCGGTCCCATTCAATTTTCAGGGTGACAAGCGAGGTTTACAAGTGACAGTCAAAGAGGTATGCTGACAGGTTACAGCTCCAATATATTTAGCTGAGTTGAGCAGCTTGTCTGCTCATACGAAACTTATGCCCTTGGGGTATAATGAACACTTTTCCCCAAGCCTGCCCAACACCACAACCATGAAATACAACGGCGCACACTACCGGACCATTTGGCCTGACCCGCAAAACAACCGGCGGATCCTTATCATTGACCAGAGAAGACTCCCCCATGAATTCGCCGTTGAAGCAGTCGAATCGACCGAGGAGATGGTTACCGCCATTCGCGATATGCATGTTCGCGGCGCTGGGCTTATCGGGGCGGCTGCTGGTTTCGGCATGTATCTTGCCACCTTGCAGGCGCCTGACCCATCCTTCGACACTTTTATGGACGCCGCCGCCAGGAGCCTTGATGCCAGCCGGCCGACGGCGCGCAACCTCATGTGGGCGGTTGAGCGAATCCTCCGGGCAATGTCCCAGTCCTCGGCCCCCAGCGAGAAAAGGACCCTGGCCTATGCCACCGCCTGTGCCATAGCCGACGAAGACGCCCTTTTCTGCCGGGATATCGGCAAACACGGCCTGAAGATCATAGAGGAAATCAGCAGAAGAAAAAACGGCGCCCCGGTCAACATACTCACCCACTGCAATGCCGGATGGCTGGCCTTTGTCGACCACGGCAGTGCCACCGCCCCGATCTATGCCGCCCGTGATGCCGGCATCCCAGTGCACGTTTGGGTCGATGAGACCAGGCCATGGAACCAGGGCGCGCGGCTCACCACCTGGGAGCTGCAGCATGAAAACATAGCCAACACCCTGATTTGCGACAACACCGGCGGCCTCCTCATGCAACTCGGTCTCGTCGACATGGTTATCGTCGGCGCCGACCGGGTGACCCATACCGGCGATGTCGTCAACAAAATTGGCACATACCTTAAGGCACTTGCGGCCAAGGATAACGATATTCCGTTTTATGTCGCCCTTCCTTCATCTACTTTTGACTGGAAACTTGACAATGGCATGGAAATTCCGATAGAACAAAGGTCAGAACAAGAAATTACCACCATTACCGGCAAGGATTCTCTCGGTGAGGTGCGGACAGTGCTTCTGGCAGGCGAGGGAACGAAAGCGGCGAACTACGGTTTTGACGTGACTCCGGCCAGGCTCATCACCGGCCTCATTACCGAAAGAGGAAGGGTTAGACCGGAACGGGACGCCATTCATCGGCTCTTTCCGGAAAGGGTATCTTGAACAGCCCAGCTTCAGATTCAGGAAGCACGGCCTGAGGACATTCCATGAAACAACGAGAACACAGAAAGTTTATCCGTTACGACGCCTTACACCTTCTTGATTATCTTGTTTTGGATGAGGATGGCGAGCCGGGCGTGTATTCGATGGGCCGAACCATTGATGTCAGTATAGACGGAATCAAACTGGAAACAATCTACCCCCTCAAGCCGGGCAGCCGTTTGGTAATCACCGTTGGCTTGGAAGACGATCTCGTCGATCTCGAAGGGCAGATACCCTACACCGCCCCCTGTGATGGCCGCTTTGTCTCCGGAGTCACCTTTCTTAAAATCACCAAGGATGGCAGGCGGGTCTTTGCCAAATACGTCGAGGCCTTCCGCAGACGTAAGTTGGAACTGGCTCAGCAGCCAGGAATACCCGCCGAAGGACAATCCTGAGACCATCTTGAAAAATCTGCGTTTTTTCAAGATGGTTGCAAGTCCATCCCGCAGCATTTCTCAACCCGGGTCCTGCCTCCCATAGACATCCTCAAAGCGGACGATATCGTCTTCACCCAGATAGCTGCCGATCTGCACCTCTATCAGCTCAAGGGGAATGACCCCCGGGTTCTCCAGCCGGTGCCTGTTGCCGGCCGGGATATAGGTTGATTGGTTCTCATAATACAGGTTTTCTGCAGTGCCATTGGTGATCTTGGCGGTTCCGGAAACAACCACCCAGTGCTCATGGCGGTGGTGGTGCATCTGCAGCGACAGCTTAGCCCCGGGATTGACGGTAATCCGTTTGATCTGAAAACGCGGCAACTCCTCCAGTACCGTGTAACTCCCCCACGGCCGAAAGACCGTGGTGTGACTGCTGAATTCCTTACGGCCCTCCGCCTTCAACCGCGTCACCACCTTTTTCACATCCTGGGACCGGGAAAGCGGTGCAACAAGAATCGCATCGGCGGTCTCGACCACCAGGGTGTCCTCCATGCCAACCGCCGCCACCAGCACCGTCTCCGACTTTACCAGGCAGTTTTTGGTGTCTTCGAGAAGGACATCGCCTTGGGCAACATTGCCGTCGGCATCCTTGTCGAGAACATCCCAAAGGGCCTGCCAGGAACCGATATCGCTCCACCCCAAATCGGCGGCGACAACGGCACCAGCCCCGGTCTTCTCCATCAGTGCATAATCGATGGAATCACTTGGGCAGACAGCCATCGCCCCGGCATCAAGACGAAAGAAACGCCCATCGGCAACACCCTTGTGCACCGCCTGTCGCATGCAGGCCACCATCTCTGGGGCATGCTTGTCCATTTCCGCAGTAAAGGTTCGGGCAGAAAAAGCGAACATGCCGCTGTTCCACAGGTAGTTGCCAGCCTTTATATAGGTCTTGGCGAGATCCTTATCGGGTTTTTCCTTGAAGGAGGCTATCCGTGTTCCCTCGCCTTGCTCGATATAGCCATAGCCGGTCTCCGGCCCGGTAGGTTTGATACCAAAGGTCACCACCGCCCCGGCATCGGCCAGAACCGCCGCCTTGGCCACTGCCTCGACGAAGCCCTCCCGGCGAAGGACGATATGGTCAGCGGGCAGGACGAGAAAGATGATATCTTCACCGAGTTTTTTACAAAATTCGGCGGCGGCACAGATGGCCGGGGCGGTATTGCGGCCGATCGGCTCAAGAAGGATGGCCGCTTGCTCAAAGCCGCCCAGTTCTTCAATCTGGGTCAGGGTGATAAAGCGGTGCACCTCACCGACGACAACGAGCGGCGGTAAGACCCCGGGCAGGCCGGCGACGCGGAGGAGGGTCGTCTGCAACAGTGAGGTATGGTTGGTCAGGCGCAGCAACTGCTTGGGATACAGCTCCCGGGATAAGGGCCAGAGACGTGAGCCGGTGCCGCCGGCCAGGATAATCGGTTGTATCTTTGCCGCCATGTCTTTTCTCTCTTTGTCTGATTCCTTGGATAAATACGGCTTTGTCGAACAAAACAGTTCTCAGCGAATCATGTCCAGCAGTTCCGCAGTTTTGTCGCGCATAAGCTGAGCATCGCCCCGGCTTTCCACATTCAAGCGCAGCAGGGGTTCGGTGTTTGACTTGCGGACATTGAAGCGATAGGTATCATAGGCCACCGACAGACCATCGGTATAGTCCTTTTCACCGTCCGCGTATCTTGCCTCTATCCGGGCGATGACCGCATCGGCATCAGCAACACGGCTGTTGATCTCGCCGGAAACCGGATAAGCTGCCATTCGGTCCTCTACCAATTTCGATAAGGTCATCCCCTCCCGGCTGAGAAGTGCAGCCACCAGCAGCCAGGGAACCATCCCCGAATCACAGTAGCCAAAGTCACGGAAATAGTGATGGGCGGACATCTCGCCGCCGTAAGCGGCATCTTCCCGGCGCATCCGCTCCTTGATGAAGGCGTGGCCGGTCCTGGTCATGATCGGCATGCCCCCGGCCTCCTGTACCTGCTCGATGGTATTCCAGGTCAAGCGCGGGTCAAAGAGGATCTTCGCTCCCGGCTCTTTTTTCAAGATCTCTCGAGCCAGGAGACCAACGATGTAATATCCTTCAATAAAATTACCATTTTCATCCCAGAAGAAACACCGGTCGAAGTCGCCATCCCAGGCAAGCCCTAGATCAGCGCCGTTTTCCACGACAGCCCGCGCCGTCTCCGCCCTGTTTTCGGGAAGCAGCGGGTTCGGCACCCCATGGGGAAAGCTGCCGTCGGGCTCATGGTGTACCTTGATAAAATTTAAGGGCAGAAACCTCTCCAAACGGTCGATGACCGCCCCGGCACAGCCGTTGCCGCTGTTGACGACGACCCTCAGCGGCCGCAGTTTTTCAACATCAGCAAAGCCAAGGAGATGGCTAACATAGGCCTCCTTATTATCGAGCATATCAAGCCTGCCGGGCGCCGCTGCCGGCTTCGGCAGCAATCCACCCTGGATGAGCCTGGCCATTTCCCGTAGACCGGATTCACCGGTAACCGGCCTTGCCCCTCTGACGACGAACTTCATGCCGTTGTAGTCGGCTGGATTGTGGCTGGCGGTGACGATGACTCCACCATCAACCCCTGCCGATTCCATGCTGAAGGCGGCATGATAGATTTCTTCCGTGCCGCACAAACCGAGATCGAGGACATCAGCACCCATCATCCGCAAGCCGCTGATCAGCGCCTGGGCAAGGGCCGGGCTGCTTTGGCGGATATCTCTGCCGACCACGACCTTTTGCAGGCCGTACACTGCCACGAAGGCCCGGCCGATCTGCATCGCCAGCTCCGGATTCAACTCGTCCGGAACCCTGCCCCGGATGTCGTAGGCCTTAAATGAGGCGAGGGGGGTATTTGTCATTTTTTATTTTCCTTTTTCCTGGCCCTTCGGTATATAGCTGAGCTGAGCAGCTTATCTGCGCATGGGAATCGCATGCCCTTGCGGTAATTCTGCGGCTGCCCGGCGAAGGATTGTAAAAGAATTTCCGCCTGACAGCAACAACCAACCCCGGCGGGCCGGAAATATGTCGGTTTCTCTGCCACGCGTGGGTACCGCAATCAGCAAAAGGGATCCTTGCAACACAAACTATTCACCCCTGGGCCTTCACCGCTAATCCAGCACCTCAATCTCTGCTTCCCCGATATCCCATGAAAGGCATCATCCTCGCCGGCGGCTCCGGCACCCGGCTTTACCCGCTTACCAAGGTCGTCAGCAAACAGATGCTGCCGGTCTATGACAAACCGATGATCTACTACCCCCTGTCGGTATTGATGATCGCCGGAATCCGCGACATCCTCATCATCTCCACCCCCCACGATCTTCCCGGCTTCCGGGAACTTTTCGGTGACGGCTCGCAACTCGGGCTTGCCATCAGCTACGCCGTGCAGCCACGCCCGGAAGGTCTGGCCCAGGCCTTTCTCATCGGTAAGGAGTTTATCGGTAACGACACGGTTTCCCTGATCCTCGGCGACAACATCTTCTTCGGCCAGGGCTTCTCGAAGATTCTCCGGGAATGCGCCAAGCTCGACCACGGCGGCCTGATCTTCGGCTACCTGGTCAAGGACCCGGAGCGTTACGGAGTCGTGGAGTTCGACCGGGACAACAAGGTCATCGGCATCGTTGAAAAACCAGCAAAGCCAAAATCAAAGTATGCGGTACCCGGCCTGTATTTTTACGATAACGACGTCGTCGCCATCGCCGAGGAGGTCAAACCCTCGCCAAGAGGCGAGTTGGAGATTACCGACATCAACAACGCCTACCTGCAACGCGGCACGCTGCGGGTGGAACCGCTCGGCCGGGGTTTCTGCTGGCTCGACACCGGCACCCACGAATCCCTGCAGCAGGCCTCAAGCTATGTCCAGGCGGTTCAGGAGCGGCAGGGTCTGAAAATCGCCTGTATCGAGGAGATTGCCTACCAGCTGGGATATATCGACGCCAATCAGCTGGAACGGCTCGCCGCCGACATGCTCAAAAACCAATACGGCCAATACATCGCCGAATTTGTCGCCGTGGAAAAAAACAACCAGAGGATGCATTCATGAAAATCGTCATCATCGGCGCCGGCGGCCAGCTTGGCTCCGACTGCTGCAATCTGCTCGCCGCCGAACATCAAACCGTCGGCTGCGATCTACCACGGGTCGACATCGGCAACCAGGCGAGCGTCGACAGTTATATCAGTGAAACCCGGCCCGACGTCATCGTCAACTGCGCCGCCTACACGGCAGTTGACGCCTGTGAAACCGAACTGGAACTTTCCTGGAGAATCAACGCCCTGGGACCGAAATTCCTCGCCCAGGCAGCGGAGCGGGCCGGCAGCCGGCTCATCCATATCTCGACCGACTATGTCTTTGACGGCGCCAAACCGCCACCCCAGGCCTATTTCGAAACCGACAGCCCAAACCCGCTTTCCCAATACGGCCGGAGCAAACTGGCGGGAGAGCAGGCGGTAGCAGATCATTGCACCAACCACGTCATTCTCCGCACCGCCTGGCTGTATTCGGCCTACGGCAAGAACTTTCTCAAGACCATGCTGCGCCTGGCGGTGAGCAACCCAAGCCGCGAAATGAAGGTCGTTGACGACCAATACGGCTCGCTGACCTGGTCGTTGACCCTCACCGAGCAGATCCGCCGTCTGCTGCGCTCCGACCTCACCGGGATCATGCACGCCACCTCCGAGGGCTATTCCACCTGGTATGCCGCCGCCCGGTATTTCCTCGATGCCATGGGTGTTGCCTATGCGATGCGGCCATGCACCACCGCCGAATATCCGACCCCGGCCCATAGACCGGCCAATTCAATCCTTGAGAACAAGGTGCTGAAAGACGCCGGCCTCGCCGTCTTTGGCAGCTGGCAGGAAGACATTGATAAATTTGTCGCGCAGAACCGGGAACAACTGCTCGCCGAGGCCAGAGGCTGACACCGGCGGCATATCGAGGGGAGACGTTTCCTTTGCAGAGACCAGCTGCTCAACTCAGGTATAATTCCTCCCCTCTATATAGCCAAAATCCCGCAACAAGGTGGAGATAAGGTTCCTGGCCGGTGGCTCCAGATCGTGCATCTGAAAGCCGACCAGGTAAAAATCGGGGTTCTCGTCGCTTTTACACCACCGGCTGGTCGCGGCAAGGACAATCTCCCCACGGTCCTTCATCTGCGCCGGCAGACGCATGCGCAGACGATAGTCTTCATTGACTGGTACCGGGTGGTCGCTAATCAGCATCATCCCCTTTTCCGAAAGATCGACCAGATGGCCGATGATCTTATTGCTCATGCCATCATAGATCCGCAGATAGAAGACCAAATACCTGCGGTCCACCTGGCGCAATTCTTGTCTCCTCTCCTTCTCTTCCGTAGTGTCCATGCCAACCTCTCAGCTCAGCTTGACCAGTTCGACATCTCCCACCGCGCCAATTTTCTCTCCCCGAATGACCACCGCCCCCTGAACACCTGCAATGGTCATGGCCACCTGCAAGGCCCGTTTGATTCCTTCATCGCTATTGGTGGCGTTCCCGGCTTCATTGCCAACCCGGGTGGCCGCGGCATCGGCAAGAGAGGTCGAGCCGGCGATGACGACGACGGCATCGGCCAGGCCAAAGCTCAAGGAATGCCCCACCGTACCGGAGGAGGTACAGACCCCCACCGGCATTCTCGCCGCCGCCAGTTTGATGCCAACCTTCATGCTCAAAGGCGACTCACCGGCAAAGATCGCCGCCGTGCACTCTTTGGTCCGGCAAAAAAAAATATCTCCGCCGTTTTCGACTATCACCTCCCGGCAACCCCCTTGGAGCAGGGCCTTGCCGACATATTCGGCAATCGCCCCGGCCACCGCCGCCATTGGTCCGACATCGGCCATCCGCCCGGCCGCCAGCATATCTTTCACAATCGGCGGGGCCAGGATATCCGGAGCAAGAGGCGACAAAGCGCCAAGAAACTCCGGACGCCCCTTGATATAGTGTTCGATCTGCAAACGGTACCGCAGCACCAACTCCAGGGCCGAGGCCGACACATCCTTGTCGGCGAGGATATGCAGGTCCGAATCCTTCACCTTGGCAAAACAAGAGATCAAATCATGCTCAGCCAGGGCGCGATAGCTGCGATCTACATACGATTCAGGCTTTCTTCCCTTCGTTCGTTTCATGAATGACCAAGAATCCGCCGGAAATGGTTGGTGATGTACAAACGGCCCATGCTGCAATGAGCCTATCAGGAATCCGGGGACAAGGCAACCCGGCAAAAGCCCCGGCAAGCATGGCCGGGGAAAAGATTCAATTCCGCCGGAAGCGGCCTAAGGTTTAGCGGCCGGGGGCGGCGATTTCTTGGCCTCGTCGGGGGCGAGATATTCTTTCATCGCATTGATGGCGATGGCCGGTTTTTGCTGCATGAGGGTTTTTCTGAGTTCCTCGTTGCGGATCAGTTCCCTGGTCAGGTCAGCGGCACCGTTAAGGGCTTCGCAGGTGACGCATGATTTCAGCATCTGGCTTTCCGGGGCAAGTACCGCACCGAGGATCATATGCAGCAAAACCACGAGAATAACCGCCTTGGCAAAACCGACCAAAGCGCCGAGCAGGCTGTCAAACCACGAGGTGATTGTCAGTTTCAGGACATAGCTGAGGGCCTTGCCGCAGAGCATGACCACGACATAGGTGGCAATAAAAAGGACCACATAGCTGGCGAGAAAGATGACCTTCGGGTCCGCTGATATATCTCGCAAAACTGGTAAGATTCTGTCATGATAGCGGCTGGCGGCAAAAAAGGCGAGATAAAGGGCCAGGAGGCCTGTTACCTGTTTTATAAGACCCAGCCAAAGCCCCCGACCGACCAAAAGCACAAACAGGCCGATTACTACCAGGTCATACGCTGTCGTACCGGAAATACCTTTCATACGCTCTCGATCCGATTATCTTCAGTCACTGTTTTCTGCCGCTGTTCCTGGCAAAGTTAGCAGAAACTGTTAGAACTGCAAGCTTTTTCTGAAACGCTCCCAGCCGGCCAGCAGAATGGAACAATTCCCACGCAACCTCTTTCCATCCGACATCCTCTTGGCAGCCTCAGCTGCCTTCGGTACCTCCGCCCTGACCGCGACCCTTCTCGACCAAACTGAGGCTGCCACCGGTCCCACCGGACTTCCAGCTGACTCCCCGCTGCAAACCACCCTACTCCACCCGCGGGAAGCAGCCAGGCTCGCCACCTTCAAACTGGCAAAAAGGCGGTCGGAATTTCACTCCGGCAGGATATCGGCAAAGATGGCCATGGTAAGTTATTGGGCACGAGAGGGGTCCGGCCCCATTCCGCCTTTCGACAGAATTGCCATAGTCAACGACAACACCGGCCGGCCCTTTGTCTGCATCGATAGCCCTGTAAACATTGCGCCGCCCGAGATATCCATTACCCACGGCGGGGAATATGCCGCTGCCCTGGCCGCCGCATCGCCCTGCGGCATTGACATCCAGCTGCAAAGAGACAATCTTTTCCGGGTCCGGGAGAAATACTCTCTCCCCGACGAATTACGCCTCTTAAAAGAACTGCTGCCGGACACAGCGGCACTGGCCCGGTTGTCCATGCTCTGGACAGCCAAAGAGGCGGCTAAGAAAGCCCTCAGCTTCTGGCAAATGCCCGGATTCCTGGAATTGGCCCTCATCTCCCCAGCCGATATCCTTCCCAGCGGCATAACCCTTCGCTTTGCCGTCAGGATAGTGGACAATCTGCGCATGCCGGAGACCGTAACTGTCCTGGCCACCACCTTTGCCAATTATGGGCTGGCCATCTGTGTCATCGAAAAGGAGAAATGCCATGCCTGAACTGCCGGAAGTTGAGGTCATCTGCCGAGGAATCCGCCCCCACCTGCTCGAACGGAAAGTGACGGCGATTCACCACAGTGGCAAACAGCTCCGCCTCCCGGTACCACTGCAACTTCTGCAGAAGGAGATGGTCGGTCGACAGATCAAGGAGGTAAGTCGCCGCGCCAAGTACCTGCAGATCACCTTGGACAGCGGGGCCATGCTGATCATCCACCTCGGGATGACCGGTAACCTCGGCTTCTTTGCCCCAAACTCCGACCCGGCAAAACACGACCACCTCCGCTGGACCCTCGATAACGGTACCGAACTGCGCTACAACGACAGCCGCAGGTTCGGCTCCATCCAGATCCTTGCCGCCCGGGACACCGCCGACCTTGAAGCGACCGTCTTCAAGACCGCCGGTCCCGAGCCCTTCAGCGACGAGTTTTCCGCCGAATACCTGCTTCGCCTGGCAAAGGGCAGAGACCTGCCGGTCAAGGTCTTCATCATGACCACCCAGGTGGTGGCAGGGGTCGGCAATATCTACGCCAACGAGAGTCTGTTTCGGGCCGGCATTCTGCCGACGCGAAAGATCAGCAGCATTAGAAAGAAGGACTGGCAAAGACTGATCACGGCAATCCGTGAAATCCTCCAGCACGCCATACACTGCGGTGGCTCAACCATCAGCAACTTTATCAACGCCCGCCAGGAAAAGGGCTACTTTCAGGTCAACTTCCAGGTGTACGGCAAGGAAGGCGAGACCTGCCCAGCCTGCCGGCAGGCAAAGCTCGAAAAGGTCCGTCTGGCCGGCAGGGCCAGCTATTTCTGCCCCTGCTGTCAGAGGTGAAAGAGGAGACCATCGATGCTGGTCGGTGAGAGATGCACCTGCACCAATTCACCCTTGGCAAAGTCTCGGCGCCCGGCGGCAAAAAGGATAAAGCAGGAGGTGGGATCGAGACGACCGGCGATGCGCACCGCACAGCCCCCATCCATGGTGAGCACACCGCCCCGCACCTGGAGAAGATCGCTCTCCCGCACCCAATAATCGTGCAGCAGCCTGGCTTGCACGGCCAGCGGCCAACAGCGTTTCGCCCCCTGCATCATGAGGAGTACCGGCCCGACAAACTCGTTTATCAAAGTGCGTACGGCGTTCGGTGGTCCTGGCAGGGCAATAAAGACCGTGCCGGCCAGGGTGCCAAGGAGGATCGACCGGCCGGGGTGCATCGGCAAGGCCTCCAGGATGACCGTGCCTCCTGCGGCGCAAAAGGCATTTTTCACCAGGTCGTATTTCCCCGGCCCCATGCCGCCGGTGCTGACCACGAGATCGCAATGCCCATCGGTCAAGGTACCGAAGATCTTGGCGATGGCCTGATGATTGTCGGAGATTAACCCCTGTTCGCAGATGACGCCGCCATAGCAGGGCACGAGGTTTTGCAGCAGCAGGCTATTGAGCGACAGTTTTTGCCCAGTTTCCAGTCGTCCGCCGACGGCCACCAACTCGCTCCCCGTGCAAAAGCAGGCGACTTTTGGCCGGCGGATCACCGGCACCTGATACACACCGGCCGAGGCAAAGAGGGCAAGATGATCGACCTCCAGCCTGGTGCCCTGCGCGACAACGACCTCGCCACAGGGAATTTCACTACCGGCCATGTTGATGAATAGACGTTCCCTCCTTTGCGCGTCGGCAGCGACCCAGACTCCCTGCCCTTCTTCGCGGCATTCCTCCTGGACGACAACCCGCTCACCGCCTTCGGGGATCATGCCGCCGGTGAAAATGCGGCAGGCATTTCCTGCTGTAAGAAAGGGAACACTCCGCGTCCCGGCGGCTATCTCGCCGACCACCGGATAAAAATACCCGCCATCCCTTTCAATACCGGGCGATGCCAGCACGTACCCATCACGCAACGACTCTGAATGAGGCGGACAGGCCGACAATGCCGCGATATCCGCAGCGGCAATTCGCCCAACGGCGGCGGTCACATCGACTCGTTCACTACCCAGGACATCAATGGTAAAGGGAACATGGATCCCATTCAGCGCAAAACCCGTCATACTTTAGCCTTCTTGACAATTTCGTTACGATAAACTACTTGCTCTTCATTTCACCCAACTGACACGGTCTTTCAATCGGCGCCTCCATCGGAGACGACCTGCTCCGCTCAACCGGGCAAGGCGCATGCAGTCGGTATCGGCCGATCGCGGCACAAACCGGACAGGAGGAAAAGATCTCGCCATGCTGCAGCCCGCCATGGTATGAAAACCTGAACGGCAAAAGGCCGCTCCACCAGAAACGCAGAGACAAACCACCGCGCCGCCCGGCCCGGTGCACCCGGAACTAGCTATTAATACAATGAAACACCCATCCATTACCACAAAACTTGTTGTTCTCCTCGGCGACCCCCTGGGGCATTCGGTTTCTCCCGCCATGCACAACCGGCTATTTGAAAAGCTGGGCCTCGATTACTGCTATATGCCAGTGCAGGTGACGCCGGAAAACCTCCGGACGGTCTTTGCCGGCCTCACCAAGATGAACGTTGCCGGCTTCAATGTCACCATCCCCCATAAAATCGCCATCATCGACTATCTGGACGCCCTCGATCCTCTGGCCGCTACCATCGGCGCCGTCAACACCATCTGCATCAAAGACGGCAGAACCATCGGTTACAATACCGATGGGGAGGGATTCATCCGTTCCCTGCATGAGGCAGCCGGGACAATCGTCCATGGCAAACGGGTGCTGATCCTCGGCTGCGGCGGTGCCGTTCGCGCCATCGCCATGACCCTGGCCTTCCAGGGCGCGGAGAAAATTGTCATCGCCAATCGCACCATGGCCAAGGCGGAGGCCCTTGCCGCGGAAATAAACACCAGGATCGGCAACTGCGCAGTGGCCATTGCCGCAGAGCCAGAAAGTCAGGCAGAGGCTATAAAGTCCTGCGATATCCTCGTCAACGGCACCAGTATCGGCATGTACCCGCGCCAGGAAGATTCACCTATCGACCTCACACTTCTTGAAAGTCATCTGGTGGTCGCCGATATCGTCTACAACCCGCACACCACCAAGCTCCTGGCCGCCGCCCAGGCCAAGGGCTGCCGGATTGTCCATGGCATCGGCATGCTTATCCATCAAGGTGCGGCAGGCTTCAAACTGTGGACCGGCATCGATCCCCTCATCGAAGAAATGACCGAGGCGGCCTGCTCCCTATTGACCAGCAGACAATAGACGGGGGGTGCTTGTTGTCCTATCTGCCATTCGCTACCGCCAAGGCCCGATTCAGCTCCAGCAATTGGTAAGGCTTGGTAACGGCGTGCAAAAAGCCGTACCGGGCAAAATCCTGAGTTACAGCAGCCTCCGCGGCGTCACTGGCGGCAATTACCTTGACCTTGGGATCAACCTGGAGAAGATCGGCCATCGTCGCCAGACCACCTCCCTCGCCGGGAATAGCCAGGTCGAGGAGCACCGCGACAAACGGCCTGCCAGCTGCCATTGCCGCCCGGTACAACTCCACAGCGGCCTTGCCCTCATGAACCAAGCGGGTGGTATAACCCATATGCTGCAGCATGTCTCCTGCCTCTCCACCCCCTTCCCCGTCCCTGTCAATTACCAATACAGTGCCCTTGCCAGTTGGTAAAATGACAGATTTTTCCAACTGGGGCTTTTGGTCTATCGCCAATACCGGCAGATAGAGGGTGAAGGTCGTGCCTCGGCCGGGAACGGAGTCGACGGTAATCTTCCCTTCATGCCTGGTGATAATCGAATGGACAATGGCAAGTCCGAGGCCCGAGCCCTTGTTACTGTCTTTCTCCCTCGTGGAGAAATAGGGATCAAAGATCTTGTCGAGATAGGGGGCCTCAATGCCCTGCCCTTCATCGCTCAGACTGATCTGTACGTATTTACCGGGCGTTAAGCCGGCAATCTGGTCCGCCACCAATTCCCGGTTGGCAAGGCCGATGGTTATCGTCCCGCCCTCCGGCATGGCCTGATCGGCGTTCTGCACCAGAGAGACGATGACCTGGCCGATCTGCTCCTTATCCATGGAGACACCCCAGAGATCCTCGGGAATCTCCAATCGGCATTGCACCTTGCTCTTCCTACCCGCCAGGACCAATCCGGTAATGTCCCGGATCATCTCCGGCAGCGACACAGTTGCCTTCACCGGCTCTGCACCTCGCGCAAAATTGAGGAGCTTGGCCGTTAGTTCTTTGGCACGAATCGAGGCCTTCTGGGCGGCCAGGATGTGTTCATGCATCGGCCCCCCCGGTTCGGCCAGCCTCTCGGCAAGAGAGAGATTTCCGAGGACGGCAAAGAGAATATTATTGAAATCATGGGCAATACCACCTGCAAGGACACTGATTGATTCCTGCTTCTTGGTCTTTAGCAGTTCGTTTTCCATACGCACCCGCTGGGTGATGTCTTCGACGCTCCAGACAACGCCTTCAATGCCCTTGTCATTGGGCACCACCCGGCCGTGCAGCTGGCAGATGATCTCGGTACCGTCTTTGCGCTGCAGGGCAGCCTGTTTTTCGTAGTAGCCGTTTCGCAACAGCTGCGGCCTGACCTTCGCCATCATGGTGTTGTACGCCTCGGTAGTGGCGTAGAGAATCCTGCCGGTATTGCCGACAAGCTCAGCGAAGCTGTAGCCGGTTATCTTGGCTAGTTCCAGGTTGGCCCTTTTAATCGTGCCGTTGCTATCGAGAAACAAGATGCCCACTGGTGAATTATCCAGCAGGGCCTGCAGCTCGGCCCCGGTCACCGCCAGATGGCGGCTGGTCTCTTCGGCGGCAAGCTTTGCTTGCGACAGATCAGCGGTACGATCGCGGACCTTCTGCTCCAACTGTTCAAAGTTCTCCTGTAGACGCCTGGTCATGATCCGGAGATTCGTGGCCAGCTTGCCGATCTCGTCATTGGTATCGATATCGATTCGCGTCTCAAGGTGGCCGTCGGCGATCTGTTGCGCCGATTTCTCAAGTATCGCCAGCGGCCGGAAGACGGAATGCCGGAGTATCGCCAAAGACGTACTGAGAATGGCAATGATCAGCAGGAATAACAGACCGATGACGCTCAGGGTGGAGGCGAAAAGGTCCTTGTAGATCTCCGCCTTGGACATCACCAGCTGCAGTACCCCGACCGAATGGCCTTCGCGGTGGATAGGAGCGCCACTCACCAGGTAGGCCGCCATATCCTGAAAATCAGCAGGACCCTTGACCGGCAGATCCCGTTTCATCTGCTCGGCGACGACCTGGTCATCCACCAGAACCCTGGCAAAAACCACGGCATCGTTGGCAAGAATGGCCCGCAGGATATCGTTGATCGAGCGGTCATCAAGCTTCCACACCGCCTCTGGCAGCGAGGTCTCCGCCAGTTTCATCGCCTGACCCAGTTGCCGGTGCAATTCCGCCTCTTTGCGCGCGTAATTGTACCAACCGACCACCACCGAAAACACCACCAGGATGACCGCAACCACGCTGACCAGGGTCAATCCGAAACGGCGGCTGAGGCTTTTATCCGGGGACGATTTCAACAGTGCTTCTCTCTGTTTTGCTTGTACCATCTTACTGCCACTTCCTTTCAATCATCGACAACATCCCGTTGACTTCAATGCTATTTTTGCCGGAATCAAAGGCATCGAGGACCAGCAGGCCGTTCCGGTCATTTTTCCGGACCATCAGATACTCGGCTACCGTATCGAAATGACCTATGATTTTAAATTGATCGGTGCGTTTGGTCCGCATCAGCTCATAATCGTAGGGCAGTTGGTACCCCGCCACCCCGGCCAACCGGCCCTTCGCCAGCAGATCAAAACCCTGGGCAATGGTGTCGGTGGGCTCCTTTATAATCTTTTCCATGGCCTCCCAGTTTTTACCGTAGGACCAGCCCCGGACAAAACCGACCTGCAGACCGTCAAGAGACTCCAGACCCCGCCAGACTATCGTGCTGTCGGCTCGGGTGTAGATAACCATCTTGATCTCATCGACATAATTTTTGGAAAAGGCATAGGCCTTTTCCCGCTCAAGGGTATGGTTGGCTGGGAATATGCCGTCGACTTTGTGCCCGGCCAGGTAGTGCATTCCGCGTTCCCAGGGGACGACATAGAGGCGGATGGAATAGCCCATGGCATGAAAACTCTCCCGGACGACATCCCAGCCATAGCCTTGAAGCTGTTTGGAATCGGTGCCCGGAGGAATATCTTCGACCGCTATGTTCGGGGCATTTTCCTTGGGAAAACAAAGGGGGGCAAAATCGGTTAAGGTGGCCAGGCTTACTGTCTTTTCACCGCTGTAACATACCCCGGCGACGAGCAACAGAAGAAAGATGCTCGAAAGAATATGTCTGATCATTCTACCCTCCAGAAGCAAACAGGTTCCCAGCAGGCTCCGTGCCTTTCCAGGACAGCCGGACTCGGACAAAAGTTACAAATATGTAGCGTGACTCCTTAAGATCTAGCATGAAAAACGGCGGAAAACAAATTTTCCCCGCCGAAACTTCCCAGATGACAAAGGCATTTCAAGGTACCCCATCACCTGCGAAAACGGCAAGCCGGTACTTGCGGATCTTGCCCCGCAGCTGATCATAGGTCAAGCCCAGCTGTCCTGCCGCCTGTCGCTGATTATAGCGGCAGGCGGCAAGGGCCTGCCGCAACAGGGAAATCTCCAGATCTTCCACCAGCTGCTGCATGGTTCCGGGCGATGAAGGTCTGGAGGCAGGTGTATTTTGTCCCTTGTCTTCTTCCTGCGGACAACCAGCGGGCAGCGCCCCATATGGCGAGACAAAAGGATCGAAGGTGATATCGGCGATGCTTCCTCCCTCGGCACGGTAGACCGCCCGCTCGACGACATTTTTTAATTCGCGGATATTGCCCTTCCAGCTGTAATTGGTGAGCTGGCCGGCAGCCGTTGACGTGA